>NZ_CCAS010000004.1 GCF_000612625.1 Neobacillus jeddahensis
AAAAAAGCTAACCGATTTTCATCATTTCGGTTAGCTCTTTTGATTATAATTTATTTTTTAATAAAGAAATCAAGGTTGTTCGTTCTTGTTCAGATAAGCCCACTAGTGGCAGGCGTACGGAACCAACATCGAATCCATTAACCTGTAAGGCTGTTTTTACTGGGGCTGGGCTTGGCGCAGTGAATAGCCCCTTCATAATTGGAAGTAACTGCTGATGTAATTTGGCAGACTTGACGATGTCACCATCAAAAAAAGCTTTAATCATTTCTTGCATTTGATTTCCAATTACATGCGATGCTACTGAGACAACACCTACCCCACCAATAGAAAGAACCGGAATAGTTAAACTATCATCCCCACTGTATAAAACAAAATCATCATCTGTATTCGCAATTATCTTTGTCATAGCATTTAAATCGCCGCTGGCTTCCTTCACTGCAACTATATTAGGAATCTTGGAAAGGCGAATGATGGTATCAGGATGTATATTTACCGCCGATCTGCCCGGAATATTATACACCATTACTGGTAGAGAGGTAGCTTCTGCTACTGCCTTGAAATGTTGATACAACCCCTCTTGATTTGGTTTATTATAATATGGAGCCACGACCATGATCGCGTCCACACCCAGTTGTTCAGCTTTTTTGGTCAATTCTATCGAGGCATACGTATTATTGCTCCCAGTCCCAGCAATAACTGGAACACGCCCTTTTACGACTTTTACCACATGAGCAAATAAGGCTAATTTTTCTTCTTTAGATAACGTTGGTGATTCACCAGTGGTACCTGCAACTACGAAGGAGTCAGTTCCATTTTCTATCAGGTAATTTACCAATTGAGTTGTCTTTGCAAAGTCAATATGCCCTTTTTTATCAAAAGGGGTCACCATTGCTGTGGGAACTCGCCCGAAATGAACCATTTTCCTACTCCTTTCAATACATACGGAATAATAACTCCAAACCGTAGTATCGTGTTTAATTCCATTTAAAAATACATTTTTCTTAAGTGTTTATGTGCGGAATACATTTAATATTTAAATTCTACCGATTCATCCTCTAGTTGAAAGGCATCATGGAGAGAATTCACTGATTTAACTAAATCTTCCTGTTTGACCAATACCCAAATAGTCGTATGGCTGTCCGCTGATTGCAAGATGCGAATGCCCTGGTCTGATAAAGCATTCACAATTTTAAAGGTAACTCCAGGGACCCCAGCAATACCTGCCCCTACAACAGAAACCTTGGCACAATTGCGCTCAACGACAGGATCATGCCCCAAATCGTTTAAGACTTTAATTGCTTTATTGGCCATTTCCTCCGTTACGGTGTATATAACTCCATTAGGGGAGATATTAATAAAATCAACACTAATAGCTTCATTTGCCATCGCTTTAAATACTTCTGCTTGAAGATTGTATTGATCCTTTTTCGCAAACACTTTTATTTGCGTTACATTGGAAACGTGAGCAATCCCTGTAACAAGACGCTCTCTAATGTCACTGCCGCGATTATCCTTATTAAGGGTAGTCACTAATGTTCCTAAATTATCAGAATAAGTGGAGCGAATACGAATTGGTACCTTCGCTTGCATCGCAATCTCTACTGCTCTTGGATGAATGACCTTTGCTCCTTGATACGCCAAATTGCACACTTCCGTATAGGTGACAACAGATAGTGGTCGCGCATTTTCAGCGATCCGTGGATCAGCCGTCATCACACCTTCCACATCCGTAAAAATATCAATCCATTCAGCATTAAGGGCAGCTCCTAATGCTGCAGCAGAAGTATCACTTCCCCCACGCCCAATCGTGGTTACATCACCATTTTTCGAAGCTCCTTGAAACCCTGCCACAACTACAACATCGTGGTTTTCAAGTTCTCGAAGAAGCCGATCACATTTCATTTCATTGATTTTTGCATTTGTATGGTCCGTATTTGTACGAAAACCGGCCTGAGCTCCAGTTAAGGCAACCGCATTAATTCCACTCTCTAGAAGCATATTTGAAAAGACCACACTAGAAATAATCTCACCACAGGCTAAAAGTAAATCGAGTTCCCGTTTTGAGATTTTACTTAAATTGCCACCAATTAATGATAAAAGGGTATCTGTTGCATAGGGGTCGCCCTTTCTGCCCATTGCAGAAACAACCACAACTACCTTATAACCATCTGCCAACGCCTTTTCGATATGGCCTTGTGCATGTTTTCTACTATTTTCATCTTTTACAGATGTTCCGCCAAATTTTTGAACAATAATTTTCATTGTGATACCATAACCTACCTTTTTAGGTAACTTTATTTAACTAATCCTAATTTTACTAAACGCTCCGCTATTTGAACGGAATTCCATGCTGCTCCTTTGAGTAAGTTATCAGAAACTACCCACATATGGAAACCACGGTCTTCATCGATATCTTTTCGAATCCGTCCTACAAAAACATCATTCTTGCCAACACAGTTTGCTGGCATCGGATATATTTGGTTTTCTGGATCATCCTGAAGGACAACACCTGGAGCATCCTTTAATAAAGCTTTGATATCATTAGCACTTACATCCCCAGCTTCAATTTCAAAATAAACGGATTCTGAGTGACCTACAGCTACTGGCAATCTTACACAAGTTGCAGAAACCTGTAATTCCGGTAAATGCATAATTTTTTTTGTCTCATTTATCATTTTCATTTCTTCAAATGTATAGCCATTATCTTGGAATTTATCAATTTGTGGAATCGCGTTAAATGCAATTTGATAATGGTTATTGTCTGATTTTACAGGTAAAATTTGCGGTTCAATGGTTTCATTATTTAAAATCGATTTCGTTTGCTCTATTAGTTCCTCTACAGCTGAAGCACCTGCACCCGAAACAGCTTGGTAAGTCGAAACAATAACCTTTTTCAAACCATATTTTTGACGAATAGGTTCTAACGCAACTACCATTTGAATAGTGGAACAATTAGGATTGGCAATAATTCCATTATGTTGATGCAAGTCCAATTCGTTCACTTCTGGAACTACTAATGGCTTATCAGCATCCATTCTAAAGGCACTCGTATTGTCCACGACGATTGCACCACGTTTAACTGCCTCTGGAGCAAGTTCCTTTGAAACACCACCTCCAGCACTAAACAAGGCAATATCGACCCCTTCAAAGCTTTCAGGCTTTGCTTCCTCAATCGTTATTTCCTGACCATTTACTTCTACTCTTTTTCCCGCTGACCGTGCGGATGATAAGAGGGTTAGTTTACTAATTGGAAATTTTTCATTCACTAATGTTTGGATCATTTGTTGTCCAACCGCTCCAGTTGCCCCGACAACGGCAACGTGAAATCCGTCTTGCTGATTCATATCTAGTTCCCCTTTCAATCTAACAACTGTATATTTCTGATCATATCTTATTAATTTGACATCAGAAGGGTCTTGCCCCTCTGATGAAAGATTAATTTATTTTACCATATTCTTATCAAGAAATAACCTTTTTTGCCGAAAGAGGGAAGGAAATTTAGTCAGAATCTTTATACCTTTCTACTAACACAGGTTGAAGCTGTTTCCCTTGAATAGCTGCTTCCACTGTTTCAGAAAGTAACGTCATTCTTGCAACCATTGAATTAGGTTTTTTTACTGGATCGTCTTGACCATACGGAATGAAATAAATATGTTTTGTTGCCATTAGTCTCATTAAATTTACACCGTTTAAACCCAGGGCATCATTTGTTGAGATTCCAAGGACGACAGGTTTTAAATTTCTAAGTGTTGCCTTTGCTGCCATTAAAACAGGGCTATCATTAATAGCGTTGGCGAATTTACTCATGGATCCCCCCGTTAACGGGGCAATGACCATGCAATCTAAAGGGATCTTCGGTCCAAGCGGCTCTGCTTTGACTATCGAATCAATCACTTTATTTCCTGTTAAATCCTCAATTCTTTGAATCCAATCTTCCCCTTTACCAAAACGGGTATTTGTATTTTGAACTGTAAAAGTCACAACTGGCATTACCTCTGCTCCGGCCTGAACTAATTTTTCTATTTCTGGGAAGACAGCATCATACGTACAATGGGAACCGGTAAGACCGAAGCCAATTCTTTTACCTTGTAAACTCATTTTACTTTCCCCTTTCGCTTTCTTACATCATCTTGAAGTAGTTGTGCTAGAACATTGGCCAGAATTTGACCAGCTGTTTTTGGGGCCACAATTCCTGGCAGCCCTGGTGCTAGTAGAGCCTTTATTCCTCTTTTTTCAGCATATCTAAAATCGGTTCCACCCGGCTTTGAGGCAAGATCAATAATGAGCGTATGGGTTGGTAATTTTGAAATGACCATAGCGGTAACAACTAAATGTGGTGCAGTATTGATTAAAATATCAGTTTCCTTCACTTCGTTCACCAAATTATTTAAGTGGAAAGGGATTAAGCCCATTTCCGTAATTCTAGCCAAATGCTCACTTTTTCGTGCTCCAACCTTTACCTTGGCACCCATTGCTGCAAACGTCCTGGCCACACTCATTCCAACTCTTCCTAAACCTAAAACAGTTATATTTGAACCGTGTATCGTAAAATCGGTATGTTGGATTGCCATCATAATCGTTCCCTCTACAGTGGGGATTGAATTATAAATAGCTACATCATCTCTTTCAAATAATTGAAGAAGAGTTCGATTTGCCTCCTTGGTAATACCATTTAAATAGGGATTACTGATCCCTGAATAAATCGTACAATGGTCCGGAGTTTTGCTCAGAATGTCGCTTGTCAAAATAACCTTCTCATTCGAAAAGATCGTTTCCACATGTCCTTCTAAATTAGTGCCTGGCACTGGTAAGATAATGGCATCAATATTTGAAAAATCGACTTCTTCCAACTTTTCTTTGACCGCACCAGTGAAGGCATGATCAAGCTGTTCAAAACCAATAAGCGATAACCTCGCATCTAATTCAGTTAACTTACGGATGATTTCCAGCTGTCTGGCATCACCGCCAATCACGGCTATCTGCATCCCTGTCAGCATGAAAACATTCACCTTCTTTTTTTAAACTCCAACTAGGAATTCCTATTTCTTTTTATCACTTCAACATTCTATGTAGGAACGGGGCATTCGGTGAGTTTTCCATTTATAGAAATAAGAAAAGCGCAAGGCGCCCGTAATCGTCGACAAGCACAAGACGAGCCGGCCGAAAGGTTGTTCTTTAACCTTTTGGTCGGATTGGCTTGTGACCTCGAGCCGATGGCGCCTGGAGCTGGACAATTCTCAAAGTCAAAATTTATACTTTCTTATCTTATAAAAAAAGCCCAAGCAACAGTCTATTTGCTTGGGCCTTCTTCGTATAAATTACTAATCCTCTTCAGGAACATCAATAATGATCATATCCGAACCAATTTTTTTAATATGTTGCCATGGTACCCTGATTTCATCCCCTTGTTTTCGAAATCCAAACCATTTCAATGAGGGAATTAATAGCGCCTGTATTTGCCCTGTACCCTCATTAATTTCTAAATCAGTTTGTCCAAGTACTCCAAGTCGCTCTGCCTTTTTTACATCGACTATTTCTTTTCCACTCAACTCACTTAACCTCATCGCAATCGAACCCCCTACAATCCCTTTTCTATTAGTTTATAGGGCGAGGTCAAGATTTAGACTAAAGAAAAGAGGTAAACCATTTATATGGATTACCTCTCCAACCTATACCATTTTATTAGGAAATTCTCCATCTGGACTAATTAACGTGACTGAATAATTGTCTGTAAAAACAGTTCTTGCCATTTCGTCAACACTGTTTTTAGATACGGCATCAATTTGTTCAATTATTTCGTCGAGAGAACGATGGCGTTTCAATAGCAGTTCATTTTTACCATTACGGCTCATCCGGCTATTTGTACTTTCTAAACTTAACATTAGACTTCCTTTAAGTTGCTCTTTACTATTAGTCAATTCTTTTTCGGTAATTCCATTTTGCTTTAACTTATCAAGTGTTTCTTGAATAGTTTCAAACAACACATCTAATTGTTTTGCTCCCGTTCCACCATATACCGTTACAATTCCACTATCCTGATATGCTGAATGGTAAGAGAATACAGAGTAGGCTAATCCCCTCTGTTCGCGAACCTCTTGGAATAAGCGTGAGCTCATGCTGCCCCCTAAAATATTATTAAGGGTAATTAAACTGTAAATATCCTCATGTCCAACCTTTAATCCTTCAAACCCGATACATAGATGGGCTTGCTCAATATCCTTTTTCCTAGAGATTCGATTGGTATGAAAAGTTGGGACATTTTCAGGGATTTCTGTTGATTCTCCTTGGTAAGAACCAAAGTATTTCTCGACTTCTTGGATAAAACTTTCAGAAACATTGCCCGCAATTGAAATGACAACATTTTCAGGAGTATATCTTTCTTGAATATATTCCTTCAGTGAATTCCCTGTAAATGTATTTAGTGTCTCTTCTGTCCCTAAAATTGGATAGCCTAGGGGATGATCCTCAAATACCGCTCTGCTTAATAAATCATGAACGATGTCATCCGGGGTATCTTCGTACATTTTTATTTCTTCCAAAACGACATTTCTTTCCTTATTTAGTTCCTCTTCTACAAACGTAGAATTAAAGAACATATCAGCTAACACATCTAAGGCGTATTTAGAATGCGTGTCGAGAACTTTTGCATAATAGCAAGTATATTCTTTTGATGTAAAGGCGTTCACCTGACCGCCAATGCTATCAAATGATTCCGCAATTTCCTTAGCAGATCGTGTTTTAGTACCTTTAAAAAACATATGCTCAAGAAAATGGGAGATACCATTCGTTTCTGGAACCTCATTTCTTGAACCTGTCCCAATCCATACTCCGATGGCAACAGATCTTACTGTTGGAATTTTTTCTAAAACAATTCTTACTCCATTTTGGCAAGTGTACTTATTAATCATAAACTTCCTCCTGACTATACAGTGAAACGACTCCAATTATATATTATACTTCTAAAAAGTATTTTCTCCAATTTTCAGATATATCTCTCCAATTATTTAATAATTCTTTCCTCATTCATTAATTCCGTAACTGTCCCAATTTCTAATCCTTTTTGCTTAATTAAAGTAATTAATTGATCAAGTGACTTCGCAGTTGCTTCGGTTGGATGCATTAAGACCATTGAACCATTTTCAATTTTAGACATCACTCGATTAATCAGGATTTCAGGTGAAGGCTTTCTCCAATCCACTGTATCAACTGTCCACATAACGGTCTTCATGTTTAGCTCATTAGCAATTTTAATTGTCTCATCCCGATAACTGCCACTAGGTGGTGCGAACCAAACACACTTCACCCCTGTTGCAGCTTCAATAATTTCGTTTGTTTTGCTCAATTGTTCTCTTGCCAAATGTGCTGTCAACTTCTTCATATCTGGGTGTGAGTATGAATGATTTCCTACCTCATGACCAGCGCTCACGATCATTTTTGCTAGTTCTGGATTCTTTTTCACCCAATTTCCTTCAAGAAAAAAGGATGCAGAGACATTATGTTTCTTTAATGTAGCAAGGATTGAAGATAAATACTCATTCCCCCAGGCTACATTAATAATAAAAGTAACCATTGGTTTTTCCGGGTGACCTTTATAAATCGGTGAGGGGGGTAGATCTTCTAGATGAATCTTTGGTTTTGTCTGAGTATAAACTAGTTTTTTTTCATTAAATTCGCCCTTTTTCTTCATATTCTTATATGAAGCAAGCAAATCAACTTTTAGTCCATTATATCCTGGAATGGCCTTCCAAACCGAATCAATCTTTGCATCAGAAGGCGGAATTTCATATGTAGATGCATTCTTCACAATGCTTTGATAAAGTGGATCACTCTGTTTCATGGCCGGAAGTACAGTTTCCTTTAAAGTTGATACATAATGATTCATTATAGAATTATTTACTAAACTCCAAGCAATTAAACATATACCAACTAGGATCATAACCTTTTTCATCTACCTTGCCCCCTTCCATTACAGGTTATGTATCGAAAGGACAAGGTAGAACTGAGAAAAGCTACTGACAGCTTCAGCAATTGTGTTATTGTACATAAAAAAGTCAGGGAGTGTCCCTGACTTTTTTAGCTCAGACTAGTCTGATTAATTTTTTTGTTCTGCTTTTTCACGCTCTTCTTTAATTACAGCTTTTCGTGATAAGTTTACACGGCCTTGTTTATCAATTTCAGTTACTTTCACTAAAAGCTCGTCGCCGATCTTCACAACATCTTCCACTTTGCCTACACGTTCTTCAGCAAGTTCAGAAATATGAACGAGACCATCTTTTCCAGCAAAGATTTCAACAAAGCAACCGAATTTTTCAATTCGTTTTACCTTACCAAGATACATTTCGCCTACTTGAACTTCACGAACAATATCTTCGATGATTTTCTTAGCTTTTTGGTTCATTTCTTGATTTGTTGAGGCAATAAATACAGTACCATCCTGCTCGATATCAATTTTAACGCCAGTTTCTTCAATAATCTTATTGATTTGTTTTCCGCTTGGTCCAATAACATCACGAATCTTATCAGGATTAATTGTCATTGTTAGAATTTTCGGTGCAAACTGTGATAGTTCACCTCTTGGTTCCGTGATGGTAGCAAGCATCGAATCTAGGATATGCATTCTGCCAACTTTTGCCTGTTGAAGAGCTTCCTCTAAAATTTCTCGTGAAAGACCTTCAATTTTAATATCCATTTGGAGTGCCGTAACACCTTTAGCTGTTCCTGCTACTTTAAAATCCATATCGCCAAGATGGTCTTCCATCCCTTGAATATCCGATAAAACGGTATAGTGTTCGCCAGATTTTACAAGTCCCATTGCAATACCTGCTACTGGAGCTTTGATCGGTACCCCAGCATCCATCATCGCTAGTGTACTAGCACAAATACTAGCTTGTGAAGTGGAACCATTAGATTCAAGCACTTCAGATACTAGGCGAATTGTATATGGAAAATCCTTTTCAGATGGAACAATCGGTTCAAGTGCACGTTCACCAAGGGCACCATGTCCAATTTCACGACGACCTGGTCCACGAATTGGACCGGTTTCACCCACACTGAATTGCGGGAAGTTATAATGATGCATAAAGCGTTTTTCTTCCTCAATCCCAAGACCATCAAGAATTTGTACATCCCCCATAGCTCCAAGAGTACAAATACTTAGTGCCTGCGTTTGTCCGCGTGTAAATAATCCTGAACCGTGTGTACGAGGTAATATTCCTACTTGAGAAGATAACGGACGAATTTCATCTATTTTACGACCATCCGGACGAACTTTCTCCACTGTAATTAAGCGGCGAACTTCACCCTTCACAATCTTGTCCAAAATTTGCTTCACTTGTTTCATATCATCATCTGTTGCTTCATGTTCTTCAAATTTCGCGATTACTTGGTTCTTAACTACTTTGATTGCGTCCTCACGTGCATGCTTTTCTTGAACTTGGATCGCTTTTACCATATCGGTTTCGCAAAGTGATCTGACTTCTGCTTCAAGTTCTTGATCAATTTCATATAAAGTAATTTCTCTTTTTTCTTTACCAATTTCGGCGACAATTTTTTCTTGGAATTCAATCAAGCGTTTGATTTCATCATGGCCAAACATAATCGCCTCAAGCATGATTTCTTCAGGGACTTCAAGTGCTCCTGCCTCAACCATGTTAATCGCATCTTTTGTACCCGCCACCGTTAAGTGAATATCACTTTTTTCGGCTTGCTCAACGGTTGGATTAATGACAAATTCATTGTTTACTCTTCCTACAACAACACCAGCAATCGGCCCCTCAAATGGTATATCTGAAGTGCTTAACGCTAAGGATGATCCGAACATTGCCGCCATTTCAGTGGAACAATCTTGATCCACACTCATAACGATACTGATTACTTGAACGTCATTTCTAAAACCATCAGCGAAAAGCGGACGGATCGGACGGTCAATCAAGCGGCTCGCTAAAATAGCTTTTTCACTTGGACGACCTTCACGTTTAATAAAACCTCCAGGGATTTTACCAACAGCATATAATCTCTCTTCGTAATTTACAGTTAACGGGAAAAAATCTAGGTTTTTCGGTTCTTTTGAAGCAGTTGCCGTGCTTAATACGGCAGTATCACCATAGCGAACTAGGACTGCACCATTTGCTTGTTTTGCTAACTGACCAATCTCAACTGATAATTTACGACCAGCCCAATCCATAGAATATTCATGTTTCATTTGTTCCATATTTTTACCCCTCTCTATCTAAATCCCTAAGCATGATGATACGAGAGAATGACCTTTCGTTATTATCATCAAACTAATTCTAGCTAATATAAAAAAAGCCTAGGAAGCTTTCTGTTTAAACCAAATTATTTATAGTATGCACAAAAAGGCCTAGACTTAAAATTATGTATAAAAATTTATTTATGACATATGTGTCAATAGCATGTCCACTAACAAGTTTTTATCTTTTTTAGCCTAATAAAAAAGCGGGAAAATTCCCGCTTCTGTAGACTAACGACGTAGACCAAGCTTATTAATTAACACACGGTAACGTTGAACGTCTTTATTACGTAGGAAAGTCAAAAGATTACGACGTTTACCAACCATTTTCAAAAGACCGCGACGTGAGTGGTGATCTTTCTTATGTGTACGTAAATGCTCGTTCAAATTGTTAATTGATTCAGTAAGGACAGCGATTTGAACTTCTGCAGATCCAGTGTCGCCTTCATGAGTTTTGTACTCATTGATAAGTTCATTTTTACGTTCTTGAGTGATTGCCATCCAGTTCACCTCCTAAATTTTCATATCCCCTGTTACCGAGCAAGCGTCGGTGACTCGACTTGCCAAGCAAAGGTTGTTTGTAATACGTACTTAAGAATACATTGTTTTACGGCAAATTGCAAGTAGAAACCTGATAATATTGCAAGAAAAAACTTCTCGTTCGCATTATTATCAGGAAGTATGTCGATTTATTTCAAAATAGTGTAAGGCGTTTTGTTTATCTTTTTCTATTTGATTGACAAGTTGATCGATACCTGAAAATTTTTGTTCTGTTCTTAGATAAAGATGCCATTCAACGGTCACTTCTTCGTCATAAATATCTAGCTGAAAGTCAAACAAATGAACTTCCACGGAAAGCTTTAATGAATCTTTATTGAATGTTGGCTTATAGCCCACATTACAAACACCTTCATACCAGCTATCGCGAACTCTCATTCTAACTGCGTAAACCCCGGTCGGTGGAATGATATATTCCTCATTTATATGAATATTAGCAGTTGGAAACCCGATGGTTCTGCCTCGCTTATCACCGTGAATAACTTCCCCCGTTGTTGTATAGTTTCTGCCAAGTAGTGTAGGAAGCTGCTCAGTTTTGCCTTCCTTTAAGAGGTGACGAATTCTTGTGGAACTGACCTTTTCATCACCTTGTACAAATTTCGATACAACCGTATAAGAAAATTTGTCTCGTGAATGAAATGGTAAGGTTTCCATAGTCCCTTTCCCCATTCTTCCATAGGAAAAATCAAACCCAGCCACAACGTGTTGGACATTTAACCCTATCACATACTGATCGATAAATTCCTGTGGGAGCAGGTTTGCAAATTCGGGAGTAAAGTGAATGATATATAAATAATCAATACCTAATTCTTCAATTATCTTTATTTTCTCTTCTAACGGTGTAATATATTGAACATGCTTTTCATTTTTCCCTAATACAACAGAAGGATGAGGGTCAAATGTCATGACCGCACTAGAAATGCCATTCTTTTCTGCCTGATTTTTTGCCTCAAGAATGACTTGTTGATGACCACGATGAACACCGTCAAAATAACCTAAAGCAATTGCAACAGGTGGAAACTCATTACTTACATCTTGATATGGGAAATTAAGCCTTTTTATTTCCAAATGAAACTCACCTTTTCTATACCGTACCTTCTTATATATCGTTACGTAATACCTTCACAGGTTTCAGTAGACCTGGCTTATTAGGATGCTTTGAATAAATAGCCAGAGCCATTCCATCAACTGTTTCAGCAATAATCGGTCCGTTACTAGTATTAAAATCTTCTGGTATTTGTAATAGTGCACCATTTTTCACTTTCTCTGCTACTTTATCATTAATCAGTAATTTCGGCAAATGAGAAAGTGCCGTTTCTAGTGGTTGTAACACACTGAAAATCGTTCCTTCCTCCATATGTTTTTCAACCTCTTCAAAGGTCAAACAATTCTCCAAGGTGAAATTAGCCGATTGAACTCTCTGTAAGTAGGACATATGCGCTGGAAAACCAAGTGACTCACCAATCATGACAGCCAATGTACGGATATAGGTACCTTTACTGCAGCTAACTCTAAAGCGGAATGAAATAAGTTCTCCTTCAAAATGTTCCCGATCATCAAGCATCTCGATTGAATAGATGGTAACCTTTCTTGTCGGTCGCTCTACTTCGATTCCTTTTCGTGCATATTCGTAAAGGCGGACCCCACCTATTTTCACTGCTGAAAACATCGGAGGAGTTTGTTCAATTTCTCCGGTCAATGATTGGAGTACCTTCATAATCTCTGCTCTAGAAATAGTCCGGTTTACAGTTTTTTTTTCTACGACTTCGCCGGATGCATCTTCAGTAGTTGTGGAAAAGCCCAGTGTAACTTCACCAACATAAGCTTTACCTGCATCCGTTATGTACTCCGCTACCTTAGTTGCTTTCCCAATACAAATAGGTAATACGCCCGTCACATCAGGATCAAGTGTGCCTGTATGGCCAACTTTTTTTGTTTTTAAAATTTTTCTCAATTTAAAAACACAATCGTGAGAAGTTAACCCTGCTGGTTTAAATAATGGTAATATCCCTTCCATCTTATCCCTTCTTTCTACACTCAATTTAAGGAGAAAGTCTCCTAAGGAAAACCCATTAAAAAAAGGGATAGACAATTGTCTATCCTCTATTCTTCTTCATTTTTTTCCATTGGTTTATCATCTGCATGCAATGAATGAAGTAATGTTTCAATTCGATTGCCGTAATCGATTGATTCGTCCCATTCAAAGATAATTTCAGGTGTTTTGCGAAGGCGAATACGCTGGCCAATTTCGGTTCGAATAAAACCTTTGGCTTTTGCTAGTCCCTTTAAGGTATTTTCCCTTTGCTCTTCATCACCTAATACAGATATATATACTTTTGCCTGTTGCAGATCTCCTGTTACTTGAACATCAGTAACTGTCACAAAGCCGATCCGAGGATCTTTAATTTTACGACCGATGATGTCACCAAGTTCTTTTTTCATTTGTTCTCCAACACGGTTTGCTCTGTGGCTCATCACATTCACCTCTTAACTTAAAGCCAATCAATCTCGGTGATCGTTCTTTCTATTTCTGGAAATGAGTCGATTAGTTTTAGTGCATTTTGCAATTCATGCTCAGTCGATACCCGTGTAGAGGTAACAACAGCAATGGCAATTGTTGTTCTTTGCCATACGTCCTGATAGCCAACCTCTGCCACGGATACATTAAATTTTTGTTTTAATCGAGTAAGGATACGCTGCAAGACAGCGCGTTTCTCTTTTAAAGAATGAGCATTATAAATCATGCATTCACATTCGGCTACACCGATGATCATTTTCGTTCAATTTCTTCCATTACATATGCTTCAATGATATCTCCTTCTTTAACATCATTAAAGTTTTTAATGGTAATTCCACATTCATATCCTTGTGAAACCTCTTTTGCATCGTCTTTAAAACGTTTTAAGGCATCAATTTGTCCTTCGAAAATGACGACACCGTTACGAATTAAGCGAATACCGCTATCACGTGTAATTTTACCATCGGTTACATAAGAACCGGCAATAGTACCCACCTTAGAAACTTTGAAGGTTTGACGGATTTCAGCCTGACCAATAATCTTTTCTTGGAATTCTGGATCAAGCATACCCTTCATAGCCGCTTCAATCTCTTCAATCACTTTATAGATGATGCGGTGAAGACGAACGTCAACCTTTTCAGCCTCAGCTGCACGCTTCGCATTAACATCAGGACGCACGTTAAAGCCGATAACAATAGCATTCGATGCAGCTGCAAGTGTAATATCTGACTCATTAATGGCTCCTGCGCCACTATGAATAATTTTAATGTTGACACCTTGAACGTCAATTTTTTGTAATGAAGCAGCAACGGCCTCTGCAGAACCTTGAACATCAGCTTTTAAGATGATGTTTAGATCCTTCATTTCCCCTAGCTTCAATTGATCAAAGAGCGTTTCAAGACTAACAATAGATTTTTCACCACGTTGGGCAACTAATGCAGATTGTGCACGTGCTTCCCCAACTTGACGTGCGGTCTTTTCATCTTCAAATACGACGAAACGGTCACCAGCTTGTGGAACGTCATTTAAACCTGTGATTTCAACTGGAGTCGATGGGCCAGCTTCTTTAACACGACGTCCTTTATCATTTACCATCGCACGAACACGACCAAAGGTGTTTCCTACAACGATTGGATCGCCAATTTTTAAGGTACCGTTTTGAACTAGTAAAGTTGCAACCGATCCACGACCCTTATCTAATTGTGCCTCAATTACTGTACCAACAGCTTTACGATTAGGATTGGCCTTGTATTCTTCTACCTCACCTACAAGGAGAATCATTTCAAGAAGGCTATCAATGCCCTCTCCGGTTTTTGCGGATAATGGGACAAATATGGTATCCCCACCCCAAGCTTCCGATACTAATCCATGCTCAGTCAATTCTTGCATAACTCTGTCAGCATTTGCTGCTTCTTTATCCATTTTATTAACGGCAACAATAATTGGAACCTCAGCCGCTTTCGCGTGGTTAATTGCTTCAACCGTTTGTGGCATAACACCATCATCTGCTGCAACAACAAGAATGGTGATGTCAGTAATTTTCGCACCTCGAGCACGCATAGTTGTAAAGGCAGCATGTCCCGGCGTATCTAAGAAAGTAATTTTCTTTCCATTTTCAACGACCTGGTAAGCTCCGATATGCTGTGTAATTCCTCCAGCTTCACCTTCTGTTACCTTTGTATTTCGAATCGAATCAAGTAATGTTGTTTTTCCATGGTCAACGTGCCCCATGATTGTAACAACCGAAGGTCTTTCCACTAAGTCTTCCTTAGGATCCTCAGTAAAATACACTTCTAAATCAGTCGTATCGATTTTAATTTCTTCTTCCACTTCGACACCATATTCTCCGGCAATCAATTCAATCGCATCTTTATCTAAAACTTGGTTAATGGTTGCCATAACGCCAAGTAAGAAGAGCTTTTTAATGATTTCTGAAGGCTCACGATAGATCTTTTTCGCTAATTCTCCAACCGTTAGTGATTCGCTAAAAGTAATTTTAGCTGGAAGCTCTTTCTCCTTTTTCTTCACTGGCTGTGTATTTTGGACAGGAGTATGAGCTTTTTTCTTTTTATTATTATTATTGTTATGACGATTTTGGTTATTATTATAAGGTCTTGCCTTTGCTTTATCAGCGTTATTAAAAACTTTATTTTCTTTTGTTTGAGTTTCTTGATTTTGTTTCTTGCCTTCCACCTTTTTTGGAGCTGAGGCAACCTTTACCTTGCTAGGATCGGTATTTTTATCTGCAGCTTCCTCAAATGCTTTAGGTGTTTTAGCCTGTACCTGCGGTTTTTGACCTGACTGTGCTGGTCTTTGAGTTGAACGATTTTGCTGTCCAGCAGGACGGGTATTGTTGCGATTTTGCTGGCTATTGTGATTCTGTTTTTGCTGTGATGAATTGGTTTCTTTTTTATTATAAGTTGCATCGAGTTTTTTTATATCTTCATCTTCTATTGTTGCCATATGATTGGAGACCTCTATATTCATTTCTTTTAATTTATTGATAATTTCTTTACTGGATATATTGTGTTTCTTAGCGTATTCATAAACACGGACTTTACTCATTATTTCACCCCCGCTAGATTTAATCGAGCAACGTAACCAGTTTTTTTGCAAATCCATCATCCATAACAGCTACAACTACGCGGGCTTCTTTGCCAATTGCTTGACCAAGAAGATGACGATCTTCCACCAATTTGAATGGAACTTGATAGGAATTACATTTATCTGTAATTTTTTTAGTCGTATTTGCAGATGCATCTGCAGCTAATAAAACGAGCTTTGCTTTTCCGTTTCGGATTTCCTTAACGGCAAGCTCTTCACCCGATATGATTTTACGCGCTCGATTGGCCAAGCCAAGTAATGACATCCATTGATTCTGTCTCATTTGGATAGTCAATTCTCCTTCTCTATTAGCTCAAGTAATTCTTCATAAATAGAATCATTTATCGGAACCTCTAAATGATTAGACAAGGTATTTTTTTTCTTGGCTAGTAGGACAGCTTCCTTGTCCTTTGAAAGGTATGCACCTCTGCCGGATTTTTTACCGGTTAAGTCGATGGATACTTCCCCTTCTTTAGAACGAACGATGCGAACGAGTTCTTTTTTCGGCTTCATTTCACCGGTTGCCACACATTTGCGCATTGGAACTTTTTTCTTTGTGTTCACTCGCCATTCACCTCACCTAATCGTCTAACTCATCTTCAAAATCAAAATCAGTCTCAACCTGATCATCAAACAGTCTGATTGTTTCTTCACGTGGATAAATTCCCAGTTCTCGTGCTTCTGTTTCTGATTTAATATCAATTTTCCAGCCTGTTAATTTTGCTGCAAGGCGGGCATTTTGGCCTCGTTTACCAATTGCCAAAGAAAGCTGATAATCTGGAACAACGACGGTTGTTGCTTTTTCATTTTCGCTCACCATTACATCAAGCACTTTAGAAGGACTTAAGGAATTGGCAACAAAAACAACGGGATCATCTGACCATTTCACAATATCGATCTTTTCACCCTTTAATTCATTAACAACTGCCTGAACCCTTGTTCCTTTCGGTCCAACACAAGATCCAACTGGATCGACCTCATGATTATCTGAATGAACGGAAATCTTCGAACGATCTCCCGCTTCTCGAGCAACTGATTTAATCTCGACTGTTCCATCATAAATTTCAGGAACTTCTATTTCAAAAAGGCGTTTTAACAATCCTGGATGGGTCCGAGACACGAATATTTGCGGACCTTTTGTTGTCTTTTCAACCTTGGTGATAAATACCTTGATGCGATCATGTGGCTTATATCGTTCATTAGGCATTTGTTCACTAACAGGTAATAATGCTTCAATCTTACCTAGGCTGACATATATAAATTTAGAATCCAGCCTTTGAACAATCCCGGTCATGATATCTTCTTCACGGTCAATAAACTCTGAATAAATAATACCTCTCTCAGCTTCTCTGACACGTTGTGTGACCACTTGCTTAGCAGTTTGGGCAGCAATCCTGCCAAAATCTTTTGGCGTAACTTCCATTTCAACTACATCTTCAACGTTGTAGTTAGGATTAATTTGCTGTGCATCTTCTAAAGAAATTTCAAGGCGTGGATCAAATACTTGATCTACTACTTCTTTTCGTGCAAAAACACGCATAGCGCCCACTTTTAAATTCATGTCAATACGGACATTTTGGGCTTGATTAAAATTACGGCGGTATGCCGATACAAGTGCTGCCTCGATTGCTTCAATTAAAATATCTCTAGAAATACCTTTTTCTCTTTCCAGTATTGTAAGAGCATCTAATAATTCGCTGCTCATTTGCTTGTATCCCCCTAATCATATTCAATTTTTTTATGAAAAAATAACAGCTAATCGTGCATTTGCTACTTTTTCATATGGAATTTCAACAGTTTTTTTACGAGTTTTAATTTTCACTTCAATTTTTAGATATTGACCATTAAATTCGAGTAAGGTACCCTCGAAGCTTTTTTCCCCATCAATTGGTTCATAGGTTTTGATAAAGACATTTTTACCGATTGCCTTTTCAAAGTCCTTTTCCTTTTTTAATGGACGCTCCGCACCTGGTGATGACACTTCAAGAAAGTAGTTATGGGGAATGGGGTCAATCTCATCGAGTTTTTCACTTAGTCGCTCGCTCACTACACCGCAGTCCTCAATATCAACACCTTTATCTGAATCAATATATACGCGAAGAAACCAACTTTTTCCTTCCTTCACATACTCAATTTCCACTAATTCAAGGCCTAGTTCTTGAAAAATAGGTTCAGCTAGCTCTTCTACAACTTCCGTTACTTTGCTCATGCTCTACCTCCTTCTCTATATTATTTCACCCATATTCTATGTAGTTCACGGATAGTTTTATCAAGTAACTCTAAAAAACATTAGTAAACAAAACCAAGATGCGGTTACCCGCAGCTTGATTACATAACGAAAGAGTGGGTTTCCCCACTCTTGAACACGAGAGTATTTCTTAGTATTTCCAATAAAACTATACCATAACCAAGATTTATATGCAAACTCATTCACGGTGCAGATAGTCCAGCAAGGTTATCCTTTTTTAAAACAACGATAGCTGGTTTTGCTCTGGTAGTGATGCAAGGCAGCCTTGTTTGTCTAAATATTCGAGAATAGTCTTAGATACCTTCCCGCGTTGCTGTAAGTCTTCTTTTGATAAGAATTCACCATCACCCCTAGCCTTCACAATATTGAAAGCAGCGTTTGTTCCTAAGCCTGGAATAGAGTTAAATGGAGGTATTAAGGAATTTCCATCAATAATAAACTCGGAAGCATCCGATTTATATAAATCATAATTTTGGAATGTAAAACCTCTTTCGGTCATTTCTAGCGCTAGTTCAAGTACCGTTAATAGGTTTTTCTCTTTATTTGACGCTTCAAGACCTTTTGCATTAATTTCTTCTAGTTTGGCACGAATCGATTCAGATCCTCGCGACATGGCTTCAATATCAAAGTCCTCGGCACGAACAGTGAAATAGGCAGCGTAATAAAGAAGCGGTAGATGTACTTTAAAATAAGCGATCCTGACAGCCATTAATACATAGGCCGCGGCGTGAGCTTTAGGAAACATGTATTTAATCTTTTTACAAGAGTCAATGTACCATTCCGGAACTTCATTTTTCCGCATCTCTGCTTCCATTTCTTCGCTTAAACCTTTCCCTTTACGGACAGATTCCATAATTTTAAATGCGAAGGATGGGTCAAGCCCCTGGTAAATTAAGTAAACCATGATATCATCACGACAACCAATTACTTCACTTAAATTACAGGTCTGATTATGAATTAATTCCTGTGCATTTCCAAGCCATACATCCGTTCCATGTGATAGGCCTGAAATCTGAACAAGTTCAGAAAAGGTAGTCGGCTTTGTGTCTTCAAGCATTTGGCGAACAAACCGCGTTCCAAATTCCGGAATACCCAATGTTCCGGTTTTGCACATGATTTGTTGTGCCGTAACGCCTAACGATTCTGGGCTACTAAAAATTTTCATCACTTCTGGATCATCTGTGGGAATCGTTTTTGGATCCATCCCGCTGAGATCTTGAAGCATTCGAATAACGGTTGGGTCGTCGTGTCCCAGAATATCCAGTTTAAGGACGTTGTCGTGAATAGAATGGAAATCAAAATGGGTCGTTTTCCACTCCGAGTTTCGATCATCTGCTGGGAATTGAATCGGTGAAAAATCGTACACATCCATATAATCTGGAATAACGATAATCCCGCCTGGATGCTGCCCAGTGGTTCTTTTTACCCCTGTACAGCCAGAAGCAAGACGTTCAATTTCTGCCCCACGCATTTGTAAATTATTATCTTGCTGGTAGGCCTTGACATAACCAAAAGCTGTCTTATCTGCTACAGTACCAATCGTTCCGGCACGAAACACTTTGTCTTCTCCAAACAAGACCTTCGTATAGTTATGTGCACGTGGCTGGTATTCACCAGAGAAATTCAAATCTATATCGGGAACTTTATCTCCCTTAAAGCCAAGGAACGTTTCAAATGGGATATCGTGGCCATCCTTCGTATATTTATCACCACAATTTGGACAGTCTTTATCAGGTAAATCAAATCCAGAACCAACCGATCCATCATTAAAGAATTCAGAATGCTTACATGTAGGACACACATAATGTGGCGGCAGTGGATTTACTTCTGTTATCTCTGTCATAGTGGCAACCAAGGAAGAACCGACAGATCCCCGTGAACCAACAAGGTATCCATCATCCAAAGATTTTTTAACGAGCTTATGTGAAATCAGATAAATTACCGCAAACCCGTGTCCGATGATGCTTTTAAGTTCTTTTTCGAGGCGGGCTTCCACAATTTCCGGAAGAGTCTCTCCATATATCCTCCGGGCCATTGCATAACTCATTTCACGCATTTCTTCTTCTGCCCCTTCGATACGCGGGGTATATAAATCATCTTTAATCGGTTTAATGTCATCAATCATATCAGCGATTTTGTTGGTATTGGTGACGACAATTTCTTTTGCCTTCTCCTTGCCTAAAAACGAAAAAGCATCTAACATCTCATTGGTTGTCCTAAAGTGGACATCGGGAAGTTCGTGCCGATTCAATGGATTCGCTCCACCTTGAGAATTAACTAATATTTTTCGATAGATTTTATCATTTTCATTTAGATAGTGGACATTACCCGTTGCAACCACAGGAATGTTCAATTTATCACCAAGGGTGATTATTTTACTAATAATATCCTCCATGGCTTTTTCATCGCGGACTAATTCCATTTCAATTAACGGTGCATTCACTTCTTTCGGCATAACTTCTAAATAGTCATAAAACCGGGCGTGTGCTTCGACTTCATCTGGAGACTTTTGCATCATCCCTTCAAATACTTCACCTTTATTACAGCCTGAACCAACAAGAATACCTTCCCGATACTTTTGAAGAACTGATCTAGGTAGTCTTGGTACTCGATAAAAATACTCAATATGAGAAATGGAAACAAGTTTAAACAAGTTTTTCAAACCTGCTTCAGTTTGAGCTAAAAGTGTGCAATGGTATGGTCGAGCGCGTTGATAGGCATTCCCTTTTCCCATATGATCGTTAAATTCATCATGGTACTTGATCCCCTTTTCAAGAGCATCTTTTAACATTTTTAAAAGTAAATAGCCCGTTGCTTCTGCATCATAAATAGCACGGTGATGCTGGGTCAGTTCAATATCAAACTTCTTCGTTAATGTATTTAGACGATGGTTTTTCATTTCTGGATATAGAAAACGCCCCAATTCGAGTGTATCTATTACTGGATTTTTTGCCTTTTCCAGTCCTATTTTTGTATAACCAACATTAAGAAATCCCATATCAAAGGATGCGTTATGGGCTACAAGGACATCATCCCCAACCCAGTCATGGAATTTCTGAATCACTTCACCGACTTCTGGAGCCGACTGTACCATATCATCCGTGATACCTGTCAAGTTGATCGTTGTCGCTGACAAGCGATGATGTGGGTTAGCAAAAGATTCAAAGCGATCAATAATTTCCCCATCTTTTACTTTAACGGCTGCAAGCTCAATAATCGTATCGTATACCGCAGAAAGCCCAGTTGTTTCCACGTCAAAAATAACAAAAGTATCTTCCTCTAACATTCGGTGGGCATCATTATAGGCGATTGGTACCCCATCATCAACAAGGTTTACTTCAACCCCGTATAGTATTTTAATATCATTCTTTTTTCCTGCCCCATATGCCTCAGGAAAGGACTGTGCGCCGGCATGGTCAGTTACCGCAATTGCTTTATGACCCCACTTCTTAGCTTGAGCAACCAATGCACTTACCGGAGTGACTGCATCCATTTGACTCATTGGCGTATGAAGATGAAGTTCAACACGTTTTTCATCCTCTGGTGCTGTATCCTTCCGTCCTGCTGGTTTAATTTCATTAATATCGTTTCCAATCATAACTAGGTCACGGACAAAGGTATCGTTTTGAATACTGCCGCGAACCCTAACCCACATCCCTTTTTTGACAAGTTGGAATAGGGCAGCGTCCTCTTTATCTCTTGAAAACATTTTCACCAATATGGAACTTGTATAATCCGTAATTTTAAAAGTTAGCAGTGAGCGCCCGCTTCTTAATTCTCTGATTTCAGCATCAAAGATATAGCCTTCCACAGCGATCCTTCTTTCCTCATCCACTATATCTATGAGGCTACGAAAGTCTTGATCATCTTTAATTGTTAAACCAATTGTTAGTGGGCCACTTGGAACATCAATTCCCGATTCCTTTTCGGCCTCTTTCTTTTGCATCTCAACCATCGCCATAAGGGCGCGTTCTTGATCTTCCTTTTGTTTAGCGAGTAAAAATTTCTCGTATTCATCATTTTTTTCTTCATTTTTTATTTCTGTATCGATTGCAAGCAATGGAAATCCAAATGATTGATAAATATTTCCAATCACTGGTCCATATTTTCGTTTTAAGGCTAATCCTTCTGTCTCATTTCTAACGGTAATCGTCAGTTTATTACCGCTTGCTTCCGGTACCTGTTCATTTAATAGTTTAAGAAGCGGCGGTGAAATGCCATCAATTTGTTGAATGCAATAGCTCCAATAATCGCGTAATAATTCAGGGGTGATGATTTGATTTGTTACCTGGATACTATATGAAATCGTAGCGATGTTTGAAAAGGTTCTTTCTAGCTGTGTGGTAAACTTTAAATACACATTGAAGGGCAGGACTTTTTCAAATAAAAATTGAAAATGCCACTTCCTTGCTTTTTTTTCTACTAGTAGTCTTTCAATTTGCGCATTGTTAAAATGGACCACTATCGCGTCTTCTATTAATTGCAACTGTTGGAGCAAGAGTTGGAATCGCTCTTTATTGCCTACGGCCTGTTCGCTCATCGTCTCTCTCCCATCTATATGAAAATCTTTTCTATTCTTTCTACCTCAACAAATAATTATAGCATATGTTACCGGGTGATTCGGCTTAATTCGACATAAAACTTCATCCATTTCATCATGCTTTTTCCATTTAAATAGGGACCGCAACTGCGATCCCTTTTCGGATATTTCTGTTAAGAATATATTTTTCATTTTTCACAAGAAGAATCTTTGAATATCATTCCAGGTGACGACCAACATCAGTAGCATAAGCAAGGCAAATCCAATAAAATGAACCATGCCTTCCTTTTGACGATCGATCGGCTTTCCTCTAACTGCTTCGACAGCAAAAAACATCAATCTTCCACCATCAAGAGCTGGAATTGGCAATAAATTCATAATACCTAAGTTAATACTTAAGATCCCTGCCCACTTCATCAGATAATAAATACCAGATTTAGCGACCTCATCCGTCGATTTGTAAATTCCGACTGGTCCTGACAATGCATCAATTGAAAATTGACCAGTTACTAATTTACCAAGCATCACAAAAATTTGCTTTGTCCAAAAATAGGTTTCTGTAAACCCAGACTTAATAGCCTGAATGGGCGACTTTTCGACGGGGCTATAGACACCTATAATCCCCATTTTACTACCCTCGACTGTTTTTTCTTGTGGAGTAACTTGAATTTCACTTTCTTTCCCATCACGAATAACCAAAAATTCAAGTTTTTGATTTGGGTTTTTTCGAATGATTTCAACCACATCAGACCAGCTTGAGATTTCCGAACCATTAATACTCTGAACGATATCCCCTTTTTGAAGACCTGCTGATTTTGCTGCACCGTCAGGAGTAATAACACCCAATTTCGGTTCATTCGAAGGTACGCCTTGCAATAAGGCTATGATAATAAAGAGAACAAACGCTAAAACAAAATTCATCATTGGACCAGCAAAAATGGCCATAAATCTTTGTGCTAAGGTTTTTGAACCAAATTGTCGATCAAGCGGAGCCAGCTGTGATTCAATCCCATTTTCAACGAGGACTGCTTTTGGATTAATAACGAAAGTCTGTAAGCTTTCATTTTCATCTTCTGGGAATCCCTTAATGACTAAATCCTTTTCGATATCAGCATATTCTACTTCAACAATCCGACAATTAGGGAATTTTTCTTTATTGTTTAAGATAATCTTGTTAACGTTGTTGTCATTGTCAAACATAAGACCAATTCTATATCCCGGTTTGATTTCAACCATTTCCGGATCTTCTCCCGCCATACGGACAAATCCGCCGATAGGTAATAAACGGATCGTATAGGTAGTCTCGCCTTTCTTGTGTGTGAATACCTTAGGACCCATTCCTATCGCAAATTCACGGCAGAGAATTCCTGCTCTTTTAGCGAAAATAAAATGACCTAATTCATGAAAGAAGACTAGTGCGCCAAAAATCACAATAAAGGCAATAACTGTAGTCAAATTTAAAACCACCTTTTTTCAGGATAGGGAAATATCTTCTTACTTCGTCGCTAAACGAGCCCTTCCAATTTCATTATAAAAGTGAAAGCACAAATTGTCTTGTTTCCTGATCTACTTCTTCTATCAAAGCTAAACTTGGACTTTCAATTGTTTGATGGGAGAGTAGTGCCTTTTCAATTAGATCTTCAATTTGCAAAAACCGAATTTTGCCTTCCAAAAAGGCAGCAACGGCGACTTCATTGGCAGCATTCAAGACTGTCGGCATTGTTCCCCCTTGCTTACCAGCCATATAGGCAAACTGTAAACAACGGAACCGATCTAGATCCATTTCCTGAAAGTGCAATTTGCCAATACTTGCCAAGTTCAAACGGTTTGCCGATGGCAACGGCAGGCGATCAGGGTAGGAAAGTGCATATTGAATGGGTACTCTCATATCAGGTGTACCTAGCTGGGCAATGATACTTGAATCATGAAATTCCACCATGGAGTGAATGATACTTTCTTTGTGGAGCAAGACATCGATTTGCTCATATGGCATATCGAACAACCAATGTGCCTCAATTACCTCTAATCCTTTATTCATCATACTGGCGGAGTCAATTGTAATTTTTGCACCCATTGACCAATTAGGATGGTTTAAGGCCTCTTCCACGGTCACATATGCTAACTCGGTGCGTGTCCGGTCACGAAAGCTCCCTCCAGATGCCGTTATAATTAGTCTTTCAATATTTTTATCCTTTTCCCCCTGTAAGGCTTGGAAAATCGCTGAATGTTCACTATCAACTGGGAGTAAAGGCACATTATTCTTTTTAGCGGCTTCCATCACTAAGTGTCCTGCCGTCACTAGTGTCTCCTTATTGGCAATGGCGATTACCTTGCCACATTCAATCGCTTGTAAGGTAGGATGAAGCCCAACACTACCTAAAACGGCATTAACGAGGATATCCGATTTCTCATAAACGGCCACTTCGATCAACCCTTCATGTCCATAGGTTATCTTTGTTTGTGGAAATTCCGCTTTAAGTGTTTGACAATCACCATGGTCTTGCACTGAAACAAGCTCTGGTTTTAATTCAATAATTAATTGCCGTGCCAAGTTTATATTTTTCCCAACCGAAAAGGCTGATAATTTAAATTCAGTTGGATGCTCTCGAATAATATCAATGGTCTGCATCCCAACTGAGCCTGTTGCACCCAATAAACTAATAACTTTCAAAAATATTCAACTCCTATAAAAAGCACATACACATTTGTTCTGTTTATAACCAAAGGTGAAATAAGTTTAAAATCGGCCAGACAAATAAGAGACTATCAAAACGGTCAAGGATTCCTCCATGGCCAGGTAAGATCTTTCCTGAATCTTTCACATTAAAATGGCGTTTGAACGCTGATTGGACTAAATCACCAATTTGTCCAAAAACAGAAAGGACAATCGTTATTCCAATTAACGTCAGCATACCTGCAGAGATCTCCGTGAAAAGAACAAATAAAATAGCTACAATAACGGCGCAAACTACCCCACCTAATGACCCTTCAACGGTTTTATTTGGGCTGATTTCCGGCCAAAGTTTATTTCTGCCCATGGATTTACCAATAAAGTAGGCACCTGAATCCGTAGCCCAAATAATAAATAAAGAATAAAAAATATACACAAGACCAGCTTCACGTGTTTCCATAAAGAAATAGAAACCAATCCCAACATAAACTGCAGACAGAATAGAAAAAGATACATCTTCAAATGTAAAACGATTTTTGGTAACCACAGAATAGGCCAACAATAAAAGAATTATCACAATACCAAGTTCTGTTTTTGAATAATAAAAGCTGGTAAAAAAATGGTCGTATTGCTTAGGGAAAATGATAATCCACAAAAATAAAAGTGATAGTAAACCGTTTATTGAAAAAAGGTTAAATTTTTTCATTTTTAATAGCTCATACAAACCAATGGTTGCAAGAAAATACGTTAACAAAACAAATGGTAGACCACCATAAAATACAATTGGTAAAAATAATGCCGCTGCTACGACTGCTGTAATGATTCTTTGCTTCATCTACTAATTCAACACCTTTAAAGTTCTAAGGAAGGGATTGCTACTCCGCCTGTATGACGACACAATAAGCGCTTAAATTCCGCCGAAACGACGTTGGCGTTTTTGAAACACCTCAATCGCTTCTAGCAAATGTTCCTCATTGAAATCTGGCCATAATACTTCTGTAAACCATAACTCTGAATACGCCAATTGCCAAAGCATAAAGTTACTTAAGCGAATTTCGCCACTTGTTCGGATTAACAAATCCGGATCTGCAAAATCTGAAGTCATTAAATAGGATGAAAAGACTTCTTCATTTAAATCCGCTTCCTTTAGTATACCATTTTTACTATCATTTAAGACTAACTTTACTGCATCAAGGATCTCTGCTCTGCTTCCATAATTCAAGGCAAAGTTCAAAACAAGCCCATTATTATTTTTTGTTTCCTCAATAGCTTTTTCAATTGCCCTTAAGGTATGTACAGGTAACTGATCCTTATACCCCATCATTTTAACCTGAACATTGTTCTTAACTAATTCAGGGAGAAACGTTCCTAAAAATTCTGCCGGTAACTTCATTATGTATTCTACCTCGTTTTTCGGACGTTTCCAGTTCTCAGTTGAAAATGCATATAGAGTTAACGTCTTTACCCCAAGGTCATTCGCCAGCATCGTCGTTTTCCGAACAACCTTCATCCCTTCATGATGTCCGGCTATTCGCGGTAAAGCCCTCTTCTTGGCCCAACGTCCATTGCCGTCCATAATGATGGCAACATGCTCAGGAACAGGCAATTCTTTTATTTCATTTATTTTATCTCGGAGTGTGGAAGAGGTGGTTGACTTCTTCCATAGCCTAAATTTATTTAACATAACATTGCTCCTCAATTAGTTAATCATTTCCTCCGATAATAAATCAATCTAAACCATGTACAGCTATATGTAAAAGTATTTTAGAATAGATGTTTTTATCTTACCAAAAAACTAAAAAGATATCTCTATTAATAACTTATGTAAAACAAAAGGAATTAAGAATAATGTTCGGAAATCCCTAGGAATATCTTCACTATCTGAAGCCTCACAACAGTGAAAAAAAACCCCCTAAGAAGAGGGTCTATTCATGTGTCTACACTTCTAAGATTTCTTTTTCTTTCTCTTTCGTAATTTGGTCGATTTTTTGAATATTTTCATCCGTGATTTTCTGAATATCATCAGAATATCCACGAAGAGCATCTTCCGTAATTTCCCCATTTTTTTCTAGCTTTTTCAAATCATCATTTGCATCACGGCGAATGTTGCGAATCGCCACCTTTGCTTCTTCTGATTCTTTTTTGACTAGTTTCACTAGTTCTTTCCGACGTTCTTCTGTTAATTGTGGAATGGCAATACGAATCACAGTTCCATCGTTGGAAGGATTTAAACCTAAATCCGACTTTAAGATTGCTTTTTCAATATCGCCAAGAATAGATTTATCATAGGGTTGAATCACAAGTAGACGCGCTTCTGGTGTTGTAATCCCCGCCATTTGGTTCACAGGTGTAGGAGCACCATAATATTCAAACGTAAGACGATCAAGTAATGATGCGCTAGCTCTTCCCGCACGGATGCTGGCAAGCTCACGTGAATATGCTTGAATCGCTTTTGTCATACGATCTTTTGTAGAAGAAATAACTTGTTTTGGCATTAATTTTTCCCCCTAACAATTGTACCGATTTTTTCTCCCATAACTGCTCTTTTAATATTACCTTGTTCCATAATTGAGAAAACGATCAATGGAATATCATTATCCATACATAACGAGGAAGCAGTTGAATCCATGACTGCTAATCCTTCCTTAATAACATCCAAGAATGTGAGGTCATCATACTTAGTGGCCGTATCATCTATTCTTGGGTCAGCTGAATAAACACCATCGACATTATTTTTTGCCATTAAAATCACTTCTGCATCAATCTCCGCAGCACGTAATGCTGCAGTTGTATCTGTTGAGAAGTAAGGGTTACCTGTACCTGCTGCAAAGATTACTACCCTTTGCTTTTCTAAATGTCGCATCGCGCGTCGACGAATATATGGTTCAGCAACCTGGCGCATTTCAATCGATGTTTGTACACGTGATTCAATTCCTAATTGTTCTAAACTATCTTGAAGTGCTAGAGAATTCATCACTGTAGCTAGCATCCCCATATAGTCAGCAGTGGCTCTGTCCATGCCCATCTCACTGCCGATTTTCCCGCGCCAAATATTCCCTCCGCCGACAACGACTGCTACTTCAACACCAAGTTCCGCCACTTCTTTTACTTGTTCTGCAATTGACTTGATAACAGAAGGTTTAATTCCAAAGCTAGACTCACCAGCAAGTGCTTCTCCGCTCAATTTTAATACTACGCGTTTGTACTTAGGACCGCTCATATAAACCTCCATATGTATTTTTTAAGTACAAGCGCCTTGAATAGGCACTTGTACTTAACTATTTTTCAATGCTCGTTCTTCAAAAATAGGGAACACTCCGTGTCCCCTATTCAAAAACCTATTACAATAACATTCCCTTACAACATGTGTTAATTTTAGCTAGAGAATATTTGACTATTGTTTATTTACTTGGTTCATAACTTCTTCAGCAAAGTTATCTTCACGTTTTTCGATGCCTTCTCCTACTTCAAAACGTACGAATTCGCGAATGGTAGCTCCCTTTGACTCAACAAATTGACGAACCTTTTGATCAGGATTTTTAACAAATGCTTGGTCATTTACACAAACATCTTCAAAGTATTTACCAAGACGGCCTTCAACCATTTTCTCAACAATGTTAGCTGGTTTTCCTTCGTTTAGAGCTTGTTGAGTTAATACTTGACGCTCATGTTCAACTTCTTCTTGAGAAACTTGATCGCGAGAAACATATTTTGGTTTTAATGCAGCAATGTGCATTGAAACATCTTTTGCAGCAGCTTCGTCAGTTGTTCCTTCAAGAACAGTTAATACGCTGATACGGCCACCCATGTGAAGATATGCACCAAATGCATCATTATCCGTTTTTGCAACAACAGCAAAACGACGTAGAGTAAGTTTTTCACCAATCTTAGCAATTGCAGCATTGATATGGTCAGCAACAGTTGCACCATTTTCCATTGTTTGAACTAATGCTTCTTCAACAGTAGCTGGCTTGTTGTTTAATAAGTGAGATGCTAGCTCTTTAACAAGAGTTAGGAATCCTTCATTCTTAGCAACGAAGTCTGTTTCAGAGTTTACTTCAAGGATAACAGCCTCATTACCTGCTGTTACGATTGAAGTTAATCCTTCTGCAGCAATACGGTCAGCTTTGTTTGCAGCTTTAGCAATTCCTTTTTCACGTAAGAAATCAATTGCCTTATCCATATCACCTTCTGTTGCTGTAAGCGCCTTTTTACAATCCATCATACCTGCGCCAGTTTTTTCACGTAGTTCTTTAACCATTTGAGCAGTAACTGCCATAATAAATATCCTCCTTTAATCTATGTACTATACTCATATCATAGCCATTCACGCTTGAGATAAACATTTCTTAAAAAAAGGTGATAAAGGGTGCTCCCTCTTATCACCTTTTTTAATTACTACCCTATCTTACGCTTGTACTTCTTCGCCTTGTTTTGCTTCAAGAATCGCATCAGCCATTTTACCAGTTAAAAGTTTAACGGCACGAATAGCATCGTCGTTAGCAGGAATTACAACATCGATTTCATCTGGATCACAGTTTGTATCAACAATACCTACGATAGGAATGTTTAATTTTTTAGCTTCTGCTACTGCGATACGCTCTTTACGAGGGTCGATGATGAATAACGCATCTGGAAGTTGTTTCATGTCTTTAATTCCGCCTAGGAATTTTTCAAGACGTTCTTGTTGTTTCTTTAATTGAACAACTTCTTTTTTCGGTAATACTTCGAAAGTACCGTCTTCAGACATTCTTTCGATATCTTTTAAGCGGCTAATACGCTTTTGGATTGTTTCAAAGTTTGTTAATGTACCACCTAACCAACGTTGGTTAACATAGTACATACCAGAACGACCTGCTTCTTCTTTAACAGAATCTTGAGCTTGTTTCTTTGTACCAACAAAAAGAACAGTTCCGCCGTTACCAGCAAGTTCCTTAACCCAGTTATAAGCTTCTTCAACTTTTTTAACTGTTTTTTGTAGGTCGATGATGTAGATACCGTTACGCTCTGTGAAGATATATTTCTTCATTTTTGGGTTCCAACGGCGAGTTTGGTGTCCAAAATGTACACCAGCTTCAAGCAATTGTTTCATTGAAATTACTGACATGTTTCTTTTCCTCCTAATGGTTTGTTTGCCTCCGCCTCTATCATTTTTAAACAGAAACTGTTATTAACAGCACCGTCCGTTTAAATCAAAAGGCGTGTGTATTAACACCATGAAATAATATAGCACAAGAATTTAAAACAATCAAGTATTGTTGTAGAAAAATAATAAAATCCCCAGAATGAACTGGGGATTTATATTTTAGTTTGATCTTAATTTATCAAGTTCAACAAGGAACTTATCATTTAATACTTTAATATATGTTCCTTTCATACCAAGAGAACGAGATTCAATAACCCCAGCACTCTCAAGCTTTCTTAATGCATTTACAATAACAGAGCGTGTAATACCGACACGGTCTGCGATTTTGGAAGCAACAAGTAAACCTTCTTTGCCATTTAATTCTTCAAAAATATGTTCAATTGCTTCTAGTTCACTATAAGATAATGAACTAATGGCCATTTGAACAACCGCCTTGCTTCTTGCTTCTTCTTCAATTTCCTCTGCTTTTTCACGCAAAATTTCCATACCAACAACAGTGGCACCGTATTCACCGAGGATAAGATCATCATCTTGGAATTTCTCTTGCAATCTTGCCAAAATTAATGTACCAAGACGCTCACCGCCGCCAATAATTGGAACAATGGTAGTTAACCCTTCACGGAATAATTCGCCGTTTTCCACTGGAAAAGCTGTATATTGGCTATCAATATCAAGATTTGATGAAGTTTCTTGAATATTAAACAAACCTTTTGTGTATTCTTCAGGAAATTGACGATCCTCGAACATTTTTTTCATTCTTTCATTTTCGATTTGCTGATGTATTGAAAACCCAAGAAGCTTTCCACGACGGCTAACAATGTAAACATTAGCTTCAATTACTTCACTCAATACTTCAGACATTTCCTTGAAGTTCACAGGCTTTCCAGCCGCTTTTTGTAATAACACATTAATTCTTCTAGTTTTTGTAAGTAAATCCATCTGTTTCTTCCTCCTAATTGACTACAACCATTATTGAATTTTCACTCAATTAATACAATCTTTTCGATGTATTAGGTATTGATATAGAATGTGTTTATCGAGATTCGAAAAACAGACATTCTTAAAGGATAAATTGGGATAAATCTTTATTTTTAGAAATTGCACCAAGTTTATCATCAACATATTGTGGGGTGATAGAGATTTTTTCCATGGAGATATCTGGAGCTTCAAAAGATAAATCTTCTAATAGCTTTTCTAATATCGTATGGAGTCTTCTAGCACCGATATTATCTGTATTTTGATTCACTTCAAATGCTACTTCAGCAATTCTACGAATAGCATCGTCAGAAAATTCAATTTGTATACCTTCTGTTTCCAATAATGCTTGATATTGTTTAATTAAGGCATTATCCGGTTCAATCAAAATCCTGAAGAAATCCTCAACTGTCAGTTTAGTTAGTTCAACACGAATCGGGAAACGTCCTTGCAGTTCCGGAATTAAATCTGATGGCTTTGCCATATGAAAAGCACCTGCAGCAATAAATAAAATATGATCTGTTTTGATTGATCCATATTTCGTCACGACTGTTGACCCTTCTACTACTGGTAAAATATCCCGTTGAACACCTTCTCGAGATACATCTGCTGAAGATCCCCCAGAATTTTTACTTGCGATTTTATCGATTTCATCAATAAAAATAATTCCGGATTGTTCTGCTCGATAAATTGCCTCTGATGTTACCTCATCCATGTCAATTAACTTTGCAGCTTCTTCAGTTGTTAAAACCTTTCTTGCTTCGTGGACAGTTAATTTTCTTTTCTTCCGTTTTTTCGGCATTAAATTGCTGAGGGCATCCTGCATATTCATTCCCATTTGCTCAATGCCAGAACCTTGAAGCATATCAAACATAGACGGCGTTTGCTCTTCCACTTCGACCGTTACCATTTCATCTTCTAACTGACCGAGAGCTAGTTTTTCTTTAACAATTTTCCGTTTTTCTTGAACGGAATAATCTTCTTGATGTGTTTCTTGTTCTGAAGAGGAATTTCCGCCGCCAAATAACATTTCGAGTGGATTTTTATAACCAGAAGATTTTTTACCAGATGGTACAAGTAAATCCACTAGCCTGCTGTTTGCATTTTCTTCGGCTAGTTCCTTCACACTTTGCATCCGGTCTTCTTTCACTAAGCGAACGGAAGTTTCAGCTAAGTCTCTAACCATCGATTCAACATCACGACCAACATAGCCTACTTCTGTAAATTTAGTTGCTTCCACTTTAATAAACGGAGCACCAACAAGCTTGGCGATCCTTCTGGCAATTTCCGTTTTCCCAACACCAGTTGGGCCAATCATCAAAATGTTCTTTGGAATAATTTCTTCCCGGAGTTTATCATTCAATAATCCCCTTCTGTAACGATTCCGTAACGCAACAGCAACGGCTTTCTTGGCATCTTTTTGTCCAATAATATACTGATCAAGTCTTTCGACAATTTGACGAGGAGTTAAATTAGTTATTTTTCCCATTCTCTTCTATCTCCTTCCGTTATAGCTCTTCCACGATAATGTTATTGTTCGTATAAACACATATTTCCGCAGCTATTTCTAAAGAAGCTTTTGCGATTTCTTTCGCAGACAAGTGGTCACCAGCATATTTCTTCAGTGAGCGTCCTGCAGCTAAAGCGTAATTACCACCAGATCCAATCGCAAGAATACCATCATCAGGTTCGATCACTTCACCAGTACCGGACACAAGAAGCAGACTTTCTCGGTTCATAACAATTAACATCGCTTCCAACTTGCGCAGCATTTTGTCGTTTCTCCACTCTTTAGCGAGTTCGACAGCTGCTCTTTGAAGGTTTCCGTTATATTCCTCTAACTTTGCTTCAAACAGTTCAAATAGTGTAAAAGCATCAGCAACAGAACCGGCGAAGCCAGCCAATACTTTTCCATTAAATATCTTACGAACCTTTTTTGCTGTGTGTTTCATCACTACTGCGTTTCCAAATGTCACTTGGCCATCACCTGACATGGAGCATTCACCGTTATGATGGACTGCAAATATCGTTGTCGCGTGGAATTGATTCATGAAAATCTTCCTCCTTCTGGAGTAATTATCGTTAATAAACACATCTGGTATGTAAATAATGGGTTTAATTAATGGGTCGACATCAATAACTTCAACAAATGGATAAAACGAAATCACTGCAATCAAGTTGTTAATGTTCAATTGTTTATTTTGCGTAATTCCTCTTTATTTGTAAACACTCAAGCAGTAAATTTAATAAAAAATTCACATTTATCATACTATTCCCTGCCAAGAGCTACTAAATAGTAACACACTTCAACAGTCCATGCAATAAATTTTACAAAACTTTCACAAAGTTCTGAATTGTTTCCAGCGCCCGATTGGCATGCTGTAAATTTCTTTCCTGTTTCCCTTTTATTCTAACTGGCAGTTCAGGAAATAACCCAAAATTTGCATTCATCGGCTGAAAGTTATCAGGATTTGCGGTTGTAATGTAACGCGCCATACTTCCAATAGCCGTTTCAACAGGAAACTCCACGGTCTCCATGTCATTTGCTAGACGAGCAGCATTGATTCCGGCAATTAGCCCACTTGCTGCTGATTCAACATATCCTTCTACTCCAGTCATTTGACCTGCAAAAAATAAATCTTCGCGATTTCGGAACTGATAAGTGGCCTTTAAAACCTTAGGCGAATTAATAAACGTATTTCGATGCATGACGCCATAGCGAATGATCTCTGCATTTTCAAGACCAGGAATTAATTGGATAACTTCCTTTTGTGCCCCCCACTTTAAATGTGTCTGAAAACCAACAATATTAAATAAAGTTCCAGCAGCATCATCTTGACGAAGTTGCACTACTGCAAATGGTCTTTTCCCTGTTTTCGGGTCTTCTAAGCCAACAGGTTTTAACGGTCCAAAAAGCATCGTTTTCTTCCCTCTGCTCGCCATTACTTCAATTGGCATACAGCCCTCAAAAAAAACTTCTTTTTCAAATTCCTTCAAAGGCACCGTCTCTGCAGTAATGAGTGCTTCGTAAAACTGATTAAACTCCTCTTCTGTCATCGGACAATTCAAATACGCCGCTTCGCCTTTATCATAACGGGATTTTAAATATACCTTATCCATGTTAATGCTTTCTTTTTCTAAAATTGGGGCAGCAGCATCATAAAAATATAAATAATCTTCCCCAGTCAAGCTTTTAAGCTGTGCAGAAAGACCTGGACTTGTTAATGGACCCGTTGCAATAATAGTTGGTCCTTCAGGAATTTCCGTAACCTCTTCATTTACAACCGTCACATTTTCATGGTTTTTGACCATCTCTGTTACTTTAGCAGCAAATTCATGTCGATCTACCGCTAAGGCACCACCAGCAGGAACAGAACAGGCATCTGCAGCAGCAATGATGACTGAATCAAGTTTTCTCATTTCCTCCTTTAAGACCCCAACTGCATTCGTTAATGTATTGGCCCGCAATGAATTACTACAAACTAATTCAGCAAATTTATCAGTGTGATGAGCTGGTGTTTGTTTTACCGGACGCATTTCGTAAAGTCGAACCTTTACACCTCGTTTAGCAATCTGCCATGCAGCTTCACTTCCAGCCAAGCCAGCACCAATGACATTTATTGTTACGTCTTTCATTTAGTAACCTCCTGAATTTTTTCCTAAACCTATTGTTTCATTACATTTTGGTTAAAAAAGTACTTTATATATACCTTTCCCACAATTAAGTCCATCTTGCATTGTACTATACGAATGCAAAACAAAAAAGGTTTTTATTCTACATAGAGAAAAACTCACAATTGGCGAGCCCCCCAAGGGCGAAGACAAAGGCGTAGTTACTCTTATACGGGAAAGGAAGATTACTTGCCTATCGACAAATAAAAAGAGTGGAGTATCCCACTCTTTTTAACTCTGTTGTTCTTCCTTATAGTCACAAGCCGTACATTGAACCTGAACACCTTTTTTCAACTTCTTTTCTACTAAAAGACCTTCACATTTAGGACAGGGTCTTGGTAGTGGTTTATCCCAAGAGATGAATTCACATTCAGGATATCGAGTACAACCATAAAACAATCGTTTTTTCTTACTTTTTCTTTCAATTATCTGGCCTTCTTTACAATTGGGACAGGTAACACCAATTTCTTTCACAATCGGTTTCGTATTCCGACAATCAGGGAAATTACTGCATGCCATAAATTTACCATATCTACCCATTTTAAAAACCATTGGGTTTCCACAGTTTTCACAATCTTCACCAGCAGGCTCATCCTTAATTTCAATTGATTGCATTTCTTTTTCAGCTTTTTCTAAATGAGTTTCAAAATCACGATAGAATTCATCGATTATTTGTACCCAGCTAACTTTTCCATCTTCAACATGATCTAATCCCTGCTCCATTTTTGCCGTGAATTCTACATCAAGAATTTCAGGGAAGAATTCTAGAATTAGCTCATTAATAATTTCGCCTAGTTCAGTTGGGATAAAGCGTTTATTATCCAACGCAACATAGCCCCGTTTTTGAATGGTATCCAAAGTAGGTGCATATGTTGAAGGTCGGCCAATTCCCAACTCTTCTAACGTTTTGACAAGTCTTGCTTCCGTGTATCGTGGCGGTGGCTGTGTGAAGTGCTGTTTTGGCTCAATGTCCTTTTTAAACACTTCATCTCCTTCTTTAAGGTCTGGAAGCATTTTATTAGGCCCGTCTGCTTGATCATCTGATCCCTCAACATAAAGTTTCATAAAGCCGGGAAACTTTACTTTGGAACCGGTAGCTCGGAAGATAACATTTCCATTCTGCAAATCAACACTCATCGTATCCATAATAGCCTGTGCCATTTGACTTGCTAAAAAGCGTTCCCAAATTAATTTGTATAAACGGAGCTGATCACGAGAAAGAAATTCCTTCAGGCTGTTTGGATCCCTTAATGTACTTGTTGGACGGATTGCTTCATGGGCATCCTGCGCATTTGCTTGCTTTTTTTCTTTTCTTTGTTCTTCTTTTAAATAATTCTCGCCATATTCAGATTTTATATAACTCGCAGCCTCGGCTTGTGCAATCTCTGATATTCTCGTTGAATCCGTTCTCATATACGTGATAAGCCCAACTGTTCCTTCTTTTCCAAGCTCAATTCCTTCGTAAAGCTGTTGGGCAAGCATCATCGTTTTCTTCGCTCGGAAGTTAAGCTTTCTTGCTGCTTCCTGCTGCAAGGATGAGGTAATAAAAGGTGGTGCCGGGTTTCGACGACGTTCTTTTTTCGTCACTGAGATTACTTTGAATTTATTATCCTTTAATTGCTTTAACACTGATTGAACATCATCTTCGGATCCTAATTCCCTTTTATCTTGACCCACTAAGGAATAGAAAGCGGCGCTAAATTGATCTTTTCCCTTTAAAAATTCGCCTTCAATCGTCCAGTATTCTTCAGGCGTAAATGCTTTTATCTCTTTTTCTCTATCAATAATCAAACGTGTTGCAACTGATTGAACCCGTCCTGCACTTAACCCCTTTTTTACTTTTTTCCAAAGTAACGGGCTGATATTATAACCGACAAGCCGGTCTAAAATTCTGCGGGCCTGCTGAGCATCGACCAAATCCATATTAATTGGGCGCGGATGCTTAAAGGATTCTTTAATAGCATCCTTTGTAATTTCATTAAAAACAACACGGCAATCTGAGTGTATATCAACATCCAAGCTATGCGCTAAATGCCAAGCAATTGCTTCACCTTCGCGATCCGGGTCAGCTGCGAGATATACTTTTTTCGCCTTTTTAGCAGCCGTTTTTAATTCTTTTAAAACAGGGCCCTTGCCACGGATGGTTATATATTTTGGCTCAAAGCTATTTTCAACATTGACCCCCATTTGGCTCCGTGGCAAATCACGGATGTGTCCCATGGATGCTTTAACTTTATATTTGTTCCCTAAATATCGTTCGATTGTTTTCGCTTTTGCTGGCGACTCTACGATTACCAGAAATTCTGCCATTCAATATCCTCCTTAAGAGGGAAAGTGTGAAAGCGCCTCAAATTTGGCAATAGCCGCTTCTAAGTTGCTAACGATTTGAGAAGTTTTCCTAATTTCCAGTTTTAACAACTTTATCAGGAGAAAATACTTTACAAAACTTCTTATCCCAAATTTTTTCAATTATATATGTTAGTTACAATATTATTTACTGAGTCTCAATCTATTCTTACTTTATAAAAGTTATTATTGAATTTGTATAGGTAAAGAATCTCTACCACGTTTTTTGAACTTCTGTTGGAAAATGTATAACATAATAGAAAATTTTGCAACCTTTTTTAGCTAATTTCTCCATTTTATCGAAAAAACCTGCAAAAATAACCAGTTCAAAATAAGAATTTTGATTAATGATGATCGATTCTAATTTCCTCCAATATATCCTTAGCATTTGTGACAAGTTTTGCCCCTTGCTGGATTAGCTCGTTTGTTCCTCCTGAATATGGATTGAAAATACTCCCTGGTAAGGAAAAAACATCCCTTCCTTCATTAACGGCAAAATTAGCCGTGATCAGCGATCCACTTTTTCGCTTTGCTTCTATAATAAGCGTTCCAGCTGCTAAACCACTAATAATTCGATTCCGAGAGGGAAAATGCCACCTCTGAGGCTTTGTATCTGGTGGGTATTCTGAGAGGACAAGCTGAGTCTTCATCATGTTTACTGCAAGGCTGATATTTTCCTTTGGGTAAATATGATAGATGCCTCCAGCAATAACAGCGATCGTTTGCCCGCCATTTTTGATGGCATGTTCATGTGCTAATGTATCTATCCCCATTGCTAGCCCGCTAACGATAAGGACGCCTTGTTCAATAAGCTCGGGGAAGATTAATCGGATTGCATTTTTACCATACTGTGTTGCCTGACGAGAACCAACCACCGCAAGCTTTGGCTCCTTTTCTAGTAGTGTTAAATCACCTTTAGCAAATAATGCCCATGGCGGCTGGTAAATTTCTTTTAAATTATTGGGATATTCCTTATCAAAGATGGTAATGACTGCAATATCATTTGTTTTATATTGGCGAATTTGTTCATGAATAATTTCGGGATGAAGTAAGATCGAAGTTTGTGCGGAAGGGTTATCGTGGTTTATTGCTCGAACCAAGAAATTTTGTTGTTTGGATGTTGGTATTTGGAGCTGATATAAAGACTGAAGTGTGGGATCTCTCTTTAACAAGTTAAAAACAAAGGTCCAAGAAACGTTTGGGTAGTGTAACAAATGAATCAGCTTTTCTTTGAAATCGTCCATTTAATAACAAACCTCCATTTATTTTTTTGAATGGACAAATAGCCCCTCTCTATTGAGGGACTATCTGTCATCATCAAGTGTTGTTTTCGATTAGTGGGTTTTACATTTTTCATAAAGGCCTTGTTCTTTCAATACCCCAATTAAAGTTTCTCCCATCACTGATGGTGTATCCGCCACTTTAATACCACATTCATTCATGACGCGAATTTTTTCATCTGCAGTGCCTTTTCCGCCCGAAATAATCGCACCAGCGTGACCCATACGCTTTCCAGGAGGGGCTGTACGGCCGCCAATAAAACCAACAACTGGTTTAGTCATGTTTGCCTTCACCCATTCAGCAGCTTCTTCTTCAGCAGTGCCACCGATTTCACCAATCATAATAACAGCGTAGGTTTCAGGATCTTCATTAAATGCTTTTAGAACGTCGATGAAATTTGTTCCATTCACTGGATCTCCACCGATACCAACCGCTGTAGTTTGACCAAGTCCTGCTTGTGTAAGCTGGTGTACAGCTTCATATGTTAATGTTCCGGAGCGGGAAACTACGCCAACATGTCCTTTTGTATGAATGTAGCCTGGCATAATCCCAATTTTACACTCATCTGCCGTAATAACTCCCGGGCAGTTAGGACCTACTAAACGTGTCTTCTTGCCTTCCATATAACGTTTTACTTTTACCATATCCAATACAGGAATATGCTCAGTAATACAAATAACAAGATCTAACTCAGCATCAACTGCTTCAATGATAGAATCGGCAGCAAATGGAGCTGGAACATAGATAACCGAGGCATTAGCACCAGTAGCTTCAACCGCATCTTTGACTGTGTTAAAGACAGGTACACCTTCTACTTCTTGACCGCCTTTACCAGGAGATGTACCGCCGACAATTTTTGTTCCATATTCAAGCATTTGCTTTGTATGAAAACGGGCAGTTCCGCCTGTAATACCTTGAACAATAACTTTCGTATCTTTATTAATAAAAACGCTCACGTTAATTCCCCTTTCTCTTGATCCTATTTCACTAATGAAACGATTTTTTGTGCGCCATCAGCCATGGATTCAGCAGCAATAATGTCTACACTTGACTCAGCAAGAATTTTCTTCCCTAAGTCAACATTTGTTCCTTCTAAGCGAACAACAAGCGGCACACTTAGTCCGACTTGCTTAGCTGCTTCTACAACACCCTCAGCAATAACATCACACTTCATGATTCCACCAAAGATATTGACAAAAATACCTTTTACGTTTGGATCAGAAAGGATAATTTTGAATGCCTCTGTAACTTTTTCCGCTGTTGCGCCGCCCCCAACATCAAGGAAGTTAGCGGGATCACCGCCATAATGTTTAATAATATCCATCGTTGACATAGCAAGTCCGGCACCATTAACCATACAGCCGATATTTCCATCTAAAGCAACATAGCTTAAATCATATTTAGATGCTTCGATTTCTTTTGCATCTTCTTCTTCTAGATCCCGATATGCTAAAACATCCTTTTGACGATATAATGCATTAGAATCAAAATTTAATTTTGCATCTAGTGCCATTACTTTTCCATCACCCGTAACAACGAGTGGATTGATTTCAGCAATAGAACAATCTTTTTCAATATAGGCATTGTATAAGCCCATCATAAACTTTACAGCTTGATTAACTAACTCATTTGGTATATTAATATTGAAAGCAATCCGGCGTGCTTGGAACGGCTGTAGGCCGATGGCAGGATCAATTTCTTCTTTGAAAATTTTCTCTGGCGTTTTAGCTGCAACTTCTTCAATTTCCGTACCGCCTTCTTCTGAAGCCATTAAAACAACATGTGAAGTGGCACGGTCTAATACTAGACCAACATAGTATTCCTTTTTAATATCACAGCCTTCTTCAATCAGCAAACGTTTCACTTCTTTGCCTTCAGGGCCTGTTTGGTGTGTTACTAACGTTTTACCTAGGATTTCGCTTGCATATGTACGAACCTCTTCAAGGTTTTTCGCAACTTTTACTCCGCCGGCTTTCCCCCGTCCGCCTGCATGAATTTGCGCCTTAACTACACATACCTGTGTTCCTAGTTCTTGTGCGGCCTCAACTGCTTCTTCAACCGTGAATGCCACTTTTCCGTTAGGAACGGCAACCCCATATTTTCTGAGGATCTCTTTCCCTTGATACTCATGGATATTCATTTCCCATCCTCCTATCAAACTCTTCAAAAAATTGACTCCGTTTTCATTTTATATAATGACACAAACCTTGTCCACCATTAAGCAAAAAAATTATATTCATCTTTCAAAAATTCAGAAAAGTTAATGGCTAAATCCACCATTTAATAAGGATTTTCCATATCAAACAACCGTTAATATTTTTTTACAAAACAAAAAAACAGGCACTAACCTGTTTTTTATTTGCTATATAGTATTTTCATATAATCTTTTACTGGTGCAAAGCTTTTACGATGATAGGAGGTAATCCCAAACTGCTTTATCGCGTCAATATGTTCTTTTGTTCCATATCCCATATTCTGCTGGAAACCATAGTCGGGATATGTAATTGAAAGTTCCTTCATCAACTCATCTCTTGCTACCTTTGCGACGATTGAAGCAGCGGCAATCGAAATGCTTTTTGCGTCCCCTTTAAAAATTGACTCTGATGGGTATGGTGTCTCAAGCTTCATTGCGTCTATTAACAAAAAATCTGGATTCGGTTTAAGTGAGGCCACGGCTGCATTCATTGCTTTTTTTGTCGCTTCATAAATATTAATCTCGTCAATTACATCTGCATGAATCATCGAAATACTGTAAGCTATTGCTTCTCTGCGAATAATTATATCGTATTCTTGGCGTCTCTTTTCCGACAGTTTTTTTGAGTCATCAATCCCGGCTAGATAAAAGTCCCCTGGTAGGATAACGGCAGCAGCCACAACTGGACCAGCAAGTGGTCCTCTTCCTACTTCGTCAATTCCGGCAATGAATCGGAATCCTTCAGCACGACATTTTCGTTCAAAGTGATTCATTTCATCAAATTTAACTTGTAATTTTTTTTCTTGTTCCCGTTGTCTCTTCCATTTTGTTAAGCATCTCTGAACTCCTTTTCTTTCATCATTTCCAAGTTCCTCAAGAAAAGGATTAGAATCATCTAAAATGGTGTCCAATTTTGCTTCAATTTCTGCGATTGATAATCTTTTCATCTGCTTCACCTGTTTTTGTTCGAAAAATATAGCTCCCCAAATGGAGAGCTAGTTTTGATTTTGAGTTAATTTTGAACATCTGCTAATTGAAAATCCGTTGGGCGTTCAAAAGATAAGCGGCCAAATTTCTCAGAGCGGATTTCCCTGATGACTAATTCTGAGACTTTATCGTAATCAACCATTCCTCCGCCCGCGAGACAGCCTCTAAGCTTGCCGATATGGTCAAATAACTCTACCACATCATCCGGAATTTCAGTAAGCTTATAACGCTCTTGAAAGCGTTCTGGATAGGCCCGTTGCAGAAATGATAACGAATAGATAGTTAAGTCCTGTAAATTCAATAAAGTATCTTTAATCGCTCCTGTGATGGCCAGCTTCATTCCAACCTCTTGGTCTTCAAATTTTGGCCATAGGATTCCTGGAGTATCGAGCAGTTCCATTTCTTTTCCTACTTTAATCCACTGTTGTGATTTTGTTACTCCTGGGGTATTTCCTGTCTTAGCAATATTTTTCTTTGCTAATCTATTAATCAGAGTTGATTTACCAGCATTTGGAATACCAACTATCATCGCCCGAATAGCTCTTGGATTCACACCTTTTGCTCTAAGGCGATCAAACTTTTCTTTCAAAATTTCATTGGAGGCCTGGACAATACTTTTCATGCCCTCACCTGCTTGGGAATTGATTGCCAACGCCTTTATGCCTTTTTCCGCAAAAAAGGCAATCCATTCTCTTGTTACTTCTTTATCTGCCATATCGGCTTTATTTAATAAAACCAATCTAGGTTTATGTTGAATAATTTCATCTATCATTGGATTTCTTGAAGAGTACGGAATTCTCGCATCCACTAATTCAAAGATGATATCAACTAATTTTAACTTTTCCGTGACCTCTCTGCGAGCCTTTGCCATGTGGCCAGGAAACCATTGGATCGTCAAAGCGCCACCTCCTATTTCTATTTCACGGTTACAATATGAGCATCTTTAATCGGCCAAAAAACAATACTTGTCTTACCGATGACTTTACTCATTGGTACGGTTCCGATATGCCTTGAGTCTTTACTGAACCGGCGATTATCTCCCATGACAAACAGTTCACCTTTTGGAACAGTTTTACGACCAATCTTTTCTTCTAAAGTAAACGAGCCTGTTAATGGGCCGTCCTCTACTTGCTTTTTATATTCGTCTAAATAAGGTTCCTTATACGCCTTTCCATTCACATATAACGTATCATCTTTATACTCAATAGTATCACCAGGAAGTCCGATTACACGCTTTATGTAATCCTTTTTCTCTGGAGCATGAAATACAATTATATCAAAACGCTTGGGTTCCCCAATCTCATAACTGAATTTGTTCATGATCATTCGATCTTGATCTTTCAATGTTGGCATCATTGATGCACCATCAACAACAATTGGAGCAAAGAGAAAGTACCGGATGACGGCAGCTAAGATTACCGCAATCAAGAGGGCCTTCGTCCATTCCCATAATTCGTTTTTCTTTTTTGTCATACACTGTCCCCACCAATCACTTATAAAAAAATGTTTTATACAGCCTATTTTACATAACTTAAACATAATTAACACGATGGGATAACGCATTTTAATCAAACTTTAATCATTTGTTTAAAAAATAGTAACAATTTGATCAATCTGATTCATATAATTTACAATCATTGGCATTGTTATGTATAAAAAAAGAGCCTGCTCTCGAGCAAGCCCTCTCTTTTTCATATTATCGAATCTCTTTAATTCTTGCTTTTTTACCGCGAAGGTTACGCAAGTAGTAAAGCTTAGCACGGCGAACTTTACCGCGACGAAGTACTTCTAGCTTCGCAATTTTTGGTGTGTGTACTGGGAAAGTACGCTCAACGCCTACTCCGTAAGAAATTTTACGAACTGTAAAAGTTTCGCTAATTCCACCACCACGACGCTTAATCACTACGCCTTCGAATAACTGAATACGCTCGCGAGTACCCTCGATAACTTTAACGTGTACACGTACAGTATCACCAGGACGGAACGAAGGTAGATCAGAACGAAGTTGTTCTTTTGTGATTTCTTCGATTAATTTATGCATCGTTTTCAACTCCTTCCAACAGATGCTCATGCACATCATATTTCCTTAAATCTTGCAGCGGAACATCGTTATAAGACTTCCTTCTGATAGTATATCAGCTCAAGTCACAAGAAGTATCATACCATATTTATTGTGAGCCCGCAATATTACTCGTAATCTTTTTTTACTTCTTTTAGCCATTTCTCTTGTTCTGAGGTTAATTGGATGTTTTCAAATAAATCAGGCCGTCGTAATAGTGTTCTTCGTAATGCTTCTTTATTACGCCATTCTTCTATTAGCTTATGATTTCCTGATAGTAAAACATCCGGAACTTTTAGCCCACGAAAATCTGCTGGTCTTGTGTAATGAGGATGTTCTAAGAGCCCTGTACTAAATGAGTCCTTCATATGGGACTCCTGATTACCTAATACCTCCGGTAATAATCGCACAACGCTGTCTACTACAACCATTGCTCCCAGCTCACCGCCAGTCAATACATAATCACCAATTGATATTTCGTCTGTTACGACATGCTCTCGAATTCGTTCATCATAGCCCTCATAATGTCCGCAAATGAAAATTAAGTGCTCCTCTTTGGCCAGTTCCTCCGCCTTTTTTTGCCCATATCGTTCCCCTTGCGGACAAAGAAGGATAACCCGTGGCTGCTTCTTGCTATTGGCTTGTTCCTTAAGTGCCGTAACTGCATCAAAAATAGGCTGTGGTTGTAGTACCATTCCTGCCCCGCCGCCATAGGGGTAATCATCAACTGTAGAGTGTTTGTTATCCGCATATTCTCGAAAATTAACGACATTATAATGGACGGCAGATTTCTCCGTTGCCTTTTGCAAAATGGATTGTCCAAATACTCCTGAAAACATCTCTGGGAATAAGGTTAGAATATCAATCTGCATCATGAAAGTAACCCTTCCATTGGATCGATTAAGATCACTTTCTCCTTAACATCTACTTTTTTGACTACCTCATCAATATAAGGAATGAGGATGTCCTTACCCCCTTTTCCTTTGACAACCCAGACATCATTGGCACCAGGAGATAGAATTTCATATACCTTGCCAATTTCCTCTCCACTTGTTGTTGCAACAAGACAGCCAATAATTTCATGATAATAAAATTCATTTTCCTCTAATGCACCTAACTGTGTATCAGGAACTTTCAAAATTCCATCTCTGAATTTTTCTACTTCATTGATATTTGTAAAGCCTTCAAATGTAAGTAGTTCAAAGTTTTTATGAGTGCGGTGACTTTTGACTGTTAGTTCAATTGGCTGATTTGAATTCGGCATAAATAAATATAAGACATTACCTGATTTATACCTTTTCTCAGGGAAGTCCGTTTTGGAAATAACACGAACTTCTCCTTTAATACCTTGCGTATTGACAATTTTTCCGACATTAAACCATTTTTCCATTTTTCACACCTCTAGCGTATATCTTCTATTATTCCGTCCTTAATAATAATGATAGGTTGCCCAAGCCGCTCGTCCCATATGTCACCAATCTTGATTTCTGTAAGCGCCTGGACTTCCCTTTCTTTCATTTCACTGCCTAACGGTAGGATATGTAGTTGTTCAATTTGAAACTCAACTAGTTTTATTTTTTCCATGCGTGTTTGAATTTCTTTTTCAAATTGTGATTTTATGGCAGTAGGTGGCAATGTTTTTGTTTTCTCCATCCGCTTCATTTCGAACTGAAGCTGATTGCATTCCTTTGTCAACTGGAGAATTTTCGCCTTGAATTTTTCATGAAGATCCTGTCGACTCTTATCAGTTAATATTTGTTTCACCACAACAGTTTGAATAAGCTGCAAAAGATTCGCCTCCCCGCGTTCTTAAAGAACTTTGAGATTGTCTAGCTACAGCGCCTAGGGGCTCGGGATCATAAGCCAATCCGTCAAGAAGATTAAAGAACAATCTTCTCGCCGGCTCGTCTTATGCCTGTCGCCCCTGAGCAAGGCGCTTTCGCTTTTCGTATAGCAAAAAAGGGAGGAAATGATTCCTCCCTTTTATCTCGATGCAAAAAGCTATTCACCAATCTCTAGAAATATTTTCTTTTGTTGTGATGATCCTGCTGCATATACAACAGTTCTTATGGCCTTTGCAACACGCCCTTGCTTGCCAATTACTTTTCCCATATCTGTTTTATTCACAGATAGCTGGTAGATAACACGGTGGTCATCTTCCATGACATCCACTTGAACATCTTCAGGAAAATCAACAATGGGCTTAACAATCGTTTCGATTAATTGTTTCATAATCGCCTACGATTACTTGTTTAATTTTGCATTATGGAATTTTTCCATGATGCCTTGGTTCGAGAAAAGGTTACGAACTGTATCAGATGGTTTCGCACCGTCTTTTAACCATTTAAGAGCTAATTCTTCGTTAATTTCAACTAATGCTGGCTCAGCAACTGGATTGTAAGTTCCAACTGTTTCAATGAAACGGCCATCACGTGGTGAACGAGAATCTGCTACAACAATACGATAGAAAGGAGTTTTATTTGCTCCCATACGTTTTAAACGAATTTTAACTGCCATTTTAAATAAGCACCTCCGAATAGTTTCACACAAGATAGTATAATATCAATTATTAAATCATTTGTAAAGTGTTTTTTCTTTACAGTCATTATTACCAATTTTTATCAGAAAAATTCAAGATCTTTTTGACCTTAGATCAGCATTCTGCATAGTACTATCGTACTATGTTTTTAGGTTAAAACGGTTTAAATGGAAATTTAAATCCGCCTTTTTTCTTCCCTTTTTGCTGCATTCCGGTCATTTGCTTCATCATTTTTTTCATATCTTCAAACTGCTTTAGCAAACGGTTAACCTCCGTGACAGAACGACCGCTGCCTTTGGCAATCCGATTCTTCCGTTTTGCATTTAAAATTTCTGGATTGTTTTTCTCTGCCATGGTCATTGACCTGATGATTGCTTCTACATGACCAATTTGTTTTTCATCAATTTGAAGATTATTCAAACCCTTGATTTTGTTTGCACCAGGCATCATTTTTAATAATTCATCCAGAGGACCTAGATTTCGAACTTGACCGAGCTGTTCCAAAAAGTCATCGAGCGTAAATGTTGCTGTCCGCATTTTTTGTTCTAACTCTTTTGCCTTTTGTTCGTCAACATTTGCTTGTGCCTTTTCAATCAATGTCAGCACATCACCCATGCCTAAAATTCTTGAAGCCATCCGCTCAGGATGAAACGGCTCCAATGCATCCATCTTCTCGCCAAGACCGACAAATTTTATCGGTGTTTGCGTGACAGCACGAATAGAAAGGGCTGCTCCACCTCTTGTATCCCCATCAAGCTTTGTTAAAACAACTCCAGTTAAACCAAGCTGTTCATTAAAACTTTGGGCAACGTTGACAGCATCCTGACCGGTCATGGCATCGACAACAAGAAAAATCTCATCTGGTTTAGTAAGCTCTTTAATGTCCTTTAGCTCGTCCATTAAGGTCTCATCTACATGAAGTCTTCCGGCTGTATCAATTAAGACATAGTCATGGTGTTCCTCTTTTGCCTTGGCAATGGCCTGCTTGGCAATTTCCACTGGACTAACTTGATCGCCAAGGGAAAAAACAGGCATATCTAATTGTTTACCAAGAGTTTGAAGCTGCTTGATGGCGGCTGGACGATAAATATCTGCAGCAACAAGCAATGGGCTTCGATTATACTTCTTACGAAGCAAGAGCGAAAGCTTACCAGTTGTCGTGGTTTTACCTGCCCCTTGTAACCCAACCATCATAATAACGGTCGGCGGCCGATTTGAGGCAGCGATTATACTTTGCTCGCCCCCCATTAACGCAGTCAATTCCTCATTGACAATCTTAATGATCTGCTGGCCTGGAGTTAGACTTTGCAATACTTCTTGCCCAACTGCTCGTTCACTGACTTTTTTAACGAAATCTTTAACGACTTTGAAGTTAACATCCGCTTCAAGTAAGGCAAGACGAACTTCGCGCATCATTTCTTTTACATCCGCTTCCGAGACCTTCCCTTTTCCGCGGATTTTTTGAATTGTATTCTGCAGTCGGTCGGCTAATCCTTCAAACGCCATTCATGCCGCCTCCTAATCTAATTTCTCAAGCTCAGTAACAGTTTCCAACATTGCTTGCTTTGAAATATACTCATCAGTAAGCAATTCTTTCATGTGTTTAATAAGTCTTGTACGCTCTTGAAATTTCTGAAATAATACAAGCTTTTCCTCATACTCCTCGAGCATTGCTTCCGTCCGTTTAATATTATCATAAACGGCCTGACGGCTGACGGCATACTCCTCGGCAATTTCTCCCAGTGAGTAATCATCTAAATAATAGAGAGACATATAGCTTTGCTGCTTTGGTGTTAACAACGAATAGTAAAAATCATACAGATAGTTCATTCGTGTTGTTTTTTCAAGCATCATGCCAGGATTCCCCCCCAATGCTAATGTTAAGTGAAAAGCCTTTACAAATGTAGTTTACAGGGTCAGTCATTATCTGTCAAGAAAATACCTTTACATCCTTAATCTGTTTTATCTACTTGATCAGCAAATAACCCGTATACATATTTTTCAGCGTCAAACTCTTGTAGATCATCCATTTTTTCACCCAGACCAACAAATTTCACAGGGATTTTTAATTCATTTCGAATGGCTAGAACTATGCCGCCTTTAGCTGTCCCATCCAATTTTGACAGTACAATGCCGCTAACGTTGGTAGCTTCTTTAAACGTCTTAGCCTGGATTAGAGCATTTTGACCAGTTGTCGCATCGAGTACAAGAATGACTTCATGCGGGGCACCTGGAATTTCTCTTTCAATCACACGCTTTACCTTTTCAAGTTCTTTCATCAAATTTACTTTGTTTTGCAAGCGACCAGCTGTATCGCACAGCAATATATCAGCTTTGCGAGACTTAGCCGCCTGGATGGCATCAAACATAACTGCTGCTGGGTCAGATCCTTCAGCCTGCTTGATGACATCAACACCTACCCGCTCACCCCAAACCTCGAGCTGTTCAATCGCACCCGCACGGAAGGTATCGCCTGCAGCCATCAAAACTTTCTTTCCTTCACTTTTAAATTTATGTCCGAGCTTGCCAATAGTTGTCGTTTTTCCAACCCCATTTACACCGACAAAGAGAATAACAGTCAAGCCCTCTTCCTGAATGTTTAATTTTGCAGATTGTCCTTCTCCTGCATCATAAATCTCAACCAACTTTTCAGAAATGACACTTTGCACTTCTTGTGGATCTTGAATGTTTCGGCGTTTCACTTCCATTTTGAGCTCATCAATCAACTTCATAACCGTGTCAAAGCCCACATCTGCCTGGATTAAGATTTCCTCTAACTCTTCAAAAAAATCTTCATCCACTTTCCGGTATCTTGCAACAAGGTCGTTTACTTTTCCAGAGAAACTATCTCTTGTTTTGGAAAGCCCGTCTTTAAACTTCTCGGTTACAGTATCAGTCGATTTTGAAATTTTTTCTTTTAATTTTTTAAAAAAACTCATATTTTCACTTCCTAACATTATGATTCAACTAATTCATTTGTATCCTCTAAACGAACTGAAACTAGCTTTGACACGCCTGATTCCTGCATGGTAACCCCATATAGGACATCTGCTTCCTCCATTGTCCCTTTGCGGTGGGTAATAACAATAAATTGCGTTTCTTCACTATAACGCTTTAAATATTGGCTGAAACGGTACACATTTGCTTCATCCAAGGCTGCTTCCACCTCATCAAGTATACAGAAAGGAACTGGTCGGACCTTTAAAATAGAAAACAACAGAGCAATTGCCGTTAACGCCCGTTCACCACCTGATAATAGACCTAGATTTTGCAGCTTTTTACCTGGTGGTTGCGCAACGATTTCCACTCCAGTATTCAGAAGGTCTTCTGGATTTGTTAAAACTAAATCCGCTCTCCCCCCTCCGAAAAGCGTCCGGAATGTAGGTTCGAAATGCACACGGATCCCCTCAAAGGTTTGAGCAAAGCGCCTTTTCATTTCCGTATCCATTTCTTCTATCACCTGGTATAAAGTATCCTTTGCTTCTTGAAGGTCTGTCTTTTGTTCATTTAAGAACTCATAACGCTCGGAAACACGTTCATATTCCTCAATAGCGCCAATATTGACATTTCCAATTTCCTCAATCGCAAGTTTGATCAATTTAACCTTTTTCCTCGCTTCATCAACAGGCATTGTTAAAGAAAATTGCTCCTTTGCTCCTTCAAACGATAAAAGATATTCTTCCCTGAGATGTACAAGTCTGTTTTCAAGTTCAACATCTAAACGGTTAATTTTAACTTCCTCATCCTTTAAAACAACAATCATCCCTTTGTGGAGCCGTTTTAGTTCTTTCGCCTCTAACTCGGTGTCCTCAAGTGAATCCTGAAGGGATAAGCGTTCTTGTCTTCTCTCTGTAATTAACTGTAAAGTGGCCGCCTTGTCTTGCTGTTTTCGTTTTGCTGCTTGTTCTAACTGTTCCTCACCAGAGGAGCTGTTCGTCATTTCAGAAGTTAATAAATTTAGATCTTCCGTAAAAATTGTCAACTTCTGCTCGCTTTCTATTAAATCCTCGGAAACGAGCGCTAACCGCTCTTTCGAATTCATAAATTGTTCATTCTTAGAGGCAAACTCCACTTTTAAATCATTGATTTCGTTAGTCAACGCTTCTTTAGACGTAAGATTATTTGTTTTTTGTTCCGTAAGATCGACGATTTGCTTGTCAAGCTCCACAATCGAAATCTTGTAAGTCTCGATTGCTTCTGATAATTCCATTTTCCGCGTTATAAGCGTATTTTTTTCATCAGAAAATTGTCCCTTTTCAAGATCATATATAGCTAAACGATCATTAATATTCTTTTCCTCAAGCGTTGCTTCACGAAGATCTCCCTTCACGGCTTGTTCACGCAGTCGGAAATCTTCACCGTTTTGCCTGATCTCATCTAATTTCTTCTCTGCCTGTTGGACAGCTTCTTTTAAGGTCTTTACAGTAGCCTCTAACGTGGTTGTTTTTTCTTCCATCATCACAAGCTTTTCTTTTAAGCTTTCCAGTTCACCTTTTCTTGTTAATAAGGAAGATGATTTTTGTTTTAGTGCACCACCAGTCATCGACCCGCCAGGATTGACGATATCACCATCTAATGTGACGAGACGGCACCGGTACTGAAGAATTTTTGCCAGTTCGTTTGCCCCTTTTAGATCTTTGGTGATGACAACATTACCAAGTAGGTTTGACATAACCTCACTATATCTTTGATCAAAGGTGACAAGACTAACCGCTGGCCCGACTAGTGATGGATGGTTTTGAATGGAAGAAAGTTGGGCAGAAGATAGCGGTCTCCCTTTGATGACATTTAAAGGTAAAAAGGTAGCCCGTCCATACGAATGCTGTTTTAAATATTGAATCGCCATTCGTGCATTTTGTTCGGTATCGACAACAATATGCTGAAGAGCACCACCTAATGCCGTTTCAAAAGCGGTTTCATACTCTTTTGGCACAGTAACGAGCTCCGCAACTGCACCCTCGATTCCCTTTAACTGATTGTCACGGGCTTTTAGTACTTCTTTTACCCCTTGAAAAAAACCTGCATAGTCCTCTTCCATCTCTTCAAGCATTTCTTTTCTCGATTTTGCCTGCTGAAGTAACTGATAGGCTTGATATAACGTCTTTTCTTGCTTTTCGTACTGATTTCTTACCGTTTCAAGCCTACGCTGTTGTTCACAAAATCCACTCACCTGATTAGCTAAGTTCGTTTGTATTTCATCTAAGGCAGTTTGAATTTCAACCCTTTTGTTTTGTGCAGCTAGCCGATCCTGTAGAAATTTTTCATTTTCTGCATCCAGACGGGTGTTTTTTCGCTCCTGCTGCTCTAGTTGTTGATCAATATACTTTATTTCATTTTTTGCACTAGCTTGCTCATTCAACAGTTCAATATACTCGCTTTTTAAGGTCTCTATTTTCTCCTCCATATTTTCAGCGAATAATTGTAGTTTTTCTTGTTTTTCTTTGAGTACAGCTTGTAAATCTTTCACCTGATTCTCTAGTTCTTTAACAGATATCGCTTGTGCATCACGATTTGACTTAAGCTGTTCGACTCGTTCAGTCAGTTCAGAAATATTGGTTTTTAATTGTTCCTTGTTTTGAGCCGCATTTTTCTTCCGTTCTTTCAGAACTTCTTTTCGGCCTTCCAATTTTTCAAGTTCTTCACTTGCATAAAGAAGGACATTTTGCAGATCGGTGATAGACTCATCCAGAGCGGAAATCTTGTCCCTAGTTTCCACGAGCTTTACTTCTTTTACTTGTAATTCGGTTGAAAGCTTCAGTTCCTCTTGCTGATGTCCTTCAAGCTGTTTCGAGAATTGTTCCCATTTTTGGTGGAGGTCTTCTATTTCATACACGGTAAGTGCTACCTCTATTTTTTCAAGTTCTTCTTTTTTCTCTAAGAAGTCCTTTGCCATTGAAGCTTGAATTTTCAGTGGTTCTACTTGACCTTCAAGCTCATGTAAAATATCATTCACACGGTTTAAATTGTCCTGTGTTTCAAATAGTTTTGCCTCCGCCTTTTTCTTCCTGTTTTTATATTTTAAAACTCCGGCCGCTTCTTCAAAAATAGTCCGGCGATCTTCCGCTTTGCTATTTAGGATTTCTTCAACCTTCCCTTGGCTAATGATGGAAAAAGCTTCTCTACCAAGACCTGAATCCATGAATAAATCTATAATATCCTTCAGGCGGCATGATTGCTTATTAATAAAAAAATCACTTTCACCAGAGCGGGAAACTCTTCTCGTCACACTCACTTCATTAAAATCTAAGCCTACTCCTTGATCCGTGTTGTCCAATGTAAGGGTTACCTCGGCAAAATTGAGGGCTCTTCGTGTATCACTTCCAGCAAAGATAATATCCTCCATTTTGCTGCCTCTTAGTGATTTAGCAGACTGTTCACCCAGTACCCAACGAATGGCATCGGTTATATTACTTTTTCCACTCCCGTTTGGACCAACCACTGCGGTAACTCCAGGGACAAAATCAACTTCAATGCGTTCAGCAAATGATTTAAAGCCAATAATGTCCAACCGTTTTAAAAACATTTCTTTATCCTCCCTATGTTGCACCGGGATTTCTCCTGCAATCATTAATCATTCTAGGTTGTTTTTGTTTTTAATACTTTAAGTGCCATTTGGGCAGCATGCTGTTCCGCTTCTTTTTTTGATTTTCCAGTTCCAATTCCTAATTCTTCACCATTTAAGGATACTTTTGAGACAAACTCCTTACTATGAGCAGGTCCTTTTTCTTGTAGGACACGATATTCAATCATACCCGTTCCATCCCGTTGAATTAATTCTTGTAATTGGCTTTTGAAATCCATCACATGAGAAAAAGCACCAGCATTTATTTTAGGAAAGACGACTTTTTCAAGAAATATGATTACTTTATCGATTCCTTGATCCAAATAAAGAGCGCCAATGAAGGCTTCGAATACGTCTGCCAGTAATGCCGGACGTTCACGACCGCCAGTCATCTCTTCTCCTTTACCTAGTAGAATGAGTCTTCCAAATTCAAGCTCATTTGCAAAGGCTACAAGCGAAGGCTCACATACAATAGCTGCCCGTAGTTTCGTCAATTCTCCCTCTGTCATTGTGGGATACTTTTTGAAAAGGAATTGTGAAACAGTAAGCTCAAGGACAGCGTCTCCTAAAAATTCTAGTCTTTCATTATCTTCGAAAGGCTTTCTGCGATGCTCATTCACATAGGATGAATGAGTAAATGCTTGTTTTAATAATTTTTCATTATCGATCGTCATTCCAAGTGACTCTAGAAAAACTTTAAATTGATTGTCTTTTGCGCGATTCAACTCTTTTTCCTTACTGTTCTTGCGCATAAATGTTCTCCACCTTGCATCTAATTTACATACTACCCTACTCTAAGTTTAAAAAAATATTGATAAAAACGCAAAGAAACTTGGCAGATAGTTTTCTCTGCCAAGTTCTATCATACAGGAAGAAAAGCTACGTCACCATGACAAGAAGCCGTAGCTAGACATAATAAAGCTCCGTTTTCAAACGGAGCTTTGTAAAAATCTAACGTGATTACTTACTGCTATTTATGTAATTAACAGCGTCACCAACTGTGCCGATTTTTTCAGCATCATCGTCAGAAATTTCCATATCGAACTCATCTTCTAATTCCATTACTAGTTCAACAACGTCAAGGGAATCAGCGCCAAGATCATCTTTAAATGAAGCTTCAAGCGTAACTTGAGATTCATCAACACCTAAGCGGTCAACGATGATTTTTGTAACACGTTCTAATACCTCTGCCATGCTTGTTCACCTCCCCTCAAGCTATTATAGAGTATTTCTTTAAAAAGATAAATGTAAAATTAAATTAAATTTACATTACCATTCCGCCATCAATATGGAATGTCTGGCCTGTAATATATGAAGAGTCATCAGAAGCGATAAAAGCTGTCATTTTCGCGATATCCTTTGGTTCCCCTAAACGAGCCAATGGAATCTGTTTTAACATTTCTGCCTTAACTTCATCAGAAAGTTTATCGGTCATATCTGTAGTAATAAAGCCTGGAGCAATCGCATTTACGGTAATATTACGTGATGCGAGTTCTTTCGCTGTGGTCTTGGTTAAACCAATCACACCTGCCTTAGCGGCTACGTAGTTTGCTTGACCAGGATTTCCGCTTACTCCCACAATCGATGCAATATTAATAATCCTGCCTACACGTTGCTTCATCATTTGTCTTGTAACAGCTTTTGTGCAAAGGAAGACACCTTTCAGGTTAATGTTGATTACATCATCCCATTCCTCTTCCTTCATTCTCATTAATAAATTATCCCTCGTAATTCCAGCATTATTAACGAGAATATCAAGCTTACCGAAGCGATCAATTGTTCCTTTAACCATTTCTGATACTTCTTCAGCATTAGCTACATTACATTTAATTGTAAATGCATCTCGACCAAGTGCCTTAATTTCATCGACAACTTCGTTTGCTTGGGCTTCGCTGCCAGAAAAATTAACCGCTACATTTGCGCCTTGTCTAGCTAGCTCAAGAGCAATCTCTCTGCCAATCCCACGCGACGAGCCAGTAACTAGCGCTGTCTTCCCTGTTAAATTCATAGTGTACCCTCCTTTAAGTCATCTATTACCACATGTGCACTCGCTTCATCCGAAACCGAATATGTTTTTACCGTCTTATCAATCTTTTTGATTAAACCAGAAAGTACTTTACCAGGACCAATTTCTATGAAGGTATCGACTCCAAGAGCAATCATTTTCACAACCGAATCTTCCCACAGCACTGGAGAATATAGTTGTTCAATTAATTTGTCCTTAATTTCAGCCGCCTCGCTAATTGGTTCTGCAGAAACATTCACGAGCACCGGAACAGAAGCATCCTTCATCACAACGGCATCCAATACTTCACGCAATTGATTTGCGGCCGGTTTCATAAGAGTGGAATGAAACGGTCCACTTACATCTAACGGTAGAACCCTTTTGGCTCCAGCTGCTTTTGCTTCCGCACCTGCTTGTGCTACACCTTCTTTTGAACCTGATATGACGATTTGACCAGGGCAGTTTAAATTAGCTAATGAAACAGGAAATCCTGCTGCGCAGACGTCTTTTGTGACCGCATCAAGCGTATCACGATCAAGACCTAGTACAGCCGCCATTGATCCTTCACCATTTGGAACGGCATTCTCCATAAACTCTCCGCGTTTCCGAACGGCAAATACACCATCCTCAAAGGAAAATACCCCTGCCGCAACGAGGGCAGTGTATTCACCTAAACTATGTCCAGCAAGGTAATCTGCTTTGATACCAGATTTTTGGAAGTACTCTAAAATAGCCATACTTGTCGTTAATAAGGCTGGCTGGGTATTAAAGGTTTGAGTCAATTCTTCTTTTGGTCCTTCAAAGATTAATTGACTCAACTTCACATCCAAACGCCTATCAGCTTTCACAAAATAATCCATTACCTCGGGGTGTTGGTCAGCTAGTTCCTTCCCCATCCCAACTGATTGAGATCCTTGTCCTGGAAATACAAATGCAATTTTACTCATTTTAACACTCCCTACCCTTTAATATTTGCGGGATTAGATTCTTCAACTGCTTGTTTTATTAACTGGCCTACATCGTTACTTACCATGTCTCTTGTTTGCCGAATCGCACTAAAAATCGATTGGCCATTGGACGATCCATGAGCTTTAATAACCGGTGCTTTTAAACCGAATAGGGCAGCACCGCCATATTCTGAATAATCCATTGTATTTTTTAGTGTTTGGAAATTTGGTTTCAAGACAGCAGCAGCTAATTTACTTGTGAAACTGCTCATTAACGCTGTTTTTAACATTTTAAACATCGAAAGAGCTGTACCCTCGATTGTTTTCAAAACCATATTCCCGGTAAATCCATCGGTTACGACTACATCAGCTACACCATCTAGTAAATCTCTTGCTTCAACATTACCAACAAAATTCAAATTGGCAGTCTTTAATAAATCAAAGGTGTTTTTTGTTAGTTCATTTCCCTTTTTTTCTTCCGTACCGATATTTAATAGCCCAACTCTTGGGTTAGCGATTCCTCTTACTTTTTCACTGTAAATCGAACCCATGATGGCATTTTGAAGTAAATGTTCTGGCTTTGCATCGGCATTTGCACCGACATCTAGAAGCAGAAAGCCTTCCCCGCCAATTGTTGGCAATGTTGGTGCTAAGGCAGGTCGATCAATTCCTTCAATTCTTCCAACTACAAAAAGACCTGCGGCCATTAACGCCCCTGTATTTCCTGCCGAGATACAGGCGTCAGCTAATCCATCAGCCACCTGCTGTGCAGCTAACACCATTGAGGCAGTTTTTTTCCGCCGAACAGCTCTTACTGGTTCATCCGTTCCAAGAATTACCTCAGTTGTATGTAAAATCGTAATTCTTTCATGGCTTACGAGTGTTTCCTTGATTTTATTTTCATCCCCAACAAGGGTAATATGTATATCAGAAAAAGTTTGAACTGCCTTCATTGCACCTAGTACGATTTCTTTTGGGGCATGATCTCCGCCCATTGCATCTATTGCTAGCCTCATTTTTCTCATCCTTTAACTATTTTTCGAACGGTACATTTCAAATTCTCCTGTAAAAACAAGTTCATTATTCACAAAACTATTCACTTCAACAAACGTCCGGCCTACACGCTCATCAATATTGGTTACTCGTGCTTTGGCAATGACTCGTTCCTCCAATTTAACCGAACGTTTAAATTGGATATTTGCTTTTGCAGTTAAAGCTAATTCATCATTGATTACAGCAACGGCAAGGGAATTAGCTTGTGCGAATACATGATGTCCGCGTGCAATATTATTGCGTTTAAACACATGTTCTTCTTTCACATCAAAAATCGATATCGCACTTTGGTCCAAATCTATATCGATTATCTCTCCAATAACTTCCTCCAGTGGTAATGAACGCACTTCATCTTCAAAGCGCTTCTCTGCAACGGTTTTAATCCGTTCACGGAGTTCAGGAATCGATAATTCTAAACGGTCCAAACGAATGGTTTGCACACTTACTTGAAATTTTTCTGCTAGATCCTCATCGGTAATAAAGGGATTATCTTTAATCGTTGAGGTTAATAATTGCTGCCGTTCCTTTTTCGTTCTTCTCATCATTTTCACACCGTCCGAGATCTTATGACTAGGTACTAAGAGTAGTATAAAATTTAAAAAAGCAGATTGCAAGAATAAATTTTATTAGAATAACGGAAGTTTTCCGTTACAATACGGTGAACAAAGGGTCCACTCCTTTATAAAGGAGCGGTCGTGATTGACTAAAAAAGGGTTAATCTAACTTTTCACCCTCCATAACCCCTGATTGTTCAAGCTGCATTCTTAGATAATGAAATTCTGTATCCTTCCAAAATGTTTCTGACTGGATTAGCATTGCTGCATCACTCCTGGCGGTTTCAAGTGCTCGGTAATCATGGACCATATCCGCCACCTTAAAGATCGGAACCCCACTTTGTTTTTTCCCAAAGAAGTCCCCAGGTCCTCTAAGCTCAAGATCCTTTTCACTTAAAACGAACCCATCATTCGTTTCCGTCATAATTCTCATTCGCTCTTGGCCTACCTCTGATTTTGGACTTGCCAGCAATATACAGTAGGATTGATCGCTCCCCCGGCCAACCCGGCCACGCAGCTGATGCAGCTGTGAGAGTCCAAATCGTTCCGCATCATAAATCACCATCATGGTGGCATTAGGGACATTCACCCCTACCTCTACAACTGTTGTAGAAACAAGAACCTGAACCTCATTTGAACTGAAAGCCTTCATTACATTATCCTTTTCCTCAGAGGATAAGCGGCCGTGCATTAATCCCACTTTATATCGATTTTGGAAAAAATGACTTAAGGTAGTATGCACATCGATGGCATTTTGAACATCGAGCTTCTCAGATTCCTCAATTAACGGACAAATCACATAGGCCTGATGCCCCTTTACCAATTCTTTTTCGACAAACGCCAGCACACGTTCAAGCATTTCTGGTTTAGCCCAATAGGTTTCAATTGATTTTCTACCAGCAGGCATCTCGTCGATGATCGAGACATCCATTTCACCAAAAACGGTAATGGCAAGTGTTCGTGGAATCGGCGTTGCGGTCATAAAGAGCACATCAGGATTTTCTCCCTTTTCCCTTAAAACTCGCCGCTGCTCCACACCAAAACGATGCTGTTCGTCCGTTATGACAAAACCCAATTTTTTAAAAGTAACCTCATCCTGAATGAGAGCATGGGTACCGATTAGAATATCCACTTTTCCCTCGGCTAAATCTTGAAGGATTTCCCGCCGTCGTTTTCCTTTTACAGAACTTGTCAAAAGCTGGCAATTAACACCAAAAGAGGCTAATAAGCTTATTAAGGATTCGGCATGCTGCTCTGCCAAGATTTCAGTTGGGACCATTAGCGCTCCTTGGTAGCCCGCTGTTACACTGGCATACAACCCAATCGCAGCGACAACGGTTTTCCCTGAACCTACATCACCTTGCAAGAGGCGATTCATACGGAAGGGGGATTTCAGTTCGACGAGCACTTCGTTTACAACTCTGTCTTGGGCATTGGTTAACGGAAAGGGGAGGCCTTCGATAAAATTCATCACTTTCGATTTATCATAGTTTTGGTTAATACCAGGAGAATGTTCACGTTCAAACTTTCTTAATGCTTGCATCTTCAATTGAAACACTAGAAATTCCTCATAAACAAAACGCCGTCTTGCCTGCTTCACTTCGTCAGGACTGTTTGGAAAATGCATGATTTTAATGGCAGCTGATTTATTAAGAAGGCGGTACTTTTTTAAAAAAGAGATTGGAAGAGTCTCTTCAATTAAATGTCCAAATTGTTCAAAAGCCAGATGGATAAATTTCCGCATGCCCTTTGTAGTTATTTTTCCCCTTAAAGCGTAAACTGGTTCAAAATCGGTCGTTTTCTTATTTTGTCCTATTTGCATTTCATTTGCAGTAATGGTTTGGCGATGGGCATCCCATTTCCCTGTTACGGTAATCGTTTCATTGATCATGATTTTATTTTTTAAATAGGCTTGGTTAAAGAAGACCACCTTAATCAAATAGGCACCAACGAAAAGGCGGATGGAAAGCTTGGATTTCTTCCGACCATAATAGACAAGAGAAGGCTCACTATGAACCTTCCCCTCTACTGTTACTTTCTCCTCATGCTTTACTTCAGTTAAATCTTTTAGCGAGTAGTCATCATACCGATAGGGGAAATATTCCAATAAATCCTGAATCGTAAAAATTTTCATTTCCGCAAACGATTCTGCCGTTTCTTCTCCAATTCCCCTTAAAACTGTTATTGCTTGGTTTAGATTTGACATCACTTTTCTTTGAGCGGAATACCGAAGATCTTGGCTTCAAGTTCCCGACCTGTCGGTGTAGCCGCCAACCCTCCCTGCGCGGTTTCTTTTAATGCTGTTGGCATCGTTTGACCAATTTTATACATAGCGTCGATTACTTCGTCACACGGAATACGGCTTGTAATGCCAGCTAATGCCATATCAGCTGCCACCATGGCATTGGCTGCTCCCATCGCGTTTCGTTTTACGCAAGGAACCTCCACAAGACCTGCAACAGGATCACATACTAACCCAAGCATATTCTTTAACGTGATTGCCATTGCCTCCGCACATTGCACTGGCGTACCTCCTGCCAATTCCACAATCGCAGCTGCTGCCATCCCTGCAGCAGAACCAACCTCAGCTTGACAGCCTCCTGCTGCACCTGAGATTGACGCATTATTGGCAACAACAAATCCGAACGCACCAGCTGTAAACAAAAATGAAATCATTTGTTCTCTTGTGGGATTTAGCTTTTTTTGAACAGCGAACAAGGTTCCGGGAACAACGCCTGCAGATCCAGCAGTCGGTGTTGCACAAATTGTCCCCATTGCCGCATTCACTTCATTGGTTGCAACCGCCTTACTAACCGCATCAAGAATTGTTTCTCCTGATAAAAAATTACCCTTTTCAATATATTTTTGCATAAGAACGGCATCACCACCTGTTAATCCCGAGTGTGATGTCACGCCTTTTATACCTTTTTCTACTGCTTGTTCCATTACCGCTAGGTTACGATCCATAAAGGCTAGTACTTCTTCTCTCGTACGACCTGTCACGGTCACTTCTTGTTCAATCATAATTTCGGAAATCTTTTTATTTTGACTGATAGCTAATTCCACTAATTCAGCGACATTTCGAAACACAGACCTTCCCCCTTTTTACTTTCAAGTTCCTGTACTTGACTTCTGCTTTTCTTATTAATCGACTATTTTTGTTACTTTTAAAATGTTTGGCAGCTGCTCAAGTTCAATCAGAATTTTATCATCAATATTTTGGTCTACTTCTATTGTCATTAACGCCATTTTGCCTATTTCTTTACGAGCGACCTCCATATGACCAATATTAAGCTCGTATTTAGCTAGTGTGTTAGCGACACTAGCTATTGCACCGAAACGATCATTGTGAACAACGAGGATGGCGGGATGATTCCCAGACAACTTTAGTTCAAAGCCGTTTAATTCGATAATTTCAATTTTGCCACCGCCAATGGAAATCCCTACTAATTCCAGTTCACCATTATGATCACCAATAATAACTCTCGCCGTATTCGGATGATCTGTCACGGCGTCTTCTTCGATAAAGCGAAGTTTCATTCCTTTATCCTTGGCAATATCTATCGCATTGATAATTCTTACATCATCAGTATCAAAATCTAATAGTCCACCAACAAGGGCCACATCTGTTCCGTGCCCCTTGTACGTTTTTGCAAATGAACCGTACAAAGAAATATTCGCCCATTTAGGTTCTCTTCCGAATAAACTTCTGGCGACTCTTCCAATTCTTGCAGCTCCAGCAGTATGCGAGCTCGATGGTCCAATCATAACCGGACCAATAATATCAAATACACTTCTATATTTCACAGGCTTTCTCTCCCCATTGAAAATCAAACTTTTCTACCGCTCTATTTAATAAGTTTTATTACTCTACCCAATTGCAAACAAAAAAGAAGGGTGTGACCGATTGGCCCCCCTTCTATTTTAGCTGTTCCTTATTCAATTGAAAAGATAAATGAATATAATGGCTGTCCACCATTATGAATTTCAATTTCCACATCTTCAAAATTTTGTTCTATGAATTGAGTAAGTTCGCTTACTTCCTCTGCTGTAACATCTTCACCGTAGATAATGGTTAAGATTTCAGCATCAGCATCAAGCATATTTGTTAACAAATCTTTAGCCACTTGACCTTTATCCTTGTTCTTCACAACAATTTTGCCCTCAGAAATACCCATGAAATCGTCTTTTTCAATTTCTAAACCATCAATGGAGGTATCTCGGACAGCAAAAGTAATTTGGCCTGTCTTCACATGTTGTAAGGCCTCTTTCATTGCTGCTTCGTTAGCATCAACATCCGCCGATGGATTGAAGGCAAGTAATGCTGAAAGACCTTGTGGTACTGTTTTTGATGGTATAACGTAAATTTCCTCGTCTGCTACATCTTTAGCCTGTTCCGCTGCCATAATAATATTTTTATTATTTGGTAAAATAAATACCTTTTTAGCATGAACTTCTTTTACGGCCTTTACGATATCTTCCGTACTCGGATTCATCGTTTGTCCACCCTCAATAACGGCATGCGCACCAATACTCTTGAATAAGTCCGCTATACCAGAACCCATAGACACTGTGACAATTCCATAATCTGCAAGTACTTTTGGAGTTTGCTCCTGGTTTGATAATGGGGCAATATGTAACTCGCCGACAATATTTGTATGCTGCTGTCGCATATTCTCAATTTTCATATTGATCAAATTGCCGTACTTCTGGCCATATGTCAACACTTCTCCAGGCTGTTCTGAATGAATATGCACCTTAACAACATCTTCATCCGCGATTACTAAGAGAGAGTCACCTAATCTACTTAGGTCATTCCGAAACACGCTTTCATCGAAAGGATGGCCCGAGGTCTTCTCCGCTTCAAATCTAACCATAAATTCAGTACAATAACCGAAGACTATATCCTCAGTATTAATATGACCTTGGACATTATTATAGTGCTCTGCATTAACCATTTCCGTCATTGATGGAAGTAAATCAGACGACACTGGAAGTGCTTCTCCCTTTAATACTGCAAGAAAGCCTTCATATACAAAGACAAGCCCTTGACCACCACTGTCGACAACACCAACTTCTTTTAACACAGGAAGCAGGTCTGGCGTACGTTTAAGTGATAACTTTGCTTCTTTTAATACTTCTTCCATAATAACAACGATATCATCTGATTTTTGGGCAGCTTGAACTCCTCTTTTAGCAGAATCCTTTGCTACTGTTAATATAGTCCCTTCAACAGGCTTCATGACTGCTTTATAGGCTGTTTCTACCCCTGCTTCTAAAGCTTGCACGAAATCTTTACCAGTAATTTTTGCTTTTGCTTCCACTGCTTTTGAAAATCCACGGAACAATTGTGAGAGAATGACACCTGAATTTCCACGGGCTCCCATTAACAAGCCTTTGGATAGGGCGATTCCGACCTTACCAATATGTTCCTGGACATTATTTTTTACTTCCTTAGCCCCGGAGGTCATAGATAAATTCATATTTGTTCCAGTATCACCGTCGGGCACAGGAAAAACGTTTAACGCATCAACCATTTTGGCATTTGCCGACAAATGATTGGCACCTTGGATTACCATCTCAGCAAAACGTTTTCCATCTAATGCTGTTATTGACACAAACTTTCCTCCTCATTACGGGTTCGTCACACGAACTCCCTGAACGTAAATATTAACCGAGTCAACGGCAAGTCCAACAGTCTTATCGAGGGTGTATTTAACCTTTGATTGCACGTTGTGGGCAATTTCGGAAATTTTCGTTCCATAGCTAACAATAATGTACATATCAATATGTAATGCCTCATTTTCTTGGCGCACAATCACACCGCGAGTAAAGTTTTCTTTTCTTAGTATTTCAGTAATACCATCTTTAATTTGATTCTTTGAGGCCATACCGACGATTCCATAACATTCAACAGCGGCTCCTCCAGCAATCGTAGCGATTACTTCGTTTGAAATATCAATTTGTCCGTACTTTGTTTTTAATTCGATGGACATGGATCGTTCCCCCTCCTGAAAAATTGCGCCTTGACTACAGTCATTTTACTATAGTCAATCCAATATTGAAAGCCATACTTGCCTGTTATAATATGAGCATTTACTAAATACCTATGTCAAGGTTTTTTTCTTGAAAGGTTTGGATACAAGTATTGCATTCACTTAAGTTGTATGATAAATTATTAAAGTATCTCATGACTAGAAAATTTGCTTTCATAATTTTCTATAACCAGATGAACATCTAAAATACAGCTGTTTTAAGCTTTTGGTAGTTAAGGAGGGAAATCATATGCCACGTAAATGTGTAGTAACTGGAAAGAAAACAACAACTGGTAACGCACGTTCTCACGCTATGAACGCTAATAAGCGCACATGGGGTGCTAACCTACAAAAAGTTCGTATTCTTGTTGATGGAAAACCTAAACGCGTTTGGGTTTCTGCAAGAGCGCTTAGATCAGGTAAAGTTGAACGAGTATAATAAGGGTTGAGCATCCTAATGGGGTGCTCTTTCTTTTTGAAAACATCCTTCATAGTAGTGAACAAAAAAACAATTTCTCCAAAAATCTTTTGCGGAACACTTTGATGATGGAAGTTTCCAGTTTTACCCGCTTCATTTATTGTTTCCAAAAAGTCCAAAATAAAAGCACCCATCTTCGGGTGCCAAAAGATTATTTGTCTTATCCACTAAGTATCTTTCTCTAATCGTTCTTTTTAAATGCTCCAATCATCGCTCGGACAAGTCCGCCTAAAAATTTCGGCAGTTTAATTGTATAAAATTTCATACTGTCCCTCCTCACAAATCTCCCACAGCTATTAAACGCAACTTTTTTCGCACGCCCCTACATCCTATTCAAACGAACGAAAACAGTACCTTGTTGAAATGCATATTAATCATTACTTCTTATCACTATTAATATGCCTTCGGAAAATGAAAAAGTACCATAATCACTAATAAGTTCATTACTAATACATAGTGTGGACCCGAGAGAAATATGCCGGTTTTTAAGTGGGAATTTAAAGCCTTCTAGCGTGATATTACTTACTTCTAACGTAAGTGGGACAAAGGATAAATATTTTTTTCCCTCCATTTTTTCTATTGTATAGCTGCCTGGCGCCTTTAAAAAGACGATGTTGGTACAATCAATTAAATAAACGGTGGTTGGATGATTTTTTTTAAGCGGATTTACCAAAAGATGGATATTAGCTAAGAAATGATCGAGTCTGCCGCCTGTTGCCCCAAATATGCGAATTACGTTCGGTTTCTGCTCTAATGCCCAGTCAAGGGCAAGCTCCATGTCTGTTTCATCCTTTTCTGGTTTATAGCGATTCATTTCAGAAACTTGCTTCTCGATGAAGCTTAATTCTTCCTCTGTCACAGAATCAAAATCACCAAAGGCTATTTGGGGCTTTATATTTCTTCTTAAAAGATGGAAAACCCCCCGATCCACTCCAACCCAAATTGAGTCATCCTCTTTATAGCTCGTCAAATCAGGAAGCAGTTCTTCGGGGCCTCCTGCTAGAATATTTATAATCATTGTCTTGACTCCTTTATGATAAAGAAAACTCGTCGACTGGCGAGCCCCTATGGGCGAAGACAGAGGCGTAGTTCGTCGAAAAGCACAGCTTTTCGACTGCGGTGCCTATGCTCCGAAGCTCTCCTTAGTGCACTTATGCCTGATAGGAAAGCTTTCCAATCGGCTAAAGAAAAAGCTAGCTATGATAGCCAGCTTTACTCTCTAATTTGCGAAATAGCCTTCGCATAATTATCTTGATTGTAAATAGCAGAACCTGCGACAAGAACGGTTGCTCCTGCTTCCGTGCAAAGTTTTGCTGTCTCAGGATTAACCCCGCCGTCAATTTCAATTTCAATTGCGATCCCTTTTTGATCCGCCATTTCTTTTACTTGTTTTATTTTGGGAAGAACCTCAGGAATAAATGATTGACCTCCAAAGCCAGGGTTGACTGACATTAATAACACCATGTCAATGTCAGCGATGATATGCTGAATTGATTCTACTGGGGTAGCCGGATTTAATACGACCCCTGCTTTCACTCCAAACGATTTAATATTCTGGATTGTTCTGTGCAGATGGCGGCATGCTTCCACATGAACCGTTATATAATCGGCACCTGCTTTCGCAAAAGCCTCAATATATTGATCAGGGTTTTCAATCATCAAATGCACATCAAGCGGAAGTTTCGTAATTGGACGAACGGCATCCACGATTAGTGGACCAATTGTAATATTTGGAACAAAATGACCGTCCATGACATCGATATGAATAAAGTCTGCTCCCCCTTGTTCAACTGCCAGAATTTCTTCCCCTAATTTTGAAAAATCAGCTGAAAGAATCGAAGGTGCTATTTTCACCATATTAATACCTCGGCTTTCTATCTTTAATTTCCTGGAGAAAATCCACATAATGTTCGTAGCGATACGATGGGATCTCACCAGATTCAAGGGCTGCTTTTACACCACATTTTGGTTCCGTCACATGTAAACAGCCCCGAAATTTACAATTTTCACTTGCCCGTTGAATTTCTGGAAAACAACCTGTTAAATCTTCTGCTTCAATATTGGTGAACTCAAGCGAACTAAATCCTGGAGTATCAGCAATCAGTCCATTCCCAATCTTTATCAGTTCAACATGTCTTGTCGTATGCTTCCCACGCCCAAGGTGGGAAGATATATCATTTGTTTTCAATTCCAGATCTGGTCTTAAGACATTCAAGAGCGATGATTTCCCTACGCCCGATTGGCCGGCAAAAACAGAAATTTTATTCTCGACATGTGGATTTAATTGTTCAATCCCATCTTCTGTTTCTGATGAGGTAAGGATTACTTCATAACTAGCAGCTTTGTATTGGTCTGCATATTCAGCAATTTTCTGCTTTTGATCCTTATTTGTGAGATCCATTTTGGTAATACAAATTAATGGTTCAATATGATTAAATTCAACTAAAACGAGAAAACGATCCAAAAGCACGGTGCTAAAATCTGGTTCCACTGCAGAAAAAACAAGTATTGCTTGATCCACATTGGCAATCGGCGGACGAACCAATTCATTTTTTCGCTCTTTCACTTCTAATATATAACCTTCTAAATCATTTTCAGCTTGGAAAACGACTTCATCACCAACAAGCGGGGTTACTTTGTTCTTCCGGAACACCCCTCTTCCTCGACATTGGATTAACTTGTCATTTTCAAGAACATAATAAAAACCGCTTAATGCTTTGACAATTTTTCCTTCAGGCATAGCCACACTCCTTGCCATTCGGTGATTTTCCTTTATTCAACATCATCATAATTAATGGTTTCTTCGGCAACAACCTCTGTATCGACAAAAACTCTGTAACCTGCTTTTTTCCCGTAAGCAATCATAAGCTCTATTTTTTTAGGAGTATTTTCTGTAATCGTGAAGGTCTCAGCAGGTTCCGTCATACTATGATTCATATCCTCAATATAGATTATTACCTCCTGCTTCTGACCTGGCTCACCGGGAACCATAGGTTCAAAAGGAATGGTAATATCTCGGGTAACTTTTTTTGGCGGTTCTTGCCCCTTTGAAATAACAACTGATACTTTGTCACCCTTGGTTAATTCCGTTCCAGGGTTTGGTGATTGCGAAATAACCATACCCGAAGGGATTGTTTCATCAAATTTCTCTTCCGTCACCTGAACTGTCAAGCCAACTAATGACGCATAATCTTGGGCGCTTTTTAAACTGTATTGGGATAAATCCTTTAGTATAATTTTTTCTGGCCCTTTACTGACTTCAAACTCTAACACAGTCTCCTCAGGAATGACCTTTTCACCTTCCGCAGGTGATTGACTAATGATCGTGCCTGGCTCACTGTCATCTGTTATTTCTGTTTTCTTAATTTCCTTAAAGTCTTGATCTTCTAATAATCGAATCACATCTTCATATTGCATTCCTACATACTTAGAAAGTTCATATTTTTCTTTCCCGGTACTGATATAAAGGGTAACCTTTGAGTTTTCCTTTACAGTGCTGCCAATTTCCGGACTTGTTTTGATGATTGCTCCCTTTTTCACCTTTTCATCCGTTATTTTTATTTTCTCTCCAGCTGCTAATCCATTCGATTTTAATGCAGACACTGCCGCATCTTCGCTCATGCCGCTTATATCAGGGATTTTAACATCCTTCGCCGCTAATAATCCAGGTAACATAGTCACTGCTAGTATTCCAAGAATAGCTAGAACAAGAAAGGTAGATAGCAACACGATCGGCCATTTTTTCCGCTTCTTATCACCATTTTTTCCTTTTTTCTTGTTTTTTTTCGAAGCCTCTTTCTGACTATTAACTGTTTTTTCGTTACTATGGACTAAGGTTTCATCCAAATTTTTTAACGGCTGATGATCGGTAATTACAGGAATCGCCTTCGTTGCTTCATTATCAATGGGTACCACAAACTTGGGCTCATTCATTCGCTCAAGATCAAGCGCAGATTGTAAATCCTCCTCCATTTCATCTACACTTTTATAGCGATGAAATGGATCCTTAGCCGTTGCCTTTAAGACAATATTTTCGACACTTTGTGGAATAGTAGGATTCCACCTTCTTACTGAAGGTGTTTCTGATTGCAGGTGTTTTAAAGCAATCGATACGGCTGACTCTCCAGAGAACGGCAGCCTACCTGTGAGTAATTCGAACATGACAATCCCTAATGAATAGATATCAGACTTCTTGGTCGCCATTCCGCCTCTAGCCTGTTCAGGTGATAAATAATGAACAGAGCCTAGAACAGAATTGGTCTGGGTAATGCTTGTTGCACTTAATGCCATAGCAATCCCAAAATCAGTAATTTTCACATTACCATCGTGGTCGACTAAAATATTATGTGGTTTGATATCACGATGAATAATATGGTTTTGATGGGCATTTGAAATAGCAGAAGTCAGCTGTCTCATAATTCCTATGGCATCTTCAACTTTTAATGGCGAGTTTTGCTGTATGTATTGCTTTAAGGTTTGTCCATCAATAAATTCCATCACAATATAATAAAGATCACCTTCCTCACCCACATCAAAAATGTTCACAATATTTGGATGGGCAAGGCTTGTCGCCGATTGAGCTTCACGACGGAATCTGCGGATAAATTCCTCATCATTAGCAAAATCAAGGCGAAGCATTTTCACCGCTACATCACGATCAAGGATCATATCATGGGCAAGGTAGACATTTGCCATGCCGCCTCCACCAATCATCTCCAATATTTTATAGCGATCACTTAATCTTTTTCCAATCATCATCTAACATCACCCTCTTTCATTTACATCATTAAACTCTAGTATGATGAGGGTAATGTTGTCTTCTCCACCATTATCATTCGCCATCTTTATCAGGATCTCAGCTTTTCGTTCCAGTGGTTCCTCATTTTGAAGGATTTCAACCATTTCCAAATCAGTCACTTTATTCGATAGCCCATCAGAACATAATAAGAGAAAATCTCCTTCTTCAAACATGATTGTTTTCAAATCCATTTTTACATCTAGTTCCGTCCCTAAGGCATGTAAAATCCAATTTTTTCTTGGATGATACTGGGCATCCTCTTTGGAAATTTGACCATTTCGTACTAATTCATTAACAAGCGTATGATCATCTGTTAATTGTTGGAAGCCCGCTTCATTTAAAATATAGCAGCGGCTGTCGCCTACATGGGCAATAGTAGTAAAATTCTCCGTTGCAATGACAGCTTCAAGGGTTGTGCCCATTCCCTCGCATTCTGGATTATTTTGCGCATGATTGAATAACAATTTATTCACATCCACAATGCTCGCCTTCAACCAGGCTTCTGCTTGATCAGCTGTGTGAATTCCTTCAGTCTCTTCCCATTTACGCTGTAAGTGAGATACTGTCATATTGCTTGCCACATCACCGGCACGGTGGCCGCCCATACCATCTGCAACAATGGCAAGGCGGTGTCCGTCACGATTGATAAATATGCCGCCGCTATCTTCGTTATTTTGGCGAACTCTTCCTTGATCGGTTTGAAAAATATCCCTCACTACTTGTCACCTCGTCTCCTCTTTCCGCTCCTTTGCACGAAGTTGTCCACATGCTGCATCAATATCATGACCGTGCTCTCGGCGAATCGTTACATTAACTCCACGTTTTTTCAATGTTTTTTCAAAAGCAAAAATTTTGTCCCTGGGAGTTCTGACATAATCCCTTTCTGGAACATAATTAACTGGAATAAGATTTACATGGCACTTGATTCCTTGTAATAAACTAGCTAACTCCTCGGCGTGTTCGGTAGAATCATTTACCCCACCGAAAAGACCATATTCGAAGCTAATTCTTCTTCCTGTCTTATCGATATAATACCGTACTGCTTTCATTAAGTCATCAAGTTTATATGCCTTGTTAATTGGCATTAATTTTGAACGCAATTCTGTATTTGGGGCATGTAAGGAAATAGCAAAGTTGATTTGGGTATTTTCATCAGCAAATTGATATATTTTTGGAACGATTCCACTTGTTGAAACCGTAATATGGCGAGCTCCGATATTAAGTGCTTTATCATGATTAATGATTTTCAAAAAAGCTAACATATTATCGTAGTTATCAAACGGTTCACCAATTCCCATGATGACCACAGAGTCTACCCGCTCATCTGTCTCATCAAGGGCCTGTTGTACTTTCACAACTTGAGCCACAATTTCCCCTGCTTCTAAGTGTCGCTTTAATCCCCCAAGTGTAGAAGCACAGAAGGTACAGCCAATCCGACAGCCCACTTGTGTGGTCACACACACAGAATTTCCATAATCGTGTCGCATTAAGACTGTTTCGATGGAGTAACCGTCCTTTAACTCAAACAAAAATTTAATGGTTCCATCCGTTGACGTTTGTTGAATGACCGTATTAAGTGTCGTAATTTGAAATTGTTGATCTAATTTATCTCTTAATTCTTTCGATAGATTGCTCATGTCCGGAAATGTGGTCACTCTTTTTTTATAAAGCCAATCAAAAATCTGCTCCGCCCTAAAAGGCTTCTCACCATTCTCTGACAGCCATTCCTTTAAAGTGTGAAGCTCCAATGAATAAATCGATCTTTTCTCTATGTCTAATGTTGTTTTCTTCTCAGTTGTGTTTAATTGTTCCAACTGTTACACCTTCTTTCAATTGTCTAGCTCAAAGGCCTGTTCAAGGCGATTATGCTTTTTTTAAAACAGCAATGTAAAATCCGTCAGAGCCAAAATCCTGTGGGAATATTTGCAAATCGTATCCCGTAATTAATGGTTGAATTGCTTCTGGCATTCTATTTTTAAACGTTGGATCTCCTACAAACTCTGGATGATTCTCTAAAAATGTCTTAACGGTGAGTTCATTTTCCTCTTTATCGACCGTGCATGTACTATAGACAAGTGTACCCCCTTTTTTCAATAATGGGGTAACCGATGTTAATAGGTCTTGCTGAATAGAACTTAAACGTGCTAAATCATTCTCGGTTTTTGTATACTTCATGTCAGGTTTTCTTCTCATGACGCCAAGTCCAGAGCATGGAGCATCAAGAAGAATTCGATCAAAGGATTCAGTCTTGAACTTTTCCTGTATATGTCGCGAGTCAGATACACTTGTTATGATATTTTCTAAGCCTAAGCGCTTGGCATTCTCATTGATTAACCTTACCTTATGCTGATGTAGATCAACCGAGATTACTTCACCAGTATTGTTCATTTTTTCTGCAATATGCGTGCTTTTCCCTCCTGGTGCAGCACATGCGTCTAGTACGTATTCGTTAGGCATTGCCCCCAAAGCATAGGTTGCCAGCATCGAACTTTCATCCTGAATCGTAAACATCCCATACTTAAAGGCAATGGTAGAGGCCAAATTTCCTTTAAGCGACCTGATCGCCTCAGGAATGATCGGACTCTTCTCTATTTGGTAACCATCCTCTTCCAAAACAGTGACACATTCATCACGAGAAATTTTTGTAAGATTGACTCTGGCTGTCTGCAAAGGTGCTGTTAAGTTTATCTCGCACATTTCTTTTGTTTTTTCATAGCCAAATTGATTGACCCACCGAGTGACTAGCCATTGCGGATGACTTGTTTCAATGGATAATCTTTCGATTGGATCAGAAATATCATTCAAAGAAGGAAGTCCCTGCCTTTGAATACTTCTTAGGACACCATTTACCAAACTGGCAATTCCCTTATGGCCCCGACTTTTCGCAATTTCAACGGCTTCGTATATAGCAGCCCGATCTGGAATTCGATCGAGGTAAACCATTTGATAAAGTGTCACCCTCAATAAATGATGGATCCAATTGGCTAGTTTTTTATTCTCTTTAATGAATGGATTTAAAAAGTAATCTAACACCATTTTCCTTTGCAGCGTTCCATATGTTAATTCGGTTAATAGGCCGACATCAACAGGAGATAATTGATGTTTTTCGATAGTATTGTTTAACAGCAAATTGCTATATGATTGGTTTTTCTCTATTGTGACAAGTAAATCCATCGCAATGGCACGTACATTTTTATTCGTTGATGTCATTTTATTCTCCCAGCCTGCTGCCTATTATGATTTTTGAACCCGCACCGCGTAAAAATTGTTCACTTAGCATTTTTGTTTTTCCAGAAGGCTGAAGTTCGATTATTTTTATAGCAGTATCATTACCAGTACTCACAAGGAAACCATCTGATTCTATTTTTACGATTGTCCCAGGTACTTGTCCTTCTGTTCCAGGAACCTTTTTAGCCTGCCATATTTTTAAAACTTGACCATCCAAGTTAGTAAAAGCCACTGGCCAAGGATTTAATCCACGGATGTGATTATAGATTTCTTCCCCTGTTTTTTCCCAGTTTATCTTTTCCTGTTCTCGTCTAATATTAGCAGCAAATGTAACGCCTGCAGCATTTTGTGGAATGGGCGTGAGCTTTCCAGCCAATAAAAGTGGCAACGTTTCTGATAACAGTTCCGCACCAGCTGCACTTAATTTTTCATGAAGTGTACCAACATTATCTTCTTCGGTAATGGCAACTTCCACACTTGTTAAAATATCACCAGCGTCTAATTTCTCCACCATATACATGATGGTGACACCTGTTTTCTTTTTCCCTTGAATAAGCGCATAATGAATAGGTGCACCGCCGCGAAGCTCTGGTAATAATGATGCATGGACATTAATACACCCATATTTAGGAGCTTCTAACAATTGCCTAGGTAAAATTTGTCCAAAAGCAGCGGTCACTATTAAATCAGGTTGTAGGGACAGGATTTTCTCTAGCTCTTCTTCTTGTCGAATTTTTTCAGGTTGAAAAACGGGGATTCCATGTTTCAATGCCTCTACTTTCACAGGTGGAGGGGTTAACACTCTTTTTCTCCCCACCGGTCGATCAGGTTGGGTGACGACCCCAATGACTTCAAAGCCATCATTTATCATTCTCTGTAAGACAGGGACAGAAAAATCGGGGGTACCCATAAAAATAATTTTCGTCATTCACTTTCTTCTCCTTTTAACTCATCTTCCGTTAAGTATCGAGATACTTTTGTTGTGAATAAAACACCGTCAAGATGATCCAGTTCATGTTGGATCGCCCTTGCTAAGAAATCCTCTGCTTCTAACGTGTATTTTCTTCCTTTACGGTCAAAAGCTTCAATTTTAACATATATAGGCCGGGTCACTTCACCAAAAAGTCCAGGAAAACTTAAACAACCCTCTGGTCCTGTTTGCTCCCCAGATATTTCTAAAATACGCGGATTAATCATTTCAATTGTCCCTAATTCATCATCGATATCCACGATGGCAATCCGTGCATCTAGCCCTATTTGTGGGGCAGCGAGTCCAACCCCATCGAATTCAATCATAGTGTCGTACATATCATCCAGTATTTTTGCTAATTTCTTATCAAATTTCACCACTGCCTTGCAGGATTGCTCCAGAATCTCAGCAGGATGAATGACTATCTTTCTTATTGCCAATTCCGTTCCTCCATTGTGCCAATACTAGTTTGCAGTATCATTTTTTATTATTTAGCTATGTTAAACTCTATTGTTGATATTCTTATGATCCGCGCCCTTGCACGGCAGGACCATTGAGACTTCTCGCTCGTAAGTTGTTAGAAGATTGCATTCACTTTACCTATCATTTTCACCCAAAAACCGGAATCATAACCTTTTTATAAACTGAATTCCGTCTAAGCTTACATTAAAATGAACGGATTTACATCTATTGAAACTTGCAAGCCACTTTTCGTATCTTTTTGGTATTGATCCAGGATCATTTTGAGCGTTTTTGTCAAGTTCGGTTCCCGCTTGTATTTTATCAGACATTGGTACCGATATCTATTATTAATCCTAGGGATGGGAGAGGCCGCAGGTCCTAGTACAACCGCTTCCCTCGAAACATGGGAGCGGACATAATTGGCTATTTTCTCTGTTGCCGATACCACCGTAATCAATTGCTCATGACTTATCGTTATAAGGGATAAATAATAAAAGGGTGGGTAATGATGTGCTTTGCGGATCATCATTTCTCGCTGATAAAATAGGTCATAATCGTGATGACTAGCAAGTTCGACGCTATAGTGTTCAGGTGTATAGGTCTGGATGATCACCTCGCCTGGAAGTTGATGTCGTCCTGCTCGTCCACTAACCTGGGTCAATAGCTGGAAGGTTTTTTCAGAAGCACGAAAATCAGGTAAATGTAGCATCGTATCTGCAGAAAGCACACCAACTAACGTTATGTTTGGAAAATCTAGCCCCTTAGCAATCATTTGCGTCCCTAATAGAATATCAGCTTTTCCATCCTTAAAATCGGTTAATAGTCGCTCGTGTGAACCTTTTCGACCGGTTGTGTCTACATCCATGCGAATCACTCTTGCCTCGGGAAGAAGCTTACCCAGTTCCTCCTCAACCTTTTGTGTTCCAGTCCCAAAATAGCGAATATAGTCACTATTGCACTCAGGACACTGCTTTGGTACATGACTTTCATATCCACAATAATGGCATTTCATTTGCTCATGTACACGATGGTAGGTAAGCGAGATATCGCAATTAGGACAATTCATGACATAGCCACAGTCCCTGCACATCACAAACGAAGAGTGCCCCCGCTTATTTAAAAATAAGACGGATTGTTGCTTTTTCTCAATTCGATCTTGTAACAAGTCAAATAACTTTCGGGAGAACATGGAGCGATTGCCCTCACGGAGTTCCTCGCGCATATCAATGATGTCAACAGAAGGCAGTTTTTGATTATTCATCCGATTCGAAAGTGATAATAAGTGATACACCTTTTTTTGTGCTCTAGCGAACGACTCAAGTGAAGGAGTGGCACTGCCAAGGACCACCGGGCAATTAAAGTTTTTCGCTCTTTCTACCGCAACGTCTTTTGCGTGATAGCGAGGCATTTCTTCCTGCTTATAACTTGTCTCATGTTCCTCATCTATTATAATGATGCCGATATTTTCAAATGGGGCAAAAATGGCCGACCTTGCTCCAACGACTACTTTTACTTCCTTACGTTGAATTTTTCGCCATTCATCATATTTTTCTCCCGCTGATAAACCGCTGTGTAAAACAGCCACTAAGTCCCCAAACCTTCCTTTAAACCGATGAACCATTTGTGGCGTGAGAGCTATTTCCGGAACTAAAACGATGGCTTCCTTACCTTTTTCAATGACTTCCTGGATGGATTGTAAGTAAATTTCGGTCTTACCACTCCCAGTGACGCCATAAAGTAAAAATACCTCGTGCTGATTTAATTCAATAGCACGAAGAATTGGTGCAATTGCCGTTTGCTGAGATGTCGTTAACGGGAAGGGTTTTGTTCGCTCAAATAATCGATGTTCAAAGGGATCACGATAAACCTCCCTTTCAAATTCAGTTAACAGGTTTTTCTCAACTAGTGACTTCACGGTTGAGGCCGAGGTTTTAACATCGGCAATCAGTTTACTAACCTCAATTTCATTGAAGTGCATGGAAAAATAGCGTAATACCTGTCGTTGCTTTTCAGCTTTGACGGGTATACGGTTTATTTCAACTTCTAATTCAGCTAGAGTTACCGTTGGACGTACGAATTTCCGTTGTTTTTTCTTGACACGTTCCCTTACCACATAAATAACTTCTAACAGTCCCTTTGCTGATTCTCTTTGCAATAGAGAAACCAATCCCATTTTTAATGCTTCCTCCCAGTCAAGCATCCCTTCATTTTCAAAAAAGGATTGCAACTGCTCTGGTAAATCAGCAATAACTCTCCCAGCAGCAAGCTTTACCTTTTTTTCGTATTTGGCTTTTAAAGCGGCCGGGAGCATCACTTGAAAAGCAAAAATCTTAAAGCAAAGTGTATTTTCTGTTAACCAGTCTGCTAGTCTCAGTAATTCCTCATTTAACACGGGCACAAGATCCATGGGCTCGATGATTTCTCTTAATTTCTTAAAGTCTGATTCTGCCTTCAGCTCCGTAACAAACCCCTGGATATTTCTCGGTCCAAATGGCACCACTACTCTCATCCCTGGCTGAATAACCCCATGCCATTGTTCTGGAATTAGATAATCAAAGGCCCGGTCCGTTTGCTTTGTCGGAACATCCACAATCACACTAGCTATTTTCATTTTTATCCATATCCTTCAAAAGTGAAGTAATTTCTTCGATGATTTTTCTTGCAACATCCTTTTTTGACATTAGGGGCAGTTCGGTAACCTCTCCGGTATGTTTGAATAGAGTGACAATGTTTGTATCTGTTCCAAATCCCGCTCCCATTGTTTTCACATTATTTGCAACGATTATGTCAGCATTTTTCTTTACTAATTTTTTTCTAGCGTATTCATCTAAATTTTCAGTCTCGGCCGCAAAGCCAACCAGTACTTGATTCTTTTTCCTTTGTCCTAACTCATACAAAATGTCTTTCGTTCTTTCTAGTTCAATTGCCGTATCCCCAGCTTGTTTTTTCACCTTTTGGTCATAACTGAATTTAGGGCGATAGTCGGCGACCGCAGCCGTTTTGATGACCACATCAGCGCTATCATAATACTTTAATACAGCGTTATACATTTCTTCGGCGCTCTCGACGTTTACAAGCTCTACCCCAGCAGGAGCAATCATTTGAACCGGTCCTGAAATGAGAACAACATGAGCGCCCTGTTTTAACGTCTCTTCGGCAAGGGAATATCCCATTTTCCCGGTTGAATGATTAGAAATAAAGCGCACGGGGTCAATTTTCTCTCTTGTTGGACCTGCTGTAATCACGACCGTTTTTCCCTTTAATTGTGGTTGAAATTCATCGCTAAAGAACTTTTGAATTAACGTAACGATTTTCTCAGGCTCTTCCAGTCGTCCCTTTCCAACATAGCCACAGGCCAAGTAGCCTTCACTGGGCTCAATAAACTGATAGCCATACTCCGCTAATTGACGTAGATTTTTTTTGACAGCCGGATGATCATACATATGGACATTCATTGCTGGAGCAATCCACACAGGTGCGGTCGCCGCAAGTAATGTGGTCGTAATCATATTATCAGCTATGCCACCTGCTATTTTGGCAATTGTATTGGCCGTTGCAGGGGCAACTAAAATCAAGTCCGCCCAATCAGCAAGATTAATATGGGCGATTACTTGCGGATTTTTTTCATCAAAGGTATCAGTAAATACTTCATTACGAGACAAGGCTTGAAAGGTTAGAGGGGTAACAAATTTTTCAGCCGACTCACTTAATATGACTTTGACATGTGCCCCAGCTTGGACAAGCTTGCTCGTTAAGGCTGCTGCCTTGTAAACGGCTATACCCCCAGTTACACATAATAAAATGTTTGTATCCTTCATCTTCTTTGAATCCCCCACTTCTCGTCCATAACGGTATCTTTCTTCTTATTATGCTAGAAAGAGTATAATTTTTCATCTATTTCCTATCAGATCTCGACAATATTCAACCCTTTTAGGAAAAAAAATAAAAAAGGCTGACATGCAGGTGATTTCCCTCTTGTCAGACCTTCTTCCATGTTTATCATTTTTTACGATTTGACTAGTCTAAAGCCGATTCAGCCTTTTTTGAAACTCGATAAGTTAGTTCGCCGCTATAAATTTCTTCTAATGCTTTTCCCACATATTTATAAGAAACATATTTCGGTAATCTTTCGTCTTTTACTTGTGACATTACACGTGCACGCTTAGCAGCAACAGACACAAGAGAATATTTTGAATCAATTTTTTCTAATAATGAGTCAATAGATGGATATAACATATTATTCAACCTCCAGCAATTTTTTATAACGATGTTCTACACGTTCTCTACGACAATGTTCAGCAGTGACAATCGCCTTTACACGATCGCAGGCACGCTTTACCTGGTCATTCTCAACTACATAATCATATAATTCCATCATTTCAATTTCTTCACGGGCAGATAACATCCTATTTTGGATAATGTCTTCCGTTTCCGTGCCTCTTGTGACAATCCGATTCTTTAGTTCAGTCAAGCTTGGAGGCATAAGAAAGATAAATAAACCTTCTGGGAATTTTTCACGGACCTGTCGAGCGCCCTTTACTTCAATTTCTAAAAAGACATCTTTTCCAGCATCTAACGTTTGGCGAACATAATCAACTGGTGTTCCGTAATAGTTATCGACAAATTCGGCATACTCCAATAGCTTGCCCTGTTTGATTAATTGTTCAAACTCTTCTCTTGTTTTAAAGAAATAATCGACACCATCAATTTCGCCTTCACGTGGCGAGCGGGTCGTCATCGAAATGGAATATTCAAAGGCTGTTTCTGGATGAGAAAAAATTTCTTTTCGAACTGTCCCTTTTCCAACCCCGGATGGCCCTGAGAGTACTATCAGCAATCCTTTTTCCTGCATGTTATAAAATCCTACCCTTCATCAATAATTTCATCACGATCCGTTAAACGATGAGCCACCGTTTCTGGTTGTACAGCAGATAAAATAACATGGTCACTATCCATGACAATTACTGCACGCGTTCGTCTTCCGTATGTAGCGTCTATGAGTGAGCCTCGATCCCGAGCATCTTGAATAATCCTTTTTATTGGAGCCGATTCTGGGCTGACAATGGAAATAATACGATTGGCGGAAACAATATTTCCAAATCCAATATTAATTAATTTTATCGACATGGTCCTCATCCAATCATCAATAATATATTTTGACCGTGTTAGTCCATTTCTAAACAAGTGCTACTCGATATTCTGCACCTGTTCCTTTAGCTTCTCTAGTAAACTTTTGATCTCAACCACTGTTTTAGCAATATTTGAATCATTTGCTTTTGAACCAATCGTATTCGCCTCTCTGTTCATCTCTTGAACAATAAAATCAAGTTTTCTACCTATTGGTTCGTGATCATGTAAAGTTTGTAAGAATTGTTGAATATGGCTTTTTAAGCGTGTAATTTCCTCATTAATATCCGCTTTATCAGCAAACACAGCGACTTCAGTTAAAATCCTTGTTTCATCCACTTGTCCATTTACAAATTCCTGCATCCTTTTGGTGAGACGTTCCTTAAAGGAATGGACAACGAGAGGGGCATATTTCTGAAGTTCAAATACGTTCACTTCTAATTGGGAAGAAATAGCTAGTAAGTCTTTTTTCAGCTCTTCCCCTTCAGCCATCCGCATTTGTTTCAGTAAAATTACTGCCTCTTCCGCAGCAGTCAAGACTAATTTTTCAATCTCTTCATTTCCAGCTTCACTTTCTTCAATATGTAAAAGGTCTGTTTGATTCAGCAAATCCTGAAGTGAGATATTCCCTGCAATTCCATATTTGTTTTGAACCTCGTTGATGATTTGGTAATATTCCTCAACCAGTTTCCAATCTATATGGACTTTTCGGGTAACGATCCCTTCCCCTTCAACACCAACATACACTTCAACTCTACCACGGCGTATATGCTCACTTAATTTCTTTTTTATTTTATCTTCTATTTTTAATAGTTGTCTTGGCATGCGGATATTCATTTCAGAAAAACGGTGATTGACTGATTTAATTTCCACATTTACAGAGAAGGCGGATGATTCTTTTCTTCCTCTTCCAAAGCCTGTCATACTTATAACCATCACTTACACATCCAATCTTTGAAAAATGATCGGCTTTCTATATAAAAACAGACAAAAGGTAATAGAAGGGATTCTATTACCTTTTGGATTATAACACACTTTATTTTGTTTTTCTTAACAAAAATGATCCTGCTAATAAAAAAGTTGGTATAGACGATAGTCCCACAATTAGCAGCCAATCTTTTGCAGCAATCGGGAGAGTATGGAAAATCGGTTGCAACGGTGGATAATAGATAACCACAAGCATTAATACTAGCGAAGAAAGAACTGCCCAAACTAGGTATGGGTTTCCAAACGGATTTCTTGAAAGAACTGATTTTTCACTTCGGCAATCAAAGACATGGATAAGCTGTGCCATCACGAGTGTCGCAAAGGCGACAGTTTGCGCATAGGGGAGTTGAGACTGATCGTTTTGGTACACTATCATGAAGGATAATAAGGTAACAACGCCGATTAAGAATCCCCGTGAAACCACCTTCCAACCTAATCCTCTGGAAAAAACCCCTTCATTCGGACTGCGCGGACCACGTTTCATCACATTTTCCTCCGGTCGATCAAGCCCAAGTGCCATCGCCGGTAAACCGTCAGTCACTAAATTCACCCAAAGGATTTGGATCGGAATCAGTGGGAGCGGTAAAGCCAATATCATCGCAAACAACATAACTAAGATTTCACCCACATTTGAAGCTAATAAATAACGGACGAATTTTCGAATATTTTCATAAATGTTTCTGCCCTCTTTAATGGCAGCCTTAATTGTCGCAAAATTATCATCCAATAACACAAGTGCTGAAGCTTCTTTGGCGACATCAGTGCCAGTGATTCCCATTGCCACCCCAATATCTGCCGCCTTAATAGCAGGAGCATCATTTACTCCATCACCTGTCATTGCGACAATATGTCCTCTATTTTGTAATGCCTTAACAATTTTTAGTTTATGTTCCGGCGAAACACGAGCAAACACTGAAATGTCATCGACCACTTCTTCAAGTTCTTCGACCGACATATCAGATAATGTACTGCCTTCAAGTACCTTGCTCTTTTTCGTTAAAATTCCAAGCTGGGAAGCAATCGCTTTGGCAGTGATCACATGGTCTCCCGTAATCATGACTGTTTTTATCCCTGCAGCTTTACATTCTTTTACAGCCGCTTTTACCTCAGGTCGAGGTGGGTCAATCATACCTTGAACACCGATAAAGGTTAATTTTTTCTCTGCCTCTTGATCACTTAAAATAATGGTATTGGCTGGAATTGGCTTAAAAGCAATCGCTATCGTTCGAAGTGCCTGAGAGGCAAGACCATTGATGGCATCCTGAATCTTCATTTGCGCTTCTTTATTTAAGTACTGTGTACGCTCGTCCCATAAGACAGACTCACAAATACCTAAAATGACATCTGGTGCTCCTTTTGTCACAATAAAATGGCGCTCCTGTTTATCCTTCACATGGATACTCATCATTTTTCTAGTTGAATCAAATGGAAATTCATTAACTATGGTAAACTCATCTAATAATTTGGGACGATCAAAGCCAGCTTTCATCGCACTAACAAGTAATGCCCCTTCAGTGGGATCCCCATCAAGAATGTAATCATCTTCTTTTATTACTAATTCGGAATGATTGCATAACATCCCAAAAATAAGCATTTGCTGTAACGCTTTCTCATCTTTAGGGTGCACATTTCGTTCATTCCGATAAAACTTGCCCTGTGGCTGGTACCCTACACCATCAACTGTCCACGTATGTCCGCCACTCCAAAGGTGCGTAACAGTCATTTTGTTTTGCGTCATCGTTCCTGTTTTATCAGAACAAATGACCGAAGCGCAGCCAAGCGTTTCAACAGCTGGGAGCTTCCTAACTATTGCATTTTTCTTGATCATTTTTTGAACGCCTAGGGATAAGGCCACAGTAACGATGGCTGGCAGCCCTTCAGGTATAGCTGCAACAGCAAGGGATACACCTGCTAAAAACATTTCATACAGATCATGCCCCCGCAGTACCCCAACAGCAACAACGAGAACTGTCAGCAACAGGGCAACGGTAATTAATATTTTCCCTAACTGCTCTAAGCGGCGCTGCAAAGGGGTATCCTGCGACTCTGCATTTTGTAATAAGTCCGCTATTTGTCCCATCGCTGTTTTCATCCCTGTTGCAATGACAACACCTACCCCACTCCCCCTTGTGATCATCGTCCCCATAAAAGCGATATTTTCCATATCACCAATTCCTGGATTAGGGTTGGATAAGGGCTCTATATGTTTGGAAACAGGAACAGATTCACCAGTAAGAGCAGACTCTTCTATTTCTAAACTTTTAGATTCAATTATTCGTACATCGGCACCAATTCGATCACCACTAGCAAACTTTAAAATATCCCCGATCACAATTTCTTTGGAAGTAGCTTTGACCCACTTCCCATCGCGGAGAACCATCACCTGTGGAGCAGATAGTTCCTTTAGAGCTTGGAGAGATTTCTCCGCCCGTCTTTCTTGATAAAAACCAAGACAACCGTTAATAATGACGATCGCAATAATCGCAATTGCATCAATATATTCGCCTAATAGGCCTGAAATTAACGTTGCTGCAAGTAGCACTAATACCATAAAATCTTTAAATTGGCTAAAAAATAAGAGTAAAGCCGATTGCTTTTCTCCTTCCTCCAATTCATTTAACCCTTGAACCTTGATCCTTTGCTTTACTTCTTCTTGTGATAATCCCGAAGAAAAGTCGGTTTCTAAGGCCTTTTCTACCTGATCTATCTTCATTTCGTGGAATTTCATCCGACCATCTCACTTCCCCCTTTGATAGACATACTCTAAAGAAAGCATATTCAGGGTCGTCCAAAAAAATGCTATCTGAACATGTAATGCAGAGTAAAATAAGACAGAATTTAAAATTGTAGGATATAATATAGTGAGGCTTCAATCATTGAGGGTCTAACCGAGGACCGTTACTAGCGGATGAAGTTATATGTTAGAAGAAAAGGATGTTTTACAATGTCATTTGATGGTTTATTTACAAAAGCGATGGTGGATGAACTGATTCGTTCCTTAAAAGGCGGACGAATTAATAAAGTCCATCAACCATATAAAAATGAAGTAATTCTTACGATCCGAGCAAACGGTGGCAATCAAAAGCTCCTATTATCTGCTCACCCTAGCTATTCACGAGTTCAACTCACTAATGAAGCCTACGACAATCCAAGTGAACCACCAATGTTTTGTATGCTGCTCAGGAAGCATATTGAAGGACATATATTAGAAGATTTATATCAAGTTGATAATGACCGAATGATCATCTTAGAAATCAAAGGTCGGAACGAGCTTGGAGATCTTAGCTATAAACAGTTAATAATTGAAATTATGGGACGACATAGCAATATTGTATTAGTTGATAAAACACGAAACGTGATTCTTGACAGTGTTAAGCATGTCTCGTTTGCGGTAAACAGTCACAGAGCCATTTTACCAGGTCAGCCTTACATTTATCCACCAGAGCAACATAAACAAAATCCTTTTTCGGCAGTTGAAGGGGATGTACTAAAGAAGCTTGATTTTAATGGTGGCAAGCTCGACCGTCAGCTAGTCGAGCAGTTTGCCGGGATTTCACCACTATTTGCGAAAGAAGTAATCTTTCAATCTGGACTAGCCAATCGCAACACTGTCCCCTCAATGTTTGTCCAGCTGATTCGAAAAATAGCAGAAGGTGATATCTCCCCTTCAATCATGACGAGCAATGGAAAGGAATCGTTTTACCTTTTCCCGCTTGGACATATTAAGGGAGAAGAGAAGTCCTTTCCCACTCTAAGTGAGTTGCTAGATCGCTTTTATTTCGGTAAAGCCGAACGGGACCGGGTCAAGCAGCAAGGTCATGATATTGAACGATTGATCAGTAATGAAAAAGAAAAAAATGATAAGAAGATTGTTAAGCTCGAAGATACATTAAAGGAAGCCGCACGTGCAGAGCAGTTTCAGCTAAATGGGGAATTATTAACGGCCAATCTTTATGCAGCAAAAAAAGGAATGAAGGAGATTGAAGTCGTTAATTATTACGATGAATTGGGCGGTACAATGGTGATTCCGCTTGATCCAAGGAAAACGCCATCGGAGAATGCTCAAAAGTATTTTTCCAAATACCAAAAGGCGAAAAATGCTGTGGCTGTTGTCGTTGAACAAATTGAGATGGCGCGTGAGGAAGTTGCCTATTTTGATAATTTAATTCAGCAGGTTCAAGCTGCCTCTCCTAAAGATATTCAGGAAATTCGCGAGGAATTGGTCGAGGGCGGCTATATTCGTGAACGCCAGAAAAAGGGGAATAAGAAAAGCAAGCAATCTAAACCGGTGCTAGATCATTTTGTTGCATCAGATGGAACAGAGATTATCGTAGGGAAAAATAATAAGCAAAATGACTTTTTAACAAATAAATTGGCGGCACGGGATGAAATTTGGTTTCATACAAAGGATATTCCCGGATCCCATGTGGTCATCCGCACTAAGGAACCTTCAGATGAAACGATTAGGGAAGCTGCCATATTAGCTGCTTATTACAGTAAAGCACGGAACTCAAGTTCAGTACCAGTCGACTTTACAAAGGTTCGCCATGTGAAAAAGCCAAGTGGGGCCAAGCCAGGTTTTGTCATTTATGACAACCAGCAAACGGTTTATGTTACCCCTGATGAGGAACTAGTGTTGCAATTGAAAAAGTGAATGATTAAGGGGAGCTCAAAAATTTGAGCTCCCCTTGTTCATCTTCTTAATCAGCCATGATCATATTATTTTTGAAGCAGTTGTTCGAACTGATTACTCCATGAAGACGGATCCTTCCTCCATAACAACAAACTTTGTTGATCCTCAGCACTGACAACTTCATTTACAATCGCTACCTCAATTAAGGTTGAAAAGTCGGTCAGCGAGAAACTCGTAATCGCCGCCTCCTTAAGCAGCTGTTTCCCTTTTTCTAATCCGTATGTAAAGATTGATACCACTCCAAGCACTTCACAACCTGATTCCCTTAAAGCCTCTACTGCGGTAATAACACTGCCGCCAGTTGAAATCAAATCTTCCACAACGACAACCTTTTGACCTCGTTCAACTTTTCCTTCAATTTGATTGCCTTTGCCATGACCCTTCGCTTTTGAGCGAACATAACACATGGGTAATTCCATCCGGTCACTAACCCAAGCAGCATGTGGAATTCCTGCTGTCGCTGTTCCGGCAATAACGTCTGCTTCAGGAAAGTTTTCAAGAATTAGGTTTTGTAACCCTTGGGCAATTTCGCTTCTAGCCGCCGGGTATGAAAGTGTCAAACGATTATCACAATATATGGGGGACCTTAACCCTGATGTCCATGTAAATGGAGTTTGCGGTCTTAATGCTACTGCATTGATTTCTAAAAGTAGTTCAGCAAATTTCTCTTTCATTGATAGATTCCCCTCCAAATATTCATCCATTGGTCATAGCTTTTCACTGGATCGGCTGACCGCGTTATCGATCGCCCCACCACAATAGCATTTACGCCTGCTTGTCTTGCGAATTCAGGAGTTGCCACACGTTTTTGGTCTCCAACTTGATCTGACTCCATTCTGATCCCTGGGCAAACGGTTAAAAAGGAGTTACTAGTTTGATCGTGAATAGCTTGCGATTCCCAGGCTGAACAAACCACCCCATCTAAGCCAGCCTGATTGGCTATGGATGCGTAATGAAGAACAGATTTCTTTAAGCTAACCGGGATGAGTTGCTCATCATTCATCTGCTCCTGTGACGTACTTGTCAATTGGGTGACGGCGATACACTTGGGACGCTTTCGTCCTGCGGTGGTCCCTGCCTCCAAACCTTCTAATGCTGCCTGCATCATCTCTTTGCCACCAGCTGCATGAACATTGACAAGATCGCATTCCAGTCGTGCCAAACCCTTCATGGCACTTTTTACAGTATTCGGTATATCATGGAGCTTTAAATCTAGGAAAATATGATGTCCTTTATCTTTCAAAAGCTGAATAATAGCAGGCCCCTCTTGATAAAATAGCTCCATACCCACTTTAACAAAAAGCTCTCGACCTTCAAACGACTGCAAAAAACGAGATACTTCGCTGCTATTGGCGAAATCAAGCGCGATGATAAGCGAATTGTTCATGTTTTTTCCAACTCCTTCCCTGACATTCACTGATATGTTCAAAACCTAATGTTTCTAACATATTGGGTAATTCCTCAATGATCGTTGGACAAACAAATGGATCCACAAAATTCGCTGTACCAACGGCAACGGCGCTGGCACCTGCATAAAAGAACTCAAGAACATCTGCAGCCGTCTGAATTCCACCCATGCCAATGATTGGAATATTTACTGCTTGACTCACTTCATAAATCATCCGTATCGCTACAGGCTTAATCGCTGGTCCTGATAATCCTCCTGTTCGATTGGCAAGAATGGGCTTGCCTGTCTTGATGTCAAGGCGCATCCCGATAAGCGTATTAATCATGGTTAAGCCGTCAGCACCACCTTCTTCTACTGCTTTCGCCATTTCAACGATATTCGTTACATTTGGTGACAGCTTCACATAGACCGGCACAGCTGATATGGCCTTTACTTTCTTGGTTAATTGCCTGGCCACCTCTGGAATCGTTCCAAAGGCAATCCCGCCCGTTTTTACATTCGGACATGAAATATTTAATTCAAGTGCATGGACATTTGGGGCTTGCGATATTTCTTTCGCAACCGTAATATAATCCTCTTCAACGGACCCCGCCACATTAGCGATAATGGGCACATCATATTGGGCTAACCATGGAAGCTCTTCCCCCATCACTTTTTGGAGACCTGGATTTTGCAATCCAATCGCATTCAGCATGCCCGCATTCGTTTCTGCTACCCGTGGAGTTGGATTTCCGAATCTCGGTTCTACTGTTGTCGCTTTTATCATAATCGCCCCAAGCGTACTAAGATCATAGAACTGACTATATTCCTTGCCAAATCCAAAGCATCCTGAGGCTGGCATAATCGGATTTTTAAGGGTTAATCCAGGTAATTCGATGTTTAAACGACTCATATTAGTACCTCCCCAGCACGGAAAACTGGTCCATCACTGCATACTTTTTTATAGGAAACTCCTGTTGGATCATCTGTTTGTTTACAAACACAGGCGAAGCAAGCACCAATCCCACAGCCCATTCTTTCTTCTAGTGATAGAAATACTTTTTCATCCGGATATTGTTTGGCAATAGCTTGTAACATTGACGTTGGTCCGCATGTATACAGACAATCAAATTGAATATCTTTGATAATATCGGTAACAAAGCCTTTGCTGCCATACGTTCCATCGACAGTGGCAACGTATGTTTCCCCATTTTCTAAAAATTTATCCTCGTAAAAGCTCGCTGCCCTTGTTTGAAAGCCGAGCACGTGAATCACGTGAACCCCGTTTGCAGCAAGCTGATTGGAAAGCTCATATAGTGGGGGAACTCCGATTCCACCACCTACGAGCAAAGCTGTTTCCCCACTGCTAACTTCCTCAATTGGAAACCCGTTCCCTAACGGCCCAAGAATATCGATCTCCATCCCTGCAACCATTTTTGTTAATAATGACGTTCCGTGTCCTTCTTTCCGATAAATCATAGTAAACTGCAGCTTATTTCGATCATAAGAACAGATGCTAATCGGTCTGCGTAAGAGAGGATCGCCTCCGCTTGCGACTCGTAGATGAACAAATTGCCCTGGTGCAACGATTTCACGTGTTAACTGTGCTGACACCGTAAGCTCATAAATATTCGTAGCGATCTCGGTCTGGCTGATGATTTTGCATAGTTCTTTTTGGATCATGCAAATACCTCCTCCTTTATGAGCGTATTCATCGCTTCTGTTGAGAAATTCATTGATTCAATGACTTTAAGGATAGCATCAGCGGTATCCAATGAAGTTAAACACGGCACCCCATTTTCTACTGCCTCGCGGCGGATCCTAAATCCATCTCGAGCAGGCTGTTTCCCTTTCGTTAACGTATTAATAATAAACTGTGCCTCACCTCGATGGATGACATCCAACAACGTTTGGCCTTCCGCACCAATTTTTCCAACAACTTTGACTGGAAGCCCCGCAGCTTGTAAAACAGCAGCTGTCCCACTTGTTGCCATTAATCGATACCCATTCGCTGCAAAACGGAGCGCTAGTTTTAATGCTTCTTGCTTATCTTTATTAGCGACTGTAAATAGGACCGTACCAAATTGTTTAATATTCATCCCTGAAGCGACTAATCCTTTATATAATGCTTTTTCAAGCGTATGGTCTTTACCCATAACCTCTCCTGTCGACTTCATTTCTGGTCCAAGCGTAATATCTACACTCTTAAGCTTTGCGAAGGAAAACACAGGAACCTTTACATATACTCCCTCTTTCTCTGTTACAAGGCCAGGAATATAGCCTTGATCGAGAATGGACACGCCTAGAATGGCTTTAGTGGCTATCTTCGCCATTGGGATGTTTGTGATTTTACTTAAGAATGGGACCGTTCGGCTTGAACGGGGATTGACTTCAAGAACATATACTTGATCTCCGGCCAGAACATACTGGATGTTTAATAATCCAATTATCTTTAAGCCCCTTGCTAATTTCTCTGTATATTCCACCAGTGTCTGCTTTACAGACTCTGAAAGAGTTTGTGGGGGATACACAGCTATCGAGTCACCAGAATGGACCCCTGCTCGCTCAATATGTTCCATAATTCCAGGGATTAAGACATTTTCCCCATCACAAATGGCATCGACTTCTATTTCCTTTCCGGTTAAATAACGATCAATTAAGACGGGGTGTTCAGGATTTATTTTCACAGCATTCTCCATATAATGAAGCAGTTCATTTTCATGGTAAACAATTTCCATCGCTCTGCCGCCGAGGACATAGGAAGGTCGGACTAGAACAGGGTAGCCGATTTCTTTTGCAATCAGGATGGCTTCATCTACTGAAAGAGCCGTTTTACCAAGTGGCTGTGGAATCGTTAACTGTTCGAGCGCCTGTTCAAATTTATCTCTATTTTCAGCTCGGTCTAAATCCTCAAGACTGGTCCCAAGAATTTTCACTCCGTTTTCTTCTAGCGCTGCCGCCAGATTAATCGCTGTTTGTCCGCCAAATTGGACAATAACCCCGATCGGTTTTTCCAATTCAATAACGTTCATAACATCCTCAATGGTGAGCGGTTCGAAATAAAGCTTATCTGAAATACTGAAGTCGGTTGAAACGGTCTCAGGATTGTTGTTGATAATGATCGCTTCATAGCCAGCCTCTTTAATCGCTTTTACTGAATGGACGGTCGCATAATCAAATTCAATCCCTTGACCGATGCGAATTGGACCGGATCCAAGGACCATGACACTTTTTCGCGCTGTTACGATCGACTCGTTTTCCTCTTCATAAGTGCCATAGTAATAAGGGGTAGCTGATTCAAATTCTGATGCACAGGTATCAACCATTTTATAAACCGGGTTAATCCCAGCCTGCTTACGGAAGTAAATAAGCTCACTCTCATTCATTTGCCAGAGCTCAGCGAGTTTTTTATCTGTAAAGCCCTTTTGCTTGGCTTCAAGTAGCAATTCTTTATCAAACTGTTTTTCAATAAGTTCTGTTTCTAGGTCTATAAGCCCTTCCATTTTCTTCAAAAAGAACAGATCGATTTTACTCCATTGATGGATTGTTTCGGTTTTCAAGCCCCGTTTTAACCCTTCAGCAATGTAAAAGAGCCGTTCATCTCCGGCCTTGCGGATCCGTTTCTCGAGCAAAGCATCATCAATTTCATCCGCCCCATTTAATTCAAAATGGTAAACGCCTGCTTCGAGGGAACGTATTGCTTTAAGCAATGATTCTTCAAAGGTTCTGCCTATCGCCATAATTTCGCCCGTTGCTTTCATTTGTGTACCTAATGAACGATTTCCTGATTCAAATTTATCAAACGGCCATCTTGGGATTTTCGTCACGATATAATCGAGTGCAGGTTCAAAGCATGCGTATGTTTTACCTGTTACTGGATTCATCATTTCATCAAGTGTTAACCCTACAGCGATTTTTGCAGCGAGCTTGGCAATCGGATAACCAGTCGCTTTAGATGCCAATGCCGATGAACGACTTACACGTGGATTTACTTCGATAATATAATATTGGAAGCTTGCAGGATCCAAAGCCAGTTGAACGTTACAGCCACCTTCAATCCCTAGGGCCCGAATAATTTTTAATGATACATTTCGCAGCAGTTGATATTCTCGATCACTCAATGTCTGACTTGGCGCAACCACAATGGAATCGCCTGTATGGACGCCAACTGGATCAATGTTTTCCATATTACAGACTACAATCGCCGTGTCATTGCTATCACGCATGACTTCGTATTCTATCTCTTTAAAACCAGCTATACTTTTTTCAAGTAAACATTGATTTACAGGGCTATGCTTTAAGCCGCTTGTCACGATTTCCGTAAGCTCTTCCTCCGTATGACAAATTCCTCCGCCAGTTCCACCTAACGTATAGGCAGGTCGAACAATGACTGGAAAGCCAATCCTGTCAACAAATGCTTGGGCTTCTGCCAGTTCATGGATAATCTCACTATCTGGAACAGGTTCCTGTAACTCATTCATTAAGCTGCGGAAGAGATCCCTGTCCTCTGCTTGCTTAATAGCAGAAAGTTTAGTGCCAAGGATTTCAACGCCATATTCCGCCAAAACGCCTGACTCTGAAAGCGCAACAGCAAGGTTAAGACCTGTTTGCCCACCGAGCGTTGCAAGCAGGGCATCAGGACGCTCTTTCCTGATGATTTGGCTTACAAACTCAACTGTCAATGGCTCGATATAAACGCGATCAGCAATCTCTGTATCTGTCATAATGGTCGCAGGGTTAGAGTTTACAAGAATGACACGGTACCCTTCTTCTTTTAAAGCGATACAAGCCTGGGTGCCGGCATAATCAAATTCCGCCGCCTGACCGATGACAATGGGTCCTGAGCCGATTACTAAAATAGAGTGGATATCTGTACGTTTAGGCATGTGCTGAAACCTCCAGTTTGTTTTCTTCCATCAGCGCAAGAAACTGATCAAATAAACCGTTCGCATCTTCTGGTCCAGGGGATGCTTCAGGATGATACTGAACAGTGAAGGCTGGATAATCTAGATGTCGCAACCCTTCTACTGATCCATCATTAATGGCAATATGGGTGATGGATAAACTTGTATTGTTAATTGAAGCAGCTTCAACTGTATAGCCATGATTTTGTGATGTAATCGCAATTTTACCTGTAGCCAAGTCTTTCACAGGGTGGTTAGAACCACGATGGCCAAACTTCATTTTTTCGGTATTGGCCCCGCACGCAAGGGCAAACAATTGATGACCAAGACAAATCCCAAACAACGGAACTTTCCCTATCACTTCTCTAAGCATATCGATTGCTTCCGGTACATCCTTCGGATCCCCAGGGCCATTGGAAAGCATAATTCCATCCGGTCTTAAGTGGAGGATTTCCGCTGCAGTTGTGTGGTAGGGAACGACAATGACATCACAGTCACGTTGGTTGAGTTCCCGTAAGATTCCATGCTTCATGCCAAAATCCACCAACACTACCCTTTTTCCTCTCCCTGGGCTTGGATAAGCATTTTTCGTGGAAACCTGTTTGACTTGGTTGGTAGGCAGTTGTGCTTTATGTAATTTTCGTAATACCTCGTCAGGATTTTTATCGATGCCACAGATTGCTCCCTTTAAGGTACCGTATTGACGAATAATTCTCGTTAATTTCCGTGTATCAATCCCCATAATGCCAGGAATTTTTTTCATTTGAAAATATTCATCGATGGTCATTTCACTGCGCCAATTAGAGGGAAACTCCGTAGCTTCCTTGACAATAAATCCTTTCACAGCAGGATGAATAGATTCGAAATCGTCACGATTTATTCCATAGTTTCCGATTAGTGGATAGGTTAGTGTAACAATCTGTCCACAATAGGATGGGTCCGAGAGGATTTCTTGATAGCCCGTCATCCCTGTGTTAAAAACTATTTCTCCAATGGTTTCCGTGTCACCGCCAAAGCCTTTACCGATCATAATTGTACCGTCTTCTAATATCAGTTGTTTTTTCATGCTAGTACACATCCTTTTTCCCAAGCTATTTTCCCTGCAGCGATGGTTAGCTCTGGCCACCCCGTACATGCCCAGCCGCCAAATGGCGTATTTTTGCCTTTAGATAAAAATTCTTCAGGGTTAATAACCTGTTCTTCTTCTAAGTTTAAGATCACCAAGTCAGCTGGTGCACCTACTTCAATTTTTCCGTATGGAAGCGCAAAGGCATTTGCAGGCTTGACGGTTAACCATTCAAGTAATTGTTCAAGTGTGATGATTTGTTTTCGAACCAGTTCAGTGTAAAGAAGTGGAAAGGCTGATTCTAAGCCAACGATGCCGAAGGGCGCCAATATCATGCCTTCCTGTTTTTCTTCTGTTGTATGTGGAGCATGATCGGTAGCGATAAAATCTATTGTTCCATCAAGTAATCCTTCAATGAGAGCTGCCCGATCTTCCGTATCACGAAGTGGCGGATTCATTTTGTAATTTGCATCTAATCCCGGAATATCATTTTGGGTCAACAATAAATGATGCGGTGTTACTTCCGCTGTAACCTTAATACCTGCGCGTTTGGCATCTCTTATCACCCGAACAGATTCTTTCGTACTAACATGACATACATGATAATGACAGCCTGCTGCTTCTGCTAGCAGTACATCTCGGGCAATTTGCACAGATTCACAAACGGAGGGAATTCCATTTAAACCGTGGTCTTTTGCAAATGACCCATCATGGACGCACCCCTTATGAATAAGTGTATTTTCTTCGCAATGAGCAACAATCGCCATATTGACATCGGTAGCTTTACGCATTGCTGCAAGCATCATATCAGCGGACTGAACTCCAACCCCATCATCAGTAAAAGCAAAAGCCCCAGCCTCCTTAAGCGACTTGAAATCCGTTAACTCTTGCCCCGCCTGTCTCAGGGTAATCGAAGCATACGGAAGCACTCTCACTCGAGCTGACTCCTTTATGCGTCTTTGCAAGTCGTTCATATGGTTTATGGTGTCAGGCACCGGTCTTGTGTTTGGCATGTTGGCAATAGTAGTAAATCCGCCTCTTGCAGCTGCCTGTGTGCCAGTGGCGATGGTTTCTTTTTTTTCTCCACCTGGTTCACGGAGGTGGACATGAAGGTCGATAAAACCTGGTGATACTATTTTTCCTTTGGCATCTACTGTTCGATCGACAGCTTCGTCTAGGTTAGATTCTATTTTCGAAATTTCACCATCTTCTATTAATATATCTTTGTTGATCCATTCACCATTAGATGCTATGTAACAAGCGTTCTGAATAAGTAGTTTCATATCCATTTCCTCCTTCTAAGCTTTCAATTGAGCGCTTAATGGCCGCCATTCTGACATAAACTCCATTTTCCATTTGCTTAAAGATTCTAGATCTTTGGCACTCTACCAAACTATCAGCTATTTCAACATTTCTATTTACAGGAGCAGGATGCATAATGATACTGCCCGGCTTCATCATTTTTTCCCTTTCAATTGTTAAACCAAATTGTTGATGGTACTCATTGGCCGTGTAGCTGCTTTTTTGTTGATGCCGCTCATGCTGAACTCGCAGGAGCATCACTACATCCGCTTCTAGAATGGCTCGCTCAATCGGCTTATACCTACTGATGCCACTTTGCACATCAAACCATTCTGGTGGACCAGAAAAGGTTATGTTAGCGCCTAACCTTGTTAGGACGTCAGCATTTGAACGTGCCACGCGGCTATGACGAATATCGCCAATAATCGAAATGTTCAATCCTTTAAATCCGCTAAATTCCTGTTGGATTGTCAATAAATCTAGCAGTGATTGAGTTGGATGGTGACCACACCCATCCCCGCCATTAATAATTGGAATGTTGACCTTCTCAACCAATTCATCAAAATAGCGATCTTGTTCATGGCGAATGACCATTGCTTTTACGCCAATCGATTCTAAAGTTTTCACCGTATCATAAAGTGTCTCACCCTTTTGGACACTAGATGTTTGGACTTCAAACGGAATGACCTCTAACCCTAGTCGTCTTTCAGCCACCTCAAAGCTACTTTTTGTTCTCGTGCTTGGTTCAAAAAACAAGTTTGCAGTAAACATTTGCCCTTCTGGATTCCACTTCCGTCCGGCTTTAAAGCTATTGGCATCTGCTAAGATTTGATTAATCTCTTCCACTTTTAATTCATTTGTGGTTAATAAGTGACGTATCATTCATCTTTCCGCCTCTCCATTTTTTGAATATAAAACACCCTGACCGAATGGATCAGGGTGTAAATCGACCATGCCTAACAAAGGATTATTTGAAGTAGCCATCCCCTTATTTCAGCATTACACCCTTATAAGCCTCTCTGGACTTCCTTTAAAAGGTTTCTTCTATTATGCAGTTTTCTTTTTTGAAGTTGTTTCTTTTTCTTCAAACATATTGTCGTCCATGGACGCTCTTCCTGGCAAGATGAGGTTTAATAATACGCCAATGATCGCTGCCAAAGCCATTCCTTGGACTTCGATATGAAATGGTAATTTCACGATTGCTCCACCAATCCCAATGACAAGAATGACAGATGAAATGACAAGATTACGTTTATCAGCAAAATCGATTTTGCTATCGACTAACATTCGTAAACCTGATGAGGCAATAATCCCAAACAAGAGTATAGATACTCCACCCATGACAGGACTTGGTATGGTTTGAATTAAGGCCGTAACTTTCCCAATAAATCCTAAGATAGTGGCTAATACTGCTGCTCCAGCAATAACATAAACACTATAGACTCTCGTAATGGCTAATACGCCAATATTTTCACCATAGGTCGTTTTAGGCGGTCCGCCAATTAGGGCTGAAATGATCGTTGCTGTTCCATCACCAAGGATGGATCGATGTAATCCAGGTTCTTTAATGTAGTCTCGCCCGACCACTTTACTTAGAACTAGCTGGTGACCAATGTGTTCTGACAAGGTAACAACCGCGACAGGAACCATGAGTGCTACTAAATCCCAAGACAGCTTCACTTTATAGCTTACGAATGGGATGATGAATTCAGGCATTTCAAACCAACGAGCATTCATGACGGGTGCAAAATCGACAATGCCAATGATGACCGAGTATATATACCCGACAATAATTCCAGCCAATATTGGGATAATACTTAATATTTTTTTTGCATAAATCGAGAAGATAATGGTTGCTGCTAATGTAACAAGTGCTGCTGAGAAATGAAGCATGCTATACTTTCCAGCCGGATTATTCATCGCCATTCCAACTGCTGTTCCTGATAATGCCAAGCCAATCACGATAATTACAGGGCCAACTACAATCGGTGGAAGTAGTTTCATGATCCAACGATGACCCGCTTTACTAATAATGAGTGCGACAATTCCATATACAAGTCCGGCAACGAAGGTCCCCATCATCGCTGCACTTGGCCCGCCCATTTCATATGCTGCTTTCATCGGAATAATATAGGCAAATGATGAACCGAGGTAAGCCGGCACCTTGAATTTAGTGATTAATAAAAAGGCAATTGTACCAAGTCCACTTGAGATCAGCGCCATTGCTGGACTCAATCCGATAAGGAATGGTACCAGGATCGTAGCACCAAACATGGAGAACAAATGCTGCAGACTTAAGGTAAGCCATTGAGAAGGTTTTGGAATCTCATTTACATCTAAGATTGGTTTGTTATTCATTATTTTCTCTCCTACATATATTCTATAGTGTTATTTTCCTCTGAAAGTCATAAAAAAACCCTCTTTGTCCAAGAAGATGCAAAGAGGGTTAAGAAAGACCGAATTTATCGGCTTTTCCCCTTTGTCAGCCTCACAGGACTGCCTTTAAAAAGGGCGCTATTTAGTTATCAAAAATGCTAACTTGATCGACTTGATCCACTTCAACGAGTTCTACGACAATCTTTTCATCACTTGAGGTTGGAACATTCTTACCGACGTAATCCGCTCTGATTGGAAGTTCTCGGTGACCTCTATCAACGAGAACGGCTAGTTGGATGGTTGATGGGCGACCTAGATCCATCAGAGCATCAAGACCCGCTCTCACAGTTCTACCTGTATAAAGTACATCATCGACGAGAATGACCTTTTTATTATTAATCCTCACTGGTATATCGGAACCTTTCACAAATGGTTCCTGGTTATCGGTTTTCTTTGTTAAATCATCACGGTAAAGAGTAATATCGATTTCACCAACCGGAATAGTTTTACCTTCGATATCTTCGATCTTTGCTGCTATGCGCTCAGCAAGGTAAATTCCTCTTGTTCGAATGCCGACTAGTATACAATCATCGATACCTTTATTCTTTTCAATAATTTGGTGGGCAATCCTTGTCAGCGCCCTGCCAATGGCTTGTTCATCAAGGACTATTGCTTTTTGATTCATATGACACCTTCTTTTATAAAAATAAAACCTCTCACCGATTTGGTGAGAGGTTGACGAGTTAATTTTAAGATATAGGCATAGATAGCCTATAAACTATAACCGTTTCCTTCTCAGCCTCACGGGACCGAATTAAAGGGCTTATTAAACTATAGTAATCTTACTTTACTTTCAGACTGACGTCAATGATTATTTTGAAAGTTGATCAAGCAATTGTTCGAAATCCTCCGGAAGTGGTGCCTCAAATTCTAAATATTCGTTTGTTCTAGGATGTGTGAACCCAAGAACACCAGCATGCAAGGCTTGTCCGTTGATATCCAATGTTTTTTTCGGCCCATATTTAGGATCACCGGCAAGTGGGTAACCAATGTATTTCATATGAACACGAATTTGATGTGTTCTACCTGTCTCTAATTGACATTCAACATAAGTAAAATCTTTAAAACGTTCTATGACGTGAAAATGGGTAACGGCGTGTTTTCCGTTATCGACCACTGCCATGCTTTGACGATCTTTTGTATCCCTGCCTAATGGGGCATCCACCGTACCAAAATCATGTGGAATCACTCCATGAACGATCGCTTTATATTTCCGTGTGACCGTTTTTTTCACCAATTGATTGACAAGGCTCTCGTGGGACATATCGTTTTTAGCTACCATTAATAAACCTGATGTATCCTTATCAATTCGATGGACAATTCCTGGCCGTAAAACGCCATTAATCCCGGATAAATCCGTACAGTGAGCCATTAATCCATTCACCAGTGTACCTGTCAAATGGCCTGGAGCTGGATGGACCACCATCCCTCTCGGTTTATTTACTACCAACACATCTATATCCTCATAATAAATTTCTAAATTCATTTCTTCAGGGATAACATCCAGTACTTCAGGGTCTGGAATGATAATTTCAATTCGATCATTTAAGCTACACTTATAATTTGATTTAATTGGTAGACCATTAACCAAAACATTTCCTTCTTTAATCCATTGCTGGACCTGTGTCCGTGACCATTCCTCGTCTAATACTGAGATGACCTTATCAATCCGATCACCTTTTTGTTCTTCAAGAATGGTGTGTTCCATTTTCTCCATAAGATTTCTCCTTTGTTCCTCGTTCATCAAGAAGCATTTGAATCATTAGCATGATCACTCCGACCACTAATGCCGAATCTGCAATATTAAAGACAGGAAAATTATAATTAAAAATATACGTATGAATAAAGTCGACCACTTCTTGACGCAGAACCCGGTCAATAAAATTACCGATTGCGCCACCGAGCATAAAGGCTAAGGCAACTCCTAGTAATGGTTTCCCCTTTGCGGCCTTGTAAAGATAATACAAAATGGCTACGATAACAACTAAGGTAATGACATAAAAGAGCCACATTTGCCCTTGAAGGATTCCCCATGCCGCTCCACGATTGCGGTGTGAAGTGATATACAAGACATTAGGAATGACCGTTATACTTTCTCCCAAGAGCATGTTGTTTACGATTAACCATTTTGTAACCTGATCTAATAAAATAACAAAAATTGCGATTAAGTAATAATACACTAAGAAATACCTCCACATTAAACCTGACATACTTCTTTTGCATTTTAGCATACTTTTTCGCGAAACGACAATGTTACTTCATAAAAATGAAGGAGATATCGGCTTTTTATAAAAAATCTCTATATCATCTGTATCCTTTAAAGATTTTAATGTAGGGATTGTGGCTAATAAATCAATCGGAATAAATTCTCCAGAAACTTCACACAAGCCAAAATTTCCGTCTTCAGCCTTTTGAAGCGCCTCATTTATATCATTGAGCTCTTCTTCTAAGATGACTGTTAGCCAATCATTTTTTTGTTTATATTGTAATGCGCTCTCTATTTCATCTCTAGTTGTACGGAGTTCCAAAATCAGCTTGTTCAGGAAGGGATTCATCATTTATTACCTCCGTTATGCGTCATTTATCTTATTATCTCCGTAGTCTTTCACCTGACACGATAAAACAATTGACAACCACTACAACAATTAGCGAAAAAGGGAAATATTATAAAAAAATGGCTCTGTGCATGGTGCACAGAGCCTTATTCATTATGCTAAATGGGAATAGTTTTCTTTTACCACTTCAGCACAACGCGGGCAAAGGGTACTATGTTCTGGATCTTGACCAACCTCAGGTGTCACGATCCAACAGCGCTCACAGGTTTCTCCCTCTGCTTTGGTAATCACAATTGCGGCCGTTTCAAGCTTGATCGCATGTTCTGGTGCTTGCTCATAAACTCCCGCTACTTCAAATCCGGAAACGATAAACAACTGTTTCATATTTTCTTCAATTGAATCTAAAAGGAGTTTTGAATTTTCATTCACATACAAGGTTACTTTTGCCGTTAATGATTTACCGATTACTTTTTGATTACGAGCATCTTCTAGTGCTTTTAATACATCATCACGAAGCTTCATAAATGCTGTCCATTTCTCTTCTAAAGCATCGGCACCCGCCAATTCCTCGTATTCAGGTAAATCGGTTAACTGAACACTTTCTGTAGTTTCAGATGGGATAAACTTCCAAACTTCATCTGCAGTATGAGATAGAATAGGCGACATTAACTTTGTTAAGGCCAGCAATGAATCATATAATACAGATTGAATAGAGCGGCGTTCGTGTTGATCAGCAGCCTCAATATAAAGGATATCCTTTGCAAAATCAAGATAAAAGGCGCTTAAATCAAGGGTACAGAAATTATTGACTGCATGATAAATACCTGCAAATTCATAGTTTTCATAAGCATTACGAACGTATTTAATTAGTTTATTTAATTTAACCATCATAAATTGATCCACTTCACGCAAATCTTCATATGCAACCTTATTTACTGCTGGATCAAAGTCTGCTAAATTTCCAAGTAAGAAACGGAAGGTATTACGGATTTTGCGATACACCTCAGCCACTTGTTTCAAGATAGGATCTGAAACACGGACATCGGCTTGATAATCAACAGAAGCCACCCAAAGGCGTAAAATATCGGCACCTAATTGATTCATTACTTTTGCAGGAACAACCGTATTTCCTAATGATTTACTCATCTTTCTACCTTCACCATCAAGGGCAAAGCCGTGGCTTAGGACTCCTTTATATGGGGCTTTACCTGTTACAGCCACTGCTGTTGACAAGGAAGAGTTAAACCAGCCACGATATTGATCTGAACCTTCAAGATAAAGGTCAGCAGGGCGGACTAAATCTTCTCTCTCCAGCAGTACCGCTTGATGTGATGAACCAGAGTCAAACCATACATCCATGATATCTGTTTCTTTTGTAAAGATACCATTTGGACTTCCTGGATGTGTAAATCCTTCCGGAAGTAACTCCTTAGCGTCTCTCTCAAACCAAATATTTGATCCATTTTCACGGAAAAGATTTGACACATGATTGATTGTTTCATCATTAATGATTTCTTCGCCGTTTTCTGCATAAAATACTGGAATTGGTACGCCCCAAACCCGCTGACGAGAAATACACCAATCTCCACGGTCCCTGACCATATTAAATAGTCTTGTTTCTCCCCATGCCGGTACCCATTTCGTTTCCTTAACTGCTTCTAGCAGTTCATCGCGGAAGTCTTTAATAGAAGCAAACCATTGGGCCGTTGCACGGTAAATAACTGGCTTTTTCGTTCTCCAATCGTGTGGATAGGAGTGCGTAATAAAGGACAATTTCAGTAATGCATCAGCTGCCTCTAAGGCTTCAACGATTTGTTTATTGGCCGTATCATAAAATACGCCTTCAAATCCAGGTGCTTCACTTGTCATAACACCTTTATCATCGACAGGACATAAAACATCCAAACCATATTTTTGACCAATGTAAAAGTCATCTTCCCCATGGCCAGGGGCAGTATGAACACATCCTGTTCCCGCATCTGTAGTAACGTGCTCACCTAACATAACTAAAGAATCACGGCCATAAAGTGGATGTGACGCCACCATATATTCCAATTCACTACCTTTTACCTTTTGGACGACTGTTACATCCTCCCAGCCAATTTCTTTCGTTGCTGCTTCTAAAAGTGCTTCAGCCAGTAAGTATTTATGATCATTCACAGCAACAACCACATAAGTTAGATCTGGATGTACTGAGATGCCAAGGTTTGCCGGAATAGTCCATGGCGTTGTAGTCCAAATGATGATCTCTGTTTCAGTATCTACGATACCCTTCCCGTCTTTAACCTTAAAGCCTACATAAATAGATGGGGACTTCTTATCTTGATATTCAATTTCTGCTTCTGCTAATGCAGATTCACTAGACGGAGACCAATATACTGGCTTCTTCCCCTTGTAAATATAACCTTTTTTCGCCATTTCACCAAAAACTTTAATTTGTTGGGCTTCATATTCGGGTTTCAGTGTAATATATGGATTTTCCCAGTCCGCACGAACACCAAGACGTTTAAATTGGCTACGTTGGTTATTAATCTGTTCAAGGGCATATTTTGTACACAGCTCACGGAACTCTGCTACGGTCATTTCTTTGCGTTTAACACCCTTGTTTGTTAAGGCCTGCTCAATTGGAAGACCATGTGTATCCCAACCAGGGACATAGGGAGCATGATAGCCACTCATGGATTTATAACGGACAATCATATCCTTTAAAATTTTATTAAGCGCATGACCCATATGGATGTCGCCATTCGCATATGGAGGACCGTCATGTAGAATAAACATGGGCCGACCTTTTGTCCGTTCTTGGACCTTTTGATAAATATTCATCTCTTCCCACTTCGCCTGAATATCAGGTTCTCTTTGTGGAAGATTGCCACGCATCGGAAATTCCGTTTTTGGCATAAGCAACGTATCTTTAAATTCCATTTTTTCTTCCTCCTGCATCTTTATATTGAACAGTATGACCATTTTCCTGAAAAAACCAGCATTCGCTAATGACTATAACCACATGGAGTGAATTTACTTACGACGGAAGGTCCCTTTTTTCTACACAAAAAAACCTTCTCATCCCAAATAGGGACGAGAAGGTTTTATTCCCGCGGTACCACCCTGATAAATAGTACCGGAAAGTACCATCCTCTTTACCATTCGTAACGTGAATCACACGCCTGAGCCTACTCTCCCAATAGGGGATTCGACCCGGAACTCGAGGGTGATATTCCAATTTTTCAACTTTACCGGGCTTCCACCATCCCCGACTCGCTTCCATAAGTTTTTGAAAAATTGTACTGTCCCTGTCATCGTCATTGTTCAATGTTGTTAACTATTAAGAAATTATATGCTAATAAAACACTTTTCGTCAAGCCAAGGAGTCTTCTTCTTGATGAATTTTCAACTCGGTAGCATCGACTTCATATTCTAATAAATGATCCCAATCATCTGTATTCAACATATCTAGCTGTGCTTCAATCAACATTTTGAAGCGTGTTCGGAATACTTTAGACTGCTTTTTCAAATCCTCAATTTCTAAAGCAATTTTTCTAGCTTTAGATAAGGATTCATTTACAATTCGATCAGCATTTTTCTCAGCTTCTTTAATAATCAGCTTTGCTTCCTTTTGTGCATTACGTTTGACATCTTCACCAGCTTCTTGGGCGATCACGATAGATTTGTTAAGTGTTTCTTCAATATTTACAAAATGGCCCAAACGCTCTTTCATCTCATTCAAGCGTTCTTCCATTTCCTTTTTTTCTCTCAATACTAATTCATAATCTTTGATGACTTGATCAAGAAATTCATTTACTTCATCTTCATCATATCCACGAAATCCCTTATTAAACTCTTTATTATGAATATCTAACGGCGTTAACGGCATTCATGCCACCTCCATACAATCTGTACATCTATATGTATAAGCAAATATTCGACAAGTTTTTTGAAAATCCTGCTTCAAACGCAATTATTTTTGTTTTCCAATCAATAATCGCCATTTTTCTTTTTTTGTTTTACCATCAATCTCAATAATTTTGGCTCTTCCTTGACCTCTGACTGAAATCATATCACCTAGGTCACATGAAAAGGCAGGATTCTCAATTAATGTCCAATTCACCTTGACAAGGCCATGCTGAATCAATGCAAGCGATTTTTGTCTGGATATATGGTATATCCCTGAAATAATCGTATCAAGCCGTAAGGAAGATAATGTTAGCATCTGTTCATCCCATAGCTCCTTGGCTGCTATTGCATTTTCCACATTTGTTTCAACCAGTTTTACCCCGGCACGGCCAATTGTTTCAACGTTTGTTCTAATATAATTACTAATTTCTTTTGCAGCAAAAAATTGGACCTGGCCATTTTTTATCAAAATGTCTCCAAATTTCCCACGCGTAAGTCCTAATGACATAAGTGTCCCTAAAACTTGTCGATGTTCAATCGTAACGAACTTTTGTGGATAGTTGATTTCAAACAAACTAATTTGGAAGTCATCTCTGTCTGCAGTCAAGTAATCTGGATAAATGAATGCCCGTTTTCGTTCTAGCCCAAGACTACCTCCAAAAAGTTTGAAGTTTACATCGCCACCTTCACCGATGATCATTTTTAACATATGTTGTTCTCGAGGATCTAAAAAATCGGTTAATTTAGCAACATATTGTGTCTCCACATTGCGTTTCCATCGTAAGGCCTGATCAATAAAATCGCGTTCTTCTGGCCTAAAATGCTGATAGATGTTCATAAATAAATCCACAACCTACTAATTAAAATTCTTACGAAAGCCACAGGTACACACTGTGTAAACCACTGCTGGCAAATTTGAGGACAAGAAAGGCGACAATAGGAGAGATATCCATCATCCCAATCGACGGAATTATCTTTCTAAAGGGCTCTAAATATGGTTCACAGATTCTCGCTAAAAATTGGCCAATCGCAGACTCTCTTGCATTTGGAAACCATGACATTAATATATAAATGATTAATGCCCACGAATAAATTCCGATTATCTGTTGTAAAAGGTAAAAAACGAAAGCCATATCATTACCACCTTGTTGTTTGATTTTCGTGGTCAGGAATAAGGTCTGAAATATTCCCGGATACCTCCACATTGTCAGGCGTACATAGAAAAATACTAGATCCTATTTTTTGAATATCCCCGCCGATTGCATAGACAGCTCCGCTTAAAAAGTCGACAATTTGCCGCCCTTGTTCGGTATCAATTCGTTGCAAATTCACAACAACCGCACGATGATTTTTTAAGTGGTCGGCAATCTCCGTTGATTCGGAATAAGTACGAGGCTCTACCAAGATAACCTTTGATGATTTAGATGAATTTGACGAACTTGAAGACTTCTGAACCGTTTGCAAGCTGACCACATTAGGGCTTTTCACTGGTTGTAGTTTTTGTTTTACAGGTTCAACTGTTTCAACATACTCATCATTGATATCATCATATTCATCATCTAATAAGAAGAATGTCTTTAGTTTTGATTTAATCTTCATTTTTTTCTCTCCTAACCATCTTCACCCACAAGTGCCGTGCCGATTCTAATCATTGTTGCCCCTTCCTCAATGGCAATCTTAAAATCATTAGACATTCCCATCGACAGCTCGGTGCAAGGGGCAAAATCTAAATGTAAGTCTTGAACTTGATCGCGAAGTTCCCTTAATTTTTGAAAACAGGCACGAAGAATTGGTTCATCATTCGTCAGCGGTGCCATTGTCATTAAACCTTCTACACTAATATTTTCATATGGTCTTAACGATTCTATAAATGCCATGGCATCTTCAAAAGGGATACCATGTTTTGATTCTTCTCCAGAGACATTGACCTGAACAAGGCATTTTATTTTACCATTTGCTCGCTTATTGATTTCTTCAGCAAGTGAGTGGCGATCTAATGAATGAATATAGGAAACTTTATCAATAATGTTTTTTACCTTTCGTGTTTGCAGTGTACCTATATAATGCCAATTAGGCTTGTCCTGTAAAACCTCCCATTTTTCAAGGAGACCTTCGTCTCGATTTTCACCTAAATCGTTAATCCCAGCCTCAAGGGCCTCCATTGCTCGTTCTGTACTAACATATTTCGTAACGGCAATCAATTTCACCTCGTCGGTCTTTCGATCAACTGTTAGGCAAGCCTCATCTATTTGTTTATTAATTTGCTTCAGTTTTTCTACTACTTTCATAAACGATTCAAAGTCTCCTTCCAGCCAATAAAGCTCATCATTCTTCCTGTTTTGCCTTTGTCACGGCGATGAGAAAAAAAGTACTCTTGGTTGCAACTTGAACAAAATCCCGTTAGACGGATATTTTTATCAGGTACTCCCGAAGCAAGAAGAATTTGTCTGTTTAATTCCGGTAAATTCAACGAATATTGACCTTCATTAAGTAAATTATAGGGTAATACTGCACCATCTTCTAGTGATTTTTCTACAAAGTTAATGACATGATCATCTACAATATAACATTTTTCACATATAGACGGACCAATTGTGACAAATATTTGTTCCGGTGAAATCCCTTCATTTCCCCAAGCCAGAATCATCTGCTTTGCGATTTGACCAACAGATCCCTTCCAGCCTGCATGGGCCGTTCCAATCATCTTTTTTTCTGGCGCAATAAAAAAAAGTGGGACACAGTCGGCAAAGCAAAGAGTTAACAGAATCCCCTCTTCGTTGGTATAAAAGCCATCTGTGCCTTTAAAGGAATGGTCATAGGAATTAGACCCTTTGCCGCGATCAGCTTTTGTAATCTTTTTCACGATAATATCGTGTGTCTGCTCAGCTCCAACCCATTTTTCCAATGGAAAATGGAGCAATTCAGCTACTTTTTTTCTATTTTCACAAACATTTGTCTGCACATCGCCAACATGAAAGCCCATGTTAAGTGTTTCAAAATCACCATGGCTTGTTCCGCCATTTTTAGTGGTGAAACCGGCAATTAATTGTGGATATTGTTTAACCCAGTCCTCCATGATCAACAGAGACGGATGGTTCAAAACAAAGGGTTCCATATCAATACCTCTTTTGTTTTTCTATAGTTTACCATGAAAAGAATAATTGGTCACCGCAATAAGGACAAGATAAGGTTAGGTTTCATCATTTATTCCTTCGAAACTGCCTTTATATCTTACTAAAATGACATCCTGGCCAATTTTAATGATATTTTTCCAAGGAATAACAATTTCTTCATCCTTCCCAAAAAAGCCAAGAACCCTGCCGTTTCCTGAAATAACCACCGCTTCAATTTTACCTGTAGATAAGTTTATCTCTATATCACCAATATTCCCAAGCCTTTTGCCATCTGATACATTAACAACATCTTTTATCTGGAATTCAGAAATCTTAACCACCTGCACCACTCCCAATTACATTACTATCATAACTATATGTTGCGAGATGAAATATTATCTATAAAAAATAAAGCTGTCCGGTTGGACAGCTTTAACTTTGGATGTTTTTATTCATTTGTCTAATGGCTGCTTTTTCAAGTCGCGAAACCTGAGCTTGTGATATACCTATTTCGTCTGCCACTTCCATTTGTGTCTTGCCTTGAAAAAAACGCTTCCTTAAAATTAACTTTTCTCGTTCGTTAAGTCTTCTCATTCCTTCTTTAAGGGCTATTTCTTCAATCCAATGAATATCTTTGTTTTTTTCATCACTTAACTGATCCATCACATATATTGGGTCGCCGCCATCATTGTAAATTGGCTCAAACAGGGACACAGGATCTTGAATTGCATCTAGAGCGAAGACAATTTCCTCATGTGGCACTTCTAATACTTTGGCGATTTCCTCAGCAGTCGGTTCACGTGAGGTTTCGCTCATTAATCGTTCCCTAACTTGAAGTGCCTTATAGGCGATATCCCTCAAGGAACGAGAGACACGAATCGGATTATTATCACGTAAATACCTTCGTATTTCTCCTATTATCATCGGTACTGCATAAGTGGAAAACTTTACATTTTGACCTAAATCAAAGTTATCAATTGATTTCATTAGTCCAATACAGCCAACCTGAAACAGGTCATCTACAAACTCGCCACGGTTGTTAAATCGCTGAATAACGCTTAATACAAGACGCAAATTACCATTGACGAGCTTTTCACGAGCAGATATATCGCCCTCTTGCATTTGCTTGAAGAGTATTCTCATTTCTTCGTTCTTTAAAACAGGAAGTTTTGATGTGTCAACACCGCAAATTTCAACTTTATTTCGAGTCAATCCTTTTCCCTCCTCACAGGAGCTGCTGTACAAAAAACAGTATCTCCCCGTGAAGGAAAAATATGCACGTGCCCTCTCACCAGGCCACGTGCATAAATGTCGAAAAATGCAATTAAATCAGGAATCTTCTAGGCTTTCTGTGGTGGAAAAATTTTTCTTTTTTATAAAAAATTGACGTTTAAAAACCTTTATTCCCAAACTCCTAAAACAGCAAATTTTTATTAACATTCTAAACCATTTTGTTAAATTCTTTTCGTAATCTTTTTATGATTCTTTTTTCTAATCTTGAAATATAAGATTGGGAGATCCCCAGCATGTCGGCAACGTCCTTTTGTGTTTTTTCTTCTCCATTTGTTAAGCCAAATCTAAGCTCCATAATCTGCTTCTCACGGTCTGTAAGCTGGTGTAATGCTTTTGTCAGCAGCTTTCTATCCACACTTGCTTCTAAATCCTTTGTAATGATATCATCATCTGTCCCTAAAACATCCGACAGTAATAGCTCATTTCCATCCCAATCAATGTTTAATGGTTCATCGAAAGAAACCTCTGAGCGTATTTTATTATTTCGGCGTAAGTACATGAGAATTTCATTTTCTATACATCTAGATGCATATGTAGCAAGTTTTATTTTCTTCTCAGGGTTAAAGGTATTAACCGCTTTAATTAATCCAATGGTACCAATACTGATTAGGTCCTCGATATTAATGCCTGTATTTTCGAATTTCCGGGCAATATAGACCACGAGGCGAAGATTTCGTTCGATTAGGATGGATCTTGCTGCTTTATCCCCGCCAGGTAGTTTTTTTAATAACATCTCTTCTTCGTCTTTACTTAAAGGAGGCGGTAATGCTTCGCTTCCGCCAATATAATAAACTTCATCCGTTTTTATGCCCAATTTTATTAAAAGTTTATACCAGTAGTAGGATAAACGAAGTCTCCATTTTTTCATGTATGTTCCTCCTTCTAAATTGTATCTTTTCTGAGTATAGTATTATTAACTTACCTTCACAGAACCTCCTTGCTGCTTTGGACCCGTCAGCATTTTCGGGTGAACAATACATTGAAAGGTATCATCTGCCGAAAGCTGCTGCAACGTAAAGGCTACAAGTCCTTTATCACATAAATAGTGAGTCCCATTATGCTCAATGAAGATTAGATCAGGTTTGATGGCAACGATGAGCTGGTGCTCATGTCCCACTACCCGAGTTGGGATAATTCTTAGCTTATGTTGCCATTCATCGGGAACGACTTGACTTCCCATAATAAGTGGTTCTGGATCTCCAGCGAGAATGTTTATCCATTCTGGGAGTGCCTCTGTTTGATCCTTAATGGAAACAAACATGACAGGCATTTTGGATAAAGGGTCATATAACTGATTCCCACTATCTACCAATCCTTTAAATAGCAGACTTTCATTTCCCAGAGTCAACCTCACATTGACAATTTGCTCATACTGAATTTTGGTCATCTCCATACTTTCAACATTTTTTCTTGAAAAGTGCCAAGCAATTGGAAACCCAATTAATACAAAAAGCCAACTAATCGGATCGCCAAATCCTCTTAGTGCCGTCAGTGTCAATTCACTATCATACTGAATAAAAAAATGAGCACCCATAATGGCTCCACCAATTAAAAACGTCGCAACATAAAGCGTCATTAACGCTTTAAGGAAAAAGGTGAATCGCTTAAATCCAAAAACAATTAATACCATAAAGATGGAACAGAGTAGTTTTGAAATAGGATGATTAGAATAGACATTTAATGGAGTAAACGATAATAAAATAATCAATGAACCCATAAACCCACCAGCGAGTAATCTCCATATCTGTATTCTTCTTTTTAGGATAATGGCTGTTAAATAAAGGAGAAGGCTATCAAATAACCAATTAAGAGCCCAGATTACATCTACATATACAGTCAAGTAAGCGTCCTCCTTATCACTATCGAAAAGGCACACATCATTCTATTCTTCTGTTTACGAAAAAGTATAACGTATCTTACTAGCGGAAGTGTGTCACTTTCTGTAATCAAAAAAACAGAAATTTCCACTATAAGCAACGGATTTTGTCATATTTTAATAATGGAAACATGAAAAAGGCATAGTTCCCATTTGGGAACTATGCCTTTTTCATGTTTATTATCTTCTACGATTGCGATTACGTAAGAAGGTTGGAATATCTAATGTATCCTCTTGTGATACATTTGTATTACGAACTGGTTGCTCCTGCGGTGCTTCTTCACGCTTATGTTCTCTCTTAACAGGTGTACTTGATGGTTTCGCTTGACCAAATGATGGACGAGTTACCTTCGGTTGTACCACCTCTTCATTAAAGCCAGTTGCAATCACAGTTACAATGATTTCATCTTTAAATGCTTCATTAATAACAGAACCAAAAATCATATTTACTTCTTGGTCTGTTGCAGTTGCCACGATATCAGCTGCTTCTTGGACCTCATAAAGACTCAAATTAGATCCACCTGTAATATTCATCAATACTCCTTGTGCCCCATCAATTGAGGTTTCAAGTAAAGGTGAATTAATCGCTTTTTTGGCAGCTTCGGTTGCACGGTTTTCACCAGCTGCAATTCCGATTCCCATTAAAGCAGAACCTTTATTAGACATGATTGTTTTTACATCAGCGAAATCTAAGTTAATTAATCCAGGTGTTGCAATTAAATCGGAAATACCTTGAACACCTTGACGTAGGACATTATCTGCTTCACGAAACGCTTCTAGCATAGGCGTGCTTTTATCAACAATTTCAAGAAGACGATCGTTTGGAATAACAATAAGTGTATCCACCGCTTCTTTCATCGATCCAATACCGCCAGAAGCTTGGTTAGAACGCTTTTTACCTTCAAAGGTAAATGGACGAGTCACAACACCAACTGTTAAGGCACCTAGGTCACGAGCAATTTGAGCTATTACTGGTGCGGCACCAGTCCCAGTTCCGCCACCCATTCCTGCGGTAACAAATACCATATCAGCACCACGTAATGCTTCCTCAATTTGTTCCTTACTTTCCTCAGCTGCCTTTTTACCTACCTCTGGATTTGCGCCTGCCCCTAATCCACGAGTTAGTTTAGCACCAATCTGCATTTTTACTTCTGCTTTTGATAGATTTAAAGCTTGAGCATCTGTATTAACGGCGATGAATTCTACCCCTTGGACGCCATGTTCAATCATGCGGTTTACTGCATTATTACCCCCACCGCCAACTCCAATTACTTTTATTGTTGCAAGAGAATCTAAATTTGTATCAAATTCTAACATGACAAATCCTCCTAATTCGTCGATTAATTTTCGATTATTCGAAAAAGTAACCAAGGAATTTTTTTACTTTTGTTGACATCTTATCTTCCGGATGTTTTTCTACTTTTGGTTTAGGTTGATGTTGTTTAGGCATTCTTTTTTCGATTGGCTCAGAAATAGCTGCTGACGACCCAATTGTTCCTCCGGGCAATCTAGCATTCTTGTAAGCATATTTTATTAAGCCAACCGCAGTTGTATATTGAGGTTCTCTTACACCAATATAGTCTGGTGAGGCAATGCGTACTGGATTTTGAAATATATCTTGGGCAAGTTCCAGAACACCTTGCATTTTTGCTGTTCCACCAGTTAAGACAAATCCACCTGGTAAATCCATAACTCCCAATCGTTTTAATTCATTGGCAATCAGTTCAAAAATTTCCTCCATCCTAGCTTCAATAATTTCAGAAACATAGAGCTGATTAAATTGCTGATGCTGATCACTCCCAATGATCGGAACGCTAAAGAATTCATCTTCTGATGCATTGTCAAAGAAAGCATGTCCATATCTTACCTTTATATTTTCTGCATCATCAGTAGAGGTGTGCAAGACCTTGGAAAGATCATTCGTTAAAAGATCTCCCCCAACTGGTATCACGCTTGTGGCTTTTAAAAACCCTTCTTCAAACACTGCGATAGTTGTTGAACCACCGCCAATATCAATTAGGGCAACACCAAGGTTCTTCTCATCCTTAGATAAGGCAAAATCTCCTGCTGCCAATGGCTGTAGGATAATGTCTAATATTTCAAGACCCGCCCGTTCAACACAGCGCAGCGTGTTTATGATTACGGATTTAGAACCTGTGATAAGCGTTCCATCCATTTCTAAACGAACCCCAATCATCCCACGTGGATCATTTATTTCATCCTTACCATCTAAAATAAATTGCTTACGAATGACACCAATATTTTCTCTTTCTGGTGGAATGGAGCCCACATGGGAGGCTTCAATCACACGAACCACATCTTCATTCGTAATTTCTCGGTTTTGGCTAGATACTGCGACAATACCGTGGCAATTCTGCAGCATGATATTGTTTCCGGAAATCCCAACTACCACTTCGCGTATTTCCATCCCAATCATTCTTTCTGCCTGCTCAATTGCCCGCTTAATAGAATGAACGGTGTCGTCCATGTCGACAATCGACCCTTTACGTAAGCCTTCCGATTCTACATTTCCTACACCAATTATATTTAACGAGTCTTTCCCCGAGTCATTGACCATTTCACCAATGATTACTTTTACACTGGATGTACCGATGTCAAGACTAACATATATTTCATTGCTGTTCATTCTTTGGCACCTCCTTATAATCTCCTTAGGTCGAACAACAATTCATTTGTCCAATATAAGTTTCATAGTAACATCTAATAAAATTATTCGTCACAACTACATATTTCCCTTTAAAAAAATCAACTTTTTTCTATTTTTTCTTTGTTTGTTGTCCATTTTGTCAATAATATTCGTCTTATGACGGCAATATTCTGAAACAACCTGACACCAAACGCAAAAACTGCCGCTAAATACAAGTCTACACCAAGATGAACCCCGAGAAAAGCTAAACTTGCAGCAAGCATAATATTAAAAAAGAATCCTGAAACAAACACCTTTTCATCATAAATATTTTGCAGGTATGCTCTTATTCCTCCGAAAAGTGTGTCGAAAGCGGCAAGCACAGCAATCGACAAATAATTAGAGTATTCTTCAGGAATTCGAATTTCTGTTAATAGTCCGAGAATGATTCCAATTACTAATCCCATAACAGGCAGCCACATTAGGAACCGCCCCCTTCTTTTATGGGCTCCATGTATTTAATACGAATAGAATGATCATAGGCTGGAATGATGATAGTTGGATTAGGTCCTGAGACCGTCAGCCTTAAGCTTTCAGTAAAAAACTCATCTCCGGCTTTTGAGACCTTCATCTGATTTGATAATTTTTCAGCAGATTTCATATCATCAACGCCTACTTTAATTTCAATAGGCAAACTTTTAAGGGTGTGCCCATCGATTTTTGTTTCCCCATTTATATCTCTAATCACAGTGGTGTTAATTGTCCTTTGTCCATCAATTGCCACGTATTTCGCTTCATACATATTCAATTCATTCAATAATCTCTTAAGTAGTTCTGGGGAAACAACATTCGTAAGCGGGGCTCCCAATTGAACGTCTTCCATAACTGGTTCTATTTGTATCGTGATTCCGGGACCTGAAATCTCAGTCAACCCAGCTTCCATCTTCAATTCCTGAAGGGTATCCTTTAAAGCTTGCTCCTTACTTTGCTTTCGTTTAGATTCATAGGCTGAAAGTTTTTCTTCATTTGATCGAATTTCACTTAATAAATTAGATTGAAGTTCTTTTTCTTGAAGTAAGGCCTCGCGTAACTGCCAAACATCCCTTGTGTCTCGCTCTACTGGCTTTTTCATCGTTTGAAATTGAATCGCAATCATAAATCCAACCAGAATTGCGATTAATGTCAAACTTAGATTTATTTTTTTCTTGTCCACATTTTTCACCTAACCTTTTAATATAATCATAGTGTGGACACAGATTAGCTTCCTAAGATTGGATTTAGGACAATTTCATTTTCTCTTTCAAGTGTAAAAACTAGATTATCGTTGACTAATTGATCCTTAACTCCTCCAGAAAGATTTAACGAAGAGGACAGTACATCAGGTTCACCAATGGCTGTAATAATAAACGGCGCTGGATGTGGAACCCCGTCAACCGTAATGACTGGACCGTTACAAACAATATACGAACGGCTTGTCAACCTTTGACCATTGATGGCAACTGCTGCAGCACCAGAAATATATAGTTCATTCACCACTTTAAAAACATGCTGTTCATGTACTAGATAATTGTTAACATTATCTTCTTTTGGATCGTATGCACCATCTGATAGTGTAATCTTAACGCCTTTTCCCTTTACCTTCATTTTCCCAAGGAACATCCGGTATTTTTCAGCATCCTCAGCTACGTTAAGGAAAACTTGGGCTTCCTTGGCAAGGCTTTTTTCGTTTTTTTGCACCATTTCTTGCTTTTGAGTTAATTCTTTTTGTAGTCTTCGATTTGTCTCCTCTTGTGCGATTAACTGATTTCTTAATGCCAGAGTCTTTTCATACTGATTTCCTGACAGGTTTCGTGGTGCATTTTGATTTTCAATTTGGGTCAAATGATAGGAGAAGGCAATCATAAATCCAAGAACAAGGAAAACAAGGGATAAAATAACATTCTTACCCTTCACCTTCACCTTTATCTTTTTCAACTTCATTTTCCTCCACTTCCGGTTCAAAAGCCTTAAAATACGATCCTACTTCCAAGTCAATAATCCCCTTTTTATTGGGGTCTAGTTGACTAATGATTGAAGGATAATGGACCATCTTTTCCGCAAAACTTCTTAAAGTGGCACTTACTTCAAAGCCATCATTCATAAATAAGGAAATGTGATACTGATCTGTTTTTTTTGGAGAATAATGAATTTCAGAAATGGAGTTTAAAATTTCACTTGGAAGAATTTCTAACTCTTTAACCATTAGGTTAAGAACTGCACCTTCTTTGAATTCGAAAAGAATCGGAGAATTACCTGGGATTATTTCCGTTTTTCTATCTCTAATTATTTTTCCGTTTTCCATAATCGGTAAATAATTCGTATCTTGTTTAAGAAATGCTACTTGTTTATGTTCTTTTACTTGAATTTGAATGGTGTTTGGCCAATTAATCTTAATATCAGCCTTCTTGATTTGAGATAACTTCAGAAGTTTTGAAGAAATATCACTTTTTTTTACCTTCCAAATATTCGTATTTTCAGTAATACCACTTACTTTAATAAGCTCAGAAGTTGAATACACTTCATTCCCCTTAACGGTTATGTACTTTACATGACTCAATGGGGATTGAGAATATGCAACAACTACAATCATTGAAAAAAACAAAATAAGCAGAAGCACAAGCCGTCTGTTTGCTTTTCGCCGCCTTTGCTCCTTTAACTTTGGGATACGATCCTCGAGAGCAACGATTTTACCTTTTTCCATTCAATATTCCTCCAAAAAAGAAAAGCGTAAGCGCCCTTGCGCTGAAGCTAGACAGTTTTCAAAGTTCAATGATTAAAAACTCGAAAACTGTAAAGCTGTTGCCCTTAAACAACATCAAAAATATACTTGTCCTTAAAACATGTCTATGGATACCATGAAAAGTGAAACAACGGCACGAAAATTCATGCCGTCATTCATTTTCTACCTAGTTGCCACCTATTTTAATATCAGTTATTATAACACAATATTTGTCATTCGTAAGGGATTTTTGACAAGAAAAGTAAGTTTAATTTCTAGTTATTGTTTAGTAGCTTTATCCTATTTGCTTACTTTCTTCCAATTATCTCAACCTCTGTTTCCATTTTTACTTCATACTGATTGTAAATCGTATCCTTGACATATTGAATTAAGGATAGTACATCCTGCGCAGTGGCGTTACCAGCATTCACAATAAAATTCCCATGCATTTCGGATATTTTCGCCCCACCAATTCTGTATCCTTTTAATCCCGCGGACTCAATCAATTTTCCCGCAAAATGTGGAAGTGGATTTCGGAAAATACTACCTGCACAGGGAAAATTCCATGGCTGTGTATCTTTTCGATAATCCTTGTTTTTTTGCATTTGTGAAACAATTGATTCACGATCTCCTGTAGCAAGCTGAAAAACAGCCTCTACCACTATTCCTGAACGTTTTTTTTGCAGGACAGAGGTCCTGTATGAAAACTCCATTTCTTCGTTCGAAAGCCATTCCATCGTCCCATCATCAAATAAAATATGCGCCCTTGTTAATATTTTACTTATGTCGGAGCCATGAGCACCAGCATTCATATAGACAGCCCCGCCTACCGATCCAGGGATACCACTCGCAAATTCAAGACCCGCAAGCCCTTTTTTACTAATTAATGTGGATAGACTGACCAAAGAGTGGCCGCTCCCAACGGTAATCTCCGTATCCTTTATCTCGAGATGATTCAGGCCAGTGCTTAGTTTAATAACTACTCCTTCAATCCCTTTGTCAGAGACTAGAAGATTAGATCCTCTCCCAATCGCACGCCATTTTATACCATTTTTTTCAATAATCGTCATTACTTGTTTTAAATTTTCCACTGATGAGGGTTCTATAAAAAGGTCCGCTGGCCCACCAATTTTAATTGTGGTGTGATTGAGAAGCGGCTCATACATTTTAACCTTCCCAATATTTAAATTTTGCAACTCTGTTACGATTGCATCCATATTTAACACCTTACTTTCCAAGATACATTTATTTCAGTTTATGCTCAAAGATCATTTGGGCTACCTTTGTTTTACGTTTATAAGCTGTTTCATTACTGAATAAAGTCTGCTCGCTGAATCTGGAACACCTATTTTTTTTGCTTTTATTTTCATTTCCTTTAAAGTGTCTTGATTTAAGAGAATCCGATCAATGTGGTTCACTAGGCTTTTATGATTTAAGTCCTTCTCTAAAAGTAATTCAGCTGCACCATTATCACTTAATGACCGAGCGTTTTTCTCTTGATGATTATTTGTCACATACGGACTTGGAACGAGGATGCTTGGAATGCCCAGTGATGTTATTTCGGCAATGGTTGTAGCTCCTGCCCTTGAAACGACTAAATCAATTCCTGCGAGTACCTCTGGCATATTATGAACAAATGGTTTAATCACTACATTTTTCGGATTACCAATTAACTCTATTTCCTTTTTAACATCCTCAAAATGCACATCACCAGTAATATAAAGAATCTGATAAGGTTTTTCTGCCAATGCTGAGAAGGCTTTAACGACTGCCTCATTAATAGGTCTTGCCCCACGGCTGCCGCCAAAAATTAACACAGTCGGTTTGGTTGTACTAAGACCGGTCGACAAGCGTCCTTTAATTCCATCCTTACCAATCACTTCTGAGGCACGTGGGTTGCCTGTAAATACAACCTTATCGCTTGGGAAATATTCTTTTGCTTCATCAAAACAAATAGCTACTTTATTGACATATCTACTTAAAAATTTATTCGTAAGTCCCGGAACACTATTCTGTTCATGAACAATCGTTGGGATATGAAGCTGCGTAGCCGCATAGACTACTGGGCCACAAACATATCCGCCCGTCCCAATGACGATATCAGGATTAAATTCTTTAAGGATTCTCTTACTATCCCTTACACCTTTTAGAAATCGAAAAATGGTTTTAACATTTTCGAAGGAAATCTTTCTTTTAAATCCAGTGATATGAATGGATTGAAATGGAATATTTTCTCTCGAAACAAGTTTACTCTCTAAGCCATTTTTGGTACCTATGTATAGAAACTCCGCATCATTGTTCTCTTTTTGAATTTCTCTTATTAATGCGAGGGCAGGATAAATATGTCCGCCAGTCCCGCCGCCACTAACTACTATTTTCATTTTCTCACCTCTAAAAAGTTGCTAAACCTATTCTACTATAAAATCAAAAGTAAAAAAGCGAAAGAAAAAAGAATGTTATCTAAATGTAATGAAACCATAGATAAGATAAATATCATTTTGTTTCCTATAATAAATAAAAAGAACCCTGCACCGAACAGGGTATCCTTTTAAATCCTTGAATAACGGCTAATATTAAGAAGAACGCCAATGGCGACTAACATCAATGTTAACGAAGAGCCACCATAACTTAAGAAGGGCAATGTAATACCCGTCACTGGCATAAGTCCTGTTACAACACCGATATTAATCATAACTTGGATGGCTACCATGGCTATTATTCCTACCGCAAGGAAGCTGCCGTATAAGTCTGGAGCACCAAGTGCGATGCGGATTCCCCGCCATAACAATAATGCGAATAAAAGCAAGATGAATGAGCCGCCAATAAATCCTAATTCCTCCGATAGAATTGCAAAGATAAAATCCGTCTGTGGTTCTGGTAAATAAAAATACTTTTGACGGCTTTCACCAAGACCTAATCCAAATAATCCGCCAGGGCCAATCGCATAGAGTGATTGAATAATTTGAAAGCCACTTCCCAACGGATCCGACCACGGATCTAAAAATGAGGTAATTCGCTTTATCCGGTATGGAGCTGATGCAATCAAGCCTATGAATCCTCCGACTCCTAATAGTCCAAGGAAGACAAAATGTCGAATCCGAGCGCCTGCAATAAAAATCATCACAACACAAGTCCCCATCATTACGGTACCAGTACCCAAATCAGGCTGAAGCATGATCATGGCAAAGGCAATAAAGGCAAGACCTAGTGAAGGGACAAGCCCCTTTTTAAACGAAGTTATTACCTTTTGCCGCTCAGAAAGGTATTTCGCCAAAAACGAAATCATGGCTAGTTTCATAAATTCGGAGGGTTGAATCGAAAAAGCACCTACCCCGATCCAGCTTCTCGAACCATTGCGCACATTTCCAATTCCAGGAATCAAGACGAGAACTAGTAGGAAAAAACACACAATTAGAATCGTCTTCGCCCAAGTCCTCCATGTCCAGTAATTAATATTCATGATAAAAAACATGGCAGCAATTCCGACCCCTGCAAACAGGGTCTGCCTTTTTGCGAAGAAAAAGGCATCCTGAAATTTATATTCAGCCCAGATAGCACTTGCACTGTAAACCATTATGAGCCCGATTGCCAATAGCGTAAATGTTACAATCATTAAAATAAAATCAGGGGTTGTTCTCTTTGTCGGCACTACTATCCACCTCAACTACGAGTTTTAGGGCTTAGCAGAACCATAGGTGAGACAAGCCCTTACTTAAGCTTATGCACCGCTTCGATAAAAATGTCTCCCCTGACTTCAAAACTTTTATATTGATCCCAGCTTGCACAAGCAGGAGATAATAGAATGACGTCACCCGGTTCAGAGATACGGTATGCTTCAGGTACTGCCTTGTCAACATTATCGACACGACTGATTAATTTTATTCCAGCCATATGCCCAACCCGTTCAATCTTTGGTGCAGTTTGACCAAATGTTATTAAAGCTTTAACATTTTTCAAATAGGGAAGTAATTCATCAAATTCATTACCACGATCTAATCCTCCAGCAAGTAAAACCACTGATCCCTTAAAAGCTGTAATAGCCTTAATCGTAGCTAAACTATTCGTGGCCTTTGAATCGTTATAAAATTTCCTTCCATTTATTGCATCGACATATTGCAACCGGTGCCTGACACCAGTAAAGGTTCGGAGCACCTCTTGGATCGCGTTATTTTCTACCCCTGAGAGTTTAGCTGCTGCCATGGCGGACAAGATATTTTCGAGATTATGTACACCGGGTAGGGCTATTTCACTAATTTCCATTACCTTTTCATCTTGGAACATGATCCAGCCATCCCGAATAAACGCACCATCTGTCAGCTCACGCTTTGTTGAAAAAGGGATAATCTTCGCCTTAGAATGGCGAGCGATTTCCATTGTTTCTTCTTGGTCAGCATTGATAATTAAATATTCCAGTTCGGTCTGATTTTTCGTGATGTTCGCCTTAGCTGAAATGTATTCCTTTCTGGTGCCATGGTAATCTAAATGGGCATCATAGAGGTTGGTGATAATCGCTATTTTCGGATTAAAAGTTTCAATTCCCATTAGTTGAAATGAAGATAATTCAATAACAATCGTATTTTCCATTGTCGCTTCTTCCGCAACTCCAGAAGCAACGGTTCCAATATTACCAGCTACTAATGGCTGTTTTTTTCCTTCATTTAGCATTTCAAAGACAAGTGTTGTCGTGGTTGTTTTTCCATTCGTTCCTGTGACCCCAATAAACGGTGCTTCAGAAATTTGATAGGCAAGCTCCACTTCTGTTATAACAGGGATTCCTTTTTCAAGAGCTCCTTCAATCATGGGATTGTAATAGGGGATTCCTGGATTTTTCACAATAAGTTCGAACCCTTCATCAAGAAGTTCGATTGGGTGGCTCCCACATATCACTTTAATTCCTTGTTCTAATAAACCTTGAGCCTCGGGATTTTCCGATAATGGTTTCATATCATTAACTGTGACAAATGCTCCAAGCTTATGTAGTAGAGCAGCTGCAGTTACCCCACTTTTAGCCAAACCAAGGACAAGAATCTTTTTATGTTGATAAGTTTCAATCTGTTTCAATTACATCCACACCTCGATATAGATACCTAGTATCGCTAATATTAAACCCACACTCCAAAATGTAACGACAACTCTCCATTCCGACCATCCCACTAATTCATAATGATGATGTAAGGGACTCATACGGAAAATCCGTTTCCCAGTAGTTTTAAAAGAAGCTACCTGAAGAATAACGGATAATGTTTCAATAACAAAAACGCCGCCAATAATGATGAGCAAAATCTCTAATTTCGTTAAAATAGCAATGGCTGCAATGGCACCTCCCAGCGCCAAGGATCCAGTATCACCCATAAATACTTTTGCAGGATGGGCATTAAATACCAAAAACCCTAAAACGGCACCTACGACTGCAACCGAAAAAACCGCAATTTCAAACTCATTCTGATTCCAAGCCAAGACCGCAAATGCCCCAAACGCGATGGCCGCCGTTCCCGACAGCAGCCCATCAAGGCCATCAGTTAAGTTGACAGCATTAGAGAAGCCAACCAGCCAAAAGATAATTAAAAATACATAGGACCAACCTAAATCAAAGCTAAAATCCCCAAAAGGTAACGTAATCTCTGTAGATTGACCTGTATGTTTATAGATAAGATAAAAAATGACAGAAATAATAATTTGACCTAGGAGCTTTTGTTTAGACGTTAACCCTAAGTTTCGTTTTAATACAACCTTAATAAAATCATCTAAAAACCCTAGCAGTCCAAACCCAAATGTCACGAACAGAAGTAAAAACACAGAAACGGGGATTTCTTCTGAAAATTTCCCTATCATCACCAAGGTAGTAATAATAACAGAGAATAAAATCATTACACCGCCCATCGTCGGTGTTCCCGATTTTTTTTGATGTGATTTAGGACCTTCCTCCCTGATGCTTTGTCCAAATTTCAATCTTCTTAAGAAGGGAATAAAAATCGGAGACAGTAACACCGAAACCAAAAAGCCCATAATAATTGTGAAAAAAATAACTTGCTCCTTCATTTTATCCCCTCCTTTCCTTGTTATTCATCAGCTTATCAATTATGACAGCTATATCATATGTTTGTTTATTTTTATTAAGAAGCATTTTATTTGTTAATTTAAAGTTAGTTATTTCCATCTGTTTATTTGTATCTCCATCTATTTTTTTGCTATAAAGCATGATTAATTCTCTCATTGCATCTGCCAGATCATTTGTAAAAAAGATTGGAAATTGACTAGGTGTATATCGAGGAAGCTCTCTTTCTTGCTCCCAAATGGCAGCAATTGCTCCATTTGCTATTGCATCTAATAGCTCTCCGGATCCTTCATTCATTGGAATAAATAACCCTTTGGGCTGAACCGTTTGCGCATGATCTGTAACAGTATGAAACCACATATCATCCTGGATTCCCTTACTGTTATGAAATAAACCTGCCACATCTTGCAAAGCTAAAAACATACCTATCTCTCCTCAATTGCTTCCCTAGCTACAAGCCGATCATCAAAATCATGTACTTCCTTGCCAATAATTTGATAGGTTTCATGACCCTTACCAGCTATTAAAATAACATCACCCGTAGATGCCTGGCTCACCGCTGCCTGTATCGCCTTTTTCCGATCTGGTATCACTTGGTATGCGTCGCCCTGCACCCCTGCTTCCATTTCCTTCAATATCGCTAGTGGATCTTCACTTCTAGGATTATCCGACGTGAGAATAGTGTCTGTTGCAAAACGGCAAGCAATTTGCGCCATTAATGGCCGCTTCGTACGATCGCGATCACCACCACAGCCGACAATCACGAAAATTCTTTTCTCAGCTAAATGCTGAATCGTTTTCAACACATTTTCTAGACTGTCTGGTGTATGGGCATAGTCAACAATCACCGTGTAGTCTTGACCAGCATTGACAAGTTCAAATCTTCCTGATACCCCTTCAACACATTCAATTGAATGAATGATTTCCTCTAGTTCAATTCCAGATACTAATCCAGTAGCGATACTTGCTAATACATTATATACGCTAAACTTACCGATCAACTGCATATTGATGGGAAACTGTTCACCCTTTAAGACAAGATCAAATTTTGTGCCTCTCGGCGTCATTTTTATATTTTTCGCTTGAAGATCTGCATCTTGATCAATTCCGTATGTAACTACGTGCGCTGCAGTAGACCTCCTATACATTTCTGAGGCAGGATCATCTCCATTTAATATGGCGAATTTTGGTTTTTTATGGTCGAAGGCATTACCAAGCTGAGCAAATAATAAGCTTTTGGCGCGTTTATATTCCTCCATTGTTTTATGGTAGTCTAGGTGGTCTTGTGTTAGATTAGTGAACACAGCAACGTCATAATCACAGCCATGAACCCTCCCTAAATCAAGGGCATGAGAAGAGACTTCCATGACAGCCAAATTCACACCAGCATCTACCATCTGTTTAAACGTTTTTTGGAGTGTCAAGCTTTCCGGAGTGGTATTCTTAGCTTCAAATGTCTGATCCGCAATTTTCGTATACATCGTGCCAATCAGTCCTGTATTTTTCCCCACATCTGCGAATATTTTTTCAATTAAGTGACTGGTAGTCGTTTTCCCATTGGTACCGGTGATTCCAATTAAATGTAAGCCTTTCGTTGGCTGTCCATAAAAAGCGTCAGCGAGCACCGCCATTACTCTTGTTGTGTCATTAACGATTACCACAGGCACATCCACTGTTAACGGACGCTCGGCGAGAATCGCTACAGCCCCCTGTTTAACTGCGGATTCAGCAAAATCGTGGCCATCCACAGTGTAGCCTTTGATACAAATAAATAAGCTTCCATTTTGCACCTTACGGTTATCGTTTTCAATCGATGTAATTTCCGGATTTTCACCCATATAGGGTTGAATCGGATGCAAATACTCAAGTAGCTTTTGCAGCTTCATTTTCTCTCAAATCCTCTCATAACCGTACAAATCTATTTACCTCTAAAGGTCATCTTACGAAAGTTCCATCTTATTTTACATTAAAATAATTGATTTTGCTATTTAGTTATTAAAGCTTCATAAAATTTTAGGCGGCGGAAAACATTCCGGCCGCCTAAAATGATTGTTTTAGCTATTTTATTCACCTTTTCCAAAGTAAAGTCTAATTTTCGAACCCTCTTTCACCTTTGTTCCTGGTTTAGGTGATTGTCTAACCACGACATCCCCTTCCCCACTGGCATCAATTTTTAAATTAATTAGCTGCTCTTGTAATTCACTTTTTGACAAACCTACAAAGTCTGGTAAGGTCAATAATGGAGAGTCTGGCCATTTTACCTTTTTCTCAATTTGGTCCTTCCGTGGCTCAACATCTAGGGCACTTAAACCATCCTTAATAATATTCCCAACGATTGGAGCACTTACTGTTCCACCAAAAGCCGTTACCCCTTTGGGATTATCAACAGCAACATAGACGACAATCTGAGGATCGTCTGCTGGGGCAAAACCAACAAAGGATACGATATAATTATTTTCTAAATATCTTCCGTTTTGCGCCTTTTGGGCGGTTCCTGTTTTTCCCCCGACCCGATACCCTTCAACAAATGCCTTCCCACCTGTTCCTTGAGCAACCACACTTTCAAGGGCTTGGCGAATTTGTTTAGAGGTATCCTCCGTAATCACTCGTCTTTTTTCAACCGGGGTATTTCTCATCACCACTTCTTTCGTAACAGGATCAATTAACTCTTTGGCGATATAGGGCTTGTATAATATCCCTCCATTTATTGCCGCAGATACAGCCGTAACCTGTTGGATGGGGGTTACCGAAACCCCTTGTCCAAAAGCAGTCGTTGCTTGCTCAACAGGCCCTACCCGATTCATATTGAATAAGATCCCTGTTCCCTCTCCTTGCAAATCAATACCTGTTTTTTGACCAAAGCCAAAATCCTTAATATATTTAAACAACTTATCTTTCCCTAACCGTTCTCCAAGCTCCACGAAACCAGGGTTACATGAGTTTTGGACCACTTCTAAGAACGTCTGGTCACCATGTCCTCCCCTTTTCCAACATTTCAACCTTGCTCCAGCTACCTGGACCGAACCTGAATCATGAAAATGATCATTTTCCAAGTCAACTTTGCCTTCATTTAGTGCTGCGGCCAGAGTGATAATTTTAAAAGTAGAGCCTGGCTCATAGGTTGACCATACAGGGAGATTTCGATTATATACCTCTTGTGGGACATTTTGAAAATTAGCTGGATCAAATGTTGGACGACTCGACATCCCTAAAATTTCACCGTTGTTTGGGTTCATCGCAATGGCAACCATACCATCTGGATTATATTTCGCCGCAGCAATGTCCAGTTCTCTTTCCATTATTGTTTGTATTTTCGAATCGATTGTGAGTTTTAAATCTAACCCCTTAACAGGCTGTTCATAATCATCTGCCATTTGGTTCATTCTTTCACCTTTGGCATTGGCATAAAATTTAACTGCTCCTCGTTCACCACTTAATTCCTTATCATAGTATTGCTCAAGTCCCATCAACCCTTGGTTATCGATACCAGTGAACCCAAGCACATGCGAAAGATAGCTCCCATTTGGATAATGCCGTTTGGAATCTTCACCAATATAGACGCCATCAAGGCCAAGTGCCCTAATTTCTTTTGCCTTTTCATGTGATATTTTTCTGCCTTCTTTAATCCTTACCGACGATGCACTTTTGGTAATTTCTCGGTAGGCTTTGTCTTTAGGCATATTCAACACCGTTGCCAGTTTTTCTGCAGTGGTTGCCGGATCTTTTATTTGCTTAGGAATGACATAAACAGTTGGAGCACTAATATTTGTTGCTAAAGCTACTCCATTACGGTCCACAATTTGTCCTCGCTCAGGTTCAAAAGGGATATTCCGACTCCACAAACCTTTTGCACTGTCAGTCAGCGTATCACCAAGGACAAATTGGACATATCCTAGACGCACATCAATAATTAAGAAGGTTAGGAACCCAACAAATAGTGCAATCATTAGCCGTTTTCGGACAGTTACATTAGAAACACGCATACAATGAATGATCCTCCTTTATCCTGCATTCATTAAATATTATCGTTCATTTATATGCCTGTACTTTTTCAAATAGAACGTCCATACTAGACCAAAAACAGGAAAAATCCCGCTTATCAAGCGGGATTCCTCGTTAATCTTGCGCCATTCCTTCGCTGCCTTCCTCAGCGCCATCATCTTTTGCATTCTTATCTTCGTCGTTCCATTGTTCTTCTGGAGATTTTAAATTAACAATCAGAAAATCACCTTTGTGCAAGAGAGCGCCCGATTTTATATTTTGCTGAGTGACAAACCCTTTGCCTTTAGAACTTAATTTTAACTCTGCTAGGTTAGATACTTTCATAACATCTCTAAGCGACCATCCAGTCATATCTGGTGCGGTTAAATCCCCATCTGTTTGGATGACCACCTTTTCACCTTCTAAAATGGTTGTCCCCGCTTTAGGCAGTTGCCCCACTACTTTTGTACCGCCCCCGAGCACAACGGTTTCGAAGTTTTGTTCTTTAAGCTGATTCACTACTTCTTCTACCGATTGGTCTTTAAGATTCGGCAATTTATTTTTTTCTGTCTTTTCCAGAACCGTTGGCTGGATGTTTAAATAGTGGAGGCTATTTTTCATGACAGGATTAAATATAGCTGAAACCGGAATGGCCCCCTGACCAGCATCCAGGCCTTTCAGTTCAGGCTGTTGAACAGCTACATAAACAATTAATTCCGGATCGTCTTTAGGTGCCATCCCTAGAAAAGAAAAGATATAATTGTTTGCTCCAGATAAATATTTACCATTAGGACCTGGAATGTTTGCTGTCCCTGTTTTACCTGCTACACTATATCCATCAATCTTGTAGCGGCCCCCAGTACCTTTAGGCGAGGTAACGACTGTTTCCAAAATATCTCGAACCTCTTTCGCTGTTTCAGAAGAAATCGGCGTTGAAACAACCTCCGGCGAAATCTTCTCGATTGTCTTCCCTGAATCATGATTAACTATTTTCTCTAAGACATGCGGCTTCATCATTTTGCCATTGTTCGCGATAGCTGTAGCCGCTTGTATTTGTTGGATTGGTGTAATCGCTGTACCCTGACCATAAGCAGTGGTAATTTTTTCAATCGGATAGGTAAATTGAATTTTCCCAGATGTCTCATTTGGAAGTTCAATCCCAGTTGGCTTATCAAAACCAAATTTCGTTAAATATTCCCTGAACCTTTCAAACCCTAACTTTTCCTTTGCAATTCTTGCAAAGGCCGTATTCGAAGATCGTTGGACACCTTCAAGAAAAGTGATTGTCCCCCAGCCCGACCCATTATGGTCATGGATCGCTTGATCCTTATCCGTTACCTTATAGGATCCAGATTGGTAGGTTTCATTCGGATTAAATACCTTTTCTTGGACAGCTGCAGCCAAGGTAAAGATTTTCATCGTTGAACCTGGTTCAAAGGAAGTTTCAACTGCTTCATTATGCCAGCTTTTTTCAATGCCTTCTTTTGTCTTCGGTTGAAACGATGGCCGTTGCCCCATTGCCAGTATTTCCCCGGTTTTCGGGTCTGCAACAACGGCAATAATTTTTTTCGGGTTATATTCCTTTGCAACATTATCCATCGCATCTTCTAAAAAGGTTTGAATCTTTTGATCAATGGTCAAATACACATCATGTCCATTTTGTGCAGCCGTAATTTTTTCCTTTCCATCAGGCAGGATATACCCCCACAAATCACTCTCATAATTAATTGTGCCATTTTTTCCAGTTAACTCATCATTATATTCTTGCTCAATCCCCATTTTCCCAACAGATTTAAACGTTTCATCTTTTTGTTCAATCTTGTCAGCATAGCCAACGACATGGGAAGCAAATATTCCGTTTGGATAAAAGCGTTTGGAATCTCGGGAAAAAGTAATCCCAGGGAGCTCTAATTTTTCTATTTTTGTCTTCGTTTCATAGGAAATATCCTTTCCTGCCTTACTGAATTCGACCTGAAATTTGTCATTTTTCATTCCGTCCGATAGAATCCGATAAATTTCTGATTCATCCATTTTAATGTACTTAGCAAGTTCTTGTGCTGTTTTTTTAGCATCCTTAACATGATGTGGTTTCTTTGGATCTGTTGTCATCCTTTTATCCAAAATTGCAATAAGCTTATAAGAGGCTGTATCTTCCGCAACCACTACACCGTTTCGATCATAAATGTTTCCCCTCGTAGCCAGAAGCGTCCCCTCCCGTCCATATTTCTGCTGGGCCTTTGCAGCAAGGGGCTGGCCGCTAACTTCTCCAGTGATTTGAATGGAAAAATACCTACAAAGTAATACAAAAAAGAGCAAGCCGAATAGTCCAAATAAAAAGGCTGCTCCTACATTCATATATGGCTGTTTCTTATTCATCTCTACTCCACAACCTTGACCTTATTTTCATCCACAAATAGACCCATTTTCTTTGCCTTTTCAAAAATTCGGTCATATGAACTTAACTCGCTTACCTGAACTTTCAGATCACCGTTGACCTTTTGTTGTTCATCAATCTTTGTCTCCATTGTTTGGATATCCTTGTTTACTTCGTATATTCTAGACTGATTTGAAATAAGATGAACCGCTCCGAAACAGACAAACCCAGCAAATACGACACCGATAATTTTTTCCCCTGGAGTGAGCCAGGACTTTTTAATTTTAACTTGACTTTTGATTTGAACTGACTGTTCTCCCTGTTGCTGTTGTTCTAAATATTCCCTGGCAAGATTACCCAAACGTTTCCCCTCCAGCTTTTTTTTGGACCTCAGCCTCCTAGTTAAGAGGCTGAAGCATTTTTATAGTTTCTCTGCAATTCTAAGCTTTGCAGACCGAGCGCGATTATTTTGTTCTAATTCTTCTTCAGAAGGAAGAATTGGTTTACGTGATACTAGCTTTAAAATAGGCTTATACTCATCTGGGATGATAGGTAACCCATGAGGTAATTCAGGGATTTCACTCGCCTTCTTAAACGTAGCCTTACAAATTCTGTCCTCCAAGGAGTGAAAGGTGATCACGCTGATTCTACCATTACAATTTAATAGTTCAATCGCTTGATTTAACGATTTTTCAAATACGGCTAATTCATCATTTACAGCTATTCTAACTGCTTGAAAGATTCGCTTTGCCGGATGTCCTCCCTTTCTTCTTGCCGGTGCGGGAATACCATCCTTGATTAATTCAACCAATTCAAATGTTGTTTCGATTGGTTTTATTTCGCGTGCTGCCTCAATTTTTCGTGCAATTTGTTTTGAAAATTTCTCCTCACCATAGCGAAAAAAGATCCTCACCAAATCCTCATATGCCCAATGATTAATGACATCGTAGGCAGAGATGTCTGCTTCATTATCCATTCTCATATCGAGCGGGGCATCATGATGATAACTAAAGCCTCTTTCTGGCGTATCTAGCTGCGGCGATGAAACACCAAGATCATAAAGAACTCCATCTACTTTATCAATCCCTCGAGATTCAAGTTCTTCTTTAAGATTTAAAAAATTGCTTTTAATTATTTCTAGTCGATTTCCATATTCAGCTAACTTCACTTTAGCATTCGCAATTGCTGTTTCATCTTGATCAAAGGCATATAGTTTACCGCCTTCGCCTAGTCTCGAAAGAATAAGAGAACTATGACCCGCACCGCCTAAAGTACAATCGACATAAATCCCATCTGACTTAATATTCAATCCGTCAACAGCTTCATTTAATAACACAGTTGTATGTTCAAACATTTACGTACCTTCCTTTTCCAATCGAACGATATATGAGAAAATATATTAATATAACTTTCCCATTATATATCAAAGCCAATCATATTTTCTGCTATTTCGGCAAAAGATTCTTCAGACTGTGTAAAATATTCTTCCCAAATCTGTTTGCTCCAAATTTCAATTCGATTGGAAACACCTAAAATCACACATTCTTTTTCCAACTTTGCATATTGCAAAAGTGGTGCAGGAATATTGACTCTTCCTTGTTTATCTAGTTCACTCTCTGTTGCGCCTGAAAAGAAGAATCGAGTAAAAGCACGGGCGTCTTTTTTGGTCAGAGGTAAGCCTTTTAGTTTTTCTTCAATAAGCCCCCACTCTGATACTGGGTAACCAAACAAACATTGATCCAATCCACGTGTAATGATAAACATGTCGCCAAGATCGTCACGGAATTTGGATGGCACAATCAATCGGCCTTTACTATCAATGCTGTGATGGTACTCACCCATGAACATACCCATTACCCCCACTTTCTATTAAAAATGTACCACATTCCCCCACTTTCCACCACCTATTTTTTAACTATTCGCCCCCTTTTCATTAAAATCCTTTTTTATAACTAGTTTTTTGGTAAAAAAAAGAAAAACTTCACATCGAGTGAAGTTTTTCTATATTTTCATAACCTTATGGCGGCCATCAAATTCAAAATTGCCAGCCATAATATTATCCATAAAGTTTAAACCATATTGATTTAAATAATAAAATATATTCCACACGCGCTCCTGCGGGAATCCATCTGGCCTTAAAGCAAGATCGACACGGTCATATTTCTTAAGTAAAACGTCGTGTTTCAACTTAACAGTTTCTTCAAGTTTTGATTTCAAGAAATTAATCTCTTTTAAGACATAATTTTCATTTTTCTTCAGCAACGGCAACAGCGCAGGGTTAAGCTGTTCAGTTTTAACCTCAATCTGTTGGTATTGCTTGCTTACCTGTTCGATTGTACTTGAAAATAATTGTTCTATTTCTTTATCTTTAATTGTTTCTAAAAATGCCTTCCTTTCCTTCTCAGTACCGTTCATTAAGACATTAGTCAGGTCCAACAGCAATTCTGTAATGTCTGTTTCAATCGAACGATCTAAAAAGGTAATATTTAAGCGTGGGACAATTGGCGGCATTTGGATTTGAAAATGTTCGAACACAAGTTTAAGCTCAGCCCAATAAGAGATCTCTCCTGGACCTGCAATAAAACCAATTGTCGGAAACAGCCATTCTTGCATGAGGGGACGTGTCACCACATTATTACTTAATAAGGCTGGATTCTCGTCTACGAGCACCATTAATTCTTCTTTCGAGAAAGATACAGCACCACTTTTCCCCACAAATCGATTTGTTACAGGATCAAACTCAAGCAAAATCCGATCATTACTTTTTTGGTCATAATAAAAGAGATTTGCCGCTGTTTCACTTGCTTCAATTGTTATCGGAAATCCTTTTTTCTCAATTAGCTTTTGTTGCTCTAATAAAGAAAAAGTTATCGCATCATGGTGACCAATTTGTTCTTTAAAGAATCCCTTTTGTAACAAGCGAAATTCCTTGTTTCCAGAATCCACAATTAATAGCCCCTGATCCTTAAATAACTCCATGATAATATTCGCAAAGAAGTCTACAAAGGTAGCTGATTTAACAATTTGTGCTTCAGCAAACGCTAACAGGTTATTCGTATGTTCCGTTTCGCCAAAATTCTCGATAACATTTTCGACCCATGAGAGACAAAGGTCTTTGTTCAGCTGAATATCGGACACCATTCTTTTTTGCAAGACTTTTTCTGGGTATGCCCATTTATCCACTTTCCCTTTGGCAGGCACAAACACATGATTCACTTCTTGAAAATCATGGTCTTCACCGGCAATCCAAAAAACTGGAACAACAGGAATTCCTAACTGACGCTCTTTTTGTTCCGCTAATTTAATAATCGAAATGACTTTATGTATAGAATATAACGGTCCTGTCAGGATTCCTGCCTGCTGACCACCGATAACAACAACGCTATTATTTGATTTTAATTTTTCTAGTGATTTCTTTACAGCCTCTGAAGATGGAAATCGTTCCATAAAGCCCTCAATGTGAGCAGCAACCTCCATTCGGGGAAACTGTCTGTTGCTAAGTTCAGCTATTCTTTTCATATCTTCTTGTAAATGATTATAACGATAATGAAAAAAAGGCTGGATATCAGCAGATTGTTCCAAGTAATTCGAAGCAAACCGATTAGTTGCTGGTAAAGAGAGATTTAGAATCTCCATTCATGTACATCCTTTCTGATCAACCAGATTCATTCTTTTAAGAGTATACCACTTCCTACCCTATTTAAAGAAAATTTTTGCTTCAAATTAAGAGGAAAAAGAAAAGGTGATGGCCCGAGAAACTAAACCATAAAAGGTTAGGGTGATATAGGCAAGAAAAAATAAAATAAAACTAAAACGCCAAAAGCCTTTTAAAACCTTTTTCATAACAATTTCTTCTCTTACTTTCCAATGGACAAACACAAACATCATTGCAACAAGTATCATGATTAATAATATGAACCCAAATAATGATTTTCCCAATAGCGTAATGATTAAAAAATGTACAGAAATAATAAATAAGATGGTTGTATAGTCCAATGCCTTAAGGAGCGAAACCCGCGTATTTTTTGTGATTAATTTTATTACCAAAAAGACAAGAACAGAACCTAAGAATGGTATGGTAAAAAAAAACGTTAAAATAGCAGAGATAAGAGTACTCATTGAAACTCCTCCCCGGCTATTTCTTTTCCTTTTACCATATAATATAGATTTTCTATTTGTGGTGCCTTCTTTCCCTGAAGAATCGCTTCATCCAATAAAAACCCTAATATAGCATCTACTTCTGTTTTTCTGTTTGCTTCAATGTCTTTTAGCATCGAGGATCGATTATTTGCTGTTTTCTTACAAATATCCACCACTACTTGGATCTTTTCCTCTGGTTGATCTAGGTTTAAAATATAGGAAATTTCCGTAAAAATTTGTTTTACGACATGAAAATAACTTGTATTTTCAATTAAGTCCCCATTTTTCACTTGAAGGATCGCTGTTAATGGATTAATGACGGCATTGACCATCAATTTATTCACAAGCATGCCATAATAATCTCTTTGAACTACAATTGGAAATTCATTTGAGATCTTCGTTGCAAATTGTCGTAAAAACAGTTCATCGCCACTAAAAACAGCAACATTCGTAACACCCTCACCATTATGGCTAACTGTAAATGAATTTTCTTTAAGTGCTCCATGTTCAATTGAACCTACATATACATTTGTTCTCTTGATTTCTTTTAACAGTTTCAAATGCCCCATCCCATTTTGTAAAAATAATAGGTTAGGAATGGCTGATAGTCGGTTTATTTTCTCGATGATTAACGGAAGCTGATATTGTTTAACAGCCACTATAGTTAGATCTTCTACTCCCTTCCATTCCGTTATGGGCAGAGCCTTAACAAAAGAAGTTCTTTTTTCGGTCCCTTTTAGTAGTAAAATACCCGTTTCATTTATTTCAGCTGCTTGCTTTGATGTTTTGGTATAAATGATTACATCATAAATTTTGCTTATGTAGGCAGCATATAATAATCCAATGGAGCCCGCCCCGATAATCCCGACCTTCATGTTAACCCCTCATTTATCAAATTAATTCTGTTATTGCATGTAGAATTTCCGTCTTCGTTAATACTTTCTCATATTTTATCAGAAGAGATCGATTGTTTGTTAACAAGATGCAAAAAAAACGACCCTTTTCACGGAACTGTAGAAAAGGGCCAATAAACATTATACTGGATAAACTGGATGTTTTCTGACGCTAAAGGTCATTTCTTTTGTTTCGTAATAGACAAAACGCTGAATAAGTACGTCTCTTAATTCTGATGGTGCGACAATTTCATCTACAATTAGCTCCGAGGCTAGTTTATAAATATCAATATGTTCTTTATACTCTCGTTGTTTTTCTTGGACAAAGGCAATTTTTTCTTTCGGATCTTCAATTTCATTAATTTTATTTGAATAAACCGCATTCACTGCTGCTTCGGGCCCCATTACAGCGATTTGGGCAGTGGGCAAGGCAATACAGCAGTCGGGTTCAAACGCAGGACCTGCCATTGCATAAAGGCCTGCCCCATATGCTTTTCTAACAATGACTGAAATTTTCGGTACAGTTGCTGAGCTCATCGCGGCAATTAATTTAGCACCATGACGAATGATCCCTGCACGTTCTACCTTCGTACCAATCATAAATCCAGGAACATCAGCTAAGAATAATAATGGAATATGAAAGGCGTCGCAAAGCTGGATGAATTTTGCTGCTTTATCTGCAGAATCAACAAACAATACTCCACCTTTAACCTTAGGTTGATTAGCAATAATCCCAACTGCCCTGCCATCGAGTCTAGCCATGCCCGTTATTATTTCCGGTGCAAATAATTTTTTAATCTCATAAAAGCTTTCTTGATCTACTAATCGATCAATACATTCTAGCATATCAAATGGTGCATTTTGATTTTCTGGAATAATTGATTCTAGGTCACGGCCTTCCTTTGCTGCCACTCCAACCCTTCTTTTTGTCTTTTCTTGAAAGCTAGCAGGAAAATAGCTAATATATTTTTGAGCTGATTCGATTGCTTCCTCTTCACTATAGGCCAAAACATCCCCACAGCCACTGATTGAACAGTGCATGCGGGCACCACCCATTTCCTCTAGTGATACCTTTTCACCGATTACCTTTTCAGCCATACGTGGAGAACCTAAATACATGGATGCATTTTGGTCAACCATTATAACTACATCACAAAAAGCCGGGATATAGGCTCCACCCGCTGCTGATGGTCCAAATAGAATACAAACCTGAGGAATCATCCCAGATAGCCTTACTTGATTATAAAAGATTTTCCCAGCTCCACGTCGATTCGGAAACATTTCTAATTGATCCGTGATTCTTGCACCAGCCGAATCAACTAAATAGAACAGGGGCACCTTTAATTTTTCAGCTACTTCTTGGATCCGAATGATTTTCTCTACAGTCCGTGCGCCCCAAGAGCCAGCTTTAATGGTCGAATCGTTGGCCATGGCACATACTGTCTGACCATTTATTTTCCCAATGGCTGTTACAACCCCATCCGCAGGCAGGTCACCTGCCTGACAGTTAGCGAATTTACCATCCTCTTCATATTTTCCTTCATCAAATAATAACGCCAATCGTTCACGAACAAATAGCTTTTTTTGCTCTTTTGCCTTCTCATGATATTTCGGATGGCCACCTGCTTCAATTTTTTTTCTATTCTCATGCAATTGGTCATTTAATGTATTTACCGTTGCCATCATGCTCCTCCTCTAGGAAATTCTATTCTAGAACAATTAAAACATCGCCTTCATTAACGAAATCACCCGCTGTGACCTTTACCTGTTGGACTACTCCTTCAATTCCACTCTCGATTGGTATTTCCATTTTCATGGATTCTAACATGACCACTTCCTGCCCCGGACTTACCTGAGCCCCTGTTCCAACAAAAATATTTAATACTGTACCTGCCATTGATGCTGTGATTTCTTTCATTTTTAACACTCCTTATCCCACTAAGTTTTTCAAAAAGTTGGTTGTATATATTCCTTTTTGGAAGTCATTGCTTCCAAGGATCTTAACGAAAAGTGGTACATTTGTTTTGATTCCTTCAATATTCAATTCGTTAAAAAAGCCCTCTGCCACTTTCAATGCATCTTGTCGTGAGTCTCCATAAAAAATACATTTTGCAATCATTGGGTCATAGTACGGGGTCACCATTCCTCCTTCAGCATATCCAGCGTCAACTCTCACTCCTTCTCCTTCGGGCCAATTCAAAGTAGTAATTTTCCCTGGTGATGGTAAGAACCGAACAGGATCCTCAGCATATACCCTAAATTCAACAGCTGCACCTGTGGAAGTGATTGCTGTTTGTAACAACGGCAATCTCTCCCCACGGGCCACAAGAATTTGCCATTTGACTAAGTCAAGACCCGTGATCAATTCGGTAACAGGATGTTCTACCTGCAAACGTGTATTCATTTCTAAAAAATAAAAATTTTCATTTGGATCAACGATAAATTCAATTGTTCCTGCATTCGTATAATCAACGGCACGTGCTGCTTTAATCGCTGTATCAAATAGTTTCTGTCGAACCTGTTCAGACAAAAATGGCGAAGGAGATTCTTCAATCACCTTTTGATGTCTTCTTTGAATGGAACAATCTCTTTCAAACATATGGATGATGTTCCCCGTACTATCACCAAACACCTGTACTTCCACATGTCGACTATCCTTAATATATTTTTCAATAAAAACTTCACTGGAACCGAAATAAGCGATTGCTCTCGATTTTGTCGAATCATAAGACTTAACGAGCGCTTGCTCATTCTCACAAAGGATCATACCGATTCCACCACCACCCCCACTAGCTTTAAGCATGACAGGGTAACCGATGGTTTCAGCAAGACTGCATGCTTCCTCGACAGTCTGTAAACCTGCTTCGCTCCCAGGAACAACTGGAACCCCTGCCCCCACCATTGTTTGTCGTGAAACAATTTTATCTCCCATTAATTCAATCGTCTCTGGCCTTGGTCCAATAAAGATAATCCCTTGGTCGATTACTTGCTTGGCAAAGGATGCATTTTCTGATAAAAAACCATATCCCGGGTGGATCGCATCTACTTTTTCGTCTATTGCTATTTCCAATATTTTTTCTTTTTGTAAATAGGACTTAGTAACTGGTGGTTCCCCGACACAGATGGCCTTTGTTGCCGCTTTGACAAAAGGCATTTCCTTATCAGCTTCGGAATAAATAGCAATCGTTTCAATCCCCATCTCATGACAGGTTCTAATAATCCGAAGGGCAATTTCTCCTCGATTGGCAATTAAAATTTTTTGCACATCTTTTCCCCTTTCATCCCCCGTTTGATCCCACTTAAATAGGTTTCTACATCATTCTCGGAATTTCCTGCAAATTTTGAAAACGCTTCCGATAGTTATTTGAAGAATTTTTTGTCTTTTTGTTATATACTTATCATAATCCATTTCGAATAATGCAAAAATTATTTCATTTCATGTTATTCAATATCTATTGAATATATACAGGTTTGTAGAGTTATCATTTTCTTAGGGGGTAATGGATGGTGGCAAAAGTGGAGAAACTAAAAATTAACTTTAAAACATTAGAAGAATTTAAAAAGTTTAAGGAATACGGCATCCAGGAGTTGTCGATGCTTGAAGATCTGGAAGCAAATATGATTGATAATGCTAGTGAGTCACCCTTTTATGGTGTATATTTCGGGGACAAACTAGTAGCTCGAATGAGTTTATATCAAATTGATGCAAAATTTGACCGGTATTTCTATCCTCCACAGAATTATTTAGAATTATGGAAGCTTGAGGTATTATCTGGATATCAAGGTAAGGGATTTGGAAAGGAACTTGTAGAATTTGCAAAGAGCTTCGGACTTCCTATCAAAACAAACCCGAGAGTTCAATCAAGTGTTTTTTGGGAAAAGATGGGCTTCTCCAATGTGGAATACGATATGGAGCGTGACCGTGGCGAAAATCCATTAGTATGGTATCCTGAAGGGGTTGAAGCACAATTTAAATAAACAAAATGCGCAATTCTTAAGGTCAAAACAATAAGTTCTCAAAAATAAAAAAAGCGGACAGCGTCCGCTTTTTTTACTTTTCTACTCTTTCTAGATTTCCGTTTTTATCCATTTGAAACTTTACTTTTTGCTGTCTATCTTCATCTTGTAGGACCACCATTTTTCGGGCTCTTTCCATAATTTCAATTAAAGAACGGTAATCTTCCTCAATCGCCTTCAAATTTTTAGACAATCTTTCATTTTCCGCTGCCAAATAATATGTTTTCTTTTCTAACTCTTTAATTTTTTCCAAGGACTCCACCCTATCGTCTACCAAACTCGATGAGGCTTCCACTTGCTGATACAGACTCTCTAGAAAATTGATCACAACCGGAAAGGTGATGTTACTTCCCTGTTCACAACCAGGCGGTGACTGTACATTTTCCACTTTTGCTGGCTCATGGATAAGCTCAGCCTCAACAGGAATATCTTGTTTTTTTAATTCTTTTCGTTGTTTCTTTGCAAGCTCAATACCTGTTTTATATTGCTTTCTGACATATGAATTCCATCGAAAACCACAGGCTGCAGAAGTACGCGATAACTGTTTGCCTACTTCCTCGAATGCCTGCAATTGTGTACCACCTTCGCGGATATGTCTCAGTACAACTTCAGCAAGTAATAAATCCTCATCCTGGGACCATGCATCTTGTCGAGTTGGTGACATCAGTTCATCCCTCCTAGTGTTTTTATAATACATATGCATCTACTAGAAAAGATAGACTTCAGCAAAAGTTGTCTTTTACTCTTTATTCACCATTTTTATTCAAAAACTTGTTTACATAGTGATGATGGGCCTCACTTTCCCATAAGAATGAACAATTTCTAACCTCTTCCTCTATTCTTTCATGCAGCTTCATTTCTTCCCATTTTCTGATCCAAATTTGTTTATAGGCGTGGAGTACACTCACATCCTTCGCTATCATTTTACGAAGAAAATTCTCACCGGCTTCAATAGGATCATTTTCAAAGAGGCCATTAAAAAAACCCACTTTTTTTAAACCTTCAGCTGGTTGCAGCTCTGCCTCCATTAAAATCCTCATGGCACTCGGCGCTGGAAGTTTTTCTGCTAGAATGGAACCCCCACCCCAGCCTGTTGTGATTGCTTGCTGTCCTTGTACAAATCCCGCTTGAATTCCCCTACGCCCCAAACGGAAATCACAGGATATTGCCAGCTCACAACCACCGCCAATTGCTGTTCCATTTAGGAGTGCCACCGTTGGGATAGGTAAGGTAAGTAGTTCATACAGAATAGCAGCCATTTTTGAAAGCATCGGATAGGCCTCTTCCTTTGTATGAAGAGCGTGAAAAACCGACAAATCTCCACCCGAACAAAATGCACGATCGCCTGATCCCGTTATCATCAACGCCTTTATATCCTTATCTCTTGCCATGTCGATCACTTCTGCTAGTCCTTCCATCACCTCATAATTGATGGCGTTTCTTTTTTCACTTCTCATAATCGTAAATAAAAGATAACCCATTTCCTTTTTTACAATTGAATAAGACAATCTCCCTCGTCCCCTTTTCATGGTTTTTACGTTGTCCAATCAAAATTGCAGCAGTCTCATAAAGTAATCTTATGTATGTAAAAGATATATGAAATTTTCTAGAAACGACAAAAGCACAAGGGCATATAGCTCCTTGTGCTTCTTATCCTAATGGAAATTAGTCGTTAACAACTTCTTTTCCTTTGTATGTTCCGCAAGCTTTACATACGCGGTGTGCAAGTTTCATTTCACCACAGTTTGGGCAACTTACCATACCAGGTACGTTTAATTTAAAATGAGTACGGCGCTTTCTTTTTGCAGTTTTAGAAGTTCTTCTAAAAGGTACAGCCATTCTTCCCACCTCCTTAAAGAGTATTAAGAAAGTAATGAAGGCCAGGATTACTGGTTCTTCACTTTGCTTCTTAGATTTGCCGATTATGATTCGGAAGAATTGTTTTCGTCAAAAAACTTTGCAAGTCCTGCTAGTCTCGGATCAATCTTTTTCGATTGGTCTTCTTCATGAATAACTTCCCAATCCTTACCGGATTGCGGGGCCGCTTCTTCAGACTCAACATCTTCGCAAAATACTTGCATTGGAACTTCAAGTAAAAGAATTTCGCGAATGATTGGCATAACATCAATCACATCGCCTTTTACTTGATAAGTTTCCTCTTCAGTTTCATAAACTGAACCTTGAAAGAGGAAAGTTTCAGTTGTTTCGACATTAATTGGAAGTTTAACATCCACTAAAGTACGAGAACAAGGAAGAATTAAATGACCTTCGATTTTTAAATGGAATGTCACTTTCGTTGAATCGATATCTCCCCGACCAGTAATATGCATCGGTGACACTTCGCGGATCGTCGGATCATCTTGCTTAATCTCGTCCACACGAATTGTCTCATCAATCAAAAAATCCTTGTTTCGATATTTTTGTAATTGACTTAATGTCCATTTCAATTGAATCACCCCAAGGCAACAAAGGTAATTATAGCCTTCGATAATATTTTTGTCAATGTTTTTTCTTTACACCTCGTCAGGTGATTTTTTCGCTAAATTGGATCTACTAAAAAAAGAGATTACCATTAATAGTGTATCCAGTTAAGTCTTTTACAAACATCTACAACATCTTAACATAATTATTGATTGATTTCCTTATAATTTTGCTATAATGGGTAATAAATTTCTTAAAAGGAGGCTGTTAATGAAAGCTGTTGGCGTAATTGTCGAATACAATCCTTTTCATAATGGACATGCCTATCATATTGACGTTTCCAAGCAAGCCGCCCAGGCAGATGTTGTTATCGCGGTAATGAGTGGTAATTTTTTACAACGAGGAGAGCCGGCGCTTGTTTCAAAATGGTACCGCACAAAGATGGCGTTATTAAATGGAGTTGATATCGTCTTCGAACTCCCCTATGGCTTCGCTGTACAGAAGGCTGAAACTTTTGCAAAAGGGGCTGTGTCCATATTAGATGCGGCTTGCTGTGAATCCCTTTGTTTTGGAAGTGAAAGCGGCGACATTTCCACTTTTATCCGAACGATTCAATTCTTAGAGGAACAAAAAGTCCCTTTTCAGGAAAATATTTATCATTTCATGAAAACTGGCGTCAGTTATCCAAAAGCGCAATCCCTTGCTTTTCAGCAATTAGGCAATGCCGAAAACTATTTAGACCTAGCTAAACCAAATAATATTCTAGGGCTTGAATACATAAAAGCTATTCTACAAAAAAAGAGTGCACTAAGGCCATTAACAGTCTCACGAAGAAACGCTGACTATCACGATGAGTGTTTTACCTCTGAAACGATTGCAAGTGCGACGAGTATTCGAAAAGCAATTTTCGCACCTAGAAAAGCCACTATAACCATTGAGCCATTTGTCCCTCCGCCCACATCACAATTACTAAGTGAATATCTTCTTCGCTACCAAACCTTTCATTCATGGGAAAATTATTGGAGCTATCTGCAATTTCGGCTTCTCCAATCGAGCCCTGATGAATTAAAAGAAATTTATGAGGTCGAAGAGGGGCTAGAGAACAGATTATTAGCTGCTGCCATAGGGTCATCCAGTTTTCAGGAATTTATGCAAAAAATAAAAACAAAGCGCTATACTTGGACGAGACTTCAAAGGGTATGTGTTCATATTTTAACGAATACCAAAAAAAGTGATATGGCACTCCTTTCTGCAAAAGGAGCCACTTATTTAAGACTTTTAGGAATGAGCACCAAGGGTAAAGAATATTTGAACAAGCGAAAAAAGGAATTCCACCTTCCCGTCGTTTCTAAACTTTCATCATTTAAGGAAAAGGAAATTCAGCTTGACTTGAAGGCTGCCCGAATTTATTCACTTGGGGTTCCAAATTCCGCAAAAAATGATCTGATTAGTCAGGAATTCAAACAGCCACCGATATTTGTTGAGTAAAAAAAGATGGCGCAATGCACCATCTTTTTTACTTCTTATCTGGTAGTTTTTCTAAATATTCAACAGCTTCATCAAAGGTATCGATCGGAATGATTTTCATTTTTGTATGAATATCCTTCGCAGTCTTTTTAGCAACACGATAGTTGGAATCTTTTTTTCCATTCTCATTAGGAGCTAAAAAGTATTCAGCGCCTGCTTTATCTGCAGCCACAATCTTTTGATCGATTCCGCCGATTGGCCCAACCTTTCCAGCTTCATCAATTGTTCCTGTTCCTGCGATCTGATACCCCTTCGTTAAATCCTCACTTGTTAATTGATTATAGATCTCCAATGAAAACATAAGGCCTGCTGACGGACCGCCAATTTCATCCGTCCTCACCTTTACGTTTGGATCTACCTTTATCTCTTTATCATCCACTAGTGAAATTCCTATGCCAATCTTAGTGGGATCCTCTTTAAATGGCTGTAGAGGTAAGGAGACGGTATTGGTTTTTTTATTTCTTGCGTAAGTTAATGTGACCTGATCGCCAACGTGTTTTTTGCCAACATAGTCGATAAATTTTTCTGAAGAAAGAAACTCATGCCCATCTACTTTAAATATTCGATCACCTGCGTGAAGTTTTCCTTCTGCCGGCATTCCCGGAACCACCTGAACAACATAGATCCCGTTATATTTGTAATCAACAGGTAAGTTCGCTTTTTTATATGCAACTTCAATCGCATTTAATTTTGAGCCTGCCATCAAGTGTAACTGCCTTGCATTATATTCTTCCTCAGTTTCTTTGTCATATAAAATCATATCCAATGGATATAGTTCTTCATATTTTCGTATCTTTGCTTCCAAATAAGAATAGATATTTGCCCTCCCCATTCTAACGGTTGTCAACATAAAGTTTCCTTCATCCTTATTGCCACCCTCAACCGTAATAATGGGCCCCAGTTCTTTTGCCATTCCCGGTTTAGATACATAATAGGGCAATGAAAAATACATCCCACCTGCCAGAATAAGGATCAACAAAAGTGAGGATCCAAATAATATTTTTTTACGCATTGCTAATGTTACCCCTTCCACTGTTCAATGACATTTTCTATTTGTTTTAATTGTTTTCTTGTTTCTTCTTTCCCTATAGTAATAATTTCTTCAATGTTAGTGAAAGCACGTGAGCTAAACATTTCAACAGGGGGGCGGATGATCACATCAGCAGAATTGTCCCGGGTATTAATGATTTCTGTTTGCATGATGTCAATACTCTGCATGATAACATCATAAATTGTGGTAATCTCAGCATTCCACTTTACTCTTGAAACATCTACTGCAATCACAATGTCTGCGCCCATATCCTTTGCAACCGAAATCGGAACACGGTCGGTTACACCACCGTCCACTAAAATTCTTCCATTATATTTTTCAGGAACAAAAATTCCCGGTATAGAGATACTTGCTCTTACCGCATCAGCAACAGGTCCGGTTCGAAAAATGACCTTTTCGCCTGTCACTAAATCAGTAGCCACAATTCCTATAGGAATGGAAAGTTCCTCGATGTTCTTCCCGTGAGTAAAAACCTTAATAAATTCCTTAATTTTTTTCCCGGAAATGAGGCCCATTTTAGGAACTGTAAAATCCAAGAAATACTTTCGTTTAAAAGCAGTTGATAATTTATATAACCGCTCTAACTCTATCCCCGCTCCGTAAAAACTCGCTACAAGCGCCCCCATACTACTGCCAGCCATTAGATGAATTGGTATTCCAGCCTCTTTCAATGCCATAATGGCACCTAAATGAGCAAACCCTCGCGCACCACCCGAACCAAGCGCCAAACCTATTTTTGGGTGCCCCATACCAATAACCTCCTACTAAATAATGAATAATGAATAGACCAAATGAGAAATCTCGTTCAATCTTATGGTCTAAATTACCGTTCTATGAGTATATTTGAGTTATATGAGGACAAGGAATCAATACGACTAGTGTGAATAATGTCTATTTTATCATTGATAATATTGATTTGCACAATTTGAGCCATTTGCTTGGAAGGAGGTTCCTTCATTGTTTCGCTCCAAACTAAAGACCATTTTTTTATCCATATTCGTCATTATTTTTGCTGCTTCACTTATTACCTTCCCACAGGAATCATTAGATGCCTCCATTCGCGGCCTTAATATGTGGTGGGAAATTGTCTTTCCTTCGTTGTTACCCTTTTTTATTGTCTCTGAGATGTTGATTGGTTTTGGGGTTGTTACGTTTATCGGGGTACTATTAGAACCCTTCATGAGGCCATTATTTAAGGTACCAGGCGTTGGCGGCTTTGTTTGGGCAATGGGGATGGCATCTGGATTCCCTGCCGGTGCTAAGTTTACGGCAAGATTAAGGGAAGAAGGGCAATTAACTCAAATTGAAGCAGAAAGGCTGGTTTCTTTTACCAATTCATCAAACCCCTTATTTATTTTTGGAGCAGTCTCTGTCGGATTTTTTTACAATGCTCATTTGGGTGTCCTCCTTGCCCTAGCCCATTATTTAGGGAATATTTGCGTTGGTATTATGATGCGGTTTTATGGAAAGGAATCTCCTGACAATGTCGCTAAGAAAAGCAAATTCAAACTTAGATCTGCCTTTTCTGCCCTCCATCAAACAAGATTAAAAGACAAACGCCCAATCGGCAAACTATTAGGTGATGCGGTAAATTCATCAATTCAAACCTTGTTAATGGTAGGCGGCTTTATAATTTTGTTCTCTGTGATTAACAAGCTTCTTTACCATTTACATATTACGGCCATGCTGGCAAAATCGGTTGAAGTATTGTTTTCATCACTATCATTCCCGGAAGTATTAAGCATTCCGTTTATTTCAGGCTTATTTGAGATCACGCTTGGGAGCCAATTAACAAGTCAGATCCAAGATGCAACCTTGTTACAAAAAGCCATGATCACAAGTTTTATCCTTGCTTTTAGCGGATTTAGTGTCCAAGCTCAAGTTGCCAGTATCCTTGCACAGACAGATATTCGTTTTAAACCCTTTTTTATCGCAAGAATCATCCAAGGAATCTTCGCCAGCCTATTTGCCTTCATTTTGTGGAAGCCGATTTACATTCGCTTTAATAGTAATGAACAACCATCCAATGCCCTGCCCGTCAGCTTTTTTGGAGATGGTTCTTGGGCGAATCATTTTTACCATAAAATGATTGAGCTTGGACCACTTATCACCATCTGCTCCCTATTCGTATACATTCTAATTCTGTTTTCTCGATTAAAGAAGAGCTAGACTTTTTCGCCTAGCTCTTCTTACATACTTTGATCATATATTCTCTCAACCAGTGGGAAACAGGCGTTATTCGCAGTTATTGTTTAAACTTTTTGCGCAATTCCTTTTCAACAATAGGTGGAACAAGAGTTGAAATATCACCGTTATATTTCGCTACTTCTTTCACAATACTTGAGCTTAAGAAAGAGTACTGGTTATTGGTCATGATAAAAAAGGTTTCAATATCCTCATTTAATACCCTATTCATTGAGGTAATTTGCATTTCGTACTCAAAGTCAGAGACGGCCCGCAGCCCGCGAATAATAGCACTAGCATTAACAGCCTTTGCATAATCAACTAATAAACCTGAATGTTCATCGACTTTTACATTGGGAAGATCTTTTGTAACAGCATTTATAAGATTAATCCGCTCTTCTACGCTAAATAACGGGTTTTTTGATGAATTGTTCATTACACTCACATAAACCATATCAAATACCTTAGCACCCCTTCTAATGATATCTAAATGGCCATATGTTATTGGATCAAAGCTCCCTGGACAAACAGCTATTCTAGTCAAATTGACTCCCCCTTATTCGTTGCTGATTTTCGAAAAAATCGTCACAGCAATGATCCCATACTTTTCATGTTTTATTCTGTTAAATCTTCCTATCGAATGTGGTAGCTCCACATCAAAACTATGTTCACAGACGACAATTCCATCGGCATTTACTAAATCCTGCTGATCCATTTTCTCCATTAAACTAATTAACTGTTGCTTTTTATATGGTGGATCTAAAAATATGTAATCAAAACAAATCCCTCTTTTTATAAGGGCTTTTAACGCTCGATCTGCATCATTTCGATAAACTTCGCTAGTCTCCTCGAATTTACATGCTTTAATATTTTCTTGGATTACATGGATAGCTTTTGACTCCCGATCAATAAAGATAACCTTCTCTAAGCCTCTACTAAGTGCCTCCAAGCCTAATCCGCCGCTGCCAGCAAATAGATCCAAGCCTATTCCACCATCAAAATAAGGACCAATCATATTAAATAAAGCTTCTTTTACTTTATCTGTTGTCGGACGGGTTGTATTTCCTGGAACAGCCTTAAGGGGTCTTCCTTTACATATACCTGAAACCACTCTCACGAACAAATCACCACATTTTTTTGGAAATAATTTTTCTTAATACATCCTACCATAATTTATAAATGAGAGACAATCTGTTCTGATGATCTTTTCTTCTGTTTTATTTTCCATTTTGAAAATTTATAAAAAAGACGTATAAGCTTTTGGGTTGTGGAAATAATGTAATTAACAACATCAATTCGAGGATGTTGTTGCCAACCGCGGAGAAGACTTACGTTTCCCCATAAGTTCTTCCTCCGGTTTCTCCTCTCCCTTTGCCTTCTATCCTTTATGAGGATGTAGAAGGACCCTGCAGAATATTCTGCAGGGTTTTTTTTATGTATTATTTGATTAAATAGTGTTAAAGTAGTTAGGAATGATCGCATAATAAAGGAGCGTTTTTTAATTGATGCAACGTTTTATTGAACTAGGAGAAGGTTATTCAGATCTTTATGAACTACTTGAACTTGCTAGGTCCAATCAACACCGACTTCAGCATATGATTGCTCTTCATACAATAATAGACTCAAAAGAACACACTTCATTAGTAGTAGTTCTAAAACCAACAAATCCAGGAAAGTTCCAAGCGCTGTACATTTGTCGTGAAGGTATTCCAAATCCAAATGCAATCCCTAATAAGCGGTTTGAGCTCTTTTCCCAAATGGCCAATGATCTAGGCAAACAAATAATTGAATTATCGGTGAAGCCGTCAACCATTTTTCATGAAAAGCAACTATATTATCAATATCTAATTGGCATTTTAAGATTAAATCACTATTTATTGCCACTACAATAAAAGGCGAGGGATTCAGTACCCTCACCTTTTTATATACCCATTTTATAATCATATTCCTTCGCTTTATCTGGAGCTGAATTTTCATACTCCATTCTTAAATATGGCTTATACGAAGGTTCTACCTTCTTGACAAATGAAAAAGAATTTAACTTTCCCATTATCCCCTCTACTTCTTCTTGATTACAATACAATACGACATATTTCAGCTTTTTTGAAACATAGTGCACATTTCCAAATCGTCTTAGCATTTTAGCTTGTTTTAGAGAGTAAAGCCAAACAACTAAACCTTGTCTTTGAACAAACATACTTTTTTCCCCTTCAGCAAAACCATCATTTTACATAAGTCTAGCACATTAAAACTGTCTATTTCAATTCAAACTTTGTTCACTACCGACATAATATACGATTATGGTGATTTATATGGATTTAGAACCAAACTGGATTACTTTGCAATCGGCTTTCTCCATTCTGGAACATAAAAAAACCAGCTTGAGGTAAGCTGATTTTTTCACCCACATCCACAGCTGCCACCGCCACCACAGCCTGACCCATGGCCACTATCAAAGAAGGGATTCCCTGTTGGCACCTTGATATGTTCTGAAACTGAGCTGCCAATCATGATGCTAATCTCGTCCAAGAGACTTTGCAAATCATTTTCTGCCAACTTGAATTCAGCAACAAGCGGGTCTAAATCCATTTCCCTTTTATATTCGCGGATTTGGAGCATGACCCTTTTATAATCAGGGTGATATTTTCCGAAGCGTTGAACCTCATCAAAAAGTTCCTTTAGGTTGACAAATTGGTTGATTTTCCGCTGTGTTTCCTTGTTATTTTGCATTTTATATAAACAGATTTGGTATTGTTCGACTATTTCTGAATCTAATACCATCCTAGCTAAGCCTTCAGCATTCTCCACTAACTCAATTCTTTCTAACGTAGCAAGCACTTACGCCCACCTCCAATGACATTTTACCATGAAATCAGGTGGAAAGCGAAAGTTTCACTTTATCTAGGGATATTTACCATAAATTCCTTCGCTAATCCGTAAGACTCATTCTCGAGATTCACCATTTCAAGTTTTAATTTATGGCTCCCTGGTGAAAGACCTTTAATGATAAACGCTGCTGAAGAAACCTCTGATTTTCTCTTTCCATCCACCCAGACAACTAGTTTACCGACTTTCTTCTGTGACCGATCTGATTCTCGAAAGCTGATCCCATTTACAATACATTCAACCAAAACTTGATTCCCCTTTATTTCATGCTGTACAAAAAGAGAAGGAATTGCTGGTGTATCTTGTGAATAGACCGAGACAATATCATCCTGCAAAAAACTCATTTTATGTGGGAGAATTCTCGGTTTCGTATTTGATTCAAGAAAATCCTGCTGACATCCTCCCATGATTACCATTAATTGAAAGAGAAGAATATATAGTGGTATGAGCCTTTTCAAACCCCATCACTCCTTTATGCTGTATTGTACACCTCCTTATTATTTTTTAGTCATCCTCCAAAAATAAGACCACATATAGTCAATGTGGTCGTTTGTTAATTTTGAGTTTTCATCGCTTGAAACATATGATACATCATTGATGCCATTTGGACACTATTAGAAAACTTTTCAACATGATCAGGAATAGTCTTCTTATAGTAATGTAGTGATGCAATCTCTAAATTTTGTAAATCATATGGATTTCTTGATAGCTTCCGGTACCATTGAGGCTGTTCTCGAACAAATTTTTTAAGATCCTTTTGCCGTTCTAAATATTCAAGTACATCTCTTCTCATTAGTTGACCGTTCCCTTCAGTTAATCTTTCCGAAATGAAAATGGATGCTTTGGTCCTTCTTGTTGCGGACCAATTGAGGTATTATTAGTACCACCTTGAAATTGTGAAATAACACCTTGGATTGCTCCCAAGGCCTGGCTTATGTTATTAATGTGGTTTTGCATTTGACTAGGGTCCATTTTTTTGACCATACCCATAACATTAGACATCCATTCTCCCTTGGAATCAGTAGCTAGATTTGGTTCTGAAGCATTGTCTTCTGTGCCTTGGGATTCCCACCGTTGATCCTCTTCCCCTAATAAGTACCAATCCTCATATAACTCCTGCCAGGTTGCTTTTCCATTTCGAACCTCTTTAATAATATTCGGATGATTTTTAACAAACTCTTTAAATTGGAGCACGGAAGGATGCAATTTTTTTTGCGTCATTTTTATCACCTCTGCCCATATTGATCGCCAATAATACAATATGTAGGAAAAGATGAAATGTGAAAAATCAAATAAGCTGAAATTATTTATTAATATGCAACTAAGTGGTAAGATGTCTTCATAATACTTACCGGCTGCATGCTTTTACTTACAATGAAGAAAGAGGTTTATGTATGAAAGAAGAATTACGTCAATTATTAGAATCATGTCTTGAAAACGGTTCAGAAACAGACTTACTTGTTATTGAAAGCCTTTTAGAGGGCGTCAAAAAAAAGATTAGTCGAAATAGGAACACTTTTATTGATGGAATCCTACACATGGAACCAAGGTTTGACCAAAATTCCTGTGAAATTACGATTCCAATTAATCCTGTTGTTAAAAACAATCTGGATATCGTTCACGGTGGAATTACGGCCACAGTTCTCGACACCACTATGGGGGTATTAGCTAATAAACAGCTGCCAGAAGGTTATGGAGCAGTTACAAACCAACTAAACATTCATTATATTGCTCCGGGAATCGGGGAGACGCTTCGCTGTAAATCCGAAATTATTCATAAAGGAAGCCAAACACTGGTTGTTTCTGGGGAGGCTTATCGAAGTGATGGAAAAAAAATCGCCTATGCAACAGGTACTTTTTTTATTATAAAGAAAGCATAATAGGGACACTCAAATGGTTACCGCCGTTGTGGTCCCAGTCATTTGTCTATATTTTTTTTGGCGGACAAAAAGAGAGATGAAAGAGCAAGACATTAAATGGCTAGCTACCGGCCATGTTCGCCCGGAAGCAATTGTTAGAGGTAAAGTAAAAAGTATTATCGAAGAAAAGCAACGGTTTTATTATCACCGTTACATCTATATTCAAACATTGGAGCTGCAAAGCTCCACCAAAATTATCACAGCTAAAAAGATTACCCCGCTTACGAAGGACTTTAAATTAGTCTCTTTCACTATAGGTGATGTTATTCATGCCTACGGAGGCTGGGAAGGTAATACATTTTTATTTAGCCAATATGAAAGTGAAAAAAGGTGATATGATTCACCTTTTTTCACTTCCTATATGCTATTATCCGCTCCCCATCTACAGTCGAAGCACACGCACTTGACTATCCTCTATTGTTCCACTTTTTGGATGAAGTTTTGGGTATAATACTTTTGATATACCCCAACCCCGAGATGGGTGTAATCTTTGTTTAATAATGATTCTCGATGTCCTTTACTATTTAGCCAGCCTTCAATAACAGCAGGACCATCCGAATAATTTGCTGCTATATTTTCCCCCGCTGCCTGATAGACGATCTTCGCCGTCTTTAGCCGATTGGCAAGGTCTCCAAATTTTTTGGATGTATGAGAAAAGTCATCATTTTCCGCCATATCTCTACTATGGCCGTAGGCGGCCTCCGAAGTCATTTGATCCCACTCTAACGGTTTTAATTTGTGCCTTACTCGTAAAACATTAGTTAGATCAAAAATCTCCTTTTCTGTACTATGCTCGATAATCAACATCTTTTCTTCGTCAATAACAGGGGGTTCAATGAGCTCTCCACTATAACTAAGTTCATATGGTTTTTGCTTAACCAATGTTTCAGCATCAAGGAAACGAATACTCGAGAGGTTGCCAGTAAACTTATCAATATAGAGTTGAACATAAATATCTCCCAATCGAACCATGGGACGCAGATTTAAATCCGTATCATTTAGCTCGAATTGATAGGAATTCCCATTTAATTCAAGATTAATATTGGTATCAAAAAATTGCGTATTAAATATTTCCTCTACCGGTTGTCCAATTTCAAATGGTGCAACATCAAGGGTTTCTCCAATCGCAAAAATGGTCACAACTCGTTTATTTTCTACCCCAACCTGCAAATATTGATCATAGCTCTGATTATAAATATACCATTGATAGCCATATAAGGATTCATCAATTCTAACGGGGGCTCCGAGTTCCTTTTCAAGGTTAGCCACGTCTTGTCCTATTAATAGAGCTAAACCTTCTTTTGGTTTATCTAACGAGGTGGATTGATTATCAGTACCTTTCGGCAATGGTTGTTCCATTTCCAAGGTATGATCTTCCTTGATTAATACATTATTATCACCTTTGTCATTGGTACTTACATAAAAGCCAATGGTGAGGAAGACTACAGAAAGGATCAATATTCTCATAAGGTTTCGCAGAGGCATTCACCCTCTCTATTACTTTTTCTATCATTATATGTATTGATAAAATAATTATATCATTAATATCTTGAATAGTAATAGACATTATCAAAAATGTCTGATAAATACACTATTTATAAATAAAACAGGTACAATCTGTACCTGTTTTAAGAGAAGAATTTCAATATTTAAATAATATTATTAATTTTGTGCTCCATCAAAGGTTTGCTCTGAGATTTCCGTGAGCGCCTCTTTTGCTTGGTTGTCAGTCATATCATGAATAGCAAAATCACCAAGTGACACAATCCCAATTAGCTCTCCATTCTCCACCACAGGCAATCGGCGAATTTTATGTTCCGCCATTAGCGTTGCAGCTTCTTTACTAGAGGCGTCAGGATTTATTGATACAAGCTCGTTAGTCATGATATCCTCTACCTTAGTGGAACCGGGATGCTTTTCCGCCACTCCCCTTACGACAATATCTCGGTCTGTTATCATTCCAACAATTTTTTCCTGATCGACAATGGGGATGGCTCCAACATTTAGTTCCTTCATTTTAACGGCAACTTCAAACATATTATCTAATAATGTACAGCACTCTACATCATCTGTCATTATATCACGGATTTTTTCCATACTATTTGCCTCCAAGCTTTTTTAATTAGCTAACAACTATAAGCTTTTACCAATTAAGATTGATTTATTCGATTGAATCTATCCATTGCAAGTTGGAACATTTTCAACTATTATTAAAATGAATTATACTTGCTGTAATACCAATATAGTAAACATAGGGGTAAGGCAATCGTTTTCAGGAGGGATTTAGGATGAAATTCGAGAATACTGGAATTGACAACTTAAAAGCAGATTTAAATCGACTTGATGATGTCATGAATGAACACGGTTTAGTTCGAGCAGGTCAATGGGATTATGATCGTGTTACATATGATCGTAAATTCGATTTAAAAGAAGGGGTATTTTATTTACGTGTTCAAGGTTATGCGGTTGAAGGTGACGTCGATACTTTTAAGGCGACCATTCAATTGTTAACACCGCTTTTAGGTAAACATTATTATCCACATGGCGTTGAGTATGGTGAAGGCGAGAACTTCCCTAGCTCGCTTGTGAATCAATGTAAAAAGATCCTTGAAAAAGTAACTGAAGAAGTAAGTACATTTGCTTTGTAAGCAAAAAAGGAAGGACGCATTTATCATGCGCCCTTCCTTTTTTCATTAGAACAGTTTTAGAATGATGCTATTTTCTATTCCAACTTAAAAACCAAGAATGGCTTTGAGCATTGAGGTTGTTTCACCGCCATGATAGATGACATATAACAACAGATACACAGCAACCCCTGTTATGGCAGTAAAAAACCATATGAAACTAGTGATTGGTCCTAGCTTTCGATGAGTGGCTAGTTTATTTTTATACCCTGTGGTTAACGATGCAATCCCAAACACAGCCCCAATCGTAGCCAGTGTAATATGAAACACTAGAAAGATTGTGTAATAGATCTTAATATCATCAGGTCCACCAAATGAAGTGTTCCCAATAAACAGCGTTCTTGATGCATAAATGATAAAGAAAATAAGAGCAAAAACTCCCGCAAGAAACATTGTTTTTTTATGTGCATCAATTTTTCTTTGTTTTATTTGCCACCAGCCAATGGCAACCATTATTGCACTTAGTACAATAAAGGAGGTACTAATCGTAGGTAAAACAGGTACAGAATTCATTTATTTTTCCTCTCTTTTCAAATGTTCTACCCTCATTTTAGTTTAGTTCCCTTTCCATTTCAATTAATACTTATTTTATAAAGAAAACTCGCCGATTGGCGAAGACAGAGGCGTAGTTGCACTTATGCATAATAGGAAAGTTTATACTTTCCTATCTGCCAAAAAAACCCCCAATTGAATGGAGGTTTTATTCAACCAATGGAGGATTCAATATTTGTTTGTTCAATTCACGCTCAGATTCTTCTTGATCTTTCCGATACCATTCAAAAAATACTTGCCCTAATACAACGGAATAAATCACTTCTTGAATAATTTTCATCACGACGCCGCCCAATCGTTGATCTTCAACTAATGACATCGAGCTAAATAACTCTGGGCCACTAATATTCAAATTGGCAAACGTAGATGACCCTACACATAAGCTCATAACTTGGCTCCAAACTTTCGGGTCATGGTATGTGGCATAGAGAGAGGTATCTGAAAAAATGATTAAAGCACAGGCAGGAGTGATTAAAATACCGTTTCCAAAGATATAGGCAACTTTTTTAATTCCACTTAATGGTTGATATTCAGGAAGCGGACTAATTAATGACCACCACAAACCGATTGCTAAAACAAATAACAAAATAGAGTAGCCTGCATGGAAATATAGGTTCTGCATAACATGGTCAAAAATTAGTGGAATATGATAAAAGGAAAAGAAACCGTTAAATAAGATTACTGCAACTATAGGCTTCGTAAAAAACTTAAATGAAGAGTTTATTCCCCGCACATTTAGGAATGCTCTCCATAGCCAGGTAGGAATTGATAAAATAAACAACGGCGGAATTAAAAAGACTAAAATTACCATCGTTATCCCGTGAATGTAAAACAATAAATGACCCATTAAATCAAGCGGTGAACCTTTAATGGCATACAACAAAATGATAGCTGTTAAAAATAAAGAAGCTTGTTTTACCGTTAATGGCTCACTGTCTTGAAACTTTTCTCTGAATTTAATCGTGATAAGAAAATAAGCAGCTGTTAGTGCCATTAATAAGAATAAAAAATACGGGCTCCAAAGGGCTTTAAAACCAAAAATATCTATCGTAAGCACCTTGATCTCACCTCAATATATAGTAAAAGACTTGTCTTTATTATATCCATAGAATTTTCAGGATGCAAAAAATCGAATTCAAATAATGTTCTATAGCTAAAAAGAAAATCGGCTTACCGCCGATTTTCTTTTTTACCATTACCACCAAATAATGGTGGAAAATGCCAATATTGCTGTTAATCCAACAAACAATCCACTAAATAGGAAAAGTGTTGGCGCTTCATGACCTTTATGACTCATATGCATGAAGTAAAATAACTGAAATACCACTTGAACAGCGGCAAGTAACAGGATAAAAGGTACTGTAAACCATGCCGTAAATCCTTTCAATGCAACCGAAGCAAATGCTACCAGTGTTAAGAAAATCATTAACGTAAAGGAAATAACTTGATAGCGCATTTCCTCTGCGCTTTTTTTGCGGCGATATTCTACATCAACTCTTGGGTTCCCTGAGCTTAATGGCTGATTTGTCATCTTATCCCACCATCCCCATTAAATATACGACTGTAAAGATAAATACCCAAACTACGTCGATAAAGTGCCAATAAAGGCTAGCAACATAGAACTTTGGAGCATTGTAAAGACTAAGTCCCCGCTTAGAGTTCCTAATCATCAAGGTTAAAATCCAACATAAACCAAAGGCAACGTGGCCACCATGAAAGCCAACAAGTGAGTAAAAAGCTGATCCAAACGCACTGCTAGTAAATTTATGACCTTCATGTACATAATGTGAAAATTCATATACCTCAAGACCTAGGAAACCTAAACCTAATAACACGGTAAGTCCTAGCCAAAGCATCATTTTCTTAAAGGCAAAGTTTTTCATATGATACATTGCATATACACTTGTAATCGAACTAGTTAATAACAACATCGTCGCAACAAATGTTAGTGGTAACTCAAATAAATCCTTTGCCAAAGGTTGACTTGTATTTGGCACCTTATCTTTTAGAGCAAGATAGGTAGCAAAGAGAGTTGCGAATAGAACAGTCTCTCCCCCTAAGAATAACCAAAAACCTAAAAATTTATTTTTTGCTTCAAGGGTCGATTTCTCCGGCTCTGCAGGCCATGTTTCATACGTCATTTTTTCTTCAGCGTGCATTATGCCTTAGCCCCCTTTTCATCCTGTAATTCTTCTTTGTGAATATGGAATCCGTGGTCATCTTTAATCGAACGAACAAACATGGAACCAAACGTTACAAGTAAGCCAATAATCAATACAGGTAATGCCCATGCTTCTTTATCCACATGGTACATCGCACCAAAAGCAGCAATGAATAGACCTAGTGCAATCATAAATGGGATGAAAGATCCATTTGGCATATGAATATCACCAAGTGGTTCAGCAGGTGTCATCCCTTTTTTACCGTCCATTTTTTCAATCCAGTAAGCATCTAAACCGCGTACAAGCGGAAGTTGTTTAAAATTATAAAATGGTGGCGGTGATGGAATGGACCACTCAAGCGTTCTTCCATCTTCCCATGGATCATTTCCGACTTTAACATTTTTCACTGATGTCATAATAATGTTATAAAGCATAACTAGGACTCCAATGGACATAAATGCTGCACCAATCGAACTTACCATATTCGCAGTGTCAAACCCTTGTCCTGGAAGGTAAGTGAAGACACGGCGCGGCATTCCCCAAAGACCCAAGAAATGCTGAATAAAGAATGTTAAATGGAAACCAATGAAGAAGAACCAAAAAGTTACTTTTCCTAATGTTTCACTTAACATTGTGCCAAACATTTTTGGCCACCATAAATGTACCCCTGCAAGGATGCCTAATACAACACCACCGACGATAACATAGTGGAAGTGGGCTACCACAAAGTACGTATCATGATACTGATAATCAGCTGCAGCTGTAGCAACCATTACCCCTGTTACCCCACCCATTACAAATGATGGAATGAAACCGAAAGCATAATACATTGGTACCGTGAACTTAACGCTCCCGCCCCACATCGTGAATAGCCAGTTGAAAATTTTAATACCCGTTGGTACCCCAATAGCCATTGTCGCTACAGCAAAGATGGCATTAGCTACAGGTCCTAAACCAGTAGTAAACATATGGTGAGCCCATACCATGAAACCTAAGAAACCAATTAACACGGTTGCAAACACCATTGATGAATATCCAAATAGACGTTTTCTTGAAAAAATCGAAAAAATTTCCGAGAAAATACCAAAAGCAGGAAGTATTAAAATATAAACTTCTGGGTGTCCAAAAATCCAGAAGAGATGCTCCCAAATAACGGTATTACCGCCCATAGTTACGTCAAAGAAATTTGCTCCAAAAAGACGGTCAAACATCATTAATGTTAAGCCAACTGTTAATGGAGGAAAAGCAAATAAAATCAAGGCAGAAGCTACGAATGTTGTCCAAGTAAATAACGGCATCCGCATATATGTCATACCAGGTGCACGCATATTAATAATCGTTACAAGGAAGTTAATCCCCCCGATTAAGGTACCAATCCCTGATATTTGTAATCCTAATACATAAAAATCAATCCCATGCCCTTTGGAATGAAGTGCAAGTGAGGCATATGACGTCCACCCCGCATCTGGGGCACCACCCAAAAACCATGAAAGGTTTAGGAAAATTCCACCGAAGAAGAATAACCAAAAACCTAATGCATTTACAAACGGAAAAGCCACATCACGTGCGCCAATTTGTAATGGCATTACCGCATTCATAAAAGCAAATATCAGCGGCATGGCTGCTAAGAAAATCATCGTTGTTCCGTGCATGGTGATAATTTCATTAAACGCACCCGCACTAACAAAGTCATTATTTGGTACTGCAAGTTGGATACGGATAAATACTGCTTCAAGTCCGCCTACTAAGAAGAAAAATCCACCTGCAATCAGATATAGGATGGCAATTTTTTTATGGTCGACTGTTGTTAAAAAGTCCCACACTGTTGCGCCAAATCCTTTTTTTTGAGCAATGGTACTCACAATTTTACCTCCCTTTCAAACAATTCCCCTTTTATTCCTGAACTTTTAGGCCCATTAAATATTCTGCTACTGCATCTAATTCTTGATCATTCAATTCTTTATACTTACCAGTCATCATATTACCTGGTTTATACGTTTCAGGATTTTGAATCCAATTTTTCAATTCTTCTTTATTGTGATCTAGAATCCCAGCAACTCGAGATCTGTCACCAAAATTTGTTAAGTTTGGTGCTAGACGAGCAGTTTCAGGCATTTTGTTTGCTGGTGTTACAGCATGACAGCCAATACAACTTTGATTAAAGATTTCCTGTCCTTGTGCAGCTAAATCTGTGTCTGCTTTTTGCGGTTCTTTAACATCTTGCATAGCAGTTACCCAGGCATCAAATTTATCCCGACTCATTGCTTTTACTTTGAAGTCCATTAAAGCATGTGATGGACCACAAAGTTCTGCACATTTTCCATAAAATAGATTTCCAGCTTCGTTCGAACGTTTATCATCGAATTCTAACCAGAATTTATTAATGTTTTCTGTATTCGTGTCTAATTTACCGCCAACTGCAGGAATCCAGAAAGAGTGCTTTACATCCATCGATTTAAGATTAAAGTAAACCTTCTCATCAGTTGGAACCACTAATTCCTGACTCGTCACAATCTTCTGACCTGGATACTCAAAATCCCACCAATATAAATGTGATCTTACGTTAATAACTAATGCTTTCGAGTCTTTTTTATCCATTGGTGACACGTCTGCAAGCTTAAATGTTGCAGCAACAGTTGGTACTGCCAAAATTAGAAGTAACAGAATTGGAATTGTTGTCCAAATAATTTCTAATTTATGGCTTCCTTCAACTTGCTTAGGAATCCTGTCGTCTTTTCTTTTAAAACGAACAAAAATTAATACAAAAATGATCATTACAATTAGGATTACTCCCACCATAACATAGGTACTTAATTTCATTAAATCATATTGCATGTCTGCAACTTCACCGGCTGGTGATAACGCTGAAACAAATGGTTTACCACATCCGGAGAGTACAAGCGCTAATAACGCAAATAACGGAATCAGACGCCATTTTGCAAGCCTTTTCATAGCTTAATCAAACCCCTCTTTCACTAATGAATTCTAAATGATTTTGTGCGGACAAAGAAGTATGTAGGATGATTCTTCTTCATTAATAAAAATCAGGTCAGTTGCTTTACACAGTAAAACTCATCTGCCCCACTGCCTAACTTTTATTAAGGAGGCGAAAGGTTATTTTAGCCCCCTCCCGCCTAGAAGAATCGTAAGCAAAACTAAATTAATGTAACTATAACCATGGCTACAAAAATAATAGTTAAATATTGCAGAGAATAAACAAACATTAGTTTTGCCCACTTAATGTCATCTTTGATCCTATATCCATAAATCCCTAATACTAGCCAACCGACATTTAAAACGGTTGCTAGAATCAGAAATGGGATTCCTAATTTAGTCAAAAAAAATGGGATTGGCAGCAGTGCAGTTACCCAGACTAAAATGTGTATTTTTGTTACTTTAAAGCCCTTCACTACTGGGAGCATGGGGACGCCAGCAGCTCTGTATTCATTTACTCTTCTCATTGCTAGAGCATAAAAATGTGGCGGTTGCCAAACAAACATAAGAACAAACAAGGCCCATGCCATAATATCTAAGTTTGCATCAACTGCTGCCCAACCAATTAATGGTGGAACGGCACCCGAGATACTACCAATAATTGTATTCGACACTAACTGCCGTTTAGACCAAAGCGTATAGAGGAAAACATAACTAAAAACTCCAAGCAGTCCAATTACTGTTGCAGTCATCGTAGTAAAGAATAAACACAGTGTTCCCAGACCAATAAGTATAATACCTAAAACTAAGACTTTTGCGGGAACTATTTTCCCTGTTACAGTTGGTCTTGATTTTGTTCTTTCCATTAGAGGGTCTATATCCCGATCCACATAATTATTGATAGCACATGAACCTGCAATAATTAGCGAAGAACCTGCAACTGTAAAAAATACAATATCTAGATTTCCTAAAAAGCTTATCCCTGAAAAATGAAGGGCTAGCCATAATCCCGTAAATGTTGTAATTAAATTAGAATTTACAATTCCAATTTTGATAAGAGCCATAAAATCTTTCCAAGCAGTTGTCTTTTCTATCGTTGCATGAAGGCTGGCAGTGCCATTTTCTATGGCAGGATCCCCAAAGCCTTTAGTGTTGGACATAAATCTCTCCTCCTAATCCTTACTAACAAATATTCACTATTCTAGTGTGAACAATACTCACTTAATTTACGTCATCTCTAATAGAAAGCAAAAATATTTAAAAGTTCATGAAGATTCTCTTATTACTCGTGACAATGAGCAATCCGAAAATTCAGTTGTAAGTAGTGATTTTTAAAACACTTTCTCTGTATATTAAATCACACTTTTTGATGTTTTTGTGAACTTTTTTTGAATAATTTTAAACTAAATTGTGACAACAGCTGAATTCGATTGATTTCTTTCCAATTAACATTTATTGCTGTGTAGATAATTGTACTTATTCTCAGTTTTTCATTGAATCAGGTGCTTAAGACATTCATTTCATATTATTTTATTTTATAGCTTCTAAAATAGAATCATTCTAAATAACTAGTTTTATCTTTATTTCTAACAGAATTAAACTGAAGTTTCAACTGTTTTCACTATAATAATAGTGAAATATTTATATTATTCATCTACCACTATTTAATTAAAAAAGATATCTAAAAAACTATGATGAAATTCTGTTCTTTTTGACCTTAATTCGTTATGATAAATAAGGACTTTCAAATCTAGTTACTTTTGCATTCATTATACTGTCAAGTTTATCCAATGACAAATTATTGAACTTTAATAAGAGGTGAATTATTTGCGACGTTCTTTGAAGTGGTTGGCTGTTGCCACTACAATCGGAATGATATTTATTTTAATTGGTGGTGCCTTAGTCACAAAGACTGATTCTGGAATGGGCTGCGGTAGGTCTTGGCCATTATGCGAAGGGAAGCTTGTCCCATCAGAAATAACACCAGCATTAGTCATTGAATTGGCACACCGCCTAGTGTCCGGTGTTGGCGGCATCATGGTTCTTGTCCTATCAGTTTGGTCCTGGAAGGCAATTGGTCATATTAGGGAAACAAAGTTTCTATCCTTACTATCCTTCTTCTTTCTAGTTTTACAAGGATTGATCGGTGCAGCGGCAGTTATCTGGGGACAATCCAGTTTTGTACTTGCACTTCATTTTGGTATCTCTCTCGTTTCTTTTGCAGCCGTTTTCTTATTAACCATTCTTATTTTTGAAATCGATAAGAAGTTTGATGCCGAAAAACTTTACATTGATAAGCGAATGGGGTTTCACATTATGGGGGTGTCGATCTATAGCTACCTTGTAATCTACACAGGTGCTTTAGTCCGCCATACGAAGGCAAGTCTTGTATGTCGCGATTGGCCATTATGTCTTAATGATGCCCCATCATTACCAACCAACATGTATGAATGGGTACAAATGGGCCATCGGGCTGCAGCTGGTCTCATCTTTATCTGGATAGGCTATATTTTTTATTTAACAATTCGTCATTACAAAGAACAAAAGGTCCTTTATTGGGGATGGATGATCGCTTTCATCCTTGTTTCTTTACAAGTAATTGCTGGGGCTCTGATTATTTTCAGCAGACTAAATCTATATATCGCTCTCTTACATGCTTTTTTTATAACTTGTTTGTTCGGGGTATTAAGTTATTTTCTGCTTTTACACTCAAGATCAAAGCGGAATTACAAATAAAGAAGTTGCCGGTGAATCTCCGGCAACTTTTTTATTATGATTTCTTCAATTCCAGTAACAGGTCACCTGTCAAAATTGTATCTCCATTTGAAACAAATACCTCTTTAACAATCCCAGAGAACGGGGCCTGAACAGTAGTTTCCATTTTCATTGCTTCCGTAATCATTAAATGATCACCACGTTCAACCTTCTCCCCTTTTTCTACTATTACTTTAATGACTGTTCCTGGCATAGAGGCAGAGATGTGTTGCTCATTTTTCAAATCTGCTTTCAGCCTTGTTACAATGGTTGATTTGATACTTTCATCTTTTATTAATACCTCACGGGGTTGTCCATTAAGCTCAAAGTAGACGATCCTTGTGCCGTCAGCTTGTGGTTGGCCTATTGATACGAGCTTTACTATTAGTGTTTTTCCTTTTTCAATTTCAACTTCTATTTCTTCTCCAAGCCTCATTCCATATAAAAATGTCGGTGTATCGAGCATCGAAATATCGCCAAATTGTTCGACCGTCTTCATATA
>NZ_CCAS010000005.1 GCF_000612625.1 Neobacillus jeddahensis
GGAGACCTATATTTTTTATGGGGAGTTTAAGGACCATCCTAAGTTTGGGATGCAATTTCAAACGAATCATTTCCGCAAGGACATGCCGCAGACCAAGCAAGGGGTAATCGCCTATTTATCAGGTGAAATGTTTAAAGGAATTGGTAAGAAAACGGCAGAGAACATTGTCGACACATTAGGAGAAAATGCCATTTCTAAAATTCTTCATCAGCCGTCCTTACTTGATTCCATTCCAAAGCTCCCCCCTGAAAAAGCCAAAATGCTTTACGATACACTAATGGAGCATCAAGGGCTCGAACAGGTAATGGTCGCCTTAAATCAGTATGGTTTTGGGCCGCAGATTTCAATGCGGATTTATCAGGCATATAAAGAGGGTACTTTAGATATTATTCAAAAAAATCCATATAAGTTAGTGGAGGATATTGAAGGGATTGGGTTTGGCCGTGCAGATGAGCTTGGCTATCAGCTTGGAATTACCGGCAATCATCCTGACCGCATCAAAGCTGCTTGTCTTTACACGCTTGAAAGCGAAAGCATGCAAACCGGACACGTATTTATGCATGCAGAAGATTTACTGGAACAGGTAAAGACGCTGCTTGAGGACAATAAGCGTGATCAAATTGAATACATAAATATTTCCAATGAACTTATTAAGCTTGAAGAAGAGGGGAAGTTAATAGGAGAGGATAAACGCGCTTATCTTCCTTCCTTATTTTTTGCTGAAAAAGGACTTGTTACCAGTATTCAACGCATTTTAAAACAGACTGACTACAAGGAGCAATTTCCGGAATCCGAATTCCTGCTGGCTCTAGGTGGATTAGAGGAACGATTGGGTGTCCAATATGCGCCTACCCAAAGAGAAGCGATTCAAACCGCGTTAATGGCACCAATGCTCATCTTAACCGGTGGACCCGGGACAGGGAAAACAACAGTCATTAAAGGGATTGTAGAACTGTACGCCGAACTCCATGGGTGTTCGCTAGAGCCGAAGGATTATCAAAAAAAGGGTGAGCCGTTTCCGTTTTTATTGGCCGCGCCGACTGGACGAGCTGCGAAACGGATGACCGAGTCGACGGGACTTCCTGCGGTAACGATTCACCGATTACTTGGGTTTAATGGAACAGAAGGGTTCGATCGTGATGATGCAAGCCCACTCGAAGGGAAAATATTAATTGTTGATGAAACCTCCATGCTTGATATATGGCTTGCTAATCAGTTGTTCAAGGCATTACCTGAACATATTCAGGTCATCATGGTGGGAGACGAAGACCAGCTTCCATCTGTTGGACCTGGGCAGGTGCTAAAGGATTTGTTGCAATCCGAGCGGATTCCAACCGTTCGTCTAACCGATATTTACCGACAAGCGGAAGGCTCATCCATCATTGAACTAGCTCATGATATCAAAAAGGGCTATCTACCTGTGAATGTTACCAGTAAGCAAGCGGATCGGTCGTTTATAAAATGTTCAACAGCACAAGTGGCTCAAGTGGTTGAAAAGGTTGCTCTGAATGCGAAAAACAAAGGCTACTCTGCAAAGGACATTCAAGTTCTCGCGCCAATGTACAGGGGACCGGCAGGTATTGATCGCTTAAATGGATTGTTGCAGGAAATCTTTAATCCTAATCCCGACGGCAAGCGGAAGGAAATTGCCTTTGGAGATGTGAAGTACCGGATTGGTGATAAAGTCCTGCAGCTAGTCAATCAACCTGAAAGCAATGTCTTTAACGGGGATATTGGTGAAATTATTTCGATTATTTATGCGAAGGAAAATACGGAAAAACAAGATATGATCTATATTTCCTTTGAAGGCAATGAAGTCGAATATACAAAACAAGATTTAAATCAAATTACCCTTGCCTACTGTTGTTCCGTCCATAAATCACAGGGTAGTGAATTTCCGATTGTCATTCTCCCGATTACGAGAAGCTATTACCGGATGCTGAGGAGAAATTTGATTTACACAGCGATAACTAGGAGTAAGCAATCCTTGATTATTTGTGGGGAAGAAGATGCCCTTAGAATGGGGGTAGAAAGAGCGGACGAGCTGAGTAGACAAACGACACTCTGTCAAAAATTGCAAGAAACGCTCGCTATTACTATTACGGAACACACAGAAGATCCTCCCATCATTGATAATGAGCTAACATATGAGGAAGAATTAATGCAAGTAAATCCAATGGTCGGAATGGAAAACGTTACCCCTTATGATTTTTTGTAGGAGGGTAGAGAAATAAGCATATAGAGCATAAAGAATATTGATATATCAACGTTTGAAGCATTTTTAATTTAGTTTAAAGTATACCGTTTCTTCCCGTTTAGTATTAAAAAAGTGTGACTTTTTATGTGACTTTCAAGACGAGTGTGACTGTAAGTGTGACTACAAATGTGACCACGAAGTGTATATTCTGTGTATAAAATTGGGTGAAAATATGGATATGGTAAAAGTTTTTGAAGAGAAGATTATGAAGACAACTGAACATAAATTAAATATTGCTTTAGAAAACCTAAAAGAAAATGTACTTCTACAACTGCATATTAGGGAACTGGCTGACGTATCATACCACTTAAAAAAAGTCACATACATCATAAAGGAATTAACTAGTGATGATAAAGATCGGAAAGAGTGGAAAATGAAACAGGATAATCTTGTCAAGAAACGTAACGAACTGTATTTAAATATCGGACAAGAAGGTTTCGAACCTGGGTGGATACAAACAATTGTTGATTTTGAAGAAGAACAATTAAAAGAGGTTCTTAAAACTGCAAGAGAAGCGGCTAGGAAGAAATATTTGGGCGATTCGAAGATTAAGGATATCGATATTTTTGACGAACGATTAGATTTGGTCAGAAAAGATATAGAACATGCAAGAACTTTATATATACAAGGAAATAAAATTGAAAGGACCCAATAGCGGGTCCTGTTTTTGATTTATTAGGCTTTATCAGGTCCTGTTATGGTATTAAAGTTTGCATTGATATAAATCATCAAACTTTCTTAAAATATCTCTTCTGATGAATCTGTGGCCAATGTATATTCGTAATAATATAGCCTTCCGTGTATAACTCGATCTCCATTTGAATCCATAAAAACGTTTACGGTAGCTTTTTGTTTTACCATTTCCAAAAGAGGTAAAACATCATCGTAGTGTCTTTCTAATATTATTCTTGGTCGTTCTTTTTCGGCGTATTTAACCAACATGACAGGTCTCCCCTTAGCGTCTTTTGCTTGGCCTGATTTTGAATCTGTAATTTTTCCTCAATAACTTATGGAGTTCTTCTTTAGGTTCCGCCGATATGATGCTTTTGACAAACTCTTGATCAAGTTCAGCCCCTTTATTTTTAAAACCATTTTGTTACCTCGGAAAGCCACTTCTCGAAAGCTACTCGTGTAGGCGTATTCTTTTAGAATCCATTTTTCAAGCAATCAGCCTCATACCCATCAACCAAGTCGATAAAATGTTGCAATCGTCTAATTTCTTCTTTAGCACTTGGAACCGTTAATATCTTCAACTAACACGCTTCTTCCAGAATATGGACATATTCGCCGATAAGGAGGGTTTCACCTTTCGACAATTTGGTGAACAAAAAAAGCTCATTGCGGCTTTTTAATGTGAGAATTACAATTCTATTTCTCCTACTTTTCTGAGAAATAAAATGAGCGATCCTCAACTTTTTATGCGTCCATCTCAGCCGTACTTCGAAGCTGTTCTTCTATGAAATCCACAAAAATAGGAGTGCCACTAAAGAATTAGTTTTAGATAAATATTCTGAAAATTCACACTGGATAATGGGAATATATGTTAAAATTATAATACGTTTCATAAAAGGGTGGGGAGCTTTGAATACATTCAATTGGATTGTTTTTCTTTGGCAGGTTTCTTTCGGTGTTTCAATAATTGCCTTTCTATTTGGGGTATTTAAACGGTCTTGGGTATCAATGCTTATTAGTTTTGTAACATTCCTGCCAATTTCTTTTTACTTTCTTGGTGCGGAAAACGGCTTGAAGTTAGTCGGTTTTATTCCAATTCTATTACTTATACTCACATTAGTATTTTGGAGAAGTAAGAAAAGAGAGTAAATAACATTAAAAAAGGGATGGAAAGATAATACTGAAAAATGTTAATATTTGGTACGAATAAAACCGCCAGCAATTTATTTTTAAGGGGGATTTTATGTTAATTATTATTATTTTGATTGCAATTTTGATTTTGTCATTGTGGAAAATGATTGATTACCTTCGTAAAAGCAAAGGGCTTGATGGTTTACCTTATTTCTTCATATTTTTAGGGTTTGGGACGATTTTGGTTAGTATTTTCGTACCAGGTGGTTTTGAGGGAATGGCAATAGGTGGTATAGGATTAATTGTAGGTATAATAGGTGTAATTTGGTTGTTAAAATATTTTATTGTGAAAAAAATGATTACTAAAAATTGATAAGTAAACAAATTGTGAAGATTTTCACTTAAATTAATAAGTGCTTAAGTTTAAGAGAGGGGTGCTGCGGCGATTCCCATTTTTTATTGTTAACGGATACAGGTGAATTTCTCATGCTGTGTAGAACTTCTCAAAGTACAGAAAAAAATTTTGAAGGGAAATAAAAGTAAAGTAATTGGGAGGAGAAACAAAAATGATAAATTTTATCATAATTGGAATAGCTGTAATGATTGTAGTTGGATTTTTATCCTCATATTTAATCAAGAAAAATCCGTCTACAAATTCTTATATTTTACCAGGTACAATTGTAACTCTTATTTCCTTAGTTATAGCAATAGCAAGTCACTTTACTACAGATGGTTGGAATGCTATGGGATTTGCATTTTTATTTGTTTTTGTTGCTGTAGCTTCAGTAATAGGAACGCTAATTGGAAAAAGTGTTGGAAATGATAACAGGTTCTCTTGATGGGAACAAAACAGTGAAAATAGCATATCAAATCGCAGACCTATCAACATTAATTGGTAGGTCATTTTTTATTGACCATTGAAGATTTTTGTTGTAATTCTATGGGATATATAGGAAAATTAACCTATTAGAATTGTATTGAATTTATGGGAGAAAAAGGATTGGTGGAGGTAAAAGATGTTCGTTGCGATGGATCAGTTAGGTATTCTATTAAAAAGCGGATATAAACTGGTTCCTCTTACCATACAAGAAATAATCGATACACAGGGCTTGTTAAAAGGTTCAAATCAAGTGATTCACTTACATGGGCATATAAAAAAACGTGACTCCATGGTTTTATCGAACCGAAGCTACAAGGATTTATATAATGATCCAGCTGTCAGGACATTACTCAGCACTATCATTGGAGCTCGACCATTATTATTTATGGGATTTTCATTTAACGATGAATTTTTCAAAAATATATATAACGATTTGAATTCTATACTACGCACTTCGCATTATATTGTTCTCTCTAATCCTGAACACAAGGATGTAAGACGATTTATTGAACAAAACATTAGAGTAATCGGGGTAAATGTTGCAGTTAATTCGGAAAATCGTATTGATTGGAATGACTATATTATAGCTCTAAGGACGTTAATTCGATACATAACGTCAATGTAATTCTTACTGGTAGGTTGAAATCTAACAGTTTCCGCTATTGCATCTGGCTTTGAATAATATTTAAGATTAGTGTAAAATAATAGGAAAACGATGTATCGGACGAACTTCGTTTTTTTAAAGCCTACGTAAGAAGGTGTATATTTACATGCCGATTACAAATAGACCAATAAATAAAGGTAATACCCGAAACTCTACTAAATACAATAGAATTAAGGGTAGAGACCAATCTAGAAGAAGTCATATCGGAGAAGATGTTGAAATTCGTTTGAAACGAACTTCAGGTCGTGCCCTTGCCATAACTCGTGGTGGGGTGAAAAGATTGTACGATAAAATTTTTGAAGGAATGATCGTAAATCAAAAAGAAGAAATTAGTGCTTTTTTAAGGGAAAGCAGAAATGTTGCCATAACAGAACAAGTCAGAATTGCGAAATTCAGAACTAAAAATTTGTTTCCGAATAGTCAAATTAAATTAGAGCTTCGTCCTGATTATGAAAGCGGTGAAGATGTTTTACTGTTTTTAATTGAATCTCATTCTGAGCTTGAAACGGATTTTGCAGCTTTGCATCGATTGTATGAATTTGTTTCCTTAAACGATCATTTTATAGTAGATTTGGAGTTTGCTCAGTGATGTTTGATTTTACCGAATACATTAAATTAGCAAATACTTTAAATAAGAATACAGATGAAGCATCGAAACGCTCGGCTGTTAGTCGAGCGTATTATGGTGCCTTAATGCACACCAAGAAATATTTAATAGAGAATGATAAAAAAATAGATAGCAGTGAAAATTCACATGAAGCTATATGGTATACGCTGCAAAAGTTAGGGAAAAAAGAAGAGATCATAGCCAATATGGGTTTTGCATTAAAAAATAAAAGAAAAAATGCGGATTATGAATCCAAAATTAAGGAGAATATACATAGTTGGTCAATGCATGCCATTTTTAATGCAAATGCAATAGTAAATCAAATAAATGCTTTAAAAAAATCAAATAGTCCAAAAAAGAAGTGATTCAAAGGGTAACGGGTTCTGTTGGAGGGGAGAAAACATTAATAAGAAAGCATTTGACGACACAATTCACATATGGATTGGTGTCCCCTTTTTTGTTGTTATATCAATGTTTAAGACACCTAATTGAAGGAATACCCAATGCGATTGGCCAGCGAATTAACAACACCGCATAAATTATGTGCCTTTGCTAATTACCTTGTTAAAATGCTTGTTAATTGGTTGGCTAGAATGGTTACCGTAAAAAGAATTTATTTGAAATGAATGAATACTTTGAAGTAAACAAGAGATTAAAAGTAGATGGTTTATTCAACAAACGAGCCATTGTAAATATATTTTTTAGAAAGAGAGAGGGAGTGAATTGTGTCTAATAACGAACTATCACAGAATGAACAGGCTAAAATAGTGAAAAAGTTGATTGACAGTCTTGATGAGCTTGATGTAGGGGAAAATATAGATGAAGATTTATATAATCAGCTTGATGTGTGGCACAAAATGCAAGTAGATGATGCTATAAGGGAATTTGCTGATGCTGCTATTGGTTCTGATACTTGGGATTCTGATGAATGGTGATTTATTACTATTGAAATGGCTTTTTAATAAGAAGTATGTGGATTATGAGAACTTATAAGAGACATAAAATAGGGCAAGTAAAAAGATGCACTGGCGTAATAAGCTGTGCGTTTTTACTTGTTTTTCTATTGTCAATCTGTATTTAGAGCATATGCTAATTCGATTGTTATTTGACTTGCTATTAGTGTTTTTCTCCCCAACATCCGAACCAGTTATTCAAAGGGTCACTTCTTTTTTACTTATTGGCTCTGTTAAAGTTTAATGTTGATATTTATAGAAAAACAGAACTTCCATAAAAATTGGAAGTTCTGTTTGAATTTATTGTTTTATCTAACTAACGCTAACCTTTAGTTCGACAAGGTTTTATTTAATTTTTCATTTTTTGGTCTCAAAAATAATGATTTATCTATAACTGAGGATAAATCTATTTGAGGATGTTCTTGTTTTATTAGTTCATATACTTCTTGAATTATTATTTCTAATTCTCTTATCGAAATTGTAGGGGTGTTCAAAAAAATGGAATCTAAACGATTTACTATATTTTTTGGGGTAATAGCCATTGCCTCTAGTGTTTGTTTTTGCCACTTAAAAGTAGGGTGATGAACATATTGGCTGTTTAAACCAAACAGCATGCCCATTATATTCGTTTGAACAGCTACCATTACTTTATATAGAATTAACCAATCTTTACGATTGAGCAAAGCCTCACGATTATTCCATCTGTTACCTAAATGAATATTTTCTTTAATCATTGCTATACTTAACTCATTTGGGTAGTTATTAACTTTTTCTTTCAAATTATTAATAAGTAAATCGCCACTAAGTGACACTCCATAATGAACCGTAGCTACTATACATTGTTTATCTAAATCTGTATCAAAAGATAATATAACATCATTTATCATTTTGTTAATTGTATCGGTTTGAAAATTACTTATTTCTAATTTTACACCTTCGGTTATATATGTTTCCGACCATTCCTCATCTTCATAAGGGTGAAAATCGATGATATCCCCTTTTAATTTCTTGATTGGTGTTAACCTATCCTCATCTGTTGGGGACTCCTTCCAAAAAATAAAAATTTCAATATCTGAATATTTATCATACCAGTTCCTTGATACAGAACCACCTAATAAGACACCTTCAACATTTGGATTTCTTTCATAAATTTTTGCTATATCTAATGCAAATATATTTAAATCCATAGCAGTTCTCCCTTTAATAAAATGATATTTGATTAATACACTAAACTCCCCGTAGTTTATACAGTAAACTTAGATAATCTAAGTGTATCATATGTTTCTATATTTGGAATTGAATTCCTTTTTATTATTATATCGTTCATTGTGACTTCATTTCGCTGATGAAGGATGCTCTCTAACACTTGAAACCACGCAAGATAATTGTTCAGATACTTTGTCGCCACGCCGTTAAAGCGTTGTATCCAACCTTTCAGTCTTCGGTGGTAGTTGTTGACGTTCTGGATGTGATATAGACCCTTGGTGCGAATTTTACCGTCAGACTTAAACTGGTAAATGGATATTTCCTTTTCAGTGGCATAGGTTTTAAAGGCACGCCAAGCATCGGTGCATAACACATTCTCGTTGGAAAGTTTATGCCCAATGGCTTTGTCTAATTGCTCTTTTGTTAATCGTCCCATTCCTAACGTCTGTGAAAAGGTCACCTTCTCACGGTCTCTTGCGACCAGGACACATACCTGTTCATTGCTTATGCCACGATTCTTTGCTGTTGAACAAATCCTTGAATCTTATGGCAGCGGATTATCCAATAAAACGAAAAGTAAAAAATTCAGACAAGTACTCATTCCCAATATGATAAAACAAGAATTACTATCTCACAGGGAAAATCAAAAAGTAAGCATACCATCTAATCCACATAATTTAGTTTTTTGCACCAGCCGAGGAAAACGTGTCATTCCGAACACTTTAAATGACGTTTTGGACAAACATTGTTCAAAATTGAAATTGCCTAGAATGAAATTTCATGACTTACGGCACACATGCGACAATGATGATAAAAGAAAATGTGAATATCAAAGTCATGCAGGAACGTTTATGGCATTCGAAGTCCTCAACAACATTGGATATTTATACACATATTTTGTCTAGTATGCAAAGAATTGTTGTCGATAAATTAGATGAAATGTTTGAGTGTGACTTTTACTGTGACTCGAACGAGCTAAGAATCGCTGGAGGCCTTAGTAAATAAAGGGTTTGAACCCAATCCACAATGGAAAACGTTACCCCTTATGATTTCATGGAAAATGACTGACACTATAAATGTTCAACAGGAGGTGAGACACTCTTTGCGAACATTTTCCTTAGTAAAAGGGCAGCCGGTTTTTGAGACAAAAAGTGGATCGAAAATTGGTGAGATAAGTGACTTATGTATTTCTAGCACCGGTAAAGTCAATGGTTTGTTGGTTAAAAAGGGCTTTTTCTTCAAACAGACTTTGTTTCTGGACATTCAAAACGTGGCCACGTTTGGCTGGGATGGGGTAATGGTTGAAGATACCGAGTGTTTAGAAAAGTTGAAAGTAAATCCTGATTATACGTTAACACATCAACATTCTTTAGATGGAATGCTGATGCTTTCGAAAAGTGGACAGTCACTGGGATTGCTAAAAGATGTATATTTTCAGGAAGAAGTGGGCACAATCGTAGGGTACGAAATCACGGATGGCTTCTTTTCGGATATCACGGAAGGCAAACAAGTCATTCAATCCGGGAAGCCCTTAGCGATCGGAAAGGATGCCATTATCGTAGATGTAAATGATACGTGAGGTGTCCTTTCATGTTTAAGTGTCCCAATTGTCAAAGTAAAGATATCGGTAAAATTGGTATTAACCAATTTTACTGTTGGAACTGTTTTATTGAACTTTCCGTTAACAAGGGTTTAATCAACACCCATCAAGTCGAAGAAGACGGGTCACTGAGTTCATTGGATGATTTGTTTGAAGAAGAAGAGCGTCGGTATACTCTTTAAAATAGAAAAGCGGAGTGCACATAGCGATTAGTGGGTCAAGCTGCTAGTCGATGGGTGCTAAGCTGGATAATCTGTCGAAGAGGTGAGACGTATGAATAAAATGATGACGACAATGATTGCTTTTGGTGCTGGGATGGCAGCCTACAATATTGCCCAAAGAAATAATATGGTGTCAGCCCGTAATATGAAAAGAATTCAAAAAAAGGTGAAACGAGCGATATTTTAAAGACACTCCCCCTCAACTTAGAGGGGGAGTTTTTGCAGTAAAGGAGCTAATGTATATTTCCTCCGATACTCTCCAACACTAACCAAAAGGAGGGAAGGTATATGGATATACGTTTGAAATGGTATTACCGAATCGGATTTCTTCTCCTTTTACTCATAGCAATTTTTGTTTTTTTGAAAATAAGTTTTGTGTGGATGCCGATTATGAGGTTAGCTGGTTTCATCATTCTTCCTTTTGTGGTTGGTGGATTTATTACTTATTTACTCCATCCAATTGTAGAGAAATTGCATGAAAAAGGGCTTCACCGAGGTCTGGCTATTTTTCTTATCTATTTTATTTTTTTTGGCGGGATTGGCTTCGCTCTTTACAAAGGGGTCCCGGCGATCATCGATCAATTAAAAGACCTATCAGAAAGTGCGCCCGTTGTTGCAGAACAATATCGCGACATGATTAATACGCTGCAATCTCATACAAGGGAATGGCCGGACGGACTCCAAACGAGAATGGAAGAAGGGATCGATGCCTTTGAAAAAAAACTAGATTCACTTTTGACGATTATCGTAAATATATTAATGAATTTACTAAATTCGGCCTTAGTTCTAATGATTATTCCTTTTATTGCTTTTTATATGTTAAAGGATTTCCAATTAATAAAACGGACAGTTTGGTATCTTACCCCTAAAAAATGGCGCAGAAAAGGGACTCTTTTTCTAAAGGATGTCGATCAGTCATTAGGTGGCTATATTAGAGGCCAACTTCTTGTCTGTGTCATCATTGGCGGCATTTCATCCTTGCTATTTTGGATCTTCCACCTTAACTATCCATTGTTATTAGGGGTGATCGTGGGTATCACGAACGTCATCCCTTATTTTGGGCCGATTATTGGTGCTGTACCTGCGGTTATCATTGCAGCCACCTCCTCGGTTAAATTAGTGATTATTACCTTAGTGATTGTATTCGGGTTACAATTTTTGGAGGGGAATATTTTATCGCCCTATATTGTAGGAAAAAGCCTGCATATGCACCCATTATTAATTATGCTTGCATTAACTGCTGGAGGGGAAATCGGTGGGATATTGGGGCTCATTCTTGCTGTCCCTGTGCTTGCTGTGATAAAAGTTGGCATTATTCATGCTAAGGATCACTTAATCTCGAATGAACACAAAAGTGAAAACCGAAGTTAATCTAAAGTGAAAAGTCAATTTATGAGCAAATCAAATTGACAAACGTTTTATTGGTGGCTATAATTCGTCATATAGATTAATTGGTTAAAAATGTAGAAGGACCCAAGTATGTTGTAGTCCATCTGTAGCGCTTTTTTAAAGCGTCGAAGAGAGGAGCTTTCCAGGCTGAAAGAAGCTCTAGATGAAGGATAACAGAAAGCTAATCCGGAGTGCAGCTAATCACTGTCGTCCCTGCCGCGTTAAGGCTAAGATTGAGAGATGAATACGTTTTTTTGTATTCATAATCAGGGTGGTACCGCGAGACTAGCTCTCGTCCCTGTTTTTGGGATGAGGGCTTTTTTGTATGCTTTTTTAAATAAAAGGAGGTCTAAACATATGAAAAACTTAACTGGATCACAGATTCGCTCAATGTTTTTACAGTTTTTTAATGAGGAAAAAGGACACACAATTGAACCAAGTGCCTCGCTTGTCCCACATGATGATCCATCATTATTGTGGATAAATAGTGGAGTTGCAACCTTAAAGAAATACTTTGATGGTCGTGTAGTTCCCGAAAACCCACGGATTACAAATGCCCAAAAATCAATTAGAACTAATGACATTGAAAATGTTGGGCAAACAGCTCGTCACCATACTTTCTTCGAAATGTTAGGTAATTTTTCCATCGGTGAATATTTCAAAGATGAAGCAATTGAATGGGCATGGGAGTTTTTAACCTCTGACAAATGGATTGGTTTTGATCCTGAGCTCTTGAGTGTGACTGTACATCCAGAGGATCATGAGGCATATGAAATTTGGAATAAGAAAATCGGCATTCCGGAGGAACGAATCATTCGTCTTGAAGGAAATTTCTGGGACATCGGTGAAGGTCCAAGTGGTCCAAATACAGAAATTTTTTATGATCGCGGCATACAGTATGGGAATGATCCAAGCGACCCTGAATTATACCCTGGCGGCGAAAATGATCGTTATCTTGAAGTTTGGAATCTTGTATTTTCTCAATTTAATCATAATCCTGACGGCACTTATACACCGCTGCCAAAGAAAAATATTGATACTGGAATGGGACTTGAACGGATGGCATCAGTTGTTCAAAATGTCCCAACGAACTTTGATACAGATTTATTTATTCCAATCATCCGGGCAACAGAAGAAATTTCTGGTCAAAAATATGGAGTAGACAACGAAGTCGATGTGGCTTTCAAAGTCATTGCAGACCATATTCGTACAGTAGCCTTTGCAGTTGGTGACGGTGCATTGCCATCCAATGAAGGCCGTGGCTATGTTTTACGCCGTTTGCTGCGCCGTGCTGTTCGTTATGCTAAACAAATCAATATAAACCGTCCATTTATGTTTGAACTTGTACCAGTAGTGGGCGAAATAATGCAGGACTTCTATCCTGAAGTGAAAGACAAGACTGAATTCATTCAAAAGGTCATAAAGAATGAAGAAGAGCGTTTCCATGAAACCCTACATGAAGGGTTAGCTATTTTGGCAAGTGTCATTAAAAAGGAAAAAGATAACGGCAGTGATACCATTACTGGTGCTGATGTATTCCGCCTTTATGACACTTATGGTTTCCCGGTCGAATTAACCGAGGAATATGCTGAAGAGGAAGGGATGAAGGTTGACCATCCTGGCTTCGAAGTAGAAATGGAGAAACAGCGTGAGCGTGCCCGTGCTGCCCGTCATGATGTTGATTCAATGCAGGTTCAAGGCGGCGTTCTTCGTGATGTTACCGTTGATAGTAAGTTTATTGGTTATAATCAGCTTAAGTCTATCTCCACGGTGGCAGCTATTATACAGAACGGTGAACTTGCTGATGAGATAACTAGCGGGGAGGAAGCTCAGCTTATTCTTGACGTCACACCTTTTTATGCTGAAAGTGGCGGACAAATCGCTGACCGCGGTTTGATAGAAGGAGAAGATGTTACGGTAGCAGTGATCGATGTACAAAAAGCACCGAATGGTCAAAACCTTCACAAAGTGGTCGTTAAGAGCGGTACATTAAAGACAAATCAACAGGTCACAGCTACAGTCGATGCGGAAAGCCGCGTGAAGATAATTAAAAACCACACTGCAACCCATTTGCTGCAGAGAGCATTAAAAGATGTGCTGGGAGAACATGTTAATCAAGCAGGATCTCTCGTAGAGCCTGATCGTCTTCGCTTTGACTTTTCTCATTTCGGACAAATAAAGCCGGAAGAAATAGAACAAATCGAAAATATTGTTAACGAGCAAATCTGGAAAAACATTGAAGTGGACATTAGCTTACAGCCAATCGCTGAGGCAAAAGCAATGGGAGCAATGGCACTTTTTGGTGAGAAATATGGTGATATCGTCCGTGTAGTTAAGGTTGGGGATTTTAGTCTTGAGTTATGTGGCGGCTGTCACGTTCCAAACACTTCTGTTATTGGCTTATTTAAAATTATTTCCGAGGGCGGTATTGGAGCAGGAACACGAAGAATTGAGGCGGTGACGGGTGAATCAGCTTACCGCACATTAAATGAACAAGTTGGATTGTTGAAAGATGCTTCTGAAAAATTAAAGGCAAATCCAAAAGAAATTGTGACCCGGATCGAGGGGCTTTTGGCTGAAATCAAACAGTTGCAGCGAGAAAATGAATCGCTTGCAACAAAGCTTGGCAATATTGAAGCTGGCAACCTTGTGTCCAAGGCGAAAGAAATAGATGGGGTAACCGTTTTAGCAGCGAAAGTTCAAGGAGCCGACATGAATAACCTGAGAAATATGGCAGATGATCTGAAGCAAAAACTAGGTTCTGTTATCATCGTCCTTGGAAGCGCACATGAAGGAAAAGTGAATTTAATTGCAGCTGTTACGAAGGATTTAAATGATAGAGGCTATCATGCAGGCAAATTAATTAAAGAGGTTGCATCTCGCTGCGGTGGCGGTGGTGGCGGACGCCCTGATATGGCCCAAGCCGGTGGTAAAGATCCTGAAAAATTAGATGCTGCCCTTCAATTCGTTGATGAATGGGTAAAATCCATTTGATAATAGGACAAAGTAGTGTAAAATGTAGCTAAACAGTACAATTCTCGTCCACAAAAAAGCGAGGTGCATGAAATGAGCTTTGACAAAACAATGCGATTTAATTTTCCTGAGGAACCGTTTGAACATGACGTAAGTGATGTTTTATTACAGGTTTATGAGGCATTACAGGAAAAAGGGTATAATCCCATTAATCAAATAGTCGGCTACTTATTATCCGGTGATCCTGCCTATATTCCACGGCATCGCGATGCTCGAAATATTATCCGTAAGCTCGAACGGGACGAAATAATAGAGGAATTAGTTAAGTCCTACCTAAAACAACAATGAGAGGGTTAAGGCATGCGTGTATTAGGTTTAGATGTGGGATCAAAAACTGTCGGAGTTGCCCTCAGTGATGAACTTGGGTGGACGGCACAGGGTCTGAAAACTCTCAAAATCAACGAAGAAAAGCAGGAGTTTGGTTTTGAGGAAATTGGTCAATTAATAAAGGAGTATCAAGTTGATACGGTCGTAATCGGATTCCCTAAAAATATGAACGGTACGGTTGGCCCACGTGGTGAAGCAAGTCAGCAATATGCTGCTGAAGTCGAGAGTCAATTTTCTGTGCCAACGGTTTTGTGGGATGAGCGCCTGACAACTATGGCAGCTGAACGTGTTTTGCTTGAGGCGGATGTAAGTCGGAAAAAGCGAAAAAAGGTCATCGATAAAATGGCAGCTGTGATGATCCTGCAAGGTTATCTTAATAGTAAAAATTAATGAGGTGAAGAAATGACACACGAACACGAACATGATCACGAAGAACGCTATATTACACTCGTAGATGAGAATGGCGATGAACAATTATTTGAAATACTTTTCACATTTGATTCTGATGAGTTTGAAAAGTCCTATGTTTTCTTTTATCCAGTAGGGGCAAATGAAGATGAGGAAGAAGAAATTGATATTCTCACATATGCCTACATTCCAACAGAAGATGGCGGTTTCGGTGAGTTGATGGAGATCGAAACAGACGAAGAGTGGGACATGGTTGAAGAAGTATTTAATACTTTTAACGAAGAACAAGATGAAGTAGAATAATGAGGAGAACCGGTCAAAACAGGCCGGTTCTTTTTTATGGAGATAAAGGTATAAATTTGACAAATTGCGTGATAAATTGACATTTTTCTATCAATATGCTGAAATTATTACGATATCATTTTTATTATAAAAGATTTATATGATATGATTTTCCAATGGTTAAGGGGGAACGGGGAAAAAGATGACAACAAACGAAAAGGGATCCAAAAAAGAAGTCATTCGCCAAAAAATGCTCGAACAACACCATGAAGCAAAGATTGTCCGCAAGATTGTTTTGAGTATTTCATTAATAGTGCTATTATTTATCCTATTAATTGGTGGCGGAGGGTATCTCTACATACAATCGGCACTCAAACCTGTTGATTCTGATAGTAAGACACAAAAAACGATTGAGATCCCTTTAGGCTCATCGGTTACTGGGATTGCTGAAAAACTAGAAGCAAATGGAATAATAAAAAATAGCAAAGTCTTTAAATATTATGTAAAGCTGAAGAATGAAGGTGGATTTATGGCTGGTGATTACCAACTAAGCCCATCTATGGATGTCGAAGAAATTGTGAGCCGCCTAAAAACGGGTAAGGTACTGGCTAAAGCAAGTTTTAAAATCACAATTCCAGAAGGAAAGCAGCTGCAGGAAATTGCCTCCATTATGGCGAAGGCAACAAACCTAAAGGAAGAAGAAGTGTTTACTAAATTAAATGATAAAGAATTTATTAAATCACTGATGGTCAAATATCCGGATATTTTAACAGATGAAATTTTGCATTCAACTGTTAAGTATCCGTTGGAAGGTTATTTATTTCCAGCAACCTATCCATTTTATAAGCCAAATCCTTCTGTGGAAGAAATGGTCTTTGCGATGTTGGATAAAACACGTAGCGTATTATCTGATTACACCCAAGAAAGTGATGAAAAGAAGCTGTCCATTCATCAGTTGTTAACGATGTCCTCTTTGGTCGAGGAGGAAGCGACGGCAAAAGCCGATCGGAAAACAATTTCTAGTGTTTTCTACAACCGGATGGAAAAAGGAATGCCGCTCCAAACGGATCCAACTGTTTTATATGCTCAAGGAAAACACAAAGAAAAAGTATTATATGAGGATTTAGAGGTGAATTCACCGTATAATACCTATAAAAACACAGGTCTGCCACCAGGACCGATCGCTAATTCTGGGAAGGTATCGATTGAGGCGGCGCTGAATCCAGAGGAAACCGATTATTTATATTTCCTGGCAACCGCTGAAGGAGACGTTATTTTCACAAAAACGCTAGAAGAGCATAATAAGAATAAGGTGGAACATATTTCTAGTAAAAAATAATTATTTCAAGGGGGAAAAATTAGCATTCCCCCTTTTTTTATGGTAAAATAGTTCAGGTGTTTTATATGTATTCTATAGCGTAACTCACAGTAAGGTTATTTGAGGCGTTAACTGCCCAAAAGCGCACGCTAGTTGGAATGTTTCAACTTGCAAAGTCGGTACCTGTGAACGCTATTTTTTCATGTCTAAAGAGAGTTGTGAAGAGAAATAATAAAAGTATTTGACTTTGAGAAATGCCAATTCTCAGCCCCAAAGCCAAGCGGTGGGCGTCTTGTGCATTTCAAATGAAATAGAGGTGAGGGCAGCTTGTTAAATGAAAAGCTGCATTCTTATATTGAGAATCTAATTCCCGATCGAAATGCGTTGCTAGCTGAAATGGAAGGCTATGCTAGTGAGCATAATGTTCCCATTATGGAGCTGGCTGGAATTGAAGCAATGCTGCAATTGCTTCGCATTCAAGGCTCAACAAGGATATTAGAGATAGGGACTGCTATCGGATACTCTGCATTACGAATCGCTACTGCTCTTCCAGAAGCTCACATTGTCACGATTGAGCGGGATATGGAACGAATACAAGTAGCAAAAGAATTTATTAATCGATCGGGTAATAGTACGCAAATCACTTTACTCGAAGGTGATGCTCTTGAGATTGAGAAGATTGTTGGTGGACATGCCCCATTCGATGCCATTTTTATTGATGCGGCAAAAGGACAATATAAGAAGTTCTTTGAGATGTACGCAAACTATCTAGGTTCTGATGGAATGATTATTACAGACAACGTCCTTTTTAAAGGTTTGGTCGCTGAAGAAGAAATTGATACAAAAAGGATCCGCAACCTTGTTAAGAAAATTGATGATTTTAACCACTGGTTAATGAATCACCCAAATTATAATTCCGTGATTCTTCCTGTTGGAGACGGGGTTGCCATCAGTAAAAGAAGAGGTGAGAGAATATGAAAAAACCAGAATTACTTGTGACTCCATTAAATGTCGATGGAATTTTACCATTAGCAGAAGCCGGGGCAGATGCGTTTGTTGTGGGTGAACAGCGGTATGGGTTACGGCTTGCAGGTGAATTTAATCGTGAGGATGTCAAAAAGGCGATTGAATTTGCACATAGTAAGGGAAAAAAAGTATATGTTGCGATGAATGCCATTTTTCACAATGAAAAAATTGCAGAACTAGGTGACTATATCCAATTTGTTCAAGAGGCAAAGGCAGATGCGATCATTTTTGGAGATCCTGCTGTATTAATGACGGCAAAAGAGGTAGCGCCGGAAATGAAGCTTCATTGGAATACGGAGACTACTGGAACAAATTGGTACACCTGTAACTATTGGGGCAAAAAAGGAGCCAAAAGAGCGGTTCTTGCCCGTGAAATAAATATGGATGCGATTATTGAAATGAAGGAAAATGCTGAAGTGGAAATTGAAGTACAGGTTCACGGGATGAGCTGTATGTTCCAATCGAAAAGATCCTTGCTTGGGAATTACTATGAGTATCAAGGCAAAGTTATGGAAATTGAAAATCGCAAGATGGAAAAAAATATGTTCTTGCATGATAAAGAGCGTGAAAATAAATATCCGATTTTTGAAGATGAAAATGGCACACATATTATGAGCCCAAATGATATTTGTATTATTGATGAACTGCAAGAGATGTTAGAAGCAGGTGTAGATTCTTTTAAAATCGATGGTATTTTAAAAAGACCAGAATATATCCTTGCGGTAACGAAAGCATATCGTGAAGCAATTGATTTATTTGTTGACGATCCAGACACTTATGAGGATAAGAAGGACGAATTATTAGCAACAATCGAAGAAATTCAACCGGAGAATCGATCATTAGATACTGGTTTCTTTTTCAAAGAAACCGTTTATTAAAAGGAAGTCGCTTTGCATAAATATTTTAATTTGTTATAGGGAGGGGTTCATTCGTGAATACAGTTAAAGACAAAATTTCTGAATTAATCGATGGAAAACGTGTCATTGTGAAGAAGCCGGAACTCCTTGCTCCAGCAGGCAATCTAGAAAAACTAAAAATTGCTGTTCAATATGGCGCAGATGCCGTGTTTATTGGCGGTCAAGAATATGGTTTACGTTCGAACGCGGATAACTTTACATTTGAAGAAATGAAGGAAGGCGTTGAGTTTGCTAAACAATTTGGAGCAAAAATATACGTTACAACGAATATCTTTGCTCATAACGAGAACATTCTTGGCTTAGAGGAATACATCCTTGGCTTGAAAGAGACGGGAATCGCAGGAATAATCGTTGCAGACCCGCTAATTATTGAGACTTGCCGCCGCTTAGCACCGGAGATTGAAATCCATATTAGTACCCAGCAATCACTTTCAAACTGGAAGGCTGCTCAGTTTTGGAAAGAAGCAGGGGCAGAACGTGTTGTCTTAGCACGTGAAGTGGGTGCAGAAGAAATAAGAGAGATGAAAGAAAAGGTCGATGTAGAGATAGAGACGTTTATTCATGGTGCAATGTGTATTGCCTACTCTGGCCGCTGTACATTGAGCAACCATATGACGGCTAGGGATTCCAATCGGGGTGGCTGTTGTCAATCCTGTCGTTGGGATTATGATCTTTACAAGCTGGAGGATTCCAATCAGGAAGTCGCACTCTTTGAAGATGGCGATGCACCATTTGCGATGAGTCCAAAGGATCTTAATTTAATCCAGGCCATTCCAAATATGATTGAGTTGGGTATAGATAGCTTAAAAATTGAAGGCAGAATGAAATCTATCCATTATATTGCAACAGTTGTCAGTGTGTATCGCAAAGTTATCGATGCCTACTGTGCAGACCCGGACAATTTTATCATTAAAAAAGAATGGTTGAAAGAGCTTGATAAATGCGCGAATCGTGAGACAGCACCAGCGTTTTTTGAAGGCGTACCAGGGTATAAAGAGCAAATGTTTGGTAATCATAGCAAGAAGACAAAGTTTGAATTTGTAGGTCTTGTACTGGATTATAACGAAGAAACACAAATGGTGACATTACAACAGCGAAACCATTTTAAACCAGGGCAAGAAGTGGAATTCTTCGGTCCAGAAATTCAAAACTTTACTCATGTAGTAGAAAAAATTTGGGATGAAAAAGGTAATGAATTGGATGCAGCAAGACACCCACTTCAAATTGTGCAATTTAAATTGGACAAACCGGTATACCCTAACAACATGATGCGAAAGGAGAACTAGTGCGATGCGCAAACCCGTTGTTATTGGCGTAACCGGCGGCTCCGGCTCCGGAAAAACCAGTGTAACAAAAGCTATTTATGAAAGTTTGAAAGAGCATTCCATCTTAGTACTTGAACAGGATTATTATTATAAGGATCAAACGAATGTACCGTTTGAAGAGCGATTAAAAACGAACTATGATCATCCTCTTGCTTTTGATAATGATCTACTGATTGAGCATATTGAGAAGCTTTTACGCTATGAACAAATCGAAAAACCAGTTTATGATTATTCCATTCATACTCGTTCCGATAAAGTGATCCCAATTGCACCAAAAGATGTAATTATTTTAGAGGGAATTCTTGTACTTGAGGACGAGCGTTTACGCAATTTAATGGATATTAAACTGTATGTCGATACCGATGCAGATTTAAGAATTATTCGCCGCTTAACGCGTGACATAAGAGAACGTGGACGTACATTTGATTCAGTCATTGATCAATATTTAAACGTCGTTCGTCCAATGCATAATCAGTTTATTGAACCAACCAAGCGTTATGCGGATGTAATCATCCCTGAGGGCGGACAAAATCATGTTGCTATTGATATAATGGTCACAAAAATTCAAACAATTCTTGAACAAAAGTCAATTTTATGACACAATAGCAAGGAAAAGCCTGAATAAATATGAATAGTGTGCGCCCTTTTTAAACAAGGGCGCTCCTATGTATTTATAGTATGGTATTATATCTACATACAGTACATACACAATTCTAATGGGGGATTGTGAAGACTAGAAGGAGTGAGGGTTTTGGCTACAGAGAAAGTATTTCCAATGACGCAAGCAGGTAAAGAAAAACTTGTACAAGAACTTGAATACTTAAAATCAGTAAAACGTAAAGAAGTGGTTGAAAGAATCAAAATCGCAAGAAGCTTCGGTGATTTATCAGAAAACTCTGAGTATGATTCAGCGAAAGAAGAACAAGCATTTGTTGAGGGTCGAATTACGACTTTAGAAAATATGATTCGGAATGCAAAAATTATTGCTGAAAGTGAAATAGCTGGTGATTCTGTCGCACTAGGTAGATCCGTCACTTTTGTGGAATTACCTAATGGTGAAGAAGAAACGTATTCGATTGTTGGAAGCGCTGAGGCAGATCCATTTGAAGGGAAAATCTCAAATGATTCACCGATTGCCAAAAGCCTCTTAGGTAAAAAAGTAGGCGATCAAGTTACCGTTCAAACCCCGGGCGGCGAGATGAGTGTACGGATCGTTTCGATTAAATAATTGAATAAATGGTTTGAAATGCAAACACCTCGTCAAAACTTTTGACGAGGTGTTTTTTATGTGGAAGAAGCGGGCGCAAGGATGGCTTTACCTATGTATGATCGGTTTGTTACTCCTGTTAGGACGGTTAATGCAAATTCAATTGATTGATACAGAGACATTTTCTAAGCATAATGTTAATTTGCTTGAGGAAAGTGTTAAACAAAGAACCCAGGAGTTGGTAATTGATAATGGCAGAGGGAATTTTCTTGACCGAAATGGGGTAATGCTCACTCATAAAAAGGCTGCAGTTCTCGTCCTGTTTCCATTTTTAAAAAAGATGGATTGGGATGCAGACAAGGTTGCGTCTATCTCTCGCATTTCGGAAAATATTTTAAAAATGGCTGTTGAAGGCGCGAAAAAACCATTTGCCTATGGAGATCCACAACCTGTTGAACTGACAACGTCCCAAATGGAAAGAATTAATGGATTAAACATTCCCGGCGTTTTTGCCATAGAAAAGAAATTTGAACGTTCTGAGATACCAGCGGAGCAATTAATTGGGATGACGGGAGAAAATGTACAAGAATTAAAGCAGCGCTATCCCAACAAGGAGTTATCAGACAAGACCTTATTAGGCGTATCGGGGCTTGAGGAAAGTTTTGATGAGTTCCTGCTACCCGAAGGTAATTCAAAGCTCGTTTACCACGTAGATGGCACTGGAGCACCACTTTTCGGGATAAATGTGAAGTATGTTGATCCTGCAAATCCCTTCTACCCTGTGAACGTACGGACAACGCTTGATAAAAGTATCCAGCAAAAAGCGGAGGATTTAGTGGATCAGTATCAGATAAAAAAGGGAGGCCTCGTTCTCCTTGATATTCAAGATAATACAGTTCTAGCCATGGTATCGAGACCCGTGATTAATAAAAAAGATCCATACAGTGGTGCAGGGATTGCAAACAATATGTTGAAGCAACAAATTATGGGCTCTGTGTTTAAAACGGTTATCGCGGCTGCTGCAATCGATCAAAATCTTGTAGGTCCAACACGCCTTTTTGACTGTAGTAAAAAAATAAATGGTGATCCTGAATTAAAATATGACTATGGTATGCTTGATTTTTCCACAAGCTTTGCCAGAAGCTGTAACCGTGCCTTTGGTGAACTTGCGAAAGAAGTACAAAAGGCGAACCCGAATCTAATGGAAGAGTATGCCGCTAAATTGTCACTACTAGGTACAGTGGGCTGGCATGGGGATGTGTATCACACTAGTGACTTCAAACAACTTGCAGACGAGGACAATGGAAGAGTGTTTGTATCTGATGAGGCTAGGAAGGATGCCAATTTTGTTGCCATGTCTGGGATTGGTCAAGATGAGGTACGTGCCACACCTTTAGCGGTTGCCAATATGATGGCTACCATTGCCAGGGGGGGCAAAAAAGAAATGGTCAGAGCTGTCACGAAAATTGAATATAAAAATGGGACTACGATGGTAGATTTTCCGAAGAAAAGCATGAAGGGAGAATCAATCTCACCTTACACAGCCATGAAACTGCAAAAATTGCTTCGAGAAGTTGTGCTAAATCCCAATGGGACGGGAAGAGTGTTTAAAGACTTGCCTTACGAAGTGGCAGGTAAATCGGGGACGGCTGAAACAGGGAAGTTCGTGAAGGGAAAACAACTCCATAATAAATGGTTCGCAGGCTATTTTCCTTATCAAAATCCCAAGTATGCTTTGGTGACGGTTAATTTGGATGTACTCGACTCAGAGGGTGGCGTTAATTCGTTATTTGCCGATATGGTCAAGCTGTTGTATGAGAAAGTTGATGGCAAGGAGTAATGTATTAGGTTTTCCCTTCAAGTTCTCATTGATTCATGTTAGAATATTGAGAGCCTTATTTTTACGGAGGGATTCAAATGAGTAATGATTTAAACTCTAATTCGCGCTCTGGATACCGTGCGAAAAGGAAAAAAACCAATCTCGTCTTAAATAGTTTAATTGTCGTTGTCTTGCTATTAATCATTTTTGTTGGATACAATATTTTTGTATCAGGTAATGATAATGCTTCAGACAAGAAGGAAATTACCAAAACCGAACAAACAGATACTTCACATAAAGAGAAAAAGGCCAAGGAAGATCAAGAGGTCACTAAGGATGACAAAACATCTGAGCAGGCGACAGAAGATGACCAAGAAGGTGATGAAGCTACCACTCCTGAAAAGGCAGATGAATCACAGGAAGTGGTTTCTGAGGGCGGCAGCACCGGAAATGTGATTAAAACAATTGAAAATCCTAGTTGGAAACCAGTTGGTACTACGCAAACAGGGGAGCATACACCCGTTTTTGATGGAGTCGATTGGCAGGAAATGTTGAATGCTATCACATATGCTACAGGTTTAGACCAGAGTAATATGAAGGTTTATTGGCTCGGCAGTGATAAGACTACCACCAATGCTGCTGTTGGTACTGTATACTCAACGGATCAACAACAAAAGTATAAGGTTTTTATCCAATGGGTAGATGGTGAAGGCTGGATGCCAACAAAGGTTGAAGAATTAGCTGAATTAGAAAGATAACTAAAATAGGATGGGGCCAAACACGAGGCACCGTCCTATTTTTTTTTGAAGTGAACAACTGCAGTGAAAAACGGTTGTCCATTTTCGGTCACATGCATTTGGTGGGATACCGAGTGAACGCCAAGCATGATGACCCTATTCTCATCAATTTGTCCCTCTATCTTTTTTTGTAAAGATTGAAGGTTAGTTGCCTCAAAAAATTCAACTTTGTCTTCCATCAAATTCAATTGAAAGTTCATTATCATCATCCTTTCACTACGTTTATTGTAGTTAATTGTTACTCTTGTCGCAATGTATTTGAAGAAATGGGTATAGTATGATAACATGATTTCAGATAAAATCATAGTATAATTGTAGGAATTAAGAAAGAGGTCAATGTATGAAAATCGCTATCATCGGAGCAATGGAAGAAGAAGTTACCTTATTAAGAGACAATATTCAAAACAGGACACAAGAAACTGTCGCGGGATGCGAATTTACGTTTGGAACAATGCATGGAGTAGATGTCATCCTGCTTCGTTCAGGAATTGGCAAGGTAAATGCCGCAATGTCCACGACCATCCTGCTTGAAAAATATAAACCAGACTATATTATTAACACAGGCTCAGCAGGGGGCTTCAATCCTGCCCTGAACGTAGGTGATGCAGTTATTTCTACGGAAGTTCGCCATCATGATGTCGATGTCACGGCATTTGGCTATGAATATGGGCAAGTGCCACAGTTGCCTGCTGCCTTCGTAGCAGATGATAAATTAATCGCATTAGCGGAAGCAGCTGCTAATGAAATGGAAACTTTCCAAATTGAAAAGGGCTTAATTGTAACGGGAGATTCCTTTATGGAGGACCCAGAACGTGTTGCTTTTGTGAGGTCAAAATTTACTGATCTACAAGCAGTGGAAATGGAAGCAGCCGCGATTGCACAGGTCGCCCATCGTTTTGAGGTTCCCTTTGTCATTATCCGTTCATTATCGGATATTGCTGGGAAGGAATCTGAACTTTCATTTGATCAGTTTATAGATAAAGCCGCCACCAATTCGGCCACACTTGTTATGAAAATGGTAGCAGGCTTAAGATAGTTGTCAGGAGTGAAATGATGAACGTCTATAAAAACGTACATGAATTAATCGGCCACACCCCCATCGTTGAGATCACACAGTTTCCTTTGCCAGAAGATGTGCGTATTTTTGCAAAGCTGGAATTCATGAACCCAGGTGGTAGTGTGAAGGATCGGCTTGGGGTTGAGCTGTTACGTGAGGCACTAACAAGCGGGAAATTGCAGCCTGGTGGAACTGTTATTGAACCAACTGCAGGGAATACAGGAATTGGCTTGGCGCTTGCTGCAATTAATGCAGGTGTACAGGTTATCTTATGTGTGCCGGAGAAATTTAGTATTGAAAAGCAGGAACTAATGAAGGCGCTTGGTGGCAAAGTGGTCCATACACCAACAGAGCAAGGGATGAAAGGTGCAATCGCTAAGGCAGAGGAATTGTTGAAGGAAATTCCAGGAGCCTATTGTCCGCAGCAATTTGGCAACCCAGCAAATCCTGAAACCTATTATAAAACGCTAGGGCCAGAAATTTGGGAGCAAATGGACGGTCAAGTGAGTGTCTTTATTGCCGGGGCCGGCACAGGTGGAACGTTCATGGGGACTGCTCGCTTTTTAAAGGATCAGAACAGTGCGGTAAAGACCGTTATTGTCGAGCCGGAAGGATCGATTTTAAATGGTGGAGAATCCGGTCCACATAAAACAGAGGGCATTGGTATGGAGTTTTTGCCAGGTTATATGGAGCCAGCTTATTTCGATGCTATATACACAGTGACAGATGATCATGCCTTTGGTCTTGTTAAAGCACTTGCCGCAAAAGAAGGTCTGCTCGTAGGAAGTTCATCAGGGGCAGCCTTTCATGCCGCATTGGAAGAAGCGAAAACAGCAAAGCCAGGTACAAAAATCGTTGTCATTTTTCCAGACGGTAGTGAGCGATACTTAAGTAAGAAGATTTTTGAAGGAGGTATTTAAATTGAAAAGAAAAACAAAATTAATTCACGGTGGTATAAGTGAAGATCCAGCAACTGGAGCGGTATCATTCCCGATATATCAAGTAAGTACGTATAAACAAGAGGGGGTCGGTGGACACAAGGGATATGAGTATTCCCGAACAGGAAATCCGACTAGAAATGCCCTTGAAGTGCTTATTAAAGATATTGAGGGCGGAAGTGCTGGTTTTGCATTTGGCTCAGGTATGGCGGCAATTACTGCTGTTATGATGCTATTTAATAGTGGAGATCATGTGATCCTTACTGACGATGTTTACGGTGGGACATTCCGTGTCATGACAAAAGTATTGAACCGTGTCGGAATTGATTCTACATTTGTGGATACAAGCAATATCGAAAATATTAAGGATGCAATCAGACCCACAACGAAGGCAATTTATATAGAAACACCAACCAATCCTTTATTAAAGATAACTGACATCGAGGCAGCGGCAAAAATTGCAAAAGAAAATCATCTATTAACGATAGTGGATAATACATTCTCCACTCCATATTGGCAAAATCCACTTGAACTAGGTGCTGATATTGTCCTCCATAGTGCAACTAAATATATTGGCGGTCATAGTGACGTTGTGGCAGGTTTAGTGGTAGTGAACAATGATAAGCTAGCAGAAGAGCTACATTTTGTACAAAACTCGACTGGAGGGGTATTGGGGCCGCAGGATTCTTGGCTGCTGATCAGGGGTATCAAAACACTAGGAATTCGCATGGAAGAAACGGAAGCTAATACAAAGGCCATTGTGGAGTTCTTACAAGGACATTCCAAAGTTGAAAAAGTATTTTATCCTGGCTTAGAATCACATCCAAATCATGCAATTGCTAAAAAACAAGCACGAGGGTTTGGAGGTATGGTTTCTTTTGATGTAGGAAGCGCAGAAAAGGCGGATCAGATCCTAAGTAAAATCAACTATTTTACCTTGGCAGAAAGCTTAGGCGCGGTTGAAAGTTTAATCTCTGTTCCGGCAAGAATGACGCATGCCTCTATTCCAACTGAACGAAGGGCAGAATTAGGAATCACTGACGGTTTAGTCCGCATTTCAGTGGGTCTTGAAGACGTAGAAGACCTAATCGAAGACTTAGCTCAAGCATTAGAATAGAATGACACTAAAAAATAAGCGATCCGTTTTATTTGGAATCGCTTATTTTTGCATTATCAGGCTTTTTTATAAAATTTTAAGAAAAAAGGTTTACAAAGTATCTGTTCGTGGATATAATTACCATAGTAAGTGAAAAATTCCAAAGGAGGTCGAAGAACATGATGGTATTTAGAATTGGCGCAGTTGCAACAGTTGCTTCAGGTTCAGCAATGAAAACTTTATATTTGAATATCTCGCATTCGACCAGACTGGAATGGATCGCTTAACTTAAGTGACAATACATATCCATGCCGTAGGGAGAATGATGCCTTGCGGTATTTTTGTGCACAAAAAAGAAAGCCGCAAGGGATTAACTTCTTGCGGCCTTTTTGTGCCCTTTTTACTCGCCATTTGGATATGTTTGGCATAAAGTAAGAATGTTGTTGGCATTCGAATCAATAAATTATCTAAAGGAGGTGGATATCTATGACCCTAAATATTTTATTTCTAACGATCACCATTCATAAACGAAAACCAAGTCTTGAAGAAGTAGCACATCAGGAAATGATAGAAAAACTATATGAAAAAAATAAAGATCGCCAAGCCTCGATGTATCGAATGATGTAAGGAAATTAAAAATTTATGAAAAGAAAGGTGGTTTTAACAATGATGTTTTTATTGTTACAAGGACGCGGGGCTAGCTTATGGGATATGAAGGATACCACCTAGCCGCAATAAAAAAATTAGGAGGTAACAACATGCCATTGCATAGTTTACTCTGGTCACTAATTTTTCGATCGAAGAAAAAAGAATAAAACAATATCATAGTTTATCCCTTTTGCTACAGAAATCCTAGCTGAGTTAACAAAATGTTCATATTTCCTTCAGATTACAACCGTGAAAATATGGTAAATTCAAATTAGAAAATACCAGGATCAATCTAAGGGGTGGAGAATATGTTCATGGTTGTGATGGCTCTTGTTATTACTGGAGCGATTGGCTGCGTAATTTCAGCAGAGATTAGTGTCGAATAGGAATCAGGACAAAGAATCGTGCGTAATAAAGCCGGTTAACACTAAAAAGTCGTTTTTGTCATTGCTTATAAACTTAGAAAGAGCATCGACCAAAAATGGTCGATGCTCATTTATTTAGTATAGAGTTATTTCTCTTCAGTAAGTTCCAGGAATTCATCAATATCGTCAAGACAGAGGCGAACTGCTTTTTCCCAAAAGTCTTTTTTTGTTAAATCTACCTGTAAGTGCTTTTTGGCTAAGTCTTCTACCTTCATTGATCCTGTATCGCGTAATAGCGCAATATACTTTTCTTCATAAGTCTTACCTTCTTCAAGTGCCTGAGCATAGATTCCTAGTGAAAAAAGATATCCAAACGTATATGGGAAGTTATAAAATGGTACCCCAGTAATAAAGAAGTGCAGCTTCGCGGCCCAGAATAATGGATGATATTCCTCTAAGGCATTGCAGTAAGCGTCCTTTTGCGCATCAAGCATCATTTCATTTAACTTTTCTACTGTAACAGTCTCATGTTTTCTTTCCTCATACAAACGTGTTTCAAATAAGAATCGAGCATGAATGTTCATTAATAGTGCAATCGTTCGTTGAATCTTATCATCAAGAAGAACGAGTTTTTCTTCTTCTGTCTGAGCATTTTTTACGGCTGCATCGGCAACAATCATTTCAGCAAAGGTTGAGGCAGTTTCTGCCACGTTCATGGCATAATTACAATTTAGAAACGGCACATCTCTCATGGCGAAGGAATGAAAGCCATGGCCAAGTTCATGGGCGAGAGTGGAAACATTTGACGGTGTTCCTGAGTAGGTCATGAAAATGCGAGATTGTTCATTCTCAGGTAAATAAGTACAAAAACCTCCAGGTGCTTTTCCTGGACGATCCTCGGCCTCAATCCACTGGTCTTCAAATGCATTCTTCGCAAAAGCTGCCATTTTCTCTCCCAATTGCCTAAAATTCTGTTCAATAAATTTGGCCCCGTCTTGATAGGAAACCTTTGATTCGCTTTCTCCGTAAGGAGCCTCTAAATCATACCAGCTTAGTTTTTCTAGGCCTAAAAGTTTAGCTTTTCTCTCCAAATAGTGGACAAGTTTCTGCTTATTTTCCGATATAACGGACCACATCGTCTCCAAGGTAGCTTTTTCCATTCGGTTTATAGCGAGTGGTTCTTTTAATGCATCATCCCAGCCTCTTTTTTTATACACATTCAAACGGAAACCAGAGAGATGATTTAACGTTTTCGCAAGAAAATCTGCTTGATTTCCCCAAGCCTTTTCCCAATTCTTAAAAACTGCTGCCCGAACTTCACGGTCGGGGTTTGAGAATTTGTTATATGCCTGCCCAACGGATAGTTGTTTCATTTCTCCGTTTTCAATAAATGGTACTTTGATTTTACTTACGATTAAATCATACAGCTGTCCCCAACTATGATATCCATCCACTTCAAGACTGCTGATAAGGGCTTCCTCTTCTTTAGATAGCTTTTCCCGTGCTTTTTCACGACTTTCCGTTAAGACGAAGGCAAGCTCACTTACTGCCTCTTTGGTTACAAGTTGATTCCATACAACTTCATCAAAGGTTGTCAATTGATGGTCTAATGATCCAAGTGCAGTTTGGAAGGCGGCGCTTAAACTAGTCATTTTTGCATCGAGTGCATAGGCCTGTTTATCTTCTGTATTCTGTGCCAATAAACAGCCGACAAATGCCCTAGCCTGGCTCAGTTTTTTTGCCGACTTCTCAAGATCTGTTAGCAATTCCTGCAAGTAATCTGCGTCCTCTAATGAGTTGTTGGGTGTCCAGTTGTTTACTTTTGATTCGAAATGTTTGATTAGTTCTTCTGTTTGGATTAGGTGTTCCTGAAATTCCGAAGAATGACTTCCTCCTTTAAAAAAAACATCAAGATCCCAAACTTCGGTATATGTATTAACTGTCATGGTTTGTCACCCCTTTGTTTATCTACCTATTAATTATATGTTTACTTTTTCAAAAATTCTATATTTTTACCCTATGAAAGAAAAATGGTAAAACTAATGAAAATCAGAATGATCACAATTTCACCTAGTAAACTACGTGTTTGTAGTATAATTTTAATTAGAACGATTATTTGACAACTGTATGGGGACTGGGGTATAAGTGGATGGATAAGGATTCATAAATGAATACCTCATAGTTTAATATGGAGTGTAACAGGGGGTAAAAAATGAAGATTCAAATAAAACTGGTTCTTGCCATAATGGTGGGGCTATTATTGATCATTACTGGTTGTACAAATAAGGAATCAGAACAAAACCAAACCATGCCAGAGAAGCAGGAAATATCAAAGGCAAAATTTGAAATAGTCGAGGCAAATTCAATTAAACTGAAGAATATACGGGGAATTGGCTATCCCGGTAATGACAATGCCCTCTATTTAGCTTCCAATGATGGATTGAAAATGTACAAGGATACAAAGTGGTATGAAACAACCACAAATCGTCATGACTATATTGGGTTTCAAGCGATGGAAACAGGTTTTATTGCTAGTGGTCACCCACAAAAGGGGATTGACTTGAAGGATCCTTTTGGTTTAGTGCTGAGTAGTGATAAAGGAGAAACACTACAAAAATTAGCCTTCAATGGTCAATATAATTTTCATTTTACGGCCGCTAGTTTTTCAGGAAAAGCTCTTTATGTAATTAGTGAACAAGGAGAAGATGAATTACCATTAGGGGTAAATTATTCACTTGATAACGGAGAAACTTGGAAAAAAAGTGAGTTCAAGGAGTTCGATTCAGATTCTCTTGGAATGATTGCTGTTCACTCGACTAAAGGGGAAACGATCGCGATGTCGACAAGGTCAGGAATTTATTATTCAAGTGATAATGGGAATACGATGAAACGGATTACTGATCCTTTTATGGTAACGGCTCTGACGTTTAGTGGAGATAGTCTATTATTTTCAAGTGTTGAAAACGATAAAATCTTATTAAAGACACTTAATCCTTCAACTGGAGAACAACTCAATATCAACATTCCTTTTCTTGATTATGATAATCCGATTACCTACTTGACGGTGAATCCAAAAAATAATAATCAAATCGCCTTTACAACTTATAAAAATGATGTGTATGAATCCATGGATAGCGGAAAGAATTGGAACGGCCTTCTGAAAGATGGTAAATAAAGTGTCTAATGACTGAATAGAGCAAAGAGCAGGAGAAAACTCTCCCGCTCTTTTTTTGATTTTGGATCGTTTACCAAGAGTAATCTGCATGAATCCTTCGCTTTATTATCGCTAAGGCCCTTAGTTCTTTTTCTTTTTTTCCTTTTCTGCTCGATAAAATTCGTGGAACATTTTCATTAATGCACGCTTTTCAATTCTTGAAACATAACTCCTGGAGATCCCAAGCTCTTTAGCGATTTCCCGCTGTGTTTTTTCCTTTTGTAAATCGAGTCCAAATCGGCCAATGATGACTTCTTTTTCCCGATCATCAAGGACTTCGATGTATTTCTTGATCTTCTCAAGTTCCATATTCAGTTGAATGGTGTCAATGACATCTTCAGATTCTGATTTCAAGACATCGATGAGGGAAATCTCATTACCCTCTTTATCTTGACCGATCGGATCATGTAAGGAAACATCTTTTTTTGTTTTTTTAAGAGCTCTTAGATGCATTAGGATTTCATTTTCAATACAACGAGCCGCATAGGTGGCAAGCTTGGTTCCTTTGCCTTCTGAGTAGCTCTCAATTGCTTTGATTAATCCGATTGTCCCAATTGAGATTAAATCTTCAGAATCCTCTCCAGTATTTTCAAATTTTTTGACGATATGTGCGACAAGACGTAAATTGTGTTCAATTAACATATTCCGTGCATTCGGGTCCCCTTCTGCCATTAAGCGTAAATACTTTCGTTCTTCCGCTGCAGATAGGGGTTGCGGAAAGGCGTTATTTTTTACATATGAAACAAGAAATAAAAATTCTTTCATTAAATATCCGAGAGCTGTTAAGATTCCAGACATCCACATCCACCCCCGTGCTTTTTAGGCTTCTTGCCCATTTACTAATTCCTATGATAAAAACGCTGAATTGTGTCTGTCCTGATAATTTTATTTGCGGAAAAATAAAAAATGACCGCTCTAGCGTACGGCTAAAGCAAGTCAGATTCGATTCATCATATCTAGTTTTGTCAGATGGTGATTATACTTTTCTCAGTTTAAATGAACTAACCATTAGGAATGATAAAATGATGATAATAAATAAGAACGTTTGGGATGGAAGGTAGGGAATGGCTAAGAAACTTAAGGTTACTAGGCAACCAGCTGCAGTAATCGGTAACCCAGTAAAATACCCATTGCTCTCCGTAATATTGAAGCGTGCTAGCCTAAATGCACCGCATCCGATATAGAAAACAGTAAAAAACGAACCTGGTCCGCCAAATTCATATAAAATTCCTTGATATAGTAATAGTGCAGGTGCGACTCCGAATGATATAATATCACTCATGGAATCTAATTGCTTGCCTAACTCGGATTCAATATTAAATTTTCTGGCAATCATTCCATCAAAACGATCGGCTAAGGCAGCTATAAAAATTAGCAGTAGGCTTAACCTTAAATTCCCATGTAATTCGAGAACAATCGCAAAACCGCCCAAAGATAAATTTATTAAAGTGATGACATTCGCTGTTTGGGATTTTAATTTTTTTACTGTATTATCCAATACGTCTAATAAAAACATTCTCCACACAACTCCTTTTGTAAGCCTAGGGGAATATCAATTTCTTTATTTTACTCTATATTATTTAATTCTAAGCGTTTTATGTCAGTTCGTAAAGAGTATTTTTACACTATTTGGGGGCCTATTCATGATAAAAGTAGTTTATCGTCTTTTAATTGAGTTAACAAACGGGAGATGGACTTCCAGCCTTTTAAAGGGCTTTGCACGTGCACGGATTAGCCGTTTCGTCGTACCTTCCTTCGCCAAAGTTTATCATTTAAATCAGGAAGAAATGGAGAAGGACGTATCGGATTATTCGACCCTTCATGATTTATTTATTCGGACTTTGAAAAAAGGGGCTAGACAAATTGATAATAGTGATGATAGCGTTGTAAGTCCAGTGGATGCGGTTATCGAGGATGTTGGAACCATTAGAAAAACAAGTGATATTGTTGTGAAAGGAAAAATCTATTCAATTGAAGAAATGCTAGGTGATCGTGAACGATTAACAAAATATATAAACGGTACCTATATGATTTTATATTTAAGTCCTAGTCACTATCATCGAATTCATAGTCCTGTGAATGGAATAGTGACAAAGCAATGGACGCGTGGATCAAAATCATATCCAGTAAATAAATGGGGATTAAAGTACGGTCGTCATACACTTGCCAAGAATTACAGGGTGATTACGGAAGTGAAAACGACTAATGGCCATATTTCTATTGTGAAGGTGGGGGCAATGTTTGTTAATTCAATCGAAACCACTCATAAGGGGACAGAACTTAAGAAAGGGGAAGAAATGGCCTATTTTAGTTTTGGATCTACAGTTGTTTTACTTTTCGAAAAGGATGTATATAAAATAGATTCTTCAATCGAAACACCAAAAGAAATTAAGGTTGGAGAAAAATTAGGGCTACTGAGCATGAAAGAAAGTGTGGCGCGGTAAGGCGCCGTATTCTTTTGGCCAACTTTAAGACAAAAAGAAAAGCCCTCTACGGGCAGAAAAAATGTTATGATGATTTTCTTATCTTGTTGAATAAAGAACGTCGGTGAATTTCGGACTCAATGAGACCAATGAATTCAGGACATAGGTTTAGTTCTCTTGCTTTAAAATATGACTCAATTAACAATTCGTCTGACAGTTTCCGCATAGCAGAAGCCACCTCCAATTAGAAATAAATGGTTCTATTTTATAATAAGAATACATAAAATGGTATGTTCAATTGGTGTACCCTAAATCTACCAAATTTATTCTTGTAGAACAATCGTTCTATTTATCCACAGGATCTAGTGGATAACTTGTGATTAATTTGTTTATAATGGAGCGAAATGTAAAGGATTCAATGGGTATAATGTTAATAAGGTTATCCACAGGACATGCAAAAGTAGATATTTGTCGAAAAATATTTTTATTTTTCTTAAAGATAGATATTTATTGAAAAGATTCGTATGGGAATATCATGGAATGACATGATTTGTAGAAGAATAAGTACATCATGTGAAGTGTCATCTTTGGTATGTTTCTCTTTTCTTTTGAAACGAAGGGTAAAATTGGTTATGATGGTACAGGAAAAGATAAGTACTTGCTAATTGTCTATAAGTAACCTTTCTATTTAGAATTTAATGAGGTGTAAGCTTAGTGTTAAAACAATTTTTACCGAATGAACATGTGAAAAGCATTCTGGATATATCTCCTGAAGAGTTAAAGTCACGAGGGGTAAAAGGGATCATTACGGACCTAGATAATACGTTAGTGGAATGGGATCGTCCCGCAGCCACTCCTCAATTGATAAAATGGTTTGAGGAAATCAAAAAACATAATATCCTTGTGACGATTGTTTCAAACAATAATGAAGAGCGGGTAAAGGCTTTTTCAGAACCGCTCCATATCCCGTTTATCTTTAAAGCAAGAAAGCCTATGGCGCCGGCATTTCATCGGGCGATTGCACAAATGGGGATTACCAAAGATGAGACAGTAGTAATTGGTGATCAATTATTAACAGATGTGCTCGGTGGAAACCGAAGTGGATTTCATACCATCCTTGTGGTCCCTGTTGCTCAAACGGACGGTTTTTGGACAAAATTTAACCGTTTTGCGGAACGAAGAATCTTAAATTGGTTCCGGAAAAAGGGTATGCTTCAATGGGAGGATTAATCAGTGAGTGAACAACAATATATATGTATGGGCTGCGGTGTAAAGGTCCAAAGTGAAAACCCAGCTGAAATGGGTTATGCGCCCGCTTCAGCCTTAGAGAAGGAAATGATTATTTGTCAGAGGTGTTTTCGCTTAAAACATTACAATGAGGTTCAAGATGTAAGTTTAACGGATGATGACTTTTTAAAGATATTAAATGAGATGGGCAGAACAGACTCACTTATAGTGATGATTGTTGATATTTTTGATTTTAACGGCAGCTGGCTTCCTGGATTACACCGATTTGTTGGTTCAAATAAGGTCTTACTCGTTGGAAATAAGGTCGATTTATTACCGAAGTCTGTGAAGCATAACAAATTGATTAATTGGATGAAGCTTGAGGCGAAGGAACTAGGGCTTAGACCTGAAGAGGTGTTTCTTGTCAGTGCTGCAAGAGGCTTGAATATTAGAGAAACAGCAGCTGCTATTGATGAATTGAGGAATGGCAAGGACGTCTATGTGGTAGGTTGTACAAACGTTGGAAAATCTACTTTTATTAATAGAATTATTAAGGAAGTAACAGGGGAAGAGGACGTCATTACGACCTCCCATTTTCCAGGGACTACCTTAGACATTATCAAAATTCCACTTGATGATGAGAAATCACTCATTGATTCACCGGGAATTATCAACCACCATCAAATGGCACATTTTATTAATAAGAAGGATTTAAAAATTATTACCCCTAAAAAAGAAATAAAGCCAAAGGTTTTTCAATTGAATGAAGGACAAACATTGTTCTTTGGAGGCCTGGCTCGTTTCGATTATATTAGTGGCGGCAGAAGATCGTTTGTTTGTTATGTTTCCAATGAATTGAATATTCACAGGACAAAAATGGAAAATGCCGAAGATCTTTATGAAAAGCATGTAGGAGAAATGCTGACCCCTCCTGGTCCTGATGATTTAAAAACATTCCCAGAGCTTGTCAAACAGGAATTTATCATAAAAGAAGCGAAAACAGATATTGTTTTTTCAGGTCTAGGTTGGATCACCGTTAATGAACCTGGGGCGAAAGTGGCCGCATACGTACCAAAGGGAGTACAAACCTTAATGCGTAAATCGTTAATATAATTTAAGATGAAGAGAAAAGGATATTGGGTGGGGAGTAAATAGTGAAAAAGTTATTTGGAGTTTTGGGGAACCCAATCGGACACTCGATGTCACCTGTCATGCACAATGATTTGTTTTCCTTTTATAACATTGATGCACACTATCTCCCTTTTCAAGTAAAGGAAGAGGATTTACAGGCTGCTGTTAAAGGATTAAAGGCGATTGGTGTAGGTGGATTTAATATCACTGTCCCGCATAAAAGTGATATTATTCCGTTTCTTGATGAAGTTGATGAATTAGCTGCTAGCATTGGTGCTGTAAATACGGTGGTTAATGAAGGTGGCCGGTTAGTCGGCTATAATACAGATGGACCGGGATTTCTTAAAGGATTACAAGGCTATTTTCCGACACTTGTTGGGAAAAGGATTTTAGTCATTGGCGCTGGTGGGGCAGCTAGAGCGATTTATTATACCCTTGCAAAGGAAAAACCTTGTAAAGTGGATATTGCTAATCGCACCATAGCAACAGCTTCAAAACTAAGTGAGGATTGTCCATATTCTATTTCATCAAGGATATTGTCTTTAAAAGAAGCTGAAGAGAATGTAGGCGAATATGACTTAATTATTCAAACGACGATGATTGGGATGTCCCCTAAAATAGATGAGCAACCCTTACAGTTAAACAACGTAAATAAACAGGCGCTGGTTTGTGATATTATCTACAACCCATTAGAAACGAAATTTTTACAGGCTGCCATTATTAAGGGAGCAACCATTCAAAATGGGATCGAGATGTTTGTTTTTCAAGGGGCACTGGCCTTTGAAAAATGGACCGGGTTTTTTCCAGATGTACAAAGAATGAGAGACAATGTGCTAAAACAGCTAGGAGGAAAAACATGTTAACCGGTAAACAAAAAAGATTTTTACGTTCTAAAGCGCACCACTTAGACCCGATTTTTCAAGTTGGAAAAGGTGGAGTAAATGAAAACATGATCAAGCAGATAGCAGATGCCCTTGAAGCAAGAGAATTGTTCAAGGTAAGTATTTTGCAAAACTGTGAAGAGGATAAAACGGAAGTTGCCGAGGCGTTTGCAAAAGGAACAGGTGCTGAGGTGGTTCAGATTATTGGCAACACGCTTGTCCTTTATAAAGAGTCTGTCGAAAAGAAAACAATCCAGCTTCCTTAGATTAAACGAGCAAAGGATGGCAAACGCATGAAAAAAGTTGGAATATTGGGTGGAACCTTTGACCCACCGCATTATGGACATCTTTTGATCGCCAATGAGGTTCTTTCCGCACTACAACTTGATGAAATTTGGTTTATGCCCAACCATGAACCACCACATAAGAAAAAACAAGAATCGGTAATGGATGAGGATCGACTGCAGATGCTGAAATTGGCAATTGCAGGGAATCCGGATTTTGTCATTCAACCAATTGAGCTAGAGCGCATTGGTCCATCATACACAGCTGATACCATGAAAATACTCAACCACGATTACCCTGACCATCAATTTTTCTTTATTATTGGGGCGGATATGATTGAATATTTACCAAAATGGCATAAAATTGATGAACTTGTACAACATGTTCAATTTGTAGGGGTGGAAAGGCCATCATATAGCCGGCAAACAGACTTCCCGGTCCTTTACGTTGATGTCCCAGCTATCGATATTTCATCCAGTATGATTAGGGATAGGGTAAGGTTTGGAAAAACTGTTCGTTATCTATTGCCTGACCCTGTGATCGACTATATTGAGGAGAAGCACTTATATGGAACGTGAAAAGGCATTACAGCTCGTTAAAAAACAATTAACGGAACATCGTTACCAGCACACGTTAGGTGTTATGGAAACGGCCATCAGCTTAGCTGGGCGTTTTGGTGCAGATGTAAAGAAGGCAGAAATAGCTGCTATTTTTCATGATTATGCGAAATTTCGACCAAAGAATGAAATGAAAGAAATAATTATCAATCAGGGATTTCCGGAGGATTTACTTACGTTTAATTCGGAATTATGGCACGCCCCGGTAGGTGCTTACCTGGTGGAAAAAGAAGCTGGCATTACGGACCATGAAATACTGGATGCTATTCGCTATCATACATCGGGAAGACCGAATATGACCTTGTTGGAGAAAGTCATTTACCTTGCTGATTATATCGAACCGGGAAGACATTTCCCTGGGGTTGAGGAAGTAAGAGAAATGGCAAGAGAAAATTTAGATCTTGCATTAATAAAGGCTGTGCAAAATACAATATTTTTCTTAATGAAAAAGAACCAAACCGTCTATCCTGAGACATTTTTTACTTACAATGACCTTATTACTAAATTGGAGGACTGATGAATGGATAATCAAGAACTACTCAAAATAGCGGTTAAAGCCGCGGACGATAAACGTGCCGAAGATATCCTAGCATTAAATATGAAAGGAATCTCGTTAATTGCTGATTATTTTATTATTTGCCATGGTAATTCTGACAAACAAGTTCAGGCAATTGCACGTGAAATGAAAGAGAAAGCGCAGGAATTAGGCTACGATGTTAAACGGATTGAAGGGTTTGACGAAGCTAGATGGGTGCTTATTGATATGGGTGATGTGGTTGCACATGTATTCCATCGTGAGGAAAGAAGCTATTACAACTTGGAACGTTTATGGGGGGATGCCCCGCTTGAGGATATCCGGAGTGAACTGAATTCATGAGTTATGAGCAGTTTGCCTATTTGTATGATGAACTGATGAAAGATGCCCCTTATGATCAATGGGTCCAGTTTGTCAAAGATATGATGACTAAATATGACGTTGTTCCTGCTCCAAGACTCCTGGATTTAGCCTGTGGAACAGGGGAACTATCCGTCCGTTTAGCAAAAGCAGGCTTTGATGTAACCGGGATCGATTTATCTGAAGATATGTTGGCGGTCGCGCTAGCTAAGGCTGAAACAGAGGGCATTAAGATTCCTTTTTTTCAACAAAATATGGCGAATTTAGAAGGACAGGGGCAATTTGATGTCATTGGTATTTTTTGTGATTCATTAAACTACCTTCAAACTGAAGATGAAGTAATTGCAACTTTTACTACTGTCATTCAACATTTGCAGGATAAAGGTTTATTCATATTTGATGTTCATTCCATTTATAAAGTAAATGATGTTTTTGTAAATCAAACCTTTGCTTTAAATGAGGATAATGTATCCTATATTTGGAATAGTTTTCCTGGCGAAGAACCAAATAGTGTCGAGCACGAATTAAGTTTTTTTGTGTTAGATGAACGGTCAGGAAAATATGACCGGGTGGATGAACTTCATTATCAACGGACTTATCCTGTTCAGCAATATATCTCATGGTTGGAGTCAGCAGGCTTTAAGCTTGTCGAGATCATTGCTGATTTCATAGATGCAAAACCCAGAGAAAGTTCAGAACGTATTTTGTTTGTTGCAAAGAAAAAATAGATAAAAACCATCTTTTTTTAAAGATGGTTTTTTTTAAATAATCTTGAAGGATTTTGTCAAATAAAAGCGAATTAAAGATTAGAGAATTGTAATTCCACTTTAGCAAGTTCATCTTTAAACTTTGCATGTGTTGCTTGAAAAAGGTGTTCAAACACTAAACCAAGCTCGCTTTCTAGCACCTTTATTCCCTCACCAGTTATTCCACCCTTGACACAAACCTTTTCCTGTAATGACGGTAAGGTATAATGACCTTGCTTTAATAATTCACCGAGTCCAACAATCATTTCACTTGCAAAAATAGTGGCCGTTTCATGGTCAATTTTTGTTTCTTTTACTGCTGCCTGAATGAAACCTTGCAGAAGAAAACTGAAGAAGGCAGGGCCACAGCTAACGATATCAGAGGAAACCCGAGTTATATCTTCCTCAATACAAACGGGTACAGAAATCTTCGAAATTAACTTATTTATTTTTGCTTTCCATTGGTCACTACATCTATCTCCATACGTAACCAAAGACACTCCTGCTAAGGCGCGATTTGTGATGCTGGGGATCACTCGAATCACCGAACAGGAGACCAATTTTTCTAGTTGGTCTGTGCTGATTGGGCTCGTTATCGAAATGAGGCATTTTTCAGGGCCTAGGTATGGACTGATTTTTTCTAAAACGGTATTTACATCTAAAGGTTTAACGCAAATAAATAACACATCAGATAATGTTGCTACTTCTTCGGCATTTGCTCCCAGTCTAATCCCCTTATATTTATCTTTAAGCAACATGGCTTTTGATTTTGTTCTGTTTGTTACGATTAATGAAGAAGGGGATGTGGCCTTTCCATCAATCAAAGCCTCCACTATTATTCGCCCCATATTTCCGGTACCGATGATACCTATATTCATTTTCCGACCCTCCTTCAATGCAATATTCTTTTATAACAATATGAAAACGAAATGTGAAATATACCTTTAGAAAGGATGGATCCACTTTGAAAGACTGGTTAATTGAACATAAATTTTACCTTATTGTTGCTGTTTTAATATTATTTGGTGGCATTTATTATTTTTATGATGATGCTGCTGAAGATCATACAGCGGTTACTTCAGTTACTAACGATAATAAGCCGCAAGTGGAGGAAGAAGAAAAAACAGAAGATAAGACCCAAGCGACTCTGGCTCAGTCTGATATGGTGATGGTGGACGTAAAGGGGCAAGTAGCCCAACCGGGGGTTTATCAATCAAATACTGGAGAACGGGTTATTGATGTGATTGGAAGAGCAGGAGGCTTAACCGATCAGGCGGATCAAACACAAGTTAATTTTGCTGAACATGTAGTGGATGAAATGGTTATTTACATCCCAGCGAAGGGAGAGGAAGGGATAATAGTACCGGATGCCGCAGGTGGGGATGGAACCGCATCAGGCGGGGCTAGTAAGCAGCAGGGGAAAATAAATATTAATAAAGCTGATGTCCAAGAACTACAAAACTTACCAGGTGTTGGTCCAGCCAAAGCAGAAGCAATCATTGAATACCGGAATACAAGCGGTCCATTTAAGACGATTGAGGATTTGAAAAATATAAGTGGAATCGGGGAAAAAACGTTCGAAAAATTACAAGAAATGATTGCGGTGAATTGAATCTTCCATTGACCGATATGGACAAACACCATTACACTAAAAAGAAAAGAATGGTAGGAGTGGGAGTAGTGGAAAGAATTTCTTGGAATCAATACTTCATGGCACAAAGCCATTTGCTCGCATTAAGAAGCACATGCACTCGATTGACCGTGGGGGCAACAATTGTTAGGGATAAACGGATCATAGCTGGGGGCTACAATGGCTCTATTGCAGATGGTGATCATTGTATTGATAAGGGATGTTATGTGATTGATAATCATTGTGTAAGGACCATCCATGCGGAAATGAATGCATTGTTACAATGTGCTAAGTTTGGCGTCCCTACATCTGAGGCCGAAATTTATGTAACGCACTTTCCGTGCCTTCAATGCTGCAAAGCCATTATCCAAGCAGGTATAAAAACTGTCTATTATGCGATGGATTATAAAAATCATCCGTACGCAATCGAACTTTTTGAGCAAGCAAATGTAAAAGTAGAAAAAGTTGAATTAAAGGAAACGGTCATCGATTTTGGAAAGATAACACAATAATGTGATCCCGATACCGGCTTTTAGCCGGTGTCGTTGGTTGATTAGCAAAGATGGATAATACCATAAACGGAGAGGAAAAAGATGAATGGAAAATATGTTTATTTTGCTGTTGCTTCATTATTAGGGGTACTTACTGCACTTGTTTCATTTCTCCCTTTTTTTCTACTATCTCTTGGATATCTATTTTGTTTAGCTAAATATAAAAGGTTCGGGAGGTTACAACTATTCACTGTTGTGGTTACGATTATAGCTTATTTTCTTATCGGGGAATGGGTTGAAATAAATAACAAAACAGTCATTCCTGCCTCGACGACCACCTTTATGGTTAGATATATCCAAGATCCCAAAATCGACGGAGATTTATTTGAGGTCCAGGCATATGATACGAATTTCAAAGAAAAGCTCCTCATCCGTTATACCATCAAGTCTGAGAAAGAGAAAGCAGCATTACAACGTAAGGAGTTTTATCAGTGTCTATGTAGGGTTTCTGGCACAATGAAAAAACCAGCTATAGCTAAAAATCCGAATGGCTTTGATTATCGTACCTACCTGAGGGCAAAGAAAATTTATTGGATTGTTGATATACAAGGAAGCCCACTTCAACCATGCACTCCTATGAAATTCTCCCCCATTATTCTCATTAAACAGCTTCGTTTCAATGGAATCCATTATCTTGACAATCACTTTCCACCTGATATTGCTTCATTATCAGCTGCCCTTATTTTCGGTGACAAAAGTTTGCTTACCCCTGATTTATTAACGAGCTACCAAAAAACTGGCATTGTCCATTTGCTAGCCATTTCTGGCCTTCATGTTTCTTTATTTATTGGGATGATTTTTTATATCGGCATTAGATGTGGTCTGACGAGACAGTTTATGACGAATTTCCTGTTATTTACACTCCCTGGATACGCAATTTTAACCGGTGCTTCCCCTTCAGTCATTCGGTCCACTTTAATGATTTTCCTTGTCTTACTTACAGCTAAGAGGAAAAATCATCTCCATCTATTGCCAATTGATGCTATTAGCTTGGCAATTTTGATTTTTTTGCTGTTTTCGCCCCTCGTGATTTTTGATGTTGGCTTTCAGCTCTCCTTTATTGTTAGCTTCGCTATTATTTTGTCTGCCCCTCATATTTTACAAAGATATCAAAGAAACAGCATCCGGATGCTGGTCACTTCTGTCACGGCCCAGCTAGCTGCCCTTCCGCTACTTTTATATCATTACTTCGAACTATCGTTGCTGGGCATTTTTGCTAATTTGGTTTATATACCACTTTTTTCATTCGTTTATCTACCAGGAGTTTATTTGTTATATTTGAGTCACATACTGTTTGGGAAAACCCCAACACTCCTACTTGGTCTTTTTTTGAAAATGATTGAATTATCAAATCAGCTTATTGATTTACTTGGTCATTTTTCCTTTGGTCGTTTTATTCCAGGAAAGCCGAGTATCATCATGCTAATCATATACTTTCTCCTCATCGTTGCTATTTTTTACATTTGGGAAGGAAATCATTATACAAATAGGAGCCTCCAATTACTTATTTTGAGTATCACTTTGTTTTCGTTCCAAACTGCCTGGAATTGGCTAAAGCCTGTTGGCGAGGTAACCATGATTGATGTAGGGCAAGGGGATAGTATTTTGATTCATTTGCCACATGGAAATGGGAATATGCTGATCGATACTGGGGGAGCGGTGAATTTTGTTGAGGAGAAATGGAAACTGCGGTCGAAACCTTTTGAGGTAGGTCGTGATGTCGTTGTTCCATACTTGAAAGGAAAAGGGATTACAAAAATTGATAAACTAATCCTAACACATGGTGATATGGATCATATTGGGGGAGCTATAACGATTCTAAAAGAACTTGAGGTGAAACAAATCCTTATGCCTTCAGTGGCGGAACCATCCGAAGAAGAATTAGCAATCATCCAAGAAGCAAAAAAACAGGGAATCCCGATCAGAAAAGTGTCTGTCGATGATCAATGGAAAAGTACAGACAGTGAATTTTACATTCTGTCTCCTGAAATGAATTTTACAGGAGAGAGAAATAGTGGATCGATTGCATTTGTTGCCCAAATTGGGGGAGTAAGCTGGTTTTTTGGTGGTGACCTTGACCAGGAAGGTGAAGAGCGCATTTTAAGAAAATCCCCACGAATAGCTGTGGATGTGTTAAAAGTGGGACATCATGGTAGTAAAACATCAAGTGCCGAAGCATTTATTCAGCAATTAAAACCTCGTGTTGCTTTAATCTCTGCTGGTGAAAATAATCGGTTTGGACATCCGCATCAAGAAGTACTCGACCGTTTATACGAAACGAACACGATCATTTATCGAACAGATTTACAGGGGGCAATTACCTATCGTTTTTATCATGGAAAAGGAACCTTTTCGACCTATCTGCCATAAGATGTAGCAATCTCATCGTGAAGGGAAAGCGAAGCTTTACCGCGTTTCATGTGGAGATTTAATAAATCACCACATGAAAAAAGACTGCACCATTTGCAGCCTCTTTGATCACATTATGTAGCCATTCATTAAGAACCAATCAGCTTGATGGCGGTTGCGATGATAAATATTAAAGCAAAAAAGCCAAAAGAAACACCGAATCCCACACCAGAATCAATTGCATCATTACGGTTATCACGCACGTCTTTTTCAAAATGATTCACAAATACCCCTCCTATTTTCAACTATAGTATAAGCTATTTATCTAAAAAAATCCAGCACACCTTTAACCTACTTCCTATACTGACAAGAGTTGACAAAATAGTATGACTTGTGTTCGGTCACACTATGATTACAAAAGGAACTCCGCTAATAATAATAGATCCTAGGGCTTATTATTGTTAGCGTTCATATAGATCGGGAATTGGCATTTCTTTAGATAAGTTGTGCTAATTCCCTATAAGTACTTGTCAAATCGTCCAAGCTTCATTACGATAAGATGTGAGTGAAATGAAGGGAAGCGCTGGACAAATGGTATTGGATATTTGGAGAAAAATCAAACAAAAGGAAACTGCTCCTATATATTTATTGTATGGAACAGAGGCATTTTTAATTAATGAAACGAAGCAATTATTACTAAACCATATTTTGGACGAGGAAGAAAAGGATTTTAATTTTTCTGCATATGATTTAGAGGAAACGCCGATTGATGTGGCATTGGAGGATGCTGAAACCTTTCCATTTCTAGGCGAGCGAAAAGTCCTGTTTTTACATAATCCTGTATTTTTAACGGCAGAAAAAACAAAAGAAAAGGTGGATCATAACTTAGCGAAATTTGAAGCTTATCTGAAAGAGCCAGCACCTTACACCGTTTTGGTTATTTCTGCACCATATGAAAAATTGGATGAACGAAAAAGGATTACAAAAGAACTGAAAAAATGTGCGGAGGTAGTAGAAGCAAAAAAATTAAATGAACATGAATTAAAGGGCTGGGTAAAGGAACGGGCGAAAAGTAGCGGGATTGAATTTGAGGGAAATGCGATTGACCAATTACTTGCACTTGTTGGAACAAATATGTTTATGATCACGAGTGAAGTGGATAAATTGGCCTTATATGCTGCTGAACAAAAAAAAATTGATGTTAGTTTAGTGGAGAAATTAGTTGCCAGGTCACTAGAGCAAAATATCTTTACCTTAATTGAAAAGGTAGTGCAAAGAAGGCTAGATGAGGCATTGCGGATTTATTATGATCTGTTAAAGCAAAATGAGGAGCCTATTAAGATTTTAGCTTTATTATCAGGTCAATTTCGGTTAATTTATCAAGTAAAGGAGCTTTCAAGAAGAGGCTATGGACAACAGCAAATTGCTGGGTACTTGAAGACGCACCCGTTCCGAGTCAAGCTCGCACTTGGACAGGCTAATAAATTTACAGATGAAGAATTAGCTCATTTGATGGAACTTCTTGCAGAGGCAGACTACCAGATGAAAACGGGTGGGATGAACAAATCGCTATTAATTGAAATGCTGCTGTTTAAATTAAAAAAATAAAAACGATTCCTTTTAGGGGAATCGTTTTTTTGCTATTTCTTATAGAGAGTTAGCTTTTTTCATTAGACGTGATTTTTTACGAGCAGCAGCATTTTTGTGGATAAGCCCTTTTGCAGCAGCCTTGTCTAATTTACTAGCAGCAGTAACTAATGCTTCTTTTGCAGCAGTAGCGTCACTTGTAGTAACAGCAGCTTCAACTTTTTTAACAGCCGTACGCATAGCGGATTTAGCAGTTGTATTTTGAGCATTTTTAGCTTCGTTTGTTTTCACACGCTTAATAGCAGATTTAATGTTAGGCATTACTTTCACCTCCTACAAAGAATCGAGACTATATGAACTCGACTTTACATTCATCAATAATAAATCAGAACAAGAATTATTTTAACAAACGAGAGCCTATATTGCAATACTCATTTAAAAAGGAACTCGATTTTACTTGCATGTTTTCGGTTGATTGAGGGGAAAATAGGAAATAGTTTCTAATGATAGGGTTAGGAGTGAAGCGAAAATGAATGAATCAATCGATTTAAGTCAATTCTCTGTTCGAACTGATTTAGCCATTGAGGCAAGGGAAATGGTACTCGCTGGCAGGTCTGTTGGGCAAGAAAAAGACCTTTCGCAAATTGAAGGGGTTATTATTAAAGAGAAAGATGTTGACGATATAAAAATATCGTTAGTTGAGGTAACAAAACAAGGTGAGCAGCAGCTTGGTAAAAAAGCTGGCCGCTATTTAACTTTAGAAGTACAAGGGATCAGACAACAAAATACGGAAGTGCAACAAAAAGTAGAAGAAATCTTCGCAAGAGAGTTTGCCCATTTTTTAACAGGTTCAGGAATTAAAAAAACAGATTCATGTCTAGTAGTAGGACTAGGAAATTGGAATGTTACGCCAGATGCACTTGGGCCGATGGTATGTGAAAACCTGCTCGTAACCCGTCATTTATTTCAACTTCAGCCGGAAAATGTGGAGGAGGGCTATCGATCTGTTAGTGCCTTGTCACCCGGAGTAATGGGTTTAACAGGGATTGAAACAAGTGATATTATTTTTGGAGTAGTCGAAAAAACGAAACCTGATTTTGTGATTGCCATTGATGCATTGGCATCACGATCGATTGAACGGGTCAATTCCACCATCCAAATTTCCGATACGGGAATCCATCCGGGTTCAGGTGTGGGGAACAAACGAAAAGAGTTGAGTAAAGAAACTTTAGGCATTCCTGTGATTGCCATTGGTGTTCCAACGGTAGTAGATGCGGTTTCCATCACAAGTGACACGATCGATTTCATTCTTAAGCATTTCGGAAAAGAATTGAGAGAAGGGAATCGGCCTTCGAGGGCGCTTGCACCAGCGGGGATGAGTTTTGGAGAAAAAAGGAAGTTAACAGAGGAAGACTTACCTGAAGAAAAACATCGAAAGACGTTTATGGGAATGATTGGTACATTAGAAGATGAAGAAAAACGAAAATTAATTTACGAGGTTTTATCGCCAATTGGACATAATTTAATGGTGACGCCAAAAGAGGTCGATGTGTTCATCGAGGATATGGCCAACTTAATTGCCAATGGCTTGAACGCCTCACTCCACAGTGCTGTTGATCAAGAGAATGCTGGATATTATACAAAATAACATAGATGTGTGTAGAGCCCGATCGCTAAATAGGGCTCTTTATTTTTGACTAAGGTCGAATACCTCCAATTTTTTTGTTCTAGTAAATCTATTACTTTCATAAGATTTACTAGAATCAATGATGTGGGGTGAAACCATGAAAAAAGCCAAACCAACCGGTACGTTTATGAGCTTTCAAGGAACAAGCTTACTTAAAATTATTGCTACTCTATCACTTTTTATCATTTTGGTCTTTTCAATAAGTGGATTACTAACCTCGTTAAAGCCTCAATATAGACTAATGTCGTCGTCGGTTAATCAGGCGGCTATGAATGTAAATGGAGAATTACTCTATCAATTAATGGGCTGGGAGAATCATCATTTTTTAAAGGGAGAGAATTGGGCTACGGCCCCGAAATTGACGAGTCTAGTATTTAAACTTTCCAGCAATATTAATTTAGATGACCCTCGCAGTCTTCTTGGCAGGGAACTCCCTGGCTTCTTTCAATTCGATGGAAAAATACTTGTGGCAGGTGAAGGAACGAACTATACGAATATGCCGATTGAGTCATCGCCACCAATTGAAATTATGAAAGCAGAGCGTGAAGCAGCGTTGCAGAATTTAGAGGGTATTGAACCCCCAGTTGATGAGAAACCGCCTGCAACTCCTGATCAAACAACGGGCGATCATAAGGTTGTCTATGTTTATTTTACCCATAATCGGGAATCCTATTTACCGTATCTTAAAGGGGTAACAGACCCAGATAAGGCCTACCATTCGCAAATTAATGTCACAAAGATTGGTGATCAATTAAAAACGAGCCTAGAAGATCGCGGTATTGGTACCTTTATAGATAAAACAGATATACAAGCAAATCTTTATAAAAAGGGTCTAGATTATGCACGATCATATCAAGAATCTGGCCCAGTTGTTCAAGAGGCAATGGCTTCAAACCATGACTTACAATATTTTATAGATATTCACAGAGATGCGGGACGGAAAGCCAATACAACCAAAATGATTAACGGAAAATCATATGCAAAATTGGGCTTTATTATTGGCGGGAAAAATCCGAATTACGAAAAAAATGCGAAGTTGGCCACAGAGCTCCATGAACTTTTAGAAAAAAAGTATCCAGGATTAAGCAGGGGAGTCATTGTGAAGGGAGCAAGTTCTGGCAATGCAGTTTACAACCAAAATCTATCGGAAAATGCTATTCTAATCGAATTTGGCGGCGTCGATAATACATTTGAAGAATTAAATCTGTCTGCTGACGCACTTGCCGATGTATTTAGTGAATATTACTGGCAAGCAGAAAAAGTGAACGGGGATGCGGAACAATCAACGGATAAACAATAGTAAAGGGTGCTCTTTATGAAAATGTTTATGGTAAAAAGTATAGGCATTGCGTCATTAATGCTCATCTGCGTATTAACAGGCATGCAATTAGCAAATAACGGGATTGATAGAATGAAGGGTTACGATGATCCGAACTTTCAAACTGCTGTCAGTTTTCATGAGAAGGATAATCAAATAAATACATCCATTCTCGGCAATGATCTCACTAGCCATGATCTTGAAGCGAAAAAGAAAAAGCTTGAGGAAATAAATGCTTTTAACTTCTTCTCCTCGATGGGGAAAAAGATGTCAGAAGGGCTTACAAATTCATCCGATAAACTAATCCGATTCATAACGGATTAGGACAAAAGCGGTGCCATGGGTGCCGCTTTTGAAATGAGCGATAATAGGAAAATGGACTTTTGATTGAATCTTGAAACACCTGCTGATATAATCAGAAATAGTGTAAATGTGCGAGTATAGTAGGAGTGAAAGACCATGAACAGAGAAGAACGAATGAAACGACAATCAAAAATTAGAAATTTCTCGATAATTGCCCATATCGATCACGGGAAATCGACATTGGCTGACCGTATCTTGGAAAAAACCAATGCACTAACCTCTCGGGAAATGAAAGACCAGCTGTTAGATTCAATGGACCTAGAAAGAGAACGCGGGATCACCATTAAGTTAAATGCTGTTCAGTTAACATACAATGCTAAAGATGGAGAAGAATATATTTTCCATTTAATTGATACACCAGGACATGTCGATTTTACGTATGAGGTTTCAAGGAGCCTTGCAGCCTGTGAAGGGGCTGTTTTAGTTGTGGATGCAGCGCAAGGAATTGAAGCGCAGACACTAGCGAATGTTTACCTTGCCCTCGATAACGATCTTGAAATATTACCGGTCATTAATAAAATCGACTTACCTAGTGCCGATCCAGAGCGGGTCCGTGGTGAAATCGAGGAAGTTATCGGTTTGGATGCTTCTGATGCTGTATTAGCTTCAGCTAAAGCAGGTATCGGAATCGAAGAAATCCTTGAACAAGTTGTACAAAAGGTCCCTGCACCGACAGGAGATCCAGACGCACCATTAAAGGCCTTGATTTTCGATTCCCTTTATGATGCCTATCGTGGCGTTGTTGCGTATATTCGTGTTGTCGAAGGAACTGTTAAGGTTGGCGACAAAGTAAGAATGATGGCGACTGGGAAAGAATTTGAAGTAAATGAGGTTGGTGTATTTACACCAAAAGCAACGATGCGTGATGAGTTAACCGTTGGAGATGTTGGCTTTTTATCTGCATCAATAAAAAATGTCGGCGACACTCGTGTCGGTGACACGATTACAAATGCAAAAAATGGGGCTACAGAACCACTTCCTGGTTACCGAAAACTTAACCCAATGGTATATTGTGGGCTATATCCAATTGATACAGCGAAATTTAATGATTTGCGTGAAGCGCTCGAAAAGCTGCAGTTAAATGATTCCTCCCTTCAATTTGAACCAGAAACATCACAAGCACTTGGATTCGGTTTCCGCTGTGGATTCTTAGGATTACTTCATATGGAAATCATTCAAGAACGGATTGAAAGAGAATTCAAAATCGACCTTATTACCACTGCACCAAGTGTTATCTATCACGTGCATATGACAGATGATTCTGAAATAAAGGTGGACAATCCATCGGATTTACCAGATCCACAAAAAATCGACCGTGTGGAAGAACCCTATGTAAAAGCAACAATGATGGCGCCAAATGATTATGTGGGCACCATTATGGAGCTTTGCCAGCAAAAACGAGGAATTTTCGTTACGATGGAATATCTAGCTGAAAATAGGGTAAGTATCATCTATGAAATGCCATTAGCAGAAATTGTTTATGATTTCTTTGATCAATTGAAATCTAGTACTAGGGGCTATGCATCCTTCGATTATGAGCTAATTGGTTATAAACCATCTAGTCTGGTTAAAATGGATATATTGTTAAACGCTGAAAAAGTGGATGCGTTAAGCTTCATTGTTCATAAAGACTTTGCATATGATCGTGGGAAGATCATTGTTGAAAAACTGAAGGAACTTATCCCAAGGCAGCAGTTTGAGGTTCCAATTCAAGCCGCTGTTGGGCAAAAAATTATTGCTCGTTCTACCATTAAAGCCATGCGAAAGAATGTATTGGCTAAATGTTATGGTGGAGACATCTCCCGTAAACGTAAATTGCTTGAGAAGCAAAAAGAAGGGAAAAAACGGATGAAGCAAGTGGGATCTGTTGAAGTACCACAAGAAGCGTTTATGGCTGTACTAAAAATGGACGAAACCAATACAAAAAAATAAAACAAGTGGAGGTTAGAGATTGCCTATGAACAGGTTCTCCTAGCCTCTTTTTGTTCCAGAATAGAGGAAGAAACATGATCAATGCTGCATACCTTCATATCCCTTTTTGTGAGCATATTTGCCATTATTGTGATTTTAATAAAGTATTTCTAAAGGGCCAGCCAGTCGATGAATATTTGCTTGCACTTGACCAAGAGATGAAAATGACTTTAAAAGAGTTCCCTACTAAGGAACTTTCAACTATTTTTGTTGGAGGGGGCACACCAACTTCCTTGAATGAGAAGCAGCTTTTTCATTTTTGTGAAAGTATAAACAGAAATTTACCGAAAAGCGATCATATTGAATTTACCTTTGAAGCAAATCCAGGTGATTTAACGAAGGAAAAATTACAAATAGTAAAAGAGGCAGGGGTAAACCGAATAAGCCTTGGAGTGCAGACCTTTAATGAGGATTTACTAAAAAAAATCGGCCGTGTCCATAAAGCTGAGGATGTGTATAAAACAATTGAAAATGCTAAAAAGGTAGGCTTTGAAAATATCAGCATCGATCTTATTTTCAGTTTGCCTACCCAAACCGTAAATGATTTTAAAGAATCGCTAACAGAGGCTTTTTCACTTGATATACCTCACTTTTCTGCTTATTCCTTAATTATTGAACCGAAGACGGTCTTTTATAACTTATTAAAAAAAGGTAAGTTGCCGACCCCTGGTGAAGATCTGGAAGCCAGTATGTATGAAGTATTAATGGAAGAAATGGAAAAACACGGTTATAACCAATACGAAATTAGTAATTTTTCAAGGACTGGTTATGAAAGCAAACATAATCTTACTTACTGGAATAATGAATATTACTATGGGTTTGGGGCTGGTGCCCATAGTTATGTGAATGGATGGAGACGATCCAATTCAGGACCATTAAAAAAATATATGGATCAAATCCATAGTGGTAATCTTCCAATATTTGAAAATCATCAAGTTACAAAAGCAGAACAAATGGAAGAAGAAATGTTTCTTGGATTACGGAAAACAAACGGGGTATCGATCGTTCACTTTATGGAGAAATTTGCTTTAGATCCACTAAAACTATTTGAAAAAGAGCTGAAAGATTTAATCTCAAAACAATGGATAGAAGTGAAAAAGGACCACATATATTTAACAAAACAGGGTCGTTTTTTAGGTAATGAAGTTTTTCAGTCTTTTTTAGGAGTATGTAATTGACACCATCCCCCCTTTTTTGATAATTTATTAATATAATTAGCACTCGGTAACCATGAGTGCTAACAGAGGTGATGAATGTTGTTAACAGATCGTCAATTATTAATTCTTCAAGTTATTGTTGATGACTTTATTCGATCTGCCCAACCAGTCGGCTCAAGAAGCTTGTCGAAAAAAGAAGAGATTTCTTTGAGTTCAGCTACTATTCGCAATGAAATGGCAGACCTTGAAGAATTGGGGTATATTGAAAAGACACATACCTCTTCAGGGCGTGTCCCTTCAGAAAAAGGGTATCGGTATTATGTTGACCATTTACTGTCGCCTCAAGATCTCAATCAACAAGATATAGCCATTATACAGTCGATTTTTGCCGAAAGAATTTTTGAGTTTGAAAAAATAATCCAAAGATCTGCAAAAATATTGTCTGAACTAACTAATTATACATCAATCGTACTAGGTCCAGATGTAAGTATTAATAAGTTGAAAAAAATTCAAATCATCCCTTTAAATGAGGAAACAGCGGTGGCTATTTTTGTAACCGATACGGGGCATGTTGAAAATCGAACATTTTCCCTACCCGCCACCGTTGATGCCAGTGATATCGAAAAAACGGTAAATATTCTAAATGATCGATTATCTGGTGTTCCATTGGAAAATTTGAATGATAAGATATATAAGGAAGTAGCTATGCTTCTACGACAGCATATTCATAATTATGATTTTATGCTGCATACGATTTTAGATTCTTTTAAAATGCCTTTAACAGAAAAGCTATTCTTTGGTGGGAAAACAAATATGTTAAGCCAGCCAGAGTTTCACGATGTAGCTAAAGTTCGAAGTCTTTTAACGATGATTGACCAAGAAGAATGGTTCTATAATTTAATCAGAACAGGTTCAGCAGGAATCCACGTTAAAATTGGCACAGAAAATAATAATAGTGCAATGGATAACTGTAGTTTAATTACTGCTTCCTATTCAGTGGGATCTGAAAAATTAGGAACGATTGCTATCTTAGGGCCAACTCGAATGGAATATTCTCGAGTCATTAGTTTACTGCAATTTTTAAGTAGAGATTTGACGACGGTATTAACCAAGCTGTATCAAAATAATTAGGTCTGGTAATATTTAGGAAGGGTGAAAGGCAATTAAGTTCACCCCCCTTCCCATATCGATGTATTTTCCGATAATTTGTTACAAATCCTTTAAGGGAGGTGAGTAAGTTGACGAATGAGAAAAACAATACAATCAATGAAGAAGTAATAATTGAAAATAAGGATCAAGTTGAACTTACAGAGGAAGCAGTGATAGAGCCTGTTTTTGATGAAGGGGAATCTACGCACCAAGATGATGCTGATCCTACAAATGAGCAGCGGCTAGAATTGCAACTTTTAAAGGATAAGCTAGAAGAAGCCGATAATCGTTATCTACGACTTCAAGCAGATTTTGATAATTTCCGCCGACGCACTAGATTAGATCTAGAAGCGAGTGAAAAATATAGAGCCCAAAAATTAATTACAGATTTACTACCTGCATTGGATAATTTTGAAAGAGCTATGAAGGTGGAAGTAGACAACGAACAAACCAAATCATTGCTGCAAGGAATGGATATGGTTTATCGAGGATTGGTAGATGCCTTGACGAAAGAAGGGGTAGAACTAATCGAAGCAGTTGGAAAAGAGTTTGATCCACATCTCCATCAAGCTGTCATGCAGGGTGAGGATGCTAATTATGGCTCAAACATTGTTACAGATGAATTTCAAAAGGGTTATTTATTAAAGGATCGAGTGATCCGTCCAGCAATGGTAAAAGTAAATCAATAAAGTTACATATATTTTTCTAGGAGGAAAAGGGTATGAGTAAAATAATCGGTATTGACCTTGGTACAACAAACTCTTGTGTATCTGTACTGGAAGGGGGAGAACCAAAAGTTATCCCGAATCCTGAAGGCAATCGTACAACTCCATCAGTTGTAGCCTTTAAAAATGGTGAACGTCAAGTAGGGGAAGTGGCAAAGCGCCAAGCCATTACTAACCCAAACACTATTATTTCAATCAAAAGACATATGGGTACAGATTATAAGGTGGAAGTGGAAGGTAAAAACTATACTCCACAAGAACTTTCTGCTATTATCCTTCAACATCTAAAATCATATGCTGAGGACTATCTTGGTGAACCAGTTTCAAAGGCTGTTATTACAGTACCTGCCTATTTTAATGATGCTGAGCGTCAAGCAACGAAAGATGCAGGTCGAATTGCGGGTCTTGAAGTGGAACGTATTATCAATGAACCAACTGCGGCAGCACTTGCTTATGGTTTAGATAAGACAGACCAAGACCAAACCATTCTTGTCTATGACCTTGGTGGTGGTACGTTTGACGTTTCCATTCTTGAACTTGGGGATGGCGTATTTGAAGTAAAAGCAACAGCTGGTGATAACCGCCTTGGTGGGGATGACTTTGACCAAGTGATTATCGACTACCTAGTGGAACAATTTAAAAAGGAAAATGGCATTGATCTTGCACAAGATAAAATGGCATTACAACGCTTAAAGGATGCTGCTGAAAAGGCGAAAAAAGATTTATCAGGTGTGACTTCTACACAAATTTCTTTACCGTTTATCACAGCGGGTGCAGCTGGACCACTTCACCTTGAAGTAACAATGTCTAGAGCAAAATTTGATGAACTATCAGCTCCACTTGTTGAGCGAACCATGGGACCAACTCGTCAAGCATTAAGTGATGCAGGATTATCTCCATCACAAATTGATAAAGTGATCCTTGTAGGTGGTTCAACACGTATTCCTGCTGTCCAAGAAGCTATTAAAAACGCAACAGGTCAGGAACCACACCGTGGCGTTAATCCAGACGAAGTAGTTGCGATGGGTGCAGCTATTCAAGGTGGCGTTATCACTGGTGATGTGAAGGACGTTGTCTTACTTGATGTTACTCCACTTTCACTTGGTATCGAAACAATGGGTGGTGTATTTACTAAATTAATCGATCGTAATACAACCATTCCAACATCTAAATCACAAGTATTCTCAACTGCCGCTGATAGCCAAACAGCTGTTGATATCCATGTCCTTCAAGGGGAACGTCCAATGGCTGCGAATAATAAGACACTTGGCCGCTTCCAATTGTCCGATATTCCACCGGCACCACGTGGAATTCCGCAAATTGAAGTAACATTTGATATTGATAAAAACGGAATTGTTAACGTTCGCGCTAAGGACCTTGGTACAAATAAAGAACAACAAATTACCATTAAGTCATCTACAGGTCTGTCTGATGAAGAAATTCAAAAAATGGTCAGAGAAGCAGAAGAAAATGCGGATGCAGATAAACAACGTAAAGAGGAAGTGGAGCTTCGCAATGAAGCGGACCAACTAGTCTTTACAACTGAAAAAACATTGAAAGATCTTGAAGGAAAAGTCGATGCTGATGAGGTTTCAAAAGCAAATGAAGCAAAAGATGCATTGAAAGAAGCAATTGAAAAGAATGATTTAACTGAAATTCGTTCTAAAAAAGATGCCCTTCAAGAAATCGTACAAGCTTTGACGGTTAAACTTTATGAGCAAGCTGCCCAACAAGCACAGCAAGCAGGTCCTGAAGCTGGAAATACTGCTGGCAATGACGATGTGGTTGATGCAGAGTTTGAAGAAGTAAAAGACGACAAGTAAGTTAGACGATTTTCGATGTAAAAGTCAACGAAAAGTCAAAGTCAGAACAACCGGCTTTGGCTTTTTTATTGCATTACTTTATTAAAGGGTGTTACAATAATTTTTATGTGACAGATTCGGGAGTGGTAATCATGAGTAAACGAGATTACTATGAAGTGCTGGGAGTTAGTAAGAGCGCTTCAAAGGATGAAATAAAAAAGGCCTATCGTAAACTTTCTAAACAATATCATCCAGATATTAATAAAGAACCAGATGCTGCTGATAAGTTTAAGGAAATTGCTGAAGCCTATGAAGTGTTAAGCGATGAGCAAAAAAAGGCCCATTATGACCAATTTGGCCATACTGATCCGAACCAAGGTTTTGGTGGCAGCGGCGATTTTGGTGGCGGTTTTGGTGGGTTTGAAGATATCTTTAATACGTTCTTTGGCGGTGGTGGTGGATCAAGAAGACGTGATCCTAACGCGCCAAGACAAGGTGCCGACCTTCAATATACAATGACAGTATCTTTTGAAGAAGCGGCATTTGGAAAAGAAACGGATATTGAGATTCCACGTGAAGAAACGTGTACGACTTGTAGTGGGTCTGGTGCAAAACCAGGTACTAAGCCTGAGACGTGTCAGCATTGCCATGGAACAGGGCAGTTGAATGTGGAGCAGAATACCCCATTTGGAAGAATTGTGAACCGTCGTACATGTCATCACTGTAACGGGACAGGAAAAGAAATTAAACATAAATGTTCAACGTGCGGTGGAAAAGGGAAAGTGCAAAAACGTAAAAAGATTCATGTCAAGATTCCAGCTGGGATTGATGATGGTCAACAACTTCGCATTGCTGGTCAAGGTGAAGCTGGCTTTAATGGCGGTCCAGCAGGAGATCTATATGTAGTATTTCAAGTCCGTCCACATGAGTTTTTTGAAAGAGATGGCGATGATATTTATTGTGAAATGCCCATTACGTTTGTGCAAGCCTCATTGGGCGATGAAATTGAAGTTCCAGCTCTTAATGGAAAAGTAAAACTTAAAATTCCAGCTGGTACACAAACCGGGAAAAAATTCCGCTTAAAAGGAAAAGGGATCCCGAATGTTCGTGGCTATGGTGTGGGGGATCAGTATATTATTGTCCGAATTATCACACCAACGAAGCTAACGGATAAACAAAAGCAGCTTCTTCGGGAGTTTGCAGACCTAACTGGGAGTTCACCAATTGGGGAGCATGAAGAAAGTTTTTTCTCAAAAGTAAAACGAGCATTTAAAAGCGAGTAAGGATGGAGTTGGTAGAATGAAGTGGTCAGAAATTAGTATCCACACAACAAACGAGGCGATCGAACCTATTTCGCATATTTTACATGAGGCTGGTGCGAGCGGTGTAGTCATTGAAGATCCATTTGAATTGACGAAAGAAAGGGAAGATCAATTCGGAGAAATCTACCAACTCAATCCAGATGATTACCCAGAAGAAGGCGTCATTGTAAAAGCCTATTTACCTGTGAACAGTTTCCTAGGAGAAACGGTGGAAGCTATCAAGGAATCGATTAATAATCTAATCATTTACGATATTGATTTAGGCTTAAATCATGTCACGATTAGTGAAGTGAATGAAGAAGAATGGGCAACAGCTTGGAAGAAATACTATAATCCTGTTAAAATTTCTGAAAAATTTACGATTGTTCCAACATGGGAAATATATGAACCGGTAAGTAGTGATGAATTAATTATTGAATTAGATCCTGGTATGGCGTTTGGCACAGGGACACATCCTACGACTGTTATGTGTATCCAAGCTTTGGAAAGAACCGTTCTTTCAGGTGATCGAGTCATAGATGTGGGGACTGGATCAGGAGTATTAAGTATTGCCGCCGCCATGCTGGGGGCGGAAGATGTAAGAGCCTACGATCTTGATGAAGTGGCGGTAACATCTGCTAAGTTGAATATCAAGTTGAATAAGGTAAGTAATAAGATATCCATTTCACAAAACAATCTCTTAGATGGTGTGGAGGAAAACTCCGCAGATGTCATTGTCGCAAATATTTTAGCGGAAGTAATCCTTAGGTTTACAGATGATGTAGCCCGTGTAGTGAAACCAGGTGGAACCTTTATTGCATCTGGAATCATTCAGCAGAAAAAAGACCAGGTTAAAGAAGCTTTATTGGCAGCAGGGTTTGATATTACTGAGACCATTCTTATGGAAGATTGGGTTGCGATTATTGCGAAAAGGAAATAGTGAATGACAAAAGGGGTGAAAGAAACCCCTTTTTATTTTTCTAACTTTTCATCTAAACCTATCTTTAGTAAAATAAAGAGTAAAATGTTTTAGAGAGGGTGCAAAAGTGTGCAACGGTACTTTGTTAAACAAGAAGCAATCGATGATCATTTTTTTATCGATGAAGAAGACCGCCATCATATTGTGAAGGTTATGCGGATGCAAAAAGGTGATCAAATTATTTGCGTGGATCCGAAAGGAAAACAAGCGGTTTGCAGGCTTGCAGAAATTACCGATTCAAGTGTCGTTGCAGACGTTGTACAATGGGATGATGGGATTTCAGAGCTTCCCATCTCGATTACGATTGCAAGTGGTCTGCCGAAGGGGGACAAGCTGGAGTGGATTATCCAAAAGGGGACAGAACTTGGTGCACATCAATTTATCCCGTTTGCAGCTGCTCGATCAATCGTAAAGTGGGATGAGAAAAAAAGTACGAAGAAAATAGAAAGATGGCAGAAAATCGCAAAAGAAGCTGCCGAACAGTCGCATCGTTCTTTTATGCCTGAAATCATTAGCCCGATGAGCTTTAAAGAAATGCTGGAAAAAAGTAATGAATATCATTATAAATTAGCTGCCTATGAGGAGGAAAGTAGAAATGGTGAAACATCTGTTTTATCCTCTACCCTCCAAAAAATGAATAAAGGTGAATCACTACTTTTGGTTTTTGGACCAGAAGGCGGTCTTGCCGAAGAAGAGGTAAAGCAATTAAAGGATCATGGGTTTAGATTATGCGGATTAGGTCCACGAATATTAAGAACGGAAACGGCTCCCTTGTATTCACTTGCAGCCATTTCCTATCATTTTGAATTATTGAGGTGAGATTCCAATGGCAACAGTTGCATTTCATACATTAGGATGCAAGGTAAACCATTATGAAACAGAGGCCATTTGGCAGTTGTTTAAACAAGAAGGTTATGACCGGGTTGATTTTGAAGCAAGTTCCGATGTTTATATTATTAATACATGTACAGTAACAAATACAGGCGATAAAAAAAGTCGTCAAGTCATTCGACGAGCTGTTAGAAAAAATCCGGATGCCGTTATTTGCGTGACGGGGTGTTATGCTCAAACCTCTCCAGCAGAAATTATGGCAATCCCTGGTGTGGATATTGTCGTAGGAACACAAGACCGCGTGAAAATGCTTAAATACATTGAGCAATATAAGACGGAGCGCCAACCCATTAATGGGGTAGGCAATATTATGAAAAATCGGGTATACGAAGAGCTTGATGTTCCTTCCTTTACTGATCGAACTCGGGCATCGTTAAAAATCCAAGAAGGCTGCAATAATTTCTGTACCTTCTGTATTATTCCGTGGGCGCGCGGTTTAATGAGATCGCGTGATCCAAAAGAAGTCATTCACCAAGCACAGCAGCTTGTAGATGCAGGATATAAGGAAATTGTACTGACAGGTATTCATACGGGTGGTTATGGGGAAGACATGAAAGATTACAATCTTGCCGCATTACTTCGTGATTTAGAAGCAGGCGTTACAGGGTTGGAACGGCTCCGTATTTCATCAATTGAAGCTAGTCAAATTACGGATGAAGTCATTGAAGTGATTAATCAATCTAATATCGTTGTCCGTCATTTGCATATTCCCATTCAATCCGGCTCAAATACGGTTCTAAAGCGTATGCGCCGTAAGTATACAATGGAATTCTTTGGCGAAAGATTAGAGCGTCTGAAAGAAGTTCTTCCAGGTTTAGCGGTTACCTCTGACGTAATTGTTGGCTTCCCAGGCGAAACAGAAGAAGAATTTATGGAAACATACAATTTTATAAAAAATCATAAATTCTCAGAACTCCATGTCTTCCCATATTCGAAGCGAACGGGCACACCAGCTGCAAGAATGGATGATCAAGTCGATGAAGAAGTGAAAAACGAACGTGTCCACCGGTTAATTTCCCTTTCAGATCAACTTGCAAAGGAATATGCTTCCCTTTTTGAAGGTGAAGTTTTAGAGGTCATTCCTGAGGAAGAATATAAGGAGGAAGGCACTTCTGGCTTGTATATCGGCTATTCTGATAACTACCTGAAAGTAGTCTTCCCTGCTACGGAAGAAATGATTGGTAAGATTGTCAAAGTGAAAATAACTAAGGCGGGCTATCCATATAACGAAGGTGAGTTTGTTCGAGTTATGGAAGATTCTGCGCGTATGAAGTCAGAAATTTTTACTAAAGAAGAAGCAGCCATTTAAGTCAAAAGGACCCACGCAGGGTCCTTTTTGAATTTGGATATACTATCTTCAGCCCCCAATTTCTATCTAAAAAAGAGATAAAAATTAGAATGGAAATCGGAGCCGTCTTTTCTTAAATAAGGGGCTTCTTTGGTTTTCTATCATGTAACAATAAGATCATTTCACCAAACTTTGTGGCGAAAGGTAATACAATTAGGGAAGTAGCTACATTAAAAATGACGCTAATATGGGCGAGTTGAACATCAATTTTACTGGCAAGAAATGATGCGTTTTCTGTCAGAATTGGTATGAGGGGGATAAAAAGTAATACCCCAAACACATTGAGCCAAATATGGGCAAATGCCGCTAGTCTTGATTCTTTTCCTCCACCTATAGATGCAATAATAGCTGTTATACAGGTGCCGATATTTGCTCCAAGAACAATAGCAATTGCGGCATCCAGCTGCAGCAGGCCAGCTGCTAAAAAACCCATTGCAATACCTGTCATTGCTGTACTGGACTGGATGACGGCAGTTATCACAGTCCCTGTCAAAAGACTTAAAACAATATGGTCATTTATCGACAAGATAAAATTGTGGATAATGGTCATGGTTGTTAAGGGCTCAGCTAAAAGTTCAAAGCCCTTCATGGCAGTAAACACAGAGGTGATTCCAAAAAGAATCATGCCAATACTTCTGGCTTTTTTATTTTTAAAGAAGATAAGAAGTGCACCACATATGGCTAGTGGGACAAGAATCGTATCCAAATCAAAGGTGATTAATTCAGTTTTAAAGGTGGTTCCAATATTGGTGCCGAGGATAATCCCGATCGACTGAGGGAAGGTCATAATTCGAGCTGATATTAACCCGATCGTGATAACCATAACGGCAGAGCTACTTTGTAATAAGGCTGTGATGAATGTCCCAGTAAGCATTCCTTTTAATGGTGTACGTGTTAGTTTGATCAACCACGTTTTTAACTTGTTTGCAGATAAATTAAATAGTCCAAACCTAATAATCGTCATGCCAAAAATAAATAATAAAATACAAAGAACAAATAATAATATGTATAGCAAAAAAAGGCCCCCTCCCTTCCTTCATTCTATGACCAAAAGGACGGGACATGCCTTTTTTTAGACAAGCTAATTGTTTTTTGAATAAAAAATAAAAAGCTTGTTTTATCATTGAGAATTTCAGTTGACCTTGAAACGAGGTTATATTATAATTGCAAGGTACATGGATTGAATGTAAGTGTGTTGTGTTTCGGAGGGAGGGAAAGAGAATGTCTAAAACCGTCGTTCGTAAAAACGAATCGCTTGAAGATGCTCTTCGTCGCTTCAAACGTACAGTATCAAAAACTGGTACTTTGCAAGAGGCAAGAAAGCGCGAATTTTATGAAAAACCAAGTGTAAAACGTAAGAAAAAGTCTGAAGCTGCTAGAAAACGTAAGTTTTAAGAGAGGGTGTAATACATGAGTCTTCTCGAGCGTTTGAACAATGATATGAAACAAGCGATGAAAAACAAGGAAAAAGACAAGCTCTCAGTCATTCGGATGGTAAAAGCTTCATTGCAAAATGAAGCCATCAAGCTCGGAACAAAAGAGCTTACTGAAGATGTTGAGCTAACAGTCCTTTCTCGCGAAGTTAAACAACGCAAAGACTCCCTCCATGAATTTGATAAGGCTGGTCGTCAAGACCTAGTTGATAAATTGCGTACTGAACTCGCGATTGTCGAGTTGTATTTACCGAAACAGCTATCTGAAGAGGAGCTGTCGGAGATTGTAAAAGAAACGATTTCTGAAGTCGGCGCAAAATCAAAAGCAGAAATGGGAAAAGTGATGGCTGCTATTATGCCTAAAGTAAAGGGTAAAGCAGATGGTTCGCTCGTTAATAAATTTGTACAACAACACCTTTCATAGTATTCTGACATAAAGACTATAGGCATGATTGCCTGTAGTCTTTTTATTTATTTTCAAATAAAATGAAACTTTTCTTGCTGGTTGCCGTAAAGAATATAGTCAGGAAAGAAAAGAAAGAGAGGGGGGCTAAGAATGATTGCATTTCTTACTGACCCGATTATTGTCACTATTCTATTAACTATTGCTGGAGTTGGAATGGTGGTCGAACTATTTTCAGCAAAATTTGGGATAGCAGGATTTATTGGTATATTTGCGCTAATAGTATTCTTCTATGGACATTTTCAAGCAGGTCTAGCAGGTTATGGAACCTTATTTTTATTTGTGGCCGGGATCCTTCTTATTTTTTTAGAATTCTTTTTACCTGGAGCAGTTTCAGGAACAATAGGTGTGGCTGCTTTAATTTTGAGTCTTTTCTTAGCAGGAGAGGACGCCACGCAAATAGGGGTATCAATTTTAATCGCCATATTCGTTTCCGTTTTTGTATTTTTCATGATGATTAAGATATTTGGTAAAAAGCTTGTGCTTTTTAATAAAATGGTTTTGTTTGATCGAGCACGGAAAGAGGATGGCTATGTATCGAATATTAACCGTACAGATTTGTTAGGGAAGGAAGGGATTGCCCTAACTATTTTACGGCCAGCTGGAACCATCATCATTAATGATGAACGGATCGATGTTGTGAGTGAAGGCGGATACATTGAACAAAATGCTAAAATACAGGTCATTAAAGTTGAAGGTGCCCGTATTGTGGTCAGAGAAGTGAAATAACTTAGTAGGAGGTAATATGGAATGGATACGGTATCTGGTGGAACTATTTTTATCATTGCGGTTGTCATAGTAGCGATCATCATTTTAGGAATTTTATTGTCTTTTGTACCGGTGATGCTTTGGATTTCAGCACTTGCGGCAGGCGTTCGCATCAGTATTTTCACACTAATTGGGATGAGACTTAGAAGAGTAACACCTAGCAAGGTGGTCAATCCGCTCATCAAAGCTCATAAAGCAGGTCTAAATGTAACGACCAATCAACTTGAAAGTCATTATCTTGCAGGTGGGAATGTCGACAGAGTGGTAAACGCCTTAATTGCTGCCCACCGAGCAAATATTGAATTATCGTTTGAACGCTGTGCTGCCATTGATTTGGCGGGACGTGATGTGTTAGAAGCAGTTCAAATGAGTGTAAATCCAAAAGTTATTGAAACGCCATTTATCGCAGGGGTTGCCATGAATGGGATTGAAGTAAAAGCAAAAGCAAGAATTACGGTCCGTGCCAATATTGAGCGTCTCGTTGGTGGTGCAGGTGAAGAAACGGTGGTTGCACGTGTTGGTGAAGGGGTTGTCTCCACAATTGGTTCATCAGACAGCCATAGCAAGGTTCTTGAAAATCCGGATCTTATCTCGCAAACGGTCTTGTCAAAAGGACTTGATGCAGGTACAGCTTTTGAAATCCTATCCATCGATATTGCGGACGTTGACATTGGTAAAAACATCGGTGCAGAATTACAAACAGAACAAGCTGAGGCTGATAAGAAAATTGCGCAGGCGAAAGCGGAAGAACGTAGGGCAATGGCTGTCGCTTTAGAACAAGAAATGAAAGCGAAAGTTCAAGAAATGAGAGCAAAGGTGGTTGAATCAGAAGCGGAGGTTCCACTTGCCATGGCGGAAGCCCTTAAATCTGGTAATATCGGTGTAATGGACTATATGAATTTTAAAAACATTTCTGCTGATACCGAGATGAGAGGCTCTATTGGAAAGATAACTGGAGAGAAAAAGGATGATCAGTAAAACCCACTTTTAAAAAGGAGGGTAAGTGAATTGGAAACGATATTATTTATGATTATTATTGGCGTCCTGTCTACTATATTTGGCAAAGCAAAGAAAAAGCAAGGAAGATCTTCCAAAAAGCCATTGTTGACAAATAGTATGCAGGAATTTCGAACGATGTTTAAAGAAATCAATAAACCTGTTCAAGCCGGCAAAGTTCCAAATCAAACGGAAATAAAAATGGCTGACAAGACAGCCTCTGTCTTAATTAGTGAAAAAAAACTTGAAACAGAGTACTTACAGGTTAGGCAGGAGTCTGAAGTGAGCCGTGTCGGGATGTCCACTATACGGCAGCAGGCGGAAAAAATCAGTGCCCAGACTAGCAGGGGGGAACAGGAAGATGATGAATCAATGGTTTCGACCCATCCAGATGCCAAAACTTTAATAAATGGAATTGTTTGGGCTGAAATTCTTGGTGAACCAAGGTCGAAGAGACCCTATCTGTCAAGAAGAGGCTAAGTTAATCCAAAAAATTCGAATCGAAAAAGAAGTGCTAGAACCCCCTTTCATCTCATAATATGAGATGAAAGGGGGTTCTTTTTTTATGGCAAAAAAATGGGGCCAACGCGTTCGAAATTGGATGGCTAATAAAATGGATCTTCCTCAAGATGTCATGATGGATTTGCCGCGAATTACGATGATAGGACAAATCCATATATATATAGAAAATCACCGTGGCCTACTGGCATTTACTGATAAAGAACTCCGTTTGCTATTAAAGCAAGGCCAATTATTAATTAAAGGCAAATCATTTGTAATCAAGACGATTTTACCTGAAGAGATTTTACTAGAAGGAAAAATTGATCAGGTCATTTATATAACTGATAACGCGGGAGGAGCAAAATGAAGAATCAATGGATCGAATTTCTATATGGTAGAGTGACCGTGAAGGTAACAGGAAGGGGGCTGGAGCGTTTTTTAAATGTATTAACAAGGAACGGTCTTCATATTTGGAATGTTAAACGACATGGGACCGAGACGATCACGTTTAAAATGAGGCTTCAAGATGCCTTGAAAATTAGGCGATTTGCCCGAAATAGTCAATGCAGAATCTCCTTTCTACAACGGAGTGGTGCCCCTTTTTTGCTCAAAAGATTATTAAAAAATAGCGGCTTTATGTTAGGTGCAGCCGCCTTTTTATTACTCATCCTGTTCTTATCGAATATGATTTGGGGTATTGAAATTAAAGGGGCAAAACCAGACACAGAGTATCAAATACGAAAAGAATTGGACAAGATGGGTGTGAAAATTGGTCAGGTTCAATTTCTCGTTGACAATGTTGAAGGCATTCAACGGAAATTGACCAATAATATTAATTCGCTGACGTGGGTTGGTGTGGAATTAAAGGGGACAACCTATCATCTGCAAGTGGTTGAAAAGAATGAGCCTAAAAAACCAGAGCAATTATCACCGCAAAATCTCATCGCAAAAAAGAAAGCTATTATTGTAAAAACGTATGTGGAAACTGGTCAAAAGGTTGTCGATATAAATGATCATGTAGAAAAAGGGCAGTTACTGGTTTCAGGGGTATATGGCCAAGAAGGGAAGCCTGAATTGACGGCTGCTAAAGGCGAGATTTGGGGAGAAACATGGTATAAAAGCCATGTGGAGCTCCCCTTAGTTTCTAATTTTAAAGTATATAATGGCAAAGAAGAAGAAAAACATTCGCTTTTGTTCGGTAATATACATCTTCCTATTTGGGGCTTTGGAAAACCAGAATTTAAGAATTACGAAACAGAGACGGATGAGCATAAGGTTCATTTTCTAAAATGGGAATTGCCGATTACTTATGTTCATAAAACGATTCGGGAGCAAGAAGATTTCCAGCGGTCATATTCGAATCAAGAAGCAGAACAAAAGGCGATCGAACTTGCAAAAAAGCAAATAAAAAGCCAGCTAGATGACGATGCTAAAATAAAAGATGAAAAAATTTTACAGAAAGCAATCGAAAATGGTAAAGTTATTCTAGATATCCATTTTAAGATAATTGAAAATATTGCAGTCGGACAACCGATTTCCAAGGAGACTCCTGAATGACAGAAAAATTAACGACAATAAATGTGCAACTAGAAAACCCTGCAGAGGCGATTAACTTACTGGGGAATTCTGACCAAAATCTAAAAATTATTGAAGAAGAGTTAAATGTTTCGATTATCACAAGAGGTGAATCTGTCAGCTTGTCAGGTGATGAAGAAAAGGTCAGCCTGGCGAGTGAAATTATTGACCGATTAATATTTGTGATTCGGAAAGGGATTAATATTGGACCACGAGATGTCCACTATGCTATCCAAATGGCGCAAAAAGGAACTCTGGATTATTTTGTAAACCTGTATGATGAAGAAATTAGCAAAAATGTAAAAGGCAAGTCTATTCGTATTAAAACACTTGGTCAAATGCAATATGTGACAGCCATTAAGAAACATGATCTGGTATTTGGGATTGGACCTGCTGGTACGGGTAAAACTTATCTTGCAGTTGTAATGGCTGTAAATGCCCTTAAAGCGGGACAAGTAAATAAAATTATCTTGACCAGACCTGCTGTTGAAGCGGGGGAGAGTCTCGGCTTCCTCCCGGGAGATTTAAAAGAAAAGGTAGATCCATATTTAAGACCTCTGTATGACGCGCTTAACGATGTTCTTGGGGCAGAACATACGCAAAGGCTAATTGAACGTGGAACGATTGAAATTGCTCCGTTAGCCTACATGAGGGGCCGTACGTTAGATGACGCTTTTGTCATTTTAGATGAAGCACAAAATACAACACATGCCCAAATGAAAATGTTTTTGACCAGACTGGGCTTTGGGTCAAAGATGGTCATTACAGGTGATCAAACACAAATTGATTTGCCAAGGGGTGCGAAATCTGGTCTTATTTTAGCAGAAGAAATTTTGCAAAATGTTAACGGGATATCGTTTATCTTTTTAGAACAAAGTGATGTTGTCCGTCACCCTCTTGTTGGTAGAATCATTGAAGCCTATGAGAAAAAAGGTAATCAGCATTAAAATATGGGGGGTAAACCTGGTAAAGGTTTATCCCTTTTTCTTATTAATTTGTAAAAAGGTGAAACTTTCCTAGAAAACTGTTATCATTTTACATAAAGTACAATTTAACTCTTTTATCAAAACGATTCAGGGACCGTGGTTGGAGGGATATAGTTGGACAAACTACAGCAGCACTTCATACGGATACGAAAGTTACTCGATATCACTTTTTTTCGGATACTCTTTTTTTTAGTATTAGTGGTCGTTTTATGTAGTGCAATGTACAGCAATGTAAAACCAGAAAAGCTTGATTTAGCCTTGTTTTCAGTTTCTGAAAAAACGATTCGTTCGCCTGGGACAGTAGAGGATAAGCAAAGTACTGAAAAAAAGCGAAAAGAAGCTCTTGACCAAGTACAGGATGTTTATGCCCTAAAGAAGGAATACACACAAAACAGAGTGGATTTAATTACGTCTATCTTTCAATCGGCGATTGAGGTCAATGATGAGATTAAGGATGAAATGAAAAAGCAGGAGGAATTAGCAACAGATGAAAAGCCTGCTAAACCCGAGCCAAGTGTTGCTGATAAAGTAACGAGATTAAAAGCCAAGTTAACAGAGGGTGTTTCCAAAGACCTTTCGAATCAAGTATTCACATCATTAGTCCAAGCTAGTAATGATGAATTGTCAATTGCAAAGGATTTGACAGTAACCGCTATTAATAATGTGATGACAAACAGAATTTCTACAGATGAAGTAGAAAATGCTAAAAAAAGAGTAGAGGAAGAATTGAAATATTCTTCGTTAAATGACATGTTACGATTGGCTGCAATTGATCTCGGTAGATATGCCGTCATTCAAAATGAATTTTATGATCCGAACGCAACAGAAGAGTTAAGGCGGCAGGCCGCGGAAAGTGTTGAACCTGTTAAAATTCTTCAGGGGCAAATAATTGTCGAAGAAGGAGAACTAATTAATCAGGATATTTATCGACAATTAAAATTGGTTGGCCTTTTAAATAATGATCAATCCTTTAAGCCACTCATTGGCTTAGTACTGTTGATTACTATTTTTCTATCGGCGATTTATTATTATTTTTATGAAATGAAATCTCTACCAGAGAAACGGCAAACTTATTTGTTATTGTTTGGGATCATTTTCGTTCTCGCCCTTTTCATTATGAAAATTATCAGCATGCTGCAAATCTTTAATTTTGCGGGATTTGGGTATATTTTTCCAGCTGCAATGGGAGGAATGCTCATAAAAATCTTAATTGAAGAGAAACTAGCTATCCTTTTTTCAATCATTATGGCGGTTTGTGGCAGCGTCCTTTTCAACGAAGGGGTAACTGGTTCCTTTAACTTTTCTGTAGGTATTTATATTCTCTTTAGTGCGTTAGCAGCCATTATGTTTTTAAACAGTCATAATCACCGCTCGAAAATCCTACAAGCGGGTACCTTTGCGGCTGTCGTTAATGTTTTGGCAATCGTTGCACTCATGTTAGTGCCAAATGGACAATTTTCAGGGATTGAATATGGATACTATTTTATTTCTGCACTCGTTTCAGGGATTGGCTCGGCTGTATTAACGATTGGATTATTACCTTTCTTAGAGGCAAGTTTTGGCATTCTTTCAACAATGAGGCTGATTGAACTTTCAAATCCAAATCATCCATTGCTAAGAAAAATTTTAATGGAGTCTCCAGGTACCTACCATCATAGCGTCATGGTAGCCAATTTATCTGAATCTGCTTGTGAAGCTATTGGAGCAAACGGCCTATTGGCTAGAGTGGGCAGCTATTACCATGATATTGGAAAAACAAAAAGGCCAAACTTTTTTATCGAAAACCAAATGCATCATGATAACCCGCATGATCGATTGCCTCCAGAAAAAAGTGCAAATATCATCATTGCTCATGTCACAGATGGTTCTGCTATTTTAAAGAAATACCATATGCCTAAAGAGATTATTGATATTACCGAGCAGCATCATGGCACAACGTTGTTAAAATACTTTTACCATAAAGCCCTTCAAAGTGATGCTGAGATGAGAGAAGATGAATTTCGCTACCCAGGTCCGAAGGCACAAACGAAGGAATCTGCTGTTGTAGGTATAGCTGATAGTGTTGAAGCCGCTGTCCGATCATTATCAGAGCCAACTCCAGAATTAATTGAGTCGCTTGTTAAGAAAATAGTGGATGACCGCCTGCAGGATGGTCAATTAAATGAATGTGATATCACAATTAAAGAAATTGAAACGGTTTCTCATACATTATGTGAGACATTAAAAGGAATTTTCCACTCAAGAATTGAGTATCCGGAAATGACAAAGACAAAGAAGGTGAAGCAAGCATGACATTACTTATTGATTGTATTGACGAAACGAATGAACTATCTGAACAACAAATGCTTGAAATTGAAAGATTGATTAATTTTGCCGCAAAAAAACAGAAGGTGGAAGAGCAGAGCGAAGTTTCCGTTACGTTTGTTTCAAATGAAAGAATTCAGGAAATAAACAGGGAATATCGTGATAAGGATATGCCGACCGATGTCATTTCTTTTGCAATGGAAGAGGTTGGTGAGGGGGAAGTGGAATTGTTGGGTGTAGAAATGCCGCGTGTCTTAGGTGACATTGTCATCTCTATTCCTCGAACGAAGGAACAGGCTGAGGAATATGGTCATTCCTTTCAACGTGAACTCGGTTTTTTAGCAGTCCATGGATTCCTTCATCTATTAGGGTATGACCATATGACGGAGGATGATGAGAAGGAAATGTTCACATTGCAAAAGGAAATATTAAACGAGTATGGACTCACAAGATAAACCAACTCGGTCTCTGTTAATGAACGCATTTTCATTTGCTACCGCCGGCATTTTAACGGCACTGAAGATGGAAAGAAATATGCGCTTCCATCTGATCAGTTCCTTGATTGTGTTAATTGTTTCCTTTTATTTTTCAATAACAAAGATAGAGTGGGTAATCATCCTTTTCGCAATTGGAGGGATGTTTGCCCTTGAATTAATGAATACAGCGATAGAACGAGTTGTAGACCTTGTGACAGCAGAGTATCATCCCCTAGCAAAACAGGCGAAGGACATAGCAGCAGGAGCTGTGTTTGTTTATGCTGTTTTGTCGGTGGTAATAGGCATTATCATCTTTATCCCGTATGTCTTGATGTTATTTTAATGGACGATAACAAAGTTGTTGGCATGATTTGAAATGGATGCGGTAATTAGGTAAAATGACGTAATCAGCTTAAATTACAAGACAAGTTGATTTATGAGAAAATTCTAACTTTTTTTAATTTTTTATTACTTTTTCGCTACAGGTAATGATTTTCTCTTAATTTTGAGGTAAAATAAAGAAACAGCAGATTCTTGCTGGAAGGGAAGAAATTTTGTGAACATTGAACAATTAATTGACGAAGCAAAAAGAGCAAGAGAAAAAGCTTATGTTCCTTATTCGAAATTTGAAGTAGGAGCAGCCTTATTAACAACAAATGGAAAAGTATATCATGGCTGTAATATAGAAAATGCCGCTTATAGTATGTGCAACTGCGCAGAACGCACTGCCCTTTTTAATGCTTATTCAGAAGGGAACCGGGATTTTCAGATGCTAGCCGTTGTGGCCGATACAGAACGCCCGTGTTCACCTTGTGGTGCATGCCGACAAGTTATATTTGAATTATGCCCAAAGGACATGAAGGTGGTTTTAACAAACCTTAAAGGGGATATTCAAGAATTATCAGTAGCAGAATTATTGCCTGGTGCTTTTTCGTCGGAGGATTTACATGCTAAGTAATAGGGATGCAAACGGATACAAATCAGGATTTATTTCAATCATTGGTCGACCAAATGTAGGAAAGTCAACTTTCCTTAATCGCGTAATTGGTCAAAAAATTGCTATTATGAGTGACAAGCCGCAAACAACGCGTAATAAGATACAGGGAGTATTATCCCTTTCTGATTCGCAAATGATTTTTATTGATACGCCAGGGATTCATAAACCAAAGCATAAATTGGGCGATTTTATGATGAAGGTTGCACAAAACACACTAAAAGAAGTTGATTTGATTTTATTTATGGTAAATGCAGAAGAAGGGTTTGGCCGTGGGGAAGAATTTATTCTAGAAAAATTCCAAACGGTAAACACGCCTATCTTTCTCATTATTAATAAAATTGATCAAATTCATCCAGATAATTTATTGCCTATCATTGAATCCTACAAAGAAAAATACGCTTTTAAAGAAATTGTTCCTATTTCGGCCCTTGAAGGAAATAATGTTGACCGTCTAATTGAGCAAATAAAAGCTTACTTACCTGAGGGACCTCAATACTATCCAGCAGACCAAGTAACGGATCATCCCGAACGGTTTATTATTACTGAGCTCATCAGAGAAAAAGCACTCCACCTAACGAGGGAAGAAATTCCTCATTCATTGGCTGTTGTTCTAGATAAAATGGAACGACGTGAGGATAAGGATATAATAAATGTCATGGCCACTGTTATTGTGGAGCGAGATTCACAAAAAGGTATTATTATTGGGAAGCAAGGTAGTATGTTAAAAGAAATTGGTAAGCGTGCACGTGTAGATATTGAAAATCTTCTTGGTTCAAAAGTATTTTTAGAGCTTTGGGTAAAGGTACAGAAGGATTGGCGCAATAAGATGTCCCAGCTTCGAGATTATGGCTTCAATGAAGATGAATATTAATTACGAATCACCCTAATTAAAATATTATCATTTTTAAAAGATTATGCATGGACAACATTAACAAATATTTCGTCTTATGATTTTGGCAATGACAGGCTATGATAATTGTAAGGTTTGGGATTAAACTTTAGGCTAGTCTAAATATGAAAGGTGGGGTTTCGATGATGGATTTTACGTGGAAAGTATTCCTCCAAACAGGTAATATTGACACATATCTTCTCTTCAAAGAGCTTGAGAAGGAAAACCAAGAAATACCCGGAAATCTGAATGATGAGCTAGCACAAATCGATTTTCCCGTTTCATAAGCAAGTCTTGCTCGCGATTTAAGAAGGTGACTTTCTATGCTTCAAAAATGTGAAGGCATAGTCATTAGAGTAACAGATTATGGTGAAACCAATAAAATAATAACCATATATACACGGGAATGGGGAAAGATTGGCGTTATGGCTCGAGGTGCTAAAAAACCAAAAAGTCGGCTTTCCTCCATTACCCAGCTTTTTACACATGGCTACTTTCTTGTACAAAGAGGATCTGGTTTAGGTAGTCTGCAGCAGGGAGAAATTATTACTTCCTTGCGGGCAATTGGTGAAGACATCTTTTTAACTGCCTATGCAAGTTATATTGTTGAACTAACAGATAAATGTACGGAAGATAGTAAACCAAACCCGTTTCACTTTGAATTACTTTATCAAACATTGAATTATATGAACGAAGGCTATGAAGCGGATATTCTTATGAATATTTATGAAATGAAAATGTTAAATGTCATGGGATTGTATCCAATATTAAATCAATGTTCCGTTTGTGGCAGAACAGACGGGCATTTTTCTTTTTCCGTGCGTGAAGGTGGTTTTATCTGCCACCGCTGTTTAGATAAGGATCCATACCATTTTAAATTATCACCAGCATCCGTAAAATTATTACGTATATTTTATTATTTTGATCTATCGAGGTTAGGCGATATATCGGTTAAGGAAGAAACAAAGCTTGAGCTTAAGAATGTGATAACTGCCTACTACGAAGAGTATTCAGGCCTGTATCTAAAAACAAAGAAATTTCTTAATTCGATGGATCAATTTCGTAATCTCTTATAATTGTCTAGTTGACAATAGATGAACTTTTAGTTACTATTTTCTTTAATAAAATAATTGCTATGACGGAAAGTAGTACTTAGTTATTTCTATAAAAGCGAACCTAGGATGGTGCGAGCTAGGGAATAGAGAGCTAACGAAGGCGTTCTAGAGCAATCCAGTGTTCATGATCATGAAACACGTTCAAAGAGGCTGCTATTTTTTGCAGCAAATAGGGTGGAACCGCGGGTAACTCTCGTCCCTATGCTTTTCAAGCATAGAGACGGGAGTTTTTTTATTTTTATCAGAAAAGGAGCATATCAAATGAAAAAAACAATGGAGCAAATCGTTTCGCATGCAAAGCATAGAGGGTTTATTTTTCCGGGGTCCGAGATTTATGGAGGCCTTGCAAACACTTGGGATTATGGCCCATTAGGAGTTGAATTTAAAAATAATATCAAACAGGCATGGTGGAGAAAATTCGTCCAAGAATCACCATACAACGTCGGCTTAGACGCAAGTATCCTAATGAACCCTCGTACATGGGAAGCTTCGGGACATATAGGAAACTTTAATGATCCGATGATTGATTGTAAAAATTGTAAGGCACGCCATCGTGCGGATAAATTAATTGAAAATGCGCTTGAGGAAAAAGGCCTGGAAATGGTTGTCGATGGATTGCCGTTTGAAAAAATGGAAGAATTAATAAAGGAACATTCGATTGCATGTCCTGACTGTGGCTCTCATGACTTTACGGGAATTAGACAATTCAATTTAATGTTTAAAACCTTTCAAGGGGTAACAGAATCTAGCACAAATGAAATTTTTCTACGTCCAGAAACTGCACAAGGTATTTTTGTTAACTTTAAAAATGTACAACGGACAATGAGAAAAAAATTACCATTCGGTATTGCACAAATTGGGAAAAGTTTCCGGAATGAAATTACTCCGGGTAACTTTACCTTCCGGACAAGAGAGTTCGAACAAATGGAATTGGAGTTTTTCTGTAAACCAGGTGAAGAGCTTCAATGGTTTGACCATTGGAAGCAATATGCGGAAAAATGGTTACTTTCATTAGGCCTTACCGATGAAAATTTAAGACTTAGAGATCACTCAGAAGATGAGCTTTCTCATTACAGTAATGCCACAACTGATTTTGAATATAAGTTTCCATTTGGTTGGGGCGAACTGTGGGGGGTTGCCTCAAGAACTGATTATGATTTAAAACAGCATATGGAATATTCCGGAGAAGACTTCCACTACCTTGATCCTGAGACGAACGAAAAGTATGTTCCTTATTGTATTGAACCATCACTTGGTGCAGATAGAGTAACTCTCGCCTTTTTAATTGATGCGTATGATGAAGAGCAATTGGAAGATGGAACAACAAGAACGGTGATGCATTTTCATCCAGCTTTAGCCCCGTTTAAGGCAGCGGTTCTTCCATTATCAAAGAAGCTATCGGATGAGGCTAGAGAGGTATTTGCGACATTATCAAAATATTTTACAGTTGATTTCGATGAGGCAGGTTCTATCGGCAAGCGTTATCGTCGCCACGATGAAATCGGAACACCATATTGCATAACGTATGATTTTGATTCAAAAGAAGACAATATGGTAACCGTCCGTGATAGGGATACAATGGAGCAAAAACGGATCCCGATTGCCGAACTTATCAGCTTCTTACAAGAAAAAATGCTATTCTAAAAAGGAAAGAACATAATCAATTTATTAGCTTTAAAGGTGCGGGATTCCGCACCTTTATTTTGGATCTATCTAAAATATTTAAAAATTAAAGTAAGTAGTATATAATATTTCTATTAAAGTATGACATATTAGTACATTCATTAATGGGTATGAAGGTGGTGAGGACAATCGAACTGACTAAACGCCAAGATCATATTTTACAGATTGTGAAGGATAATGGTCCGATTACTGGGGAGCAAATAGCTGATCAATTAGGATTGACTAGAGCAACTTTAAGACCAGATCTCGCTATTTTAACAATGGCAGGATTCTTAGATGCTAGACCGCGAGTCGGCTATTTTTATACGGGAAAATCGGGCGCACAATTATTAACAGAAAACCTCCAAAAGATTTATGTGAAAGATTATCAATCCATTCCCGTTGTAGTAAGTGAAAATGTTTCCGTGTATGATGCGATTTGTACGATGTTCCTTGAAGATGTAGGAACATTGTTTGTAGTAGACCAATACTCCAGCTTAGTGGGGGTTTTATCAAGAAAGGACTTGCTTAGAGCCAGTATTGGTAAGCAAGAGCTTACAAGTATACCGGTAAATATCATTATGACACGGATGCCAAATATAACCATGTGTGAACGGGAAGATTTGTTAATTGACGTAGCCAAGAAATTAATTGAAAAACAAATAGATGCCTTACCCGTTGTGAAAAAATCAGAAAAGGGCTATGAGGTCATTGGCAGAGTTACAAAGACGACCATTACAAAAGCATTTTTATCGTTAAGTGATGAGTAAAAACACTCTTGAAAGAGGAGCTGGTGAGGGAGAATGAGTTCGCCTATTATTTATGTTGTATCAGATTCAGTAGGAGAGACGGCTGAATTAGTTACAAAAGCGGCTATTAGCCAGTTTAATGGCTCTGGTATGACATTGAAAAGATTTCCCTATGTAGAAGATCGAGAACATATCGATGAGGTGTTATCACTTGTATCGCAGGATAAAGGCATGATTGCCTTTACACTCGTCAAACCAGATATGCGTACATATTTAAAGGAAAGAGCAGCTGTGGAAGGGATTATCGCAGTTGATCTGATTGGTCCTATCATTGATCAAATACAGATTTTTAGTGGAAAAGCCCCCCTATGTGAACCTGGCCTTGTGAGAAAGCTCGATGAAGATTATTTTAAAAAGATCGAAGCGATTGAATTTGCTGTGAAATATGATGATGGGCGCGATCCTAGAGGGCTTTTAAAAGCAGATATCGTCCTGATTGGAGTGTCCAGAACCTCAAAGACCCCATTATCGCAGTACTTAGCCCATAAGCGGTTAAAGGTTGCAAATGTTCCGCTAGTACCAGAAGTGGACCCGCCAGAAGAACTTTATAAAGTTCCAAGTCAAAAATGCTTTGGGTTAAAAATAAGTCCCGAAAAGCTAAATAATATTAGACGTGAAAGATTAATCTCATTAGGTTTAAATGATCAAGCTAGTTACGCGAATATCGAAAGAATTAAAGAAGAATTGACATTTTTCGAAAGAACTGTAAACAAAATAAATTGCCCAGTTATAGATGTAACCAATAAGGCAGTGGAAGAAACCGCAAATGTGATCTTAAATTATCTTTATAAGGGTAGACCCTGACACATAATCATTTGGTTATGTGTTTTACTTGTGAAAAAAATAAAAAAAGTTATGGTAAAATGATAACGAATATACTATAATAAAAAATTGTGATAAAAATATATCTTTTTAGGTTTAGAGTTGCATGGGAACGAATAAACTATTTATTGTTAGATGTCAAGGCAGCCCCCTAAAAAAAATTCGACATAAACCCTACTGTAAAGTTACTTCATAAAGAAGGAATATGCGGAGTGATGTAGAATTAATACTTATGTAAAAGACATTCCGACTATTTATGTCGATGCAGATCTTTGCTGGTCAAAGAGGAGATTGTCGAATACTTACGATTTTTTCGTAGAAAATTTTTACCGCTTCCTATGATCATCATATGAAAGAGAAGATTACATAGGCAACATAGAAATATGCTGATTCTGAAAAGGAAAATGCGGGCCATTTATCATGAACTAAACTAGTCACAGAAGATTGAGCCAGATTTATGATGAAATTAACAAAAATTTTGTCGAAATTTGCAGGAATTTAAAGATTGCCTGCCGAATACTTGTAGTACAAATGGAGTTGTTTTCATGGCAGACCGTATTGCCGAAGAAAAGATTGACCAAATTCGTCAGGCTGTTGATGTTGTCGAAGTAATCAGCGATTATGTTCAACTGAAAAAACAGGGGCGAAATTACTTCGGATTGTGTCCATTTCATGGTGAAAGCACACCTTCATTTTCAGTGTCACCTGACAAACAAATTTACCATTGCTTTGGGTGCGGTGCTGGGGGAAATGTATTTTCTTTTTTAATGGAGCTAGAAGGAATATCATTCCAGGAGGCAGCCGTTAAACTTGCCGCTAAGGTAAATATTGATCTTGATATTAACTTACCTTCAGCAAACGGTGGGAAAAAGGTTTCCAAAGAGCTTCAATCCATGCTTGATGCTCACGAGTTATTACGGAAATTTTATCATCACTTATTGGTAAATACAAACGAAGGTCAGCATGCATTGGAGTATCTGCTTAACAGAGGATTTACCCAAGAATCGATTGATAAGTTTCAAATTGGCTACTCCTTAAATTCATGGGATTTTGTTCATAAATTTCTTGCGAAAAGGGATTTTTCACCTGAATCAATGGAAAAAGCCGGTTTAATTATCAAACGGGAAAGGGATGGAACGTATTTTGATCGATTTAGGGATCGAATTATGTTTCCAATTTTTGATCGTCACGGTAATACGATTGCTTTTTCAGGGAGATCACTTGGGGCTGATGAGCCCAAATATTTAAATAGTCCCGAAACAGCAATCTTTAATAAAAGTAAAATTTTATATAATTATCATTTAGCAAAGCCAAGTATAAAGAAATTGCAACATGCTGTTTTATTTGAGGGATTTGCCGATTGTATTGCTGCAGATCGATCTGGAGTGGAGAATGGCATTGCAACAATGGGGACATCCTTGACAGATGAACATATATCCCTTTTACGCCAAAGCATTCAATCCATAACTATCTGCTATGACTCCGATAAAGCGGGAATAGAAGCTGCATACCGTGCAGGAAACCATCTACACGAGGCTGGTTTTCAACTTAGGGTAGCCATGATGCCCGATGGTCAGGATCCTGACGAATACATTAAAAAGAATGGTCCTGATAAATTCCGCCAAGAGGTAATTGGTGCTAGCTTAACCTGGATGGCATTTAAATTTCTTTATTTTCGCAGAGGAAAAAATCTTCAGTTTGAAGGAGATCGGCTTTCATATATCGAAGTGATAATCAAAGAAATCAGTAAGTTGAATAAAGCGGTCGAAAGGGATCATTATTTACGACAACTTGCAGCTGAGTTTTCGCTTTCATTAGAGGCTTTACAGCAACAGCAAAAACAAATGTTCTTCGATGAAAAAAGAAAATCGAATGGTAAAAATGAAATCTTTCATAAACCAATAGTAATGGCTAAGCCAGTAGAGGAATTAAAACCCGCCCATTATACTGCGGAGCGATGCTTAATTGCTCATATGCTGAAAAGTCGTGATGTGGCCTATAAGGTGCAAGAATTACTTGCAGGAGAAACGTTTAATTCTGATGAACATCAGGCAATAATAACCTACCTGTTAGCATTTTATGAAGATCATTTGGAACTGGACACCAGTGCATTTTTAATCTATCTCCAAGATGACAATCTAAGAAGGATGGTTGCCACCATTGAAATGATGTCAATAAATGACGAGGTAAGTGATCAAGAATTAACTGATTATATCAAACAGGTGTTGAATTATCAAAAAATGTTAAAGATAAAAGAAAAAGAAGTGGAACTAAAAGAAGCTGAGCGACAAAGTGACTTTGGTAAGGCTGCTGCAATTGGACTTGAAATAAATCAATTGCGTAAATTGTTATAAATTCCATTTTAAGTGTCTTTGATTTTTGGAAGGAGGGGGACATATGGCTGCTGAAAAATCAGCCCGTTCAAAAGAGGTTGAAAATGAATTAACCCTTGAACAAGTAAAAGACCAGTTAACTGAGCTGGGTAAAAAAGTTGGTGTCCTTGCCTATGATGATATTGCTGAGAAAATGGCTAATTTTGATTTAGAATCAGATCAAATGGACGAATTTTATGAGTTCTTAGGTGATCAAGGGATTGAATTAGTTGGCGAAAGTGATGAGGAAGACCCAGATATTAAAAAGTTAGCAAAAGAAGATGATGAAGAGTTTGATTTAAACGATCTTAGCGTTCCTCCAGGAGTTAAGATTAATGATCCAGTCCGAATGTATTTAAAAGAAATTGGCCGAGTTGACTTGCTTTCCGCAGAAGAGGAAATTAAGCTAGCAAACCGGATTGAAGAAGGCGACGAAGAGGCAAAGCGACGTCTCGCTGAAGCGAACCTGCGCCTTGTTGTCAGTATCGCCAAACGTTATGTTGGCCGTGGTATGCTATTTCTTGATCTAATCCAAGAAGGGAATATGGGGCTCATTAAAGCTGTTGAGAAATTTGACTACCGTAAAGGCTTTAAATTTAGTACCTATGCGACCTGGTGGATTCGTCAAGCGATTACTCGTGCAATTGCTGACCAAGCAAGGACGATTCGAATTCCTGTGCACATGGTCGAAACAATCAATAAACTTATTCGTGTTCAACGTCAATTACTTCAGGACCTCGGTCGCGAACCAACTCCAGAAGAAATTGGTGAAGATATGGATTTAACACCAGACAAAGTAAGAGAAATATTAAAAATTGCCCAAGAACCTGTTTCACTTGAAACACCAATTGGTGAAGAGGATGACTCACACCTTGGCGATTTTATTGAAGATCAGGATGCAACATCACCATCAGAGCATGCTGCATACGAATTATTAAAAGAGCAGCTCGAAGATGTTCTTGATACTCTTACAGATCGGGAAGAAAATGTCCTTCGTCTTCGCTTTGGCCTTGATGATGGCAGAACTCGTACCCTCGAAGAGGTTGGAAAGGTTTTTGGGGTAACTCGGGAACGTATCCGCCAAATTGAAGCAAAGGCATTGCGTAAATTACGTCACCCAAGCCGCAGTAAGCGACTTAAAGATTTCTTAGAATAAAATATTCACTATCAATAGTTTACTCCCTAATCGGAGTAAACTATTTTTTTGTGTGAAAATAAACAATATCCTTTTATCCAAATGGGAAACATGGAAGCGCTTTTCATTATTTTACTGAATTGTCTCTCATTTTGCAAATGTCCATTTGGATTTTTAACTAGAATATGTTGTATTTTACTTTTGTGCAAAACCATTGAGACGCATTGAGCCAACATCTCCCAGGGTTTGTAGTCATTCAAAGATCTTACTCCATAGGAAAAGGTAAGTCGAAGTTTATTTTATTAAGAATGAACGTTCTTTATATTTCCATAATATATTGGTTTTTAAAAATTTAAAATGTTGGGAATTTAAAATAAATTCTCTTATAATAAAAAAGAAAGCGTATACATTTTTTCACTAGGGGGATGGAAATGAACTTCGATTTAACTTCTGAACAAGAAATGATCAAACGGACATTACGCCAGTTTGCTGATGAAGTGGTTGCACCTGGTGCTATAGAGCGGGATAGAACAAAACGTTTTCCAGTGGAAATCTTTAATCAATTAGCTAAAATGGGCGTTATGGGTTTACCTTTTCCAGAAAAGTATGGCGGTGGAGGAGCAGACACGATTAGTTTTGCAATTGTGGTAGAAGAATTAAGCCGGGTTTGTGGCTCGACAGGTATTACCTATTCCGCCCATATTTCATTAGGTGGAGCTCCGCTTTTTCTTTTTGGTACTGAGGAGCAAAAACAAACCTTTTTAACCCCCATTTGTACAGGTGAATCATTAGGAGCATTTGGACTTACCGAACCAAATGCTGGCTCAGATGCTGGTGGAACGAGAACAAGGGCACATGAAGAAAATGGTGGATTTATCATTAATGGTAATAAATGCTTCATTACCAATGCCAGTTTTGCAAAACATATAGCCATAACAGCCGTGACTGAGGTAAAGGATGATAAAAAGGAGATTAGTGCCATAATCGTTCCAACTAATGCAAAAGGGTTTACCGTCATCGATCAGTATGAAAAAATGGGCTTGAATTCCTCCAATACGACCGAACTTGTCCTTGAAGATGTTAGAGTACCTGCCCAAAACTTGTTAGGAAAGCGTGGAGAGGGCTTTAGGCAGTTTTTAATCACACTCGATGGCGGACGTATCGGAATTGGTGCAATGGCTGTAGGGATTGCTCAAGGAGCATATGAAAAGGCACTTGAATATGCAAAGGAACGGAAGCAATTCGGGAAATCGATTTCCTCCTTTCAAGCTATTCAGTTTAAGCTGGCAGATATGGCGATGAAAATTGAATTGGCTCGTAATATGGTATATAAGGCAGCTTGGCTTAAAGATCAGGGAAGACCTTTTTCTAAGGAGGCAGCCATGTGCAAGCTATACGCCTCAGAAATTTGTATGGAAGTAACGAGCCAAGCTGTGCAAATTCATGGCGGCTATGGTTATATGAAGGAGTATCAGGTGGAGAGAATGATGCGCGACGCCAAGCTACTTGAAATTGGTGAAGGGACATCGGAAGTGCAACGAATGGTCATTTCACGATTTATTGGTTGTTAACATGTGAATATGGGAAAACTGCAAGAGGCAGGGTAGTTTACATTAAACTATTTGGCCTCTTGTCTCTTTTTTCAAAGATTATAGTGATAAAATAAGTTTAGGGCTTTTCCTTCTGTTCATTTTCAAGTAAAATAATAATTGTTTGTAGACATTTATTTTTAAAGTGTTCGTACATAAGGGAGGTTTATCATGAAGCGGAATCCGGTAATTCCTTACGTTTTAGTCATGGTTTTTGGAATTGTCTTAGTGTTTATCCTATCTTTTAAGGGCCTAGGGGATATGAAAGAAGTGGCTAAGGATAATGGAGAAGGTAGTGAAAAGACTGAGGTTGCTGCATCTAATCCAGAGGACATTTATAAGCAAACATGTATTGGATGCCATGGCGATCAGTACCAAGGGGTAGTAGGACCAACTTTAAAGGGCGTTGGTGATAAGTATTCTAAGGAAGAACTTATGACTATTGTCACAAAAGGAAAAGGTACAGGTATGCCTGCAGGTCTTGTAACGGACGAACAATCGGGTGCAATGGCTGATTGGCTATCAAAAATCAAATAGAAAAGCGAATGCGCCTCTAGGTGCTGGAACTTAGCATTAATCAAATTTGATTAGTTTTTCACAGTTCCTAAAAAAAGTCCTTTGCATCTGTAAGGGACTTTTTTTATACTTAAATAATTACATAAAAAAGTGGTGGTATTGTTGAACACAGATAAATTATCAGATCGGTTAGCAACTGTTGCAAAATATGTACCGGAACAAGCTAGAATGGCGGATATCGGCTCTGATCATGCTTATTTGCCGTGTTACTTAGCGAAGAATGGAAGGATCACATTTGCGGTCGCTGGTGAGGTGGCCCAAGGCCCCTACCAATCTGCAGAGAGAAATGTTTTATCAGAAGGATTAGCTGAAATGATTTCCGTTCGCATGGGTGATGGACTAGAGGTTATCAAACCGGGTGAGGTCGATTGTATTACCATTGCTGGAATGGGTGGTGCCTTAATTTCTAGTATTTTAGAAAATGGTAAAGAAAAGTTAAGCACTGTTAAGCGCCTTGTCTTACAACCGAATCTAAGTGCCATTTCTATTCGAAAGTGGCTAATCAAAAATAATTGGGAGTTAGTGGCAGAAGAGATTATTGAGGAAGATGAAAAAATTTACGAGGTATTGATTGCCGGACAGGGCGATGCAGCAAAACCCTATCAAAAAAATAGGGATTGGGGACTTTTATTAGGCCCCTTCTTGGTTCAACAAAAGGCGGACGCCTTTAAGAAAAAATGGACTGCAGAAAAGAATAATTGGCAGCGAATATATGATGCATTAGAGGATGCGACTGAAACAGAAGAGACACTAAACAAAAGGCAAGAGTTATTGTATAAGATGAAAATCGTCGAGGAGGCATTGGTAAGTGAAGATTCCTAATGGTCATGAAATCATTCAACTTTTTGAACAGTTTTCCCCAAAAGGGCTAGCGATGGAAGGCGATAAAATTGGTTTACAAATTGGTCGATTAAATAAAAAAGTTCATCGAGTCATGATTGCCCTAGATGTACTCGAAAATGTCATAGATGAGGCCATTGAAAAAAATGTCCAACTCATTATCGCCCATCATCCGATGATATATCGTCCCTTGAAAAATTTATTAACGGATACTGCACAGGGGAAAATGATTGAGAAATTGTTAAAACATGATATTTCTGTCTATGCCGCACATACGAATCTTGACGTTGCAAACGGTGGGGTAAATGACTTGTTAGCAGAAGCGCTGGAGTTGAAAGAAACAGAGATACTAGTCCCAACGCTTGAAACGAAGCTAAAGAAACTAGTTGTTTTTGTGCCAGTGAGCCATGCTGAAGAGGTACGACAGGTCCTCGGTAAGGCGGGAGCAGGCTTTATTGGAAATTATAGTGATTGTTCTTTCACTGCCCCTGGGACTGGGAGATTTTTGCCAGGAGATAACACACATCCCTACATTGGGAATGTAGGACAGGTTGAAGAAGTGGATGAAGTAAGAATTGAGACCGTTGTACCGGAATCAATCCTCAAGAAGACCATTACGGCCATGATTAAAGCGCATCCGTATGAAGAAGTGGCTTATGATGTGTATCCGTTAGACAATAAAGGTGATGTGTTAGGGTTGGGGAGAATTGGCAAGGTGACTGAAATGACGCTAAAGGAATTCGCTGAAAAAGTTAAAAATGTACTAGAAGTGACAAATGTCCGAGTGGTTGGAGATTTAACGGCTAAAGTAAAAAAGGTTGCTGTTTTAGGTGGGGACGGTAATAAGTATTTTATGAATGCTAAATATAACGGGGCAGATGTGTATGTAACAGGGGATATTTATTATCACACTGCCCATGATGCTATGATGCAAGGATTAAACATGATTGATCCCGGTCATAACGTTGAAAAGGTGATGAAAAAAGGGGTAACAAGGGTGTTACAAAAGATGTGCCAAGAATTTGGATATGATGTGGAGATTTTTCCTTCAGAAGTAAACACGGATCCCTTTCAGTTTATCTAAACAAATAGAACCGCAGTCTACTAATTAGACGCGGTTCTTTATGTTTTTAGTTAATTTCTGTCTTTTTAACTCTTGGTAAAATTTTGTTTAATTGGACCTTTTTCTGTCTATCCCAAGTGGCTTCATTATTTGGATCAAATTGTTCAAGGAACGTAATTACTTCTTTTGTAATAGGAGTTGGAGTAGATGCGCCAGATGTAACGGCGACATTTTTGGCATCCTTGATCCAATCAATTTCCAATTCGGTAATATCAGCGATTCGATAGGCTGTTGTGCCAGCGATTTCCTCAGAAACCTGCGCCAATCGATTGGAGTTATTACTTTTTGGATCGCCGACGACAATGGTAACATCAGCGGTAGTCGCTTGTTCAGCAACTGCCTCTTGACGAATTTGAGTTGCATGGCAAATCTCATTATAGACTTCAACATGAGGGAATTTTTGCTGAACCATTTTCATTGTATCGGCAACATCCCATTGACTCATTGTTGTTTGGTTCGTAACGAGAAGTTTTTCCTTGTCAATGTTTAATGCTTCAACATCACTTGGAGTTTCCACAAGATGAACCATACCTGGAGCAACACCGACAGCCCCCTCTGGCTCTGGGTGTCCTTTTTTACCTATATAAATGACTTGATAGCCTTGTTTTGTTTTTTCCGCTATTAAGTCATGTGTTCGTGTTACATCAGGACAGGTAGCATCAAGGGTTACAAGGCCTTTCTGTTTTGCAAGCTCGCGGATCTCTGGAGAGATTCCATGGGCAGTAAAAATTACCGTACCTGTTTTAACTTTATCGAGAATATCTTTTCGATTTTTTCCGTCAAGAGTGATAATGCCCTCTTCTTCGAAAGCATCGGTAACATGTTTATTATGAACAATCATCCCTAAAATGTAGATCGGACGTGGTAGAGTTTTATCTAATGCGGCATTTCTGGCGATGACCATTGCATCAACAACCCCATAACAGTAACCGCGTGGCGATATTTTAATAATTTGCATATATAAAGTCCCCCAATTAGACAATTAATTGTTGTCAATTAATTATATAAAACTAACGGGTATAATACAAAGAAAGTATATCTTTGTAATTTTTGCAAAAAAAGAACGCTGTTGCCAGCATTCTTGATTTATATATACATTTTGGGTATAGAATTTCCTTTTTGCTGTGAACTATTACGTTGGGAACTTGGGGACTTCCGTTTTTCATTACCTGCCTTATTAGGTTTTCTTTTTGCTTTGTTACTCTTTACTGCTTCATGATCTCCTGTTTCATTGCTTGAAGATTCTTCTAAAGAAGACTCAGTGCTGGTATTCGTATCATCTGAAGAAGAATCACTATTTTTGCTAGCATTTTTGAATCCACGATATATTTTCCATATCGCAGGAAGGTTTCTGACCATTGGTCCATATTGTTGAATCATCGGTCCAATTGATTGGGCTGTTTGCAATACTTGTTGGGTATTGTTTAATATACCTGTGAGTCCTCCAGGGCTACTCAACGATTGTAGTAAACCGCCACTACCACCAGCGGCTCTTCCAGCTCCAGACATTCCTAAAAGTCCACCAGAGCCGCCAGCACGTGAACCCCCTCCAAGAATTTTCGAAAGGAAACCACCACCACTTCCGCCTCGATTCATTTGTGCAGGGGCCATCCGTGCACCCATCATTGGATTTCCACCTCCGAAAGGACCGCTTGAAGGCCCCATCATCGGCCCTCTCCCTCCCAAAGGGTTACCTCCTGGTCCCATCATTGGATTTCTGCCCCCAAACATATTTGGTCCCATCCCGCCATTCATTGGCATTCTCGGTCTTGGTTGCATATCACTACCTCCTTTCACCTACACTTAATACATTAAAATATGCATTTATCCTTATTTGGTTTAGGTATTCTGCACAAGGAAAAAACTAAATTTCGTTTTAAAAAGTGTTTAAAAAGTAAAAGATGTGAATAAGAAAATAGTTAGCTGGTTATTTAGATGAAACTTTACTATAATTACATGATGGAAATAAAAAGTGGAAGCTTCAACATTGCGAAGAAAACTACTCCATAAGTACCAAGATATTTAAAAATAAGGAGCAATTATATGACAGTAAATCAATTTGAGCGTTTTAAGTTTCAGCCTTTTATTATAGAATCCCTGAATCAGTTTGGATTTTTTGGGCCAACTGAAATTCAGAATAAAATGATCCCAATGGTATTAAAGGGAGAAAGTGCGATTGGTCAATCGCAAACAGGGACAGGCAAAACATTTGCTTTTGTATTACCGATTCTTGAAAAAATCAACCCACAGCGTCAAGAGGTTCAAGCTGTTATTACAGCCCCAACTAGAGAATTAGCCTCGCAAATATATCAGCAAATCTTAAAAGTTACGGAACATTGTAGCCCTGATCAAGCCATTATGACAAGATGTTATATCGGAGGAACCGATAAACAACGAACAATCGAGAAATTGAAGGTGCAGCCGCATATAGTGGTAGGAACACCTGGTAGAATTAAAGATCTCATGGTTGAGCAAGCATTATTTATTCATACATCAAGCATTCTTGTTGTTGACGAAGCAGATATGATGCTCGATATGGGCTTTATCGAAGATTTAGATCAAGTTGCCGCAAAAATGCCGGAAAACTTGCAGATGTTGGTTTTTTCCGCCACCATCCCTGAAAAGTTAAAACCCTTTCTCAAAAAATATATGGATAATCCTAAAACGATTCAAATTGAATCTAAAAATAGGTCAGCAGAAAACCTAGAGCATTTTCTATTACCATCCAGACACCGAAATAAAAAACAACTTGTTCATGATGCACTGGTAGCTTACAATCCCTACCTAGCAATCGTCTTTACCAATACAAAAAAGATGGCCGAAGAGGTGGCCTATTTTCTAAATGATAAAGGTTTAAAGGTGGGCCGTGTCCATGGTGATTTAAACCCGCGTGAACGAAAAAAGATGATGAAGCAAATTCAAGATTTGGAGTATCAATATATCGTTGCCACAGACCTGGCATCTCGAGGAATTGATATTGAAGGGGTAAGTCATATCATAAATTATGAACTTCCGACCGATCTAGATTTTTATATTCATCGAGTGGGGAGAACAGCACGGGCTGGACAATCAGGAATAGCGCTCACAGTATTCGATACTGCGGATGAGGATGCCTTAAATCGTTTGGAAAAGATGGGGATTCAGTTTAAATATACTGATTTGAAGCAAGGCGAATTTATTGAAACAGATGAGCGGAATAAGCGAAAGACCCGTGTAAGAAAAGAAGATGAAGCAGATAAAAAAGCAAAGTCCTTAGTGAAGAAACCGCAAAAAGTTAAGCCAGGCTATAAAAAGAAAATGCAATGGGAAATGGATAAAATAAAAAAACGGCAGCGAAGAATCGATCAAAGAAAAAAATAATTGGTGAAGGGGAGAGAATGAAATGTTAAAAATAGGCTCGCATGTATCGATGAGCGGTAAGAATATGCTGCTTGCTGCTAGTGAAGAAGCCGTGTCTTATGGGGCTAATACATTCATGGTTTACACGGGGGCACCCCAAAATACACGAAGGAAAAAGATTGAAGACCTGAACATTGAAGCAGGCAGAAGACATATGGAAGCGAATGGAATTTCGGAAATTGTTGTCCACGCACCCTATATCATTAATATTGGTAATACTACTAATCCAGATACCTTTGAATTGGGTGTAAGGTTTCTGCGCAGTGAAATCGAGAGAACAGAAGCCATTGGTGCTAAACAAATTGTCTTGCATCCTGGTGCCCATGTAGGCGCGGGTACAGAGGCGGGGATTAAAAAGATTATCGAGGGGCTAAATGAAGTATTAACCGGTAAGGAACAGGTTCAAATAGCATTAGAAACGATGGCGGGAAAAGGCTCAGAATGTGGAAAGTCGTTTGAGGAATTAGCGATGATTATGGATGGAGTCACCTATAATGATCGGCTGTCTGTTTGTTTCGATACTTGCCATACGCATGATGCTGGTTATAATATCGTTGAAGACTTTGATGGCGTGTTAAATGAATTTGATAAAATAGTTGGGTTGGACAAGCTAAAGGTGCTCCATATCAATGACAGTAAAAATACAGTAGGGATGAGAAAAGACCGTCATGAGAATATAGGGTTTGGCCATATTGGCTTTACAGCACTTAGCCATATCGTTCATCATCCACAATTGATGGAAGTGCCAAAAATTCTTGAAACTCCTTATGTTGGTGAAGATAAGAATAACAAAAAGGCACCATATAAATTTGAAATTGAAATGCTTCGTGGCAAGAAATTTAATGAGGATTTGCTAGAGCAAATTATGCAAGGATAGCTAAAAGCTGTGCCATTGGCACAGCTTTTATTGTTTCGTAAATTGGATAAATAATTTATTAACCTCACGTGCTGTTTCAGGTCCAGCTGCTTTAGCGATTTGTTTTACCAGTTGGGCGCGTTGCTTGTCATCAAAAATATTTACATTTTTTCCTCTTAAGTATTCGGCGATTTTTCGCGCCTGTTGTTGAGTAACAGCAATATTAAACTGCTTTGCATATTTGACCAGCTCGTCAGCAGTGATCGTATTTACCTTATGATTAATGATGTTTTCATATATTTTCACCCTCATCACTCCTCCATGCTAATGTATGAAGAAGTTGAAAGAGTGTGACAATGGATTAGGAAGGGGAATGGTGATTATTATCAGTCATTTGTCTTTACAATCAGCTATTCCTATTGTATACTACTGGAGGTAAATCGTAATGATTCTTATAATTAAAGGTGAGAGCGTGGACTATGCAATCAATCATTGAAATAAAACAACTTTCCTATCGATATGAAAAGGATATTGTCCTTGAGAATATTAATATAACGGTACCAGATGGTTCATTTTTGGCTATTGTAGGGCCCAATGGGTCTGGAAAATCAACCTTGTTAAAGTTGATACTTGGCTTATTGAAGCTGCAAAAAGGGGAAATCTTATTATTCGGGCAAGAGATTAGTAAATTTAAGGACAGGCAAAAAATTGGGTATGTATCCCAGAAGGCTAATTCCTTTAACACGGGTTTTCCAGCAACCGTATTTGAAGTAGTAGCTAGCGGCTTAACAAAAAAGTTAGGTCTGTTTACGTTTTTTAAAAAGGAGCATGCAAAAAAAGTGAATGAAGCCTTGGATGCCGTCGGAATGAAGGGGTTTACTAATAGAAACATTGGTGAACTATCTGGTGGACAGCAACAAAGAGTTTTCATTGCTCGTGCCTTAGTGAGTGAACCAAAACTGTTGATTTTAGATGAACCGACAGTTGGGGTAGACGCGGAGAATGTGAATTCCTTCTATCAGATGCTTGGTGACTTAAATAAGAGACGTGCCATTACGCTTCTTTTAGTCACACATGATATTGGAACGATCTCTGAAAAAGTCACACATGTGGCCTGCTTAAATAAACATTTGCATTTTCACGGTGAAACACATGAGTTTGAACAGCTTAATTCGGATGGGTTGTCAAAAGTTTATGGTCATGATATACATCTGTTGGCTCATCACCATGATCACGGAGGGTTATAAAATGCTAGAAGGAATTTTTCATTATGAATTTTTACAAAATGCCTTCCTAACAGGGATCATGATTGGCATTCTTGCGCCATTACTTGGCGTATTTATTGTTGTTCGAAGATTATCGTTAATTGCAGATGCCTTAAGCCATGTTACTTTAGCAGGAATTGCTGCAAGCCTCCTAATTGAAAGAAAGTTTTCAATGATGGCTGGACTAAATCCAATTTATTTAGGAATGGTATTTTCTGTAGGTGGTTCCTTATTTATCGAAAAATTACGGGGGGTATACAAACACTATCAAGAATTAGCCATCCCGATTATCCTTTCAAGTGGTATTGGTCTTGGGGTCATTTTTATTTCCCTTGCAAACGGGTTTAATACTGACTTATTTAGTTATTTATTTGGTAGTGTATCTGCCGTGAGCCGAACGGATTTATGGGTCATTCTTATTATTAGTATTATTGTCATGTTAATCATATTTTTGCTGTATAAAGAGTTATTTTTACTCTCATTTGATGAGGAACACGCCAAGGCCTCTGGAATTGCAGCCAAAAGTATTCATTTTATTTTTATTGTCATGGTGGCTCTAGTGATTGCGGCTTCGATGAGAATAGTCGGAATCTTATTGGTATCCTCGTTAATGACACTACCGGTTGCAGCCAGTATTCGGATTGCAAAAGGTTTTAAACAAACGATTTTATTATCTGTCATCTTTGGAGAAATTTCTGTGCTAGGTGGTCTTTTTACAGCATATTATCTTGATTTAGCACCAGGCGGAACGATTGTAATGATAGCTGTCCTCATATTAGTATTAGCGATCTTTTATAGAAAAGTAACAAGTGCAATAGGAGCGGGTGCAGAATGAACGTACATGAAGCCATTCAATACTTAAAAGAAAACGGATTTAAACAAACAGGAAAAAGAGAAGATATGCTTCAATTATTTGCAGATAGCGATAAATATTTAACGGCAAAGGATGTTCTAGACGAGTTAAAGGATGATTATCCTGGTTTAAGCTTTGATACGATTTACAGAAACCTCTCTTTATTTGTAAATATGGGGATATTGGAAATGACGGAGTTATCGGGAGAAAAGCACTTCCGTTTTACCTGCTCGAGAAGTCATCATCATCACCATTTTATTTGTTTAGACTGCGGGAAAACAAAAGAAATTGAAACATGTCCGATGAATGAATTAAGTGAAAATTTAAAGGGCTATGATATATCAGGGCATAAATTTGAGATATACGGGCGCTGCCCAGAATGCCATTAGTAGTGAAACAGCTTGTATGCTCATACAAGCTGTTTTTTTCGTAGCGGTGTCTGTGCCTCCCTTAACCAACTCTCTACCCAATCGTAAGCCTCGAACCAATCATTTACTCGAATAACACCATTTGGGATTGGCTCTTGGTTATAAGGGGTATTAAATAAGATAACAGGAATGTGACATGCTTCATGAATCATCACTGCATTATCATGTTTATCCTCAAAAAAGATTTCAAGCTGATGTTTTTTTACTGTCTCAATCTTATCGTGTGAACCAACTAACTCAATATGATCAAAGCTTACGCCATGATGTAAAAACCATTTCTCGGTTACGTCATGTAAATGAGGACCACGTGCACTAATATAATATAACTCATGTTTGTTTTTCCATTTATTCAAGACATTAAGGACTCCAGCTGCGGGGGGAGAGTCTCTGTAAATAATTGGTTCGTTTTCAATAAACCATTTGGAAAATACCTCTTCTGACACATTAACAAAGGGGGTTAATTCATATTGGTTAACATCTTGATACAAAATGTTCATATGAAATGCTTTATTAATAAAGGGAATCATGGAGGTAGGGCAAGTCACTGTTCCATCAATATCTAAACCAAATTTTTTTCTCATTAATGTATTCACCTTCGTCGTGGGTTTCTCCTTATATTTTACCAAAGACCCGAGCATAATGATGTATCAAATTCTAAATACAGTTTTTTTCTGAATTTGATAGAAAAACCTATTTAAGACAAACATTAACATATTAAATAGTGTCAGGTAGCTAACAATAAATAATGCTCCTATAACTGAAAGTGAGGGATAAGGATGGCAGATGAAAGAGATACAAAAGTGCAAGAAGCTCTTCGTAGTTCAATTATTGGCGAAGAAATCCCCAATTCTCCTTCAGAATTTAGGGAGGAAACAGCGTCAGAATTTGCCGCTCCAATCAAGACTTCGTACTCATTGAAAAAAGAAGAGAATGTTCCTGAAGTTGGTGCGTCCGTCCCAATTCGCTCTTCTAAATACAGGGAAGAAACAGCGGCAGAAATTGCTGCCCCTGTTCCAGTTATGAGGAGAAGGGAACAGGATGAATTTCGGGAACGAACCGCAGGTGGAACCGGCATGGGGACCCTGGCAATAGCGCTATCGATTTTATCACTGTTTGTTATGCCTATTCTTTTTGGTGCCGCAGGTATTGTGTTAGGATTCGTTGCTAGGAGAAGAGGTGCCACTGGCTTAGGTTCTTGGGCGATTGGAATCGGTGCGATTTCGATTATAGTGGGTATCTTTATTCTCCCGTTCTTTTAACATGATCTGTATAGGAGCAAAAAAGAAACCCGGTGAAAATACCGGGTTTCTTACATTTATTTTACCATTTTTTCTTCTTCAGCTTTCTTTTGGAAATATTCTGCAGCAACTTGGTCGATTTCCTTTTTTAATTCTTCAACCATCTGCGCTTCAGGCACCTTACGGACGATCTCGCCTTTTCTAAATAATAAGCCTTCACCACGAGCACCTGCAATACCAATGTCTGCTTCCCTAGCTTCACCAGGACCATTAACGGCACAACCCAATACCGACACTTTAATCGGAGCTTTGATGGTGGAAATATATTCTTCTACTTCATTTGCAATACTAATTAGGTCAATTTCAATTCTTCCGCAAGTCGGACAGGAAATTAATGTAGCGGCATTTGATGATAGACCAAATACTTTTAATAGCTCTCGAGCAACTTTTACTTCTTCAACAGGGTCAGCACTTAATGAAATACGTAGAGTGTTGCCGATTCCTTTACTAATAATCGCACCTAATCCGGCAGCACTTTTTACAGTACCTGAGAAAAGTGTACCAGATTCAGTAATTCCTAAATGTAACGGATAATCAAAAGCACGAGAAGCTTTTTCATAAGCCTCAATGGCGAGATTTACATCTGACGCCTTCATTGAAACAATAATATCGTGAAAATCTAAATCCTCAAGGATTTTAATATGATGGAGGGCGCTCTCAACCATACCATCCGCCGTTGGATAACCATACTTTTCGAGGATCTTCTTTTCAAGTGATCCAGCGTTTACCCCAATTCTAATGGGAATTCCCTTTTCTTTTGCTGCTTTCACAACAGCCTCAACTTTTTCCCGTTTACCGATGTTTCCTGGATTGATTCTAATTTTATCAGCACCACCCTCAATGGCCTTAAGGGCTAATTTGTAATCGAAATGAATATCAACCACAAGGGGAATATTGATTCGTTTTTTTATTTCAGGAATGGCATCGGCGGCCCGCTCATCCGGACAAGCAACCCGAACAATTTGACAGCCCGCCTCCTCTAGGCGTTTTATTTCAGCAACAGTTGACTCAACATCATGAGTCTTCGTTGTGGTCATACTTTGAATAATGATTTCATTGCTTCCGCCAATTGTTAAATTGCCTACTTTAATCGGTCGGGTTTTTGTGCGATGTATAATTTCACTCACGTGTAATTCGCTCTCCTTCAAAATGGATTCGCATAAAACAAAATAGTTTAAAACAATCCAATTGATTATTAATCAATCAGTGAGTTCAAGAAAAAATGTTCACAGTGATTAAGTTCCATCTTATTGTATCAGCCTTTTGATATTTTTGACAAGAATAAGGATATCCTCTTTATTGTGAGTAATCAGGAAAATGATATGTAATTCCAATTTGAATTTTTTCAGCTGATTGGTCAGAATTTAATTGTTGAAAATCGTCGATTAATTTCGTCATTGGAACAGGAAGTGGTTTATCTAATTGATGCTCTACAATCGAGATGAGCGTTTCACCAGGCTTTACTTTAGCATCAAAAAAAGGAATGGTCGTTTTTTTTGATTCCACAGTGTTTGTCTCAATCTTTGCATCCACCTGTAGAGTCTTTGAGGTAGGAAGGGTACCGACGGTGAGATCAAAATAAATAACATATACGACTAGAATAGAAAGTAGGAATCCTATCAACTTTTTCATCGGACAAGCCTCCATATAAAACGTTTGTACATTCGTATGCTTGTCCAACCAGTAATAGAACAGAAATGAAAAAAATACGCCCAAATGGGGCGCATTCTAGTTTGCTTTTTTTGGTTTTGGAATTTCATTTATGGCAAGATATAAAATAATAATCACAACAAACCAATTTATGATAAAACTATTTGGTACAGAGGTTTTAATGGCAGCCATTATGGTGAAAAATACAGTTGGCAGTGTTTCGCTGTATGCAGCCATCCGCCATAATTGTCGGTAATTGAGTTTTCTGCCTAAAAGATTCTTTAGCACTAGTCCAATTAAGGCCAAAATAGATATTTCGATAAAGCTTGCGGCACTTGAAAACAAATAAATAAATAATGAAACTATAGGAATGATAATTCCTTTCATTCCGCCTATTGTGTCAATAAAATTGACTAAGTTTTCTTTTGAAATTGTCATGCCTTCAAGCATGGAATACGGTGATGCATCAATTCTGCCCCCTGAGGCTAGAGCGAATTTATCTTTTAACAAGGCAAATGTGTTTCCCTGGTCTTCAACATCTGATTCAGTAATAGCACCCGTTGGATCGATAATGATGGTGAAATTATCTCTGCTAATAGTAACTGGGACAGTTGTTTCAGCAGTCAGCTGTCCATCCTTCACTGTAAAGGCTGGTGCTTCATCCGTGAGAATTGATCTTGCTGTATCAATGCCAGTGGAGAGTGCTGTGCTTAAATAAAAAATGGATGGTAGAACGGAAATGAAGGTTAGGAAAAAAACAAATAATATCGTTTTTCCGATTCCTTGAAAACGAAATAAAGCTATATCCTTTGGAGAGTAAAGACTTTTATAAAATTGTTTGAAAATATTCATACAGACCACCTTTATAGAAAAAACTAAATGAATTCTTTGAATTCTATTGTAGCCTGTGACAGTGTTATATACAAGCTTGATCCATTTTGAAACCAACTGCTGTAATAGTACGTAGTAAATGAATAAGAAAGAGAAGGTGGCGGAAAAATGACAATTGTCTATTGGACAGTGATATCGATATTATTTGTGGTTGCATTTGTGGGATTATTATACCCGATTATTCCAGGTATATTGTTTTTGTTAGCAGGATTTTTAGTATATGGACTATTTTTTAGCTTTGAGCCGTTTAATTGGCTGTTCTGGTTGATTCAAGGCTTATTTATTATTCTGTTGTTTATAGCAGATTATGTAGCAAATCTGATTGGAATAAAAAAATACGGTGGTTCGAAGGCTGGAATATGGGGGAGTACGATCGGAATCTTAATTGGCCCGTTTGTCATTCCTGTTTTCGGAATCTTAATTGGCCCGTTTATTGGAGCTATCGCAGCAGAATTAATCGTTAATAAAAGGAATTTTACTGAGAGCTTAAAAATTGGTTTTGGCTCTGTCATTGGATTTATTAGCAGCATTGTGACAAAGGCTATCATCCAGATCATAATGATTTCATACTTTCTGCTTGTCGTTCTATAAAATTGTAAAGAAAACTCGCCGATAGGAAAATTATGCTTTCCTATCAGCTAAAAAAGCCACCTGAAGAGGTGGCCCTAATTTAATCCGCAAATTTCAAAGGCACAATTTTGGCAATCGACCTCTTGTTTTAAATAACCTAAATCCCTCACAGTGAACTTTTGGTTTTCATATAAAATAATCTCATTCTCGCGAAGTTCCTTTAAGGCACGTTGAATGACTTCCCTTGTTCCATAGGTTAGGTTGGCTAATTCCTGATGTGTGAGGGGTAAATCAATGAGAATTCCGTCCTCTGTTTTGACTCCATATGAATTACATAAGCGGATGAGGATAGAGTATAAGCCACCCTTTTTTCCATTCATGATTAAATCTTGGCATTTCATTTGTGCCTTTAAATACCCGGTGCTAAACCATGACACAAGGGCATTCATTGCTTCTGGGTCTGTCATAATAAAATCTTCAAACTGTTCCTTTTTAATCATAATAAGTTCACAATTTGTTAGTGCTTTAGCATAAAATTGGTAATGTGGATTGGCTTTAAATAGTTGGTATTCAACAATTAATTCTTGGTCGTTAAGGATTTTTAAAATGAATTCCTTCCCCCGTACATGGACTCTTCCGAGTGAAATACTTCCTTTAAGCAATAAATAAACATATTCGACGGGATCCTTTTCATGAAAAAGGACAGAACCTGCTTTAACCTTTTGAATGGGCTCATGTTTTTGGAAAAATTGGACCATTAAACTATATATGGAAAAAGTGCTATTTTGCATATATGTCACTCCTTTACCTTAAGAGGAACAACTCACGAGTGGGGTGTTTCCACTTTTTTTAATCCCTTTGATTTGATTAAAATGAATTATGAAAAGCATGTCAACAGGGGTATACCATGATTTGGAAGCGTTGGTGTGAAGGTATGACAAAAATCGTTGACAGACTGCTGTTTTGATGAATCATGACAATTTTTCGAAAAATAGATTAGAATTGTTTTTTTAAGAATTTCCCTCCTAGTTTAGGAATAAAAATCTTTGGAATGGGCACTTTAATTATGTTGGAATGAAAGCATTTTATTTGAAACAATGAGTCAACTTTGGTATCTTAAGAATAAAGCTTTAGAAATATTCAAAATACATTTTGAATTTCCTAATCTAAGGCCGATTATATTAAACAATACATAGGAGGAATTATCATGGCATTTGAATTACCACAATTACCTTACGCTGAAGATGCATTAGAACCACACATTGACAAAGAAACAATGAACATTCACCATACGAGACACCATAACACATATGTAACAAATCTTAACAATGCATTAGCAGGAAATGAAGAATTGCTTTCTAAATCTGTGGAAGAGGTTATTTCAAATTTGGATGCTGTTCCAGAAGCAGCCCGTACGGCAGTTCGCAACAATGGTGGAGGACATGCCAACCATTCATTATTCTGGCAAATCCTTTCTCCAAATGGTGGCGGTGCCCCAACCGGTGAATTAGCTGACGCGATCAACAGTAAATTTGGCAGCCTTGACAGTTTTAAAGAAGAGTTTGCTAAAGCTGCAACAACTCGTTTTGGCTCTGGTTGGGCATGGTTAGCCGTGAATAACGGTGAACTAGAAGTAACTAGCACACCAAATCAAGATTCTCCTTTAATGGAAGGAAAGTCTCCAATTCTTGGTCTTGATGTTTGGGAGCATGCTTACTATCTTAAATATCAAAACAAACGCCCAGACTATATTGCATCATTCTGGAATGTAGTCAACTGGGATGAAGTTTCAAAACGTTATAGTGCAGCAAAATAATGGAGTGAAAAAGGCAGCTTGCAAAAGCTGTCTTTTCATTTTCTATAAAAAGTGAATAAGGAACTCGTACTTGTAAAAGACTACCCTTAAGAAAAAGGGGAGTTTTTTATGGGAAAGAAATTTAAAATTCTAGGTGATGTGGTATTAACCAAAGATTTATCACTTTTGTTAATTATAGGAGGTTTATACTCTTTGAGTGTGGCTTTGTCTAATACATTTGTGAATATTTATCTTTGGAAGCAAACAGGAAGGTACTCAGATCTTGCTCTGTATAACCTCGCAATTGTCGTCTTACAATTGTTAACATTTATCTTAGCAGGGCGCTGGGCTAAGAAAATTGACAGGGTGATTGTGCTAAGAATTGGTGTCATCTTCTTGGCCTTGTTTTACTTAGCCGTCTTAATTACAGGAACAAGGGCAGCCACCTACTTACTTTTATTAGGGAGCCTGCTTGGAATTGGTTACGGTTTCTATTGGCTAGCCTACAATGTCTTAACCTTTGAAATTACCGAACCAGAGACAAGAGATTTTTTTAATGGCTTTTTAGGGATCTTAAGTTCTGCCGGGGGGATGATTGGTCCGATTGCAGCAGGGATTATCATTACGAGGCTTGAAAAATTCACTGGTTATACATTTGTTTTTGGTCTGTCGTTAGCATTATTCGCACTTGCTGTTTTTATGAGTTTCTCAATAAAACCTAGACCTGCAATGGGTAGGTACTGCTTTAAACGGATATTAGAGGAAAGAAAACTAAATGAAAATTGGCGTCTCATTACCAATGCCCATTTCTTTCAGGGCCTTAGAGAAGGGACGTTTTTATTTGTTATCTCCGTATTCGTTTATATTTCGACGGGAAGTGAAATGGCTTTAGGGACCTTTGGCCTGATTAATTCAGGAATATCTTTTATTGCCTATTTTTTAGCCTCGAGGATGATCAAAAAAGACTTTCGAAAAAAAGCCATCCTAATTGGAGGAATCATCTTATATGCAGCAGTCCTTCTGATTATATGGGATGTAAATTTCGTAAAATTATTAATTTATGCAGGGATGATTGCGGTTGCTTATCCAGTATTGCTCGTCCCTTATATGTCTACCACTTATGATGTCATTGGGATTGGCTGGAAAGCGGCTGAAATGAGGATTGAGTATATTGTGGTGCGGGAGATTTTCTTGAACTTTGGCAGAATTATATCCATTCTTTCTTTTTTAGCGGCCGTAACCTGGTTTAATGAGGAAAAGAGTATTCCCATTTTACTGTTGATTTTAGGTGCTGGGCATGTACTAATTTATTTATTCGTTCGGAGAGTACAATTACCAACAGCTTAATTAGTGAATAACTGCATTCAAGTTTAAAAGGTGATCAGCGAGTTAAAAAAGTTAACGTAAAAGGACGTATGTTAATTCATTAAGTGAATTAACATACGTCCTTTTTTTACATTTGCAAGTGGTTGAAAAATAAAAAAATAGGAAACCAAATTTTTCTTGATAGCTCTTAGTAGTAATTGTGCCTTTTTTTCTTTAAAATGATGTAATACGGTAAATGTAGTTTGCGCCTTGATACGGAAGAGTAAGAAAGATGGTCAGAATAATATTCCATACAATAATACTCCAAAATATTTTATAATAGAAGTTGAATGATAAGTGGATTAGGGAAAGTAAAATAGAGGCTAATTAAAGGAATGCAAGGATTTATGTTCTAGAAACAGCTCCTATTTTAGTTGTTTGGAAGATTTTATGTTTCATATCGAGACAAGAACATAAAATTTATCTCGCCTAAAGGCGTTAAATCATTTTATGATAAAAGGAACTAGTTTCAAAATGGTAGTACAAGTGGGAGGATTGTCCAGATTGAAGAAAAGTAAGCAGAAAAAAAAATCAAATATTTCATTCAGATTGAACTTAATCTTTTTTTGCGTCTTTATATTATTTGCTACATTAATTTTAAGACTAGGAATAGTACAAATTGTTTTTGGTGAAGATTACAAACGGGAAATCGAACAAAAAGAGGTTGTACCCATCAATTCATCAGTCCCTCGTGGGAAAATATATGATACCAATGGAAAATTAGTGGTTGGAAATACGCCTTTAAAAGCAATTACTTATACACGCTCCACTTCAGTTAAACAGGATGAAATGTTAGATATTGCTAAAAAATTAGCTAATCTGATTAGTAAAGACTCCGAAGAAGATTTCAAATTAATAACAAAAAGAGATCGCCAAGACTATTGGATTATGAACCACCCAGATGAAGCCACTGCAAAAATAAAGAAAGCAGATAAAGAAAGATTAGAGAAAAAAGAGTTGGATAAAAAGGAATATGATAAAGAAATATATGATTTAACGAGGGAAAGAATTACTGAGGAAGAATTAAATTCCTTTTCTAAGCAAGAGCTCGAAGTATTAGCTATATTTCGTGAGATGTCAAGTGGAACAACGCTGTCACCTCACATCATCAAAAACAAAAATGTGACAGATGAAGAATATGCGATTGTCAGTGAACACTTGGATACTTTACCAGGGGTAGATACCACATCTGACTGGGATCGATATTTTGCCTTTAAAGATGATAAGGGAAATGGCCCTTTGAGCTCAGTTTTAGGAAAGGTGACTAGCTCAAAAGAGGGATTGCCAAAAGACAGTCTTGATTATTTATTGTCTAAAGGATATAGCAGAAATGATCGTGTCGGTAAGAGCTATATTGAGAGCCAATATGAAGATGTTCTCCAAGGTCAAAAGGAAACGGTAAAGAACGTGACAGATAAAGCAGGTAATGTTTTGGAATCTCAGGTATATCGAGAAGGAAAGAGTGGGAATGACTTAGTATTGTCCATTGATATCGAGTTTCAAAAAAGGGTGGATGAGATTATTGAACAGAAACTAGGGAGTGCTAGAGCAGGTCAGCCCTACATGGATCGGACCTTGGTTTCTGTCATGAATCCAAAAACCGGAGAGATGCTTGCGATGTCGGGCAAACAATATGTGAAGGATAAAGAAACAAACAAAACAGAGGTACAGGATTTTGCATTAGGAAACATGACAACTTCTTATTCAATGGGGTCGGCTGTAAAAGGAGCAACTGTTTTAACAGGTTATCAAACAGGTGCCATCAAACCAGGGGACTACCTTAATGATAGACCATTAAAGTTTAAAGGAACCCAGGTAAAGAAATCCTGGAATACCAGTGGATTTGGTTCAATCAATGATTTATATGCATTAAAAAGATCCTCAAATGTATACATGTTCTTAACGGCGATGAAAATTGGTGGTCAACAAACGTATGTTCCTAATGGACCATTAACGATCGATAAAGTTGCGGCCATTAATACATTTAGAAAAAATTTCGCTGAATTTGGGTTAGGGATAAGAACAGGTATAGACCTTCCTGGAGAACAAACAGGTTACGGTGGCGGACAAATCCCGGCCGATGCTGGTAAGGTGCTCGATTTTGCAATCGGACAATATGATACCTATACACCACTGCAGCTTGTTCAGTATATCTCAACGATTGCCAATGGTGGATATCGGATTCAACCACATATAGTTAAAGAGATCCATGAACCGAATAATACGGGGGAACTCGGACCGATTATTGAGGAGATAGCCCCAACTGTTTTAAATAGAATTGACATGAAAGATAGCTGGATTGACCATGTTAAGGATGGCTTAGAATTAGTTGTTAATGATCCACAAGGGACAGGATATGGTACGATTAAAAATAAACAATATAAGATCGCTGGTAAAACTGGAACAGCCCAAGCCTTATATGATGGCCCCTTAGGTGGTCACCCAATGCTATGGAATGTGACCTTTGTTGGCTATGCTCCCTACGATAATCCTGAAATAGCGGTTTCCGTTGTTGTTCCATGGTCTACTACTGATGCTACACATGTTAATTTAGAAATCGCTGATGAAGTTTTTAAAGCCTATTTTGAATTAAAAGAGAAGCATTTAAATGAAGGAAAAACGGGTTCAGAAGGAACAGAAGGTACTCAAACGATCGATAATAATTAAAGAAATCGACTTTACCCTTTTAGGGAGACTAAAAAGACGAACATGATGTTAATGTTCCGAAAGTCTTCCTAAGAGGGTTTTTTTATGTTTTTGAATCTTAAGGCCAATTTATGTAGAAGATAAAATATCCTTATCCTATTTACAGGGTATTAATCTAACTTTACAAAACCTTTACATTCAATTCAAACACGCTTTACAGTTATACCTTATTCTTATATATGTAAGGCAGACAAACATTATCACCACCAAATTTTAGGGGGAATAAAGGAAATGAAAAGTTCGAAAAAATTAGGCCTACCAACAGTATTCGCAGCGTTAATGGTATTTACAGCTGCATGTGGAGGCGAAACCTCTTCGGATAAAACAGAAGGGAAAGACAACACTAAAACTGAAGAGAAACAAGAACTTTCTGGATCATTATCCATTTCTGGGTCATCTGCAATGCAACCACTAGTAGCAGCTGCTGCAGAGGAATTCATGGCTGAAAATCCAAATGTAGATGTGCAAGTTCAAGCGGGTGGGTCTGGGACAGGCTTATCGCAAGTATCTGAGGGATCAGTTCAAATTGGGAATTCCGATGTATTCGCTGAAGAAAAAGAAGGTATTCCGGCTGATGAGCTTGTTGATCATAAAGTAGCGGTTGTAGGAATGACAGCTGCTGTAAATCCTAAAGTAGGCATTAAAGATATTAAAAAAGAGGACTTAATAAAAGTATTTACTGGAAAAATCACAAACTGGAAAGAACTTGGTGGAGCAGATCAAAAAATCGTACTTGTAAACCGTCCAGATTCTTCAGGAACACGTGCGGTATTCAATAAGTTTGCTCTTGATGGCGCAACACCGGCTGAAGGAATTACTGAAGATTCTTCTAACACAGTTAAAAAGATCATTAACGAAACAGACGGAGCAATTGGTTATCTTGCATTCTCATACTTCACTGATGATACGGTAACACCACTTGCAATCGATGGCGTAGAACCAACTGAAGAAAATGTACAATCCGGAACATTCCCAGTATGGGCTTACGAACATTCTTATACTAAAGGTGAAGCTGACGGATTAGCAAAAACGTTCCTTGACTACATGATGTCAGATGATATCCAAAATAACCTTCTTAAGGAACAAGGATATCTTCCTGTTACAAAAATGGAAGTTGAACGTGATGCTGAAGGAAAACAAACAGATAAATAATAGTAAGGTCCAATAAGGAACGGGGTAAATGTGATTGCGCATTTACCCTATTATCTCGTAATTTAGGAGTGAGTGGTGCATTATGGAAAAGTTAGCTCCTGCAAAAGACAGGTTAGTGAAATCAAAACAAAATTGGGTTGATGGTGAATTAAGAGGGAAAATTCTCGTTCTTTTATGTGCAGTTATTATGATAACTGCTACTATTTCGATTACAATTTTCTTAGGTACAAAGGGTTTGCAATCATTCATAAAAAATGGAGTAAGTCTTATTGAGTTCATAACAAGTACGAAATGGAATCCTACTAATCAGGCCAATCCAGAATATGGAGTTTTACCATTTATTTTTGGATCCTTCGCTGTAACGTTCCTTGCTGCAATTATAGCAGCACCATTAGGAATTGGCGGGGCCATTTTTATGACGGAGATCGCTCCATCCTGGGGAAGAAAAATTTTACAGCCAGTTATAGAGCTTTTAGTTGGGATTCCATCCGTAGTTTATGGTTTCATAGGGCTTACAGTTCTAGTACCATTTATCAGAGAACATGTCGGAGGATTAGGTTTCAGCTTACTCTCTGGTATGATTGTACTTTCCATTATGATTTTACCCACTATAACAACAATTGCCACTGACGCAATAAGTTCTCTGCCAAAAAGCTTACGAGAAGGTTCATATGCTCTTGGCGCAACTCGCTGGCAAACGATCAGGAAGGTGCTAATCCCTGCTGCACTTCCATCCCTACTGACGGCAATTGTACTGGGGATGGCAAGAGCATTTGGTGAAGCTCTTGCAGTCCAAATGGTAATCGGAAACGTAAGAAATTTACCAACAAGTATTTTGGACGCTTCGGCAACTTTAACGACGATCATTACCTTAAATATGGGTCATACGACATATGGCAGTGTGGAAAATAATACGCTTTGGTCCATGGGATTGATTCTATTAGTTATGTCGTTTGCGTTTATTCTCCTTATCCGCTATCTTTCATCAAGGAGGAAACTATAATGAAAAGCAAAACGGCTGATCGGATTGCCACAGGGGTTTTTATTGCGATCGCGATTATTATTATTTCAATTCTTGTTGGCTTATTTTCATATATATTAATTAATGGATTTAAATATATTTCTTGGGATTTTTTGACCACTCCATCTAGTAATATCCGTGCTGGTGGGGGAATAAGAGACCAACTATTCAATTCATTTTATATATTACTTATTACAATGATCATTGCAATTCCCCTTGGAATTGGCGGTGGAATATATATGGCAGAGTATGCGAAGCCAGGAAAAGTTACGGATATTATTCGTTCTTGTGTTGAAGTGTTATCATCATTACCTTCCATTGTGATAGGAATGTTTGGTTTATTGGTATTTGTTAATACAACAGGATGGGGTTATACCATTTTAGGTGGAGCGTTAGCACTAACTGTCTTTAACTTGCCTGTGATTGTGCGTGTAAGTGAGGATGCGATTCTTGCCGTACCACGGGAATTAAAAGAGGCAAGTCTTGCATTAGGTATAACACGATGGCATACAATTAAAACCGTAATCTTACCTAGTGCATTTCCTTCAATATTAACGGGGATCATACTTGCTGCAGGAAGGGTGTTTGGTGAAGCAGCAGCTTTATTATTTACTGCTGGTCTATCTACACCAAGACTTGATTATGCAAACTGGAATCCATTTTCCCCCCAATCACCATTAAATATATTTCGACCTGCGGAAACACTGGCAGTTCACATTTGGTCGGTAAACACGCAAGGATTAATCCCAGATGTAGAAGAGGTTTCTAATGGTTCAGCTGCTGTGTTAGTCATTTCAGTTTTACTATTCAACTTGTTAGCAAGATGGATTGGAAGTCTGATTACTAAAAAAATTACGGCCACTAAATAAAGGGTAGGTGAAAACGGATGGTTACTACTTTTTTGGAAAAAGAATCGACAGATCAAATTTTACAATCAACCGTCCCGTTTCAAATGGAAAATATATTAAAGGTAAATAATTTAGAGATATTTTACGGTGAGAAACGTGCGGTAAACGGAATTTCATTGGATATTGAAAAAAATGCAATAACCGCATTGATCGGTCCTTCTGGATGTGGAAAGTCTACGTTTTTAAGAAGCATTAACCGGATGAATGATTTAATCCCGGAAGCAAGAGCGGAAGGACAAATCCTCTATGAAGATTTAAATATTTTATCAGAACAAATAGATGTAGTGGCATTACGGAAAGAAATTGGAATGGTTTTTCAAAAGCCAAATCCTTTTCCAAAATCGATTTATGAAAATATTACTCATGCCCTTAAATTCTCAGGAATAAAAAAGAAAAGCCAACTCGATGAAATTGTTGAAGAAAGTTTGATAAAAGCTGCATTATGGGATGAAGTAAAAGATAGACTTCATAAATCTGCACTATCACTATCAGGTGGGCAACAACAGCGGCTTTGTATTGCTAGAACAATTGCAATGAAGCCAGTAATCATGCTCCTTGATGAACCATCATCAGCATTGGATCCTATATCCAATGCCAAGGTTGAAGAGTTAATTATCGACTTGAAAAAGGACTATTCCATTATTATTGTAACGCATAACATGCAGCAGGCTTCTCGTATTTCTGATAAGACAGCTTTCTTTTTTAAAGGAGATTTAATTGAGTATGATTCCACTGAAAAAATCTTTACAAACCCTTCAGTGAAAAAGACGGAAGAATATATCTCAGGACGTTTCGGATAAGGGAGGGGAAGTTTGTGTCGAACATTACATTAACTAGACAAGTATTTGATATCAATAATTTAAATTTATGGTATGGTGATCATCATGCGTTAAAAGATATTAACTTTCCTATTAATAAAAAAGAAGTTACCGCGATTATTGGTCCATCCGGTTGTGGAAAGTCAACTTTTATCAAAACGCTTAATTTGATGATTAATATGGTTCCAAATGTAAAGATGACCGGAGAAATTAATTTTAATGGTCAAAATATTCTAAGTGATAAGCTGGATCTTGTTGAACTTCGTAAAAATGTGGGAATGGTATTTCAGAAAGGAAATCCTTTTCCGCAATCCATTTATGATAATGTTGCCTATGGACCTAGAATTCATGGGATGAAACGAAAGGTCCACTTGGATGAGGTGGTTACAAAGTCATTGATGGACGTGGCTTTGTGGGACGAAGTAAAGGATCGATTGCATACACCTGCGTTAGGTTTATCAGGGGGACAGCAACAAAGGTTGTGTATTGCAAGAGCACTTGCAACAAAACCAGATGTATTGTTGATGGATGAGCCAACCTCGGCCTTAGACCCTATTTCCACCTTGAAAATTGAGGAATTAATTTTAGAATTAAAAGAAAAATATACGATTGTTATTGTTACCCATAATATGCAACAAGCATCAAGGGTATCAGATAAAACTGCTTTCTTTTTAATGGGTGAATTAATTGAGTTAGATTCAACTTCTACTATATTTTCGAACCCTGCGGACGAGCGTACTGAAGGGTATATTACCGGAAGATTCGGATGATGGGGTGACATATATGAGTACGAGATCAAATTTTGATAATAACTTAAAAGAGTTAAAAGATTTACTGCTAAAAATGGCCAGTAAAGCAGAAACTGCCATCAAAGAATCAATGCTTGCCCTTGTTAATCAGGATTTAGAAAAGGCACAGCAGGTGATTGATGGTGATAATGAAATCGATGATTTAGAGTACGAAATTAATGATATGGCATTATTATTAATTGCAAGAGAATCTCCGGTAGCTACCGATCTAAGGAAAATTAGTGCAGCCTTAAAAGTTTCATCTGAAGTTGAGCGATTTGCTGATATTGCTGTAAATATTGCCAAATCTGCTTTGCATATAGGTAAGGAGAAGCATTTTAAAGAAATTATTGATATACCAAAAATGATGGAAATGGCTTTAGAAATGGTGTCAGAATCCATATCTGCCTATTACGCTGAGGATATTACTTTAGCAAAAAAATGTGCAGAAAAGGATGATGAAGTAGACAAAATGTTTGGAAGTTTAGTTCAAGAACTTATGAGCTATATCCCGCAAAATCCAAACGCAACGAACCAAATTATACAATTAGCTTTTGTATGTAGATTTATTGAAAGAATTGCCGACCATTCAACAAATATTGCCGAGGATGTTGTGTATCTTGTGACAGGAAATCGCGTTAATTTGAATGACTAACTGGATAAATAAAAAAGTTCGGATGAGGCTTTACAGCTTCATCTTTTTTGTGTTGCAAAATATTATGTCGAAATGACTTAGAGGTCCATTAAAAATTTTGCAGATTTATGTAAAAAATAGTTTTTGACTCAAATGTATGAAAAAATTCTATCGCTTAATCATGCTAGTATTAAGGATATGCAGAAAACGACAAATTGTGTTCATTGTGCGCTTCTCCATCTGATGATACCATTAAATTATTCATTATTAAGAATAATTTGCGTTTGTTGGCATACATTGATGGTTTGCAGAATGGAGGAAAAATATGATTGACGAGATTATCAAACTAAGAGGAGATGGCTTATCATTTCGGAAAATAGCATTAGTGCTCAATACATCAGTTGGTAAGGTCCAATATCGTTGGAATAAATGGCTTGAACAAACTGAAGAACAATTCATTGATTCGAGAGAAGGACGAGCAGCAACGAATTCAAATTCCTCCGAAAATAATCCTGTTCTTGATGCCCTGCCACTTAACGGTGAATTGAAGGCAAAACTTGTTACACCTCGTAAAATGATTCTTTTCTGGGATGTTTCCGTTATACCGCAAAAAATTATTGAATTATTTTATGGTCGCCCGTTTAAAGAACTCGTCACTATTGTCAGATTATATGATGTAACTGGCATTTTATTTAATGGCGTAAATGCCCACCACTTTAATGAAATTACAGTACCATACAATAATGGTCACTGGTTTATAAAAGGATTAGAGAAACACCACAGCTATATAGCAGAACTAGGGATTTATTTGTCAGATTCAGAGTTTTTCCCGATTTATCGTTCTAATTGTGTCCAAACATCAGGTCTTGAACTTTTATTGGAAAGTGTCTATCAGCAGGATGTAGTCCAAATCCAACGCTATGAAGAGGAAGCTCCTAAATGGGTTGAACACGTTAGTACGTATAGTTATTATCTTAAATCAGACAACTTGGAGGAGAAAAATGAGCAAAAACCTTTCCGAACAAGTTGAAGTCGATGTGAGTCCTTTAGATCATTGGCACTTAACCATATTAATTTTATGCTGGGAGTATCCGCCTAATGTCGTGGGGGGGCTTTCACGACACGTATATGGATTGTCTACACATTTGGCAGAGATGGGGCACGAGGTCCATGTGATCACGGCTGGAACTCATGAACTCCCAGCGTTTGAACGAATGGAGAATGTAAATGTCCATCGTGTAAAGCCACTTAATGAGCGAGATCATCATTTCCTTTCGTGGATTGCCGGTCTTAACCTAGCAATGGCATTTCAAGTGAAACAACTATCTGAAAAGGTTAAATTTGACATTGTTCATGCCCACGATTGGCTGGTCGGTGCTGCTGCGATTACTTTAAAGCAATCGCTTGATATCCCATTATTGACCACTATCCATGCCACCGAACATGGTAGAAATAATGGAATCCATAATGAAATCCAGCAATTTATCCATGAAAAGGAAAGCCAGTTAATCACAGAGTCAGATCAACTTATCGTATGTAGTGAATATATGAAAAATGAATTAATAAAGGTTTTTCAGACAACAGACGAGAAATTAGCCGTCATACCTAATGGCGTTGAACCATTGACAGTAGATTTAAAGGCAGCGACCATCATTCCTGAGTTAGTACAAAGAAGATATATCTTTTCAATAGGAAGAATAGTAAAGGAAAAAGGCTTTGATACAATAATAGAGGCTGCAGAGTTGGCTAAAGAGCAAGAGTTGGACATAGTATTCGTCATTGCTGGAAAAGGTCCTATGCTAGAAACCTATCAGAAGCAAGTCAGTGCACGAAAATTGGACAAACAGCTTCTGTTCATCGGCTATATTACAGATGAGCAAAGAAATGCCCTTATACATGGTAGTCTTTTAGCGGTTATTCCTAGTTTATATGAGCCATTTGGAATAGCTGCACTTGAAACCATGATTCTTGGTAAACCAACTATTGTATCCAATACGGGTGGGATGAAGGGAATTGTCAAGCATTTACAAACGGGGCTGTTGATGGGTCCTGGTGATGCTCAAAATCTATTAGAGCAGATCGATTACTTATTGAATAATCCAGATTTGGCACAGGAAATTGGGGAAAAGGGAAGGCAAATTGTAAAAAGCTTATATGGCTGGAAGCGTATTGCATCGGAATCAAGCAAAGTTATGGAAGATACACTATTAAACAAACGGGTATGTGAGAATGAACAAAGGGGTATCACCAAATAATTTGTAAATAAGGTGTTAACGATGATAAACATAACGGAACTATCTAAAATGAATCTGCCCCCTCAACAAGGGCGGAAAACGGAAACCATTCAATTCGTCCCTGGAATATGGGTAAACGGCAAATGTCTTTGGCTGCATAATTGTACGGAAAAAGTAATTTATGATGAAGAATTGATTTTTATCGTAAAACAGGAGCAAATTCACTCTAAAATACGCTTTTCAAGTCTGTATGTAAGTAATCATAGTGATCAAAAGAAAGACATCAATATTTTGGCCATGCATTATTTTTCAAATGTTGGACAGGATCAGTTAACGTTTATTTCACCTAAAGATAATCATATTTTTCATCATGCAAATAATGAAATACTTCTCGTTAATGGAAGATCCAATAAAATGGGGACAAAAGTGTGCACAGTCATTCCACTTTGGCATGCGCACACCGATCAAATCTGGAGTTCAGTTGATAAAGGAAACTTGAAATATCAACCGATGGCCAAGGGACCTGCCGCTAGTATTTTTGCAATGAAGGTGTCAATTGCCCCTCGTGAGACTGGTAAAATGACCACTTGGACCATAGCGGGTTCAAACAAAAATGACTTACTTTCAATGGAAAATGCCCTCACAAAAAGGTTTGAAAACAGATAACTTTGGTAACTGTTCTACTCCTCCACTAGTTCACTTTCGCTTTTCTTCAAAAATACTAGCATTTCGTTTTGAAAAATGATATTATAGAAAAGTCGTATGAACGAACTAGCTTAATCGTTTGGAGGGAAATTGACATGCGTGTAAATATTACGTTAGCTTGCACTGAGTGTGGAGATCGTAACTATATTTCAACAAAAAATAAACGTAACAACCCAGATCGTCTTGAGCTTAAGAAATATTGCCCAAGAGAAAAGCGTACAACAGCACACCGTGAAACAAAATAAGCAGTAGGGCTTCCTGCTGCTTTTTTTGTTGTCTAAAAGTAAGGAGGGCCGTTATATGTTTGATAAACAGTCTGTTCGTAAACAGGTACAAGAGGAACTTGCGAAGCTTAACAAACCACGCTATGAAGATTACTCCTATAAAATTGCTAACCGCTTATATAAAGATGAGGACTGGATCCAGGCTAATGTTATTGCTATTACCGTTTCTAGGATGCCAGAGGTGGATACATACCAAATCATTCGAAAAGCGTGGGAACAGGGAAAACAGGTTGTGGTTCCCAAATGTCTTCCGAAAGGTAAACAGTTAGTTTTTAGAACAATAAAATCGTTTTCTCAGCTTGAATCGGTGTATTATGGTTTGTTTGAACCGATAGAACAGATTACTACCAAAGTTGAAGTTGACAGGATCGACCTGATTATTGTCCCGGGGTTGGCGTATACATCTGATGGCTATCGAATAGGCTTTGGTGGCGGTTATTATGATCGCTTGTTATCCCATTTCTCTGGAAATACGTTATCACTTGCCTTTAATGAGCAAATCATACCCCATTTCCCGATAGAGGATCATGATATTCCTGTTTTAAAGATCATTACAACGGATAGGACAATAACCATAAAATGATGTTGGATGATGTATTGATTTTTGGTGGAATTGTGGTGATTGGGGTGCTCGGATATCACGTTAAATCATTGAGTAAGTCTGGTTCAATCGCGGCTATAATTGTTGGAATGGCAGTCTTTATTGGTTTCGGTGTGAAAGGACTTATCCTCCTAGGCAGTTTTTTTGCTTCCTCCAGCTTATGGTCAAATTACAAAAGTTCTCGCAAAAAGGAAATCGAGGAAAAGTTGGCGAAGGGGGCCAGAAGGGATTGGCGTCAGGTGTTTGCCAACGGTGGAGCGGCAGTTTTTTTTAGTGTTTTACACTATTTCTACGGTGGGTGGATGCCGCTAATCGGATTTATGGTCACTCTAGCTAGTGCTAATTCAGATACGTGGGCATCGGAAATCGGTAGCTTAAGCAGAAGAAATCCTCTATACATACGCACCTTTAGGAGAATTGAAAAAGGTACATCTGGTGCAATTAGCTTTTTAGGAAGTAGTGCAGCACTTATTGGTTCATTGTTTATTTCTTTAATCGGAGGATGGTTATTCCATTTAGATAGCACCGTAACCATCCTCATTTTTCTCTTTGGTTTCATTGGGAATGTAATTGATACTTTAATGGGTGCATTTTATCAACAGGAATACATTTGTAAGAACTGTGGGTTAATGACCGAAAAAAAGATTCATTGTCATTTAGAGACAACAAGAATAAAGGGTTTCACCTTTGTGGATAATGATATGGTTAATTTTTTATCTGGCTTTATGGCTGCAATATTTTCCATCTTGATTATTCAAATAATTGGGTAATTATCTATATTTAAACCTATATTAATAAAGGACTTGGATTTTCAATTGTGTGTGGATAAAAAGAGAAGAAAACCAAAGTTAAGTTTGAAATAGATTGAGGATCATTTTATCTTCACTTTTTTCTATTGGAGGAATGTTCATGCTAAAACGTGTTAACAGAGTTGCACTTATTGGGACAGGTTTTGTTGGTTCAAGCTATGCGTTTGCCCTATTAAATCAGGGTATTACAGAAGAGTTAGTCTTAATTGATTTGAACAAAGAAAAGGCGGAAGGCGACGCTATGGATTTAAACCATGGGCTTCCCTTCGCACCAACTCGCACACAAATTTGGTATGGTGATTACCAGGATTGTGGGGATGCCGACCTTGTCGTGATTACAGCTGGTGCTAACCAGAAGCCTGGTGAAACACGACTTGACCTTGTTGAGAAAAATACGAAGATCTTTAAGGGCATCGTTTCTGAAATTATGGCAAGTGGGTTTGATGGGATTTTTCTAGTTGCGACTAATCCTGTAGATATATTAACCTATGCAGTGTGGAAGTTTTCAGGGTTGCCAAAAGAGCGGGTAATCGGTTCGGGAACGATTTTGGATACAGCTCGGTTCCGCTTCTTATTGGGTGATTATTTTGATGTAGACACCCGAAACGTTCACGCCTATATTATTGGGGAACATGGTGATACAGAGCTTCCTGTATGGAGCCACGCTGATATTGCTGGAACATCGATTTCGGAGTGGACAAAAAATAAAGATGCCGTTAATAAAGAGGATTTAAATCAGATTTTCTTAAATGTTCGTGACGCGGCTTATCACATTATTGAGCGAAAAGGCGCAACCTATTATGGGATTGCCATGGGCTTAGTCCGGCTCACGAAGGCAATTTTGCGGAACGAAAACTCAGTATTAACTGTTTCGGCCTACCTCAATGGTGAATATGGACAAAATGATATTTATATTGGTGTTCCAGCAGTGGTAAACCGAAAAGGTGTAAGAGAAGTTGTTGAGCTCGAATTAAATGATGTTGAGAAAGAAAAATTCTCAACATCAGTGAAGGTATTAAAAGAAACAATGGAACCTGTATTTAAAAATATATAAATCGGTAGCGGGGCGAATGATAAATATTCGTCCCTTTTTTGCAGAAATTTGGATAAATCCTTGCGGATCAACACAGAATACTAAATAGGAGGGATGATGATGTCTCGTATGTTAACATCCATATTAATGATTGGTTCAATAGGATATTTTGCGTTTCGGTATAGATACCGCCTGATTAATGTTCTGCTTGGCTCTAGTTGGATGCGCAGGCTAGCAGTAGGTTCGATTATGAGCTTTCCTGGAATAAAACAAAAAATGATGAAATCAGTATTTGGAGGACCATCTGAATGGTGAAAACCATAGATGGTTCTATTTTTGTCTAATTAGGTAAATATACGTTTTTCAGCTAGTTTGATTAAATGCCAATCGGTCATATCGATTATAATAAAAGATAAGAGGGAAAAATGAATATAGATTAATTACATTTGAAAAATGTTAGCTCCTGAGCCAAGGGATTTGGGTACTTGCGACTGTCGCTAATAGGCAAGGTGCTTCCGGTTTTCTTTTAGAAAGTAGGGGAGTAATGAATAATAGAGAGGGATACATCTTTTGGAGGTTGGCAAATTCTTTTATCTCAGACCATGGGTACCGCATTATTCAATTGTTCGAAAATCAAAAGGAATTGTGGCTGGAAAAAATAGAAGACAAGAAAACACCGATTATTCGGATGTTGCTCCATGATTTAGATTGGAGTAATTCCATGCAACGAGATATTGAATTTACGGCGTCGAATGGAGAAAGAGTCCGTAAGCAAATTGGACGAAATGAATTAAATGTGTTGAACATTTATGTCAGTCAGTTTCCGCCAGTTGATGAATATGAATTTCGGCTTACAAAACCGTTTGTTCATCCTGAAGGAAATAAAACCGCGATCAGTTCTATTCTACTTGCCAAGGGTGCATTTGATCTCGGGCTTGCTCAAATTTCCGAGCGGCTGGGGCGTGAGATTCACTTCACAGTTAAAGAGGACTATCCTGAACATGAGGTTGACGATGTTAAGAAAGCTACTATGGAATATGCTATTAAAAAGGTTAAAACTGAAAAGGACATTCTATTTAATAGCAAGCCCTTCTTTACCTATGCATTGATCTTAATCCAAGCAATGATGTTTTTCTGGCTTGAAACCCACGGTGGCAGTACGAATAATGCAACACTAACTGAATATGGTGCGAAGGTGAACTATTTGATTTATGATGGGGAATGGTGGAGATTTATTACACCTGTCTTTCTTCATATAGGTTTTATGCATTTGGCGATGAATTCATTGGCCTTGTATTTTCTTGGGGCAACGGTTGAACGTATATTTGGTAGAACTCGCTTTCTCATTATTTACCTATTTGCCGGAATAACAGGAGGGATTGCTAGTTTTCTATTTAGTTCGACCTTATCGGCAGGGGCAAGTGGAGCTATTTATGGCTGCTTCGGTGCATTATTATATTTTGGAGTTAGATTTCCCAAACTGTTTTCTCGGACTATGGGTATGAATTTACTTGTTGTCCTTGGAATAAATCTTGTCTTTAGCTTCTCGGCATCGGGAATTGACGCCGCCAGCCATATTGGCGGATTAATAGGGGGCTTCCTTGCTGCGGGTATCGTTCACTTTCCAAAACAGAAAAAGCGGCTATGGCAGATATGCTTCTTTATTACCTCAATAGGAATTGTATGGGGTTCATTGTATTATGGGTTCCAGACATCAGAAAAAACACTGTATGAAAAATCAGTTCTTAACGTGGTCCAAGACTACGTTAGTCAAGGGAAATATAATCAGGCCTACGACATATTGGTGAAATCTAAGGAGAAATTATCTGAACCATCTGAGAAAATTTATTTTCTTTTATCCTTTGTAGAAATAAAAAAGAATATGCTTTCTGAAGCTAAAACGCACTTAGAAAAGGCAATTAAACTTGATTCGAAATTTGATGAAGCCTATTTTAATCTTGCTCTGATTAACATGGAACAACATAATTATGAAGAGGCCAAAGCAAATGCCGAGCAGGCGGTTAAACTTAAACCTGATAATCAACAATATTCTGATTTGGTTCTTGAAATTAATCAACATCTTTAATCAAGGAATGACAGATATTTGCCTTGAGGAGAGGGAGAGCATCGGTTATACTCATTTTAGTTAGATTAATATATTCCATTCCATTAAAAAATTAAGGGGGAGGTTCCCCAGATGAAATCAATCTTTGAAATACAGCAATTCTTAAAGCAGTTTGGAACATTTATTTATGTTGGTGATAGAGTGGGAGACCTTGAGCTGATGGAATCTGAATTGACAGAGCTATATCATGCACAAATAATAGAACCAAGGGAATTCCAAACAGCACTTTTAATTTTACGACATGAAATTCAAATGCAAAAAGAAAAAAGTAAGTAAAGATAGGTGAAAATACATGGCAAATCAATGGATAGCTGGGGTCGATCTTGGTGGTACAACTACTAAAATAGCTTTTATTACAATGAATGGTGAAATTGTTTATAAATGGGAAATTACCACAGATAACTCTAATGAAGGTCAAAATATTACTGCAAATATTGCAAAAGCCATCGATGAAAAATTGCTTCAGCTCGGGCAAGCCAAGGAAAACGTCATTGGCATTGGTATGGGGGCACCAGGACCGGTGGATTATGAAACGGGAATTATTTTAAATGTGGTCAATTTGGGCTGGAAAGATAACTACCCATTAAAGGATAGCCTGGAATTAGCAACTTCCCTTCCTGCTGTTGTTGAGAATGACGCAAATTGTGCGGCTTTAGGCGAGATGTGGAAGGGTGCTGGAAATGGAGCGAAGAACCTTGTTTGTGTTACGCTTGGGACAGGGGTAGGCGGCGGTGTTATCGCTAATGGTCAAATAATCCAAGGTGTCAATGGTGCAGCTGGAGAAATAGGTCATCTTACTGTTATTCCAGAAGGTGGAGCTCCGTGTAATTGTGGGAAAACAGGCTGCCTCGAAACGGTTGCATCGGCAACAGGTATTGTGCGTTTAGCATTGAAGGAATTGAATAATGATGAGGTTGCTGGTGAATTGCACGATATTTTTCTAAAAAATGGGAAAATCACTGCGAAAGATGTTTTTGATACGGCCAGAAATGGTGATCCACTAGCCAAAAAAGTATTAGCGGATGTTACATTTCATTTAGGCTTTGTCCTTGCCAATATTGGGAATACGCTGAATCCAGAAGGAATTGTTTTAGGTGGGGGAGTTTCAAAAGCAGGTAATATTTTATTAGATTCAGTAAATGAATCGTTTGCTAAATTTGCTTTTTCTGCCGTTAAAAATTCTACAAAATTGGCGTTAGCTACATTAGGCAATGATGCAGGCGTACTTGGGGGAGCCTGGTTGATTAAAAATAAATTGAACCAATAGGTAACCTTCTCGACGGATTGGCTTGTGACCTCGAGCTGATGGCGCCTAGAGCTGGACAATTATTAGAGTCGAAACTAATAAAATCTCATATAATAAGAAAAACCCGTGAATAAGCGGGTTTTTCTTTTGCTATCATACTTTTTGTCATTCATCATAGAATTTTTATGATGGGAGGTCGGGGAAGATGATGATTAGCGTACGGCCTGGTGATACATTGTCCTATTACAGCAAGTTGTTTCGAATACCAGTTAACCTTATTGAAGAAGCCAACCCAAAGGTAGATTCAAGTAACTTGAAAGTTGCAGAGAAAATTGTTATTCCGGGATATGTGACGGTTCCATATACGATTCAAGCCGGAAATACCATCTGGGAATTAGCGATAACAAACAAAATCGCAGAAGACACATTGTTTCTGTTAAATCCAACCAAGGATGTAGATCAATTAAAAGTGGGGGAAACTCTCTTTGTCCCAGAAAAAATAGTTACTCCATTCGTAAAGTTCCATTCACCATTAAATTATAAAAGATTAGAAAAGCTAATCCAATCCTTCAAAAAGGTGTATCCCTTTATTAGAGTCACAACTATCGGTACAAGTGTTGAGGGGAAACCAATTCAGGAAATCAGAATTGGAAAAGGAGCAAAAAAAATTCATATAAACGCTTCTTTTCATGCGAATGAATGGATTACGACGATGGTACTAATGAGTATCGTAAATAATTATTTACTTTCCTTAACAAATGGAACAGTAATGAATGGACAAAAGGTCAATCAGTGGTATGAAGATATAGAATTGTCGATCGTCCCGATGGTTAATCCTGATGGGGTTGATCTTGTTGTCGATGGTCCCCCTGCTAAATTACAACGGAAACTGATTGAAATCAATGATGGTTGTGACGATTTTATTCATTGGAAAGCTAATATTTCCGGAGTTGATTTGAATAATCAATTTCCTGCAAATTGGGATATTTGTCGAAAAAACAAGCTGCCAAAGGCACCTGCCCCCAGGGACTTTCCTGGGGAGGCTCCCTTAACAGAACCTGAGGCAATTGCTATGGCAAAGTTAGCAGAAAACAATCGGTTTGATTTGATCATAGCTCTTCACACCCAGGGGGAGGAATTTTATTGGGGGTATGAAGGTTACGAGCCTGAAGAAGCAGAAGCACTTGCCAAGGAGATTGAATATTTCAGTGGGTATCAAGCGATTCGTTATGTAAAAAGTCATGCCGGATATAAAGATTGGTTTATACAAGAGTTTAAACGTCCCGGTTTTACTATTGAGCTTGGTAAAGGCATTAATCCGTTGCCACTTTCACAATTTCCAGAAATACTAAAACGAGGAGAAGCTATTTTTTCAGCCGTCCTTAGTCATTAATTTTTCATATCTCTTACCATTTATTACAATGAATAACATCAAAAAAAGCCGGTAATCTACGGCTTTTTTCCTATTTATGTTCAGATGATGGAATTGTGTGAAACATTTTTCTGAAAATAACGTACTAACATTTAAGAGAGTAAAATGTTTGGGAGGGAATTTGACAAAATTGAACCAGCTTAATCGAGCGAATCGCCTTATATATATATTTATCTTAATTTTATTTAGCCTCCTCTTAGCTGGGTGTTCACAAAAAGAGCAAACTATCCATAAAATTCCCGCAAAAAATGATAAGCCAACAATTCCGGTTGCGAATCCAGGTGAAGAGTGGAAATTACCCATTTCTGTTCCTAATGGCGCAGGAGAATTTTATAAGCTGGCAGGCTGGCTATCGGAGTCTACTGTTGTCTATATAACGAATCTAGAACAAAGCTCAAGTGTCTTTCGCTACAATCTATTGTCAGGTACGAGTGAGCTAGTGTATAAAACAGAGAACCCCATTGTGAATGTGCAAATGAGTCCATCCAAAAAATATTTACTAATTCATTCGTCTCCCTCATCATATGAGGGTTTGGTCACCATCATTGACGTAAAAGGAAACGAGAAATTTAAGAAATCATTTCCATCCTATGAGTTAGTATATGAATGGAATCCATATAATGAAACGGAGGTTCTAGTTTCTAAATTTGATGAAGACTGGAGCTTTGAACTATACTTATTAAATTTAAAAAATGATCAAACAATCAAGGTGTCCATGCCGCAGCCTTTTGTCAAATGGAAGAATGATGACGAGATTACTTTTTTAAATTGGGATGAAAACAATCCCTCCTTAGTTGCTCCACTTGTCGTTAGACAACTTGGGACTGGTATGGAAAAAACGTTAGTTCCAGCGGCCATTCAATTTGCAACCTTTCGTCAGTTGCTTATGACGGTCACGGTCAATGAGCAAGATCAGTCCAAAGCGATCTATTCATTTTACAATGGTGAGATGAAAAGGCTTTTTACATTTGCAATTCCGCAGCTAACAAGGTTTTCAGATTGGTTAGTTCCTTATTATGATTATAATGAGGAGCAAGAACAATTTATCACCTTCCGTCCTGTGAGTAGTGGTGAAGCTGATTCCTATACAGATGGCTTTCAGCTCATTTCCTATAATCTTCAGAATGGGGAAAGTGAACTGATTTTAAAGGGAATGGAAAATGCACCGATTACATTCTCACCATCTGGTAAGGCAGTCTTATTTGGCAATCGTTATGAAAAAATTATTGATGTAAAGACAAAGAAAATTTATGATTTGGTTGAAGAATGACAAAGCACAAAGTTATTCTTTTATTAAGGACATGGTAAAATCTCTGCGGGCATCTATGTTCAATCCCTTCTATGGAAAAAAGGACTGTCAGCTGACAGTCCTTTTTAGATAGATATGGGTATTTCGAATTAATGTGTTCCTGTAGGAAATCCAGATTCAACAATTGTCATGACTGTAAACCAGCCAAAAACCACGAATGATGCTACACCCCAAAATGCGCCTAAGAAATTTTTATTCTTAAGTGAGGTAAAACCGCCGTAGGCTGCAAGTAGAGTTACGATGGCAAAAATAATAACTAAACCCATAAAGAATCCCCCTTTTTAGTCGCTGCATGCAAAATGCCAAGATTGAAAACGATTATGTACCTATATTATATACATTCGTTTCCTATTTTATATTTTTTTCTACCATTTGTCGAGGGCAAAAATAGACCATTTTAGATAGGTTCGCTTTATCTGATCTTATGATATAGTGTAAAATAAACTTATATTAGTATTGGAGGAGCATTTGTATGAAATGGCAACAACTTCCCTTAGGACCCTTGCAAACCAATTGTTATATCGTTGAAAATACCGATCGGACATGCTTAATTTTTGATCCGGGTGAAGAAGGAAAAAAACTGATTCAGTTGTTGAACAAACGAAAATTAAAACCAATGGCCATTATGTTAACCCATGCACATTTTGACCATATTGGGGCTGTTAATATGGTCAGAGATGAATATAATATTCCAGTATACCTGCACAAGCAGGAAGAGAACTGGCTAGGTGATCCTGCCCTAAATGGTTCACAGTTATTTATGCATGTTAATGCAATTATGGTTAATCCTGCAGATAACATCATAAATAAGGAAGGGACCATGACAATAGGTGGATTTGAGTTTCATGTTTTTCATACTCCTGGTCATTCTCCAGGTAGTGTTTCTTTTTATTTCGAGGAGGATGAGTTTGTTATTTCAGGTGATGCTCTGTTTCAGGGTAGTATTGGTCGGACGGATTTACCTGGAGGTAATCAGTCACAGCTATTAAAAAGCATTCATGACAAACTTCTATCATTACCCGAAGAAACATACGTTCTATCAGGACACGGACCTGTGACAAGTATTGGAGAAGAAATGGATAGCAATCCATTTTTGAATGGATTCTAATTTAAAGAAAATTCGCCAATTGGCGAGACCTAAGGGCGAAGACAGAGGCGTAGTTGGCTTATGGTCGATAGGAAAGTTCGGTCATAGAAAGACCCTTCTCATCAAAGAGAAGGGTCTTTCTGGGGGATATTCTTTATTCAAAATAATGGGAGGGGATATTGTAAAGCTACTAAGTTAACAATATTACAAAGTTAACACTATGTCAATGGTGTTAATTAAAAAGGAGTTATCATGATACCCTATATAAAGTCTTTAATTGCAAATTCTCCAACGGGATCCATTTCCTATGAAGCATATATGGAGGCTGTCTTGTACCATCCCGAATTTGGCTACTATATGAAGGATAAGCAGAAAATTGGCCGACAAGGGGATTTCATTACCACTAGTAATATTTCTGATGTATATGGGAGGCTTATGGCAAAATGGTTTTCCTATATTTGTGAAACAACCAATCTTCCACCCGTCTTTTGTGAAGTAGGAGGAGGGAATGGTCGTTTTGCAAGGGCTTTTTTACAGGAATGGTCGGAGTCGGTAAACTCTCCATTACACTATATGATTGTTGAAAGTAGCCCATTCCATCGAACCGTGCAAAGTCAATTATTCATGACTGACTCTTCTGTTACTCAAGTCGAGAGTCTTAAACAACTCGAACCCTTTGAAGGGATGGTATTCTCAAACGAACTATTTGATGCACTGCCAGTCCATGTCATTGAAAAAATAGATGGACAACTAGTCGAGGTGATGGTTGGACTTAAAAATGATGAATTATATGAAGAAAGAATGACATTATCCAACCCGCAAATTTTTTCGTTTTTAAAGGAAAGTCAAATCGAGTTAGAAGAAAGGCAGAGAATTGAAATTCCGTTAGAAATGGTGCAGATGGTGCAAGAGATTTCAGCCCACCTAACAAAGGGTCTTGTTGTGACAGTTGATTATGGCTATTCCAATCAAGAATGGATGGACCCAAGCAGGTCAATGGGAAGCTTACGAGGATTTTACCAACATAAGATGATTCCAGATGTCTTACAGTATCCTGGGGAAATGGATATTACTACCCATATCCATTTTGACTATCTGATTCAAAAAGGTCTTGAGTTTGATTTAGACTTGTTAACAAAACTTAGACAAGATGAATTTCTTTTAAAAGCTGGGGTTCTAAAGGAATTAGAGGATCATTTTGACCCTAATCCTTTTTCCGAGGTAAGCAAGCGGAATCGGGCCTTACGTAGCTTAATTATGCCCTCTGGAATGAGCTCATATTTCCATGTTATCATACAACAAAAAGCCCTCCAGTTGAGTGAGAATAATCTGTTTACAGAATAAAGAAAAACGCCGGAACTTACTCCGGCGTTTTAGCTTTTCGATCAGTGTCCTCCACCAAGTGGCATCATAAACGTTGTCCAATAAGTGAAGCCCACAAAGAAAATTGTTAAATATGCTGCAAAAATATGCAAATACATACGCTCAGACAGCTTAAGATAGCTTAGCAGAACAAAGAATCCTGTTTGAGCCAAGAATAACATTGCTGTTTTATCCATATCACCTAGATAAAGCATAACGGTAAAAATACCCGTCCAGAAACCACATACTCTGAACATTCGATCCATATGTATCCCTCCTTTTACCCTTCGATCCCATCATTACAATATTATAAAGTAAAAGGAGGCATAATGTAAATAATGGTTTCGAATTAGTTTGAAACTAGTGCTTGATAAGAGCAGGCCTCACAGCCAGTAATCATGTTTTCGTCTTCAACTAATTCAACAGAATTAAACAATGCTCCAAACATACCCTTTAAAAATTCGTGGTGCATTGTGCAAACCGTTTCAGAGTGTTCTTGGGCCACTTCTTTAAATGGGCAGTTAAAAATCTTGAAATAGATTTTGGTTTTATCCCCATTAGTTTCAAATTCAGGATAAAAACCGGCAAGTGTGGCAGCACTTTTTAATATTGTTAGCTTTTGGTCAAATTCTAATACTTCACCAATTGATCTCTTGGCCATTTCTTGTTCAATCACTTCTGTTCCAAATCGCTTACCGGTTAAGAATAGTGCTTCTTTGCCAACTTCACCAAGTGAAATCATTGTTTGAATCGCTACTTTAGACAATAACATGTAGTCACGATATGGGAAATGAAGTTGAATGACATCATCGGATAATCGATATAGTCGACTTGGTCGGCCGCCTTTCCCCGTTTTCTTTGTTTCAGAAAGGAGCATGTTTACATCCTCTAACTTGGATAAATGTAATCTAGCAACATTAGGATGAATATTAAAATTTTCCGCCACTTCTTGAACGGTTACTTCTTGATGACGTTTGGTAATGTATTGATAAATGTAATAACGTGTTGGATCTGACAAAACGTTAGTTATCTTTAATGTTTGTTCCATCTCTATTCACCTCGGACCCCCATAATTTATTCCATTATAATACAGCCGTAAATACAAAGGAATGAGGTTAACAAGGTTAACACTATATGTTTAGAAAATGTTCACAATTACTGACTTTATATTGTAACAATATGCGATAATTCTTCTGTTTTTGTAAGATTTTCGATTTGTCAATGTTTTATTTTTGGTATGTTTGTTAAAAATAAAAATCCAGAAAATGGCCGCTAGCTAATATTTTCGTCTTTTCTTTATTTCAGAATAGAGAATATAGGGGAGAATTCCAAACCATCGATACCAAAAATCAGCCTTAGTTTGCTTCCTTTCAACCCGAATCCGTTTTCGTTCATCCTTTGGCTGGTCAGCATACTTAACAATCGTTTGCGTCATGTATTTTACATAGTCATTTGTTTTCATGGACACACCTACCTTTATCAATTATCAGTATGTCCATTTTTGAAAATTTCAATCTAATTATTTGCTTCTACCCATCTGATTAATTTTTTTGTTCTTGTATCAAAATAACCTATTCCACTGACGGGGTCAGACCGAGAAAGAGTGAGCGTAAATTTTACCTTCTGAACATTTTCAGTCGGTGTTTCAGGTTGGTAGGTCATAATTCCATCACTGTATACGATTGTTCCCTTTACAGGGATGTTTCCTTCTATTTGCAACTCTTCTATTTTTTTGGCTGTGGAAAGGAAATAATATTCTTGTTGAAGGATGGCCGTTGATTCATGTACCATTTTTTTCTCTGTAAGGAAAAGTTCAATTTGCATGGAAAAAAACAGGAGAAATAGGATCAGTAAGCACAAAATAAGTGGATAGGTAAAACCTTGCTCATTATTCTTCATGGGCCTGACGCCCAGTTTACTAAGGGGTAGACGGTGACTGAATGTTCTTTACCCCATGTGTCAATGACAAAAACCGTAACCACATTTTTGAAAATTGAAAAGGTATATTGTGATACATTTTGCAATATGATTTCATGTCCGTTGGAATTGACCCTTCTCCTCAAGTTTGACCCATACTTCTCATAGATAACCGTATCACTGTCTTTAGTTAAAATTAAACGAGCAGAGAGCACTTCAGCATGAGATGACATCCTAATCTCCTTTTTTATTTGACTACAAAATACTTCCCATTCCATGGCCTGTATACTTGTTTGTTTGTCCTTAGTATTAAGGATAATTTGGAATATCGGCAGCATAAAGAAAATAATGGTAGTAAAAATCGAAAAGGCTAGCAGGACTTCTATAAGTGTAAAAGCTTTTTCATTCGAGGATGTGGCACATTTTTGATTCTGGAAGAAAGGGAGTTTTTTCAACCTTTACACACACCTCCTTTTTACTATCTAAACCAGAGTCTATCCAAATAATTTTATATACGATCCTATTCTGAATGATTGTATAATCTGTATACGCCTGATTGTCGATCACTTTAGCTTGGAGTTCTTCAAACATAATCCTCTGTGCGGTTTTGTTTATTTCTAATTGTTGAGATTCCGCTCTTAATTCCATTAATAAAGGTAATAAATACAGACTTAACAATAATAGGGCTGACAATGATAGCAGTAATTCGAGCAAAAAAAATCCATTATTGCTCCGTAACATAGAACCGTCCCTTTCCAATTAAAAAGGTCAAGCGATAGCTTTTTCTTTTCGTTTGGATGAAAAAAGACCCAAACTTGTTCACATTTCCATCACTTAAAAATTTGAAATATAAGGGGAGGGAGCCTTCGCTAAATTTATAATTTTTTGAGTAGCTTCTCTCGATGATCATAGGCCTTTCAGTGCGCAGAATCATCTCATATTTATACTCATTTGGCATAATCACAACAGACACCTCATGTTGGTGCGAGATTGCATATTGCTGTGCATAAAGAAGGTCTGCCTGAAGCTGGGATAACAGTGCTTTATCTTCAATTACAGAGTGATGTGGCTGCAAAGAGAAGGCTGTAATCGAGGAAATAATCATAAAAATTGAGAGTACTAATAATGACTCAATTAAGGTGAACCCCTTTTGTTGTGTTAACATGGTGGTTAGTTTGTTTTTGCAACAGCTGTGACATTACCTGTTGAATCAATTACCACTTCATTACCATTTGGACAACCATTAGAATCGCTCCTTAAATAGTTTTCCTCCTTTAGGTCGGCCATGGTTGGTATTTGGTTTTTGTCCATTTCGTATGCTTGAACTTGTGCCTGTACCATTTTGATGTAGGCATCACAGCCTTTATTGTTGATATTAGAATTGTGTTTAGCAACATTTGGAATCGTGATAATGAGTAAGACTGAGATAACTAACATGACGATCATCATTTCTATCAAAGTAAATCCATTTTCATTTCTTGGCATTTTGAGTACCTCCCGTTTTATATCCCATCCAGTAGATGAAACATAGGTAATAGAATTGCTAAATACATGGATACAACAAGAAATCCGATGAATAAATAAAGAACTGGCTGTATGGTTTTTAACCACTTTTCGATTAATCCTTCCATGAGTGATACGCAATGTTTACTGAAAAATAGTAATTCTTGCTCTAATTTTCCATTTTCTTGGCCATGTTTAACGATCATTGGAAACTCTTTTTCAAAAAATGAAAACGAACCTAAAATCGTATCTAATTTTTCTCCAGTGATTAATCTATTTTTTATCTCTGCAGCAATGTGGCTGTAAAATGGCTGTCTTTTATTTTTTTCAAAAAGGATTAGCGCTTCAGAGACGGAAATGCCACCAGATAATAGGAAGCTAAGTTGAATGGAAAAGTAGTGAGTAAATAGTAATTTGAGGATCCTGCCGGCAATGGGGATATGGGCAAGTAGTGATCTTTGCTGCAGGACGGAACGTTTTCGAAATACGAAAAAATAATAGACTGCTGATAAAAGGAGGGTCAAAAACACAGCACCAATGGCTTTAGGGAAATATTGATCAAAGGCATAGATGACTTTTGTGAAGAAATTTTCCTCTAGACCGAGTGATGCAAAAAGTGTTGTAAATCTAGGGAGTAAGGTGTTTTCAATAAAAATAAATAGACAAGCAGTAATAATGATTAGTAAAAGTGGATACTGAAGTAGTTTAAGAAGCTTCTGCACATCTCTATCCTTCAATAATGCAAGTTCACTACCTTCTAACAGCGCATCTGCAAAACTGCCATGTTGTTCTGCAAAATAAACATAGCCAATCAAATCTTTGTTAAACCCAAGATTGTGTAAGGCAAGATGAAAGGGCGTACCTTTTTTTAATTCAACTAAACTCTCATATAATTCCTCCCTTCGTTTTAAAGGTAATTGAAATGCTATGGACTCAATTGCCGCGGCAATTGGATATCCCCTCGCTAATAATTCACCTGTTCTCTTCAAGAAATTAGCTTGTTCATTAATTGCCCATTTACGGTGTTTCATGATCAAACACCAGCCGATCAAATTCCGATTCTTTAATATATCCGAGAGCAATCCCTTTATTGATCACTTCCTTAAGAGTGCGGTAATGAAAATCAATGGTTTCACCTTTGGCCACTTTCAGCGCAGTGTTTAGGTTTCTACCTGATAAAAGTTCAAAAACGCTCGCTCTTTTCCATCTTCCGTAGGAATAACATATAGGAGAACATTCTCCCTCACAAAATGGACATGTCAACTCAACTAATCTTTGTGCGGTGACAGCAATGAGTGTTTGCTCAACCTCTAACCAATTCACTCCAAATTCACGGAGGCGATAAACAGCACCCTTGGCGTCCCGTGTATGCATGGTTGAAAGAACTAGATGTCCAGTAAGAGCAGCTCTAACGGCTATTTTTGCTGTTTCTGCATCCCTGATTTCACCTACCATTATGATGTCGGGGTCATGACGAAGAATCGCCTTTAGACCTGCAGCATAGGTTACGCCTGCTTTCTCGTTCACTTGAACTTGAAGGACGGAGTCATAATTTTTTTCGATGGGATCTTCGAGTGTAATGACATTTCGATGAAATAAGTGAGCTGTTTCATTTAAAAGAGAATAGAGGGTGGTTGTTTTACCAGAGCCTGTCGGTCCGGTAAAAATAATTAATCCATGGGCATGTTTGAGTAGTGCTAATAATTTACGGGTCATTGCTGGAAATAAAGAGAGTTGATGAAACGGTATTTGTTCTTGTTGGGGTAATAACCTGATGACAAGACTTTCTCTGTTGTTAGATGGTAGGGTGGAAAGTCTAAGTCCCATTAATTGTCCATCAACCTCACAAAAAATGGCTCCACTTTGGGGGCGTCTTCTTTCTCCGATATCCATATTTGCTGTGAATTTAAAATGGGAAATTAATCTGTCGCACTCGTCTTTTGGAAGCGTTAGTCGGGGGATAAGTTTGTTGGTTAAGCGGATTTGAACGAGTGTGTCCTTCTTCCTAGGAAGAATATGAATATCTGTGGCCTGGTTCCTAGCAGCATCCGTGACAATCCGATTAGCTAAAATTTCAATTGAACTAACAATTGGAAACACCACCTTTTCCTTTTTTCCTAGCTAAATATTCGACAGGGTTCTCGCTTTTCCTTCTTTCTTTTTAAAAAAATTTATTTTTTTGCGAAATTAATAGTGTCAGGCACCATGTGAAATTTTCACATGGTGCCTGACACTATTGTGTTTTTTTTAGATTGCCTTTTCCGTTAGGTAAAAGATTCCACCGTTGATGAAGGAGATGTTGATTTTTGGTTCATATTGCTCTTGGAGGGCCTTTTTTTCTGTTTCGTAGTTTTCATTTTCTTCTTCCTCGACTTCCTCATAGAAATGTTCTAAGAGGCGCAAGTCTTGATCCCAGCGCTTTCTAGCATCGTCCGCCCATGTATGATCATCTTGTTCAATGACTGATTTAAGATAGTTTTCAATTCGGGTCATCCCGCTTTTTGGCCGGACTAAGGGCGATAATGTAAAGGAATAATCTGGTATCTTCGGGGTAAGCGGGACTTGCATTAACCGGTCGTGAAAATCCTCGACCATTTTTCCATTAATGAGCTGTAAGCCAATCGATTTAAAAATATCCCGTTTGCGATCACATTGATAAGATATTTTTACATTCAAACAAAGCCATGGCAACAGTGGGGTTTGATGATTGAATTGACGATGATTTTCATAGAGACGGATATAACTAGCTAACTTTTTGGAGGAATCAAAAATCTGGTGCAATCTTGGTGAACCAAAATGGATAATTTCACCTTTAATATTTTCAGGTGCTTTGTCTTTATTCGTAATAAAAGTAAGGCTCATCGGATTTGGGATTCCACCTGTTTTTTCTAAATAATGCCAATAGAAGGGACGATTCATTAATTGTTTATCCAGTTCAATCGTCAACTGAACGGTCAAGTATCCGGGCTTATTTTCGATGATGGGGCAATCATTTGCCTGAAAATATTTTAACAGATAGTTATGAATTTCCTGCTGCTGCATGTGTATCCCCTTTCTTCATGTCTTGTGCAAATTCAATCATCGAAGATAAATTCTCCATTTTTATACGCATTTCACCTTCGGAAGAGGATTGGCCAAAAATATCAAGTAAATGATCTTCAATATTACCAAATTCAAGCTTTGTTAATATATCATCCAATTCGCCAATCACCTTTTCAAATAAATGAATCTTTTCGTACAGGAGCTTCAAAATATGTTCTTCAACTGTATTTTTTATTGCAAAATTATAGATCATGACATCCTTTTCCTGCCCAAGCCGATGAATCCGTCCAATTCTCTGCTCAAGCCTCATCGGATTCCAAGGTAAATCAAAATTAATAATATGATTACAGAACTGGAGATTGATTCCTTCACCGCCGGCCTCAGTCGCGATCAGCACCTGTGCGTGCTTTTGAAATAATTCCCTCATCCAATCTTTTTTTCCTCTCTTAAAGCCACCACGAAAGGGGACAGATGATATTCCGTGTTGTTTTAAAAACCATTGTAGGTACATCTGTGTCGCTCGATATTCGGTGAAAATAATGACTTTATCATTAACCTTTTGAATTAATTCCAATGCTTTTTCTGCCTTTGAATTTTGCTGAACCGCTTCCACTTTTTTTATTAAATACTGTATTTGCTCTTCAAAGGCAGGAGTGGGATTTTCTTTCTTTTGGAGCATATTTTTAAGTGTATAAAAAACAGCTTCCCTACTGCTGCAGGCCTCTCGTTGTAATGTCATTACAGAGAATGAGCTTGCCTGAATCCAATCACCCTCATTTCGTAAGGTTGTGATGGCTTCATATAGTTCGAGTTCGGGTATAGAAAATTCAATGGGAATGGTTTCAACCTGCCGTTTTGTCCACTCAATTCCTGTATCTGCGCGACGATTGCGAATCATGACCTTATTGACTAATTCCTTTAAATGCTCATCATCGTTTAAGGAACGGGCATCCCGTTTGTATTTTTCATAAAAAGCCGTCTCGCTGCCTAAGTGTCCAGGTTTTAAAAGGGAGACTAGATTAAAGATTTCTTCAATTCGATTTTGGATAGGTGTGGCCGTCAGTAGTAAACAAAATTTCTTCTTCAAATTTTGAACAAACTCGTAGTTTTTTGTTTTGTTATTTTTAAGTTTATGTGCCTCATCGATGATGATCAGGTCATAATCTTGATTGAAAATAATGTCTCGGTGAGGATTTCGTTTGGCAGTATCTATGGATGAAACTACGACATCTGACTGTTCCCAAACATAACTTTTCCTTTGAGTTACTGCAGGAATGAAAAATTTGCTATTCAACTCAATTGCCCACTGTGTCACAAGAGAGGCGGGAACAAGTATTAATACCTTCTTGACTAAGCCACGAATCATGTATTCTTTTAAAATTAGTCCAGCCTCAATCGTCTTTCCAAGACCGACTTCATCAGCTAAAATTGCCTTTCCATTCATGTTCTCAATCACTTGTTTGGCTGTTTCGAGCTGGTGTGGAAGCGGAGTTAAATTTGGTAAATGATTTGGAGCTTGTAAGCCCTCAAAATCAGGAATAACAAGATGTTTTTCAACTTCGATTGCTAGTTTAAAAAGCTCCCAGCTTCCCCAAGGTCCATCGTTTTCCATTCTGTGTAAAAAATCATCCTGCCAATAGGAATCAAATTCAATTTCGACAGTCATTGTATCAGCTCCTTTGCAACTATTTTGAACAGTGTGCAAGTAAGTTTTTTTTCTTATCGGGTGCATCTGTTATAAAAAAACATTATAGTTTTCCAATTATTTTCTAGCATAAGCATTTCACATAAAGTTATTGCTCAATGTCTTGTTTTAATGGTAGGATGGTGTTAGCTTTTGAATGTTTTAAATATTTTAATAAGGTAATTTATTTTTTAAGTATAGTTAGTATGACCAAATTGGAAAATATTATAATGCGAATGACAACAAGGGGAGAGACTACCTTTAGTAGCGCCGAAGGAGCAAGCAGACATGTGAATCTCTCAGGCAAAAGAACTCTTGTTTGACGCAACTCTGGAGAGTGCTGCAGGTATGAGCAGCCACCAAAGGGGAAAACCATTTTAGGTAAACTTTCAGGTGCAAGGACAGAGACCTTTCTTACGATTAGGGGAGGGCTCTGTCCTTTTTATGTTTTTTTTCAGAGTTATTACCTGTCCGATTGTTTTTCATAATGGGAAAAAGGAATAATTTTTTACCTGATCTGTGATTGGCTTCAATCTCTTTAAGTGTATTTTTAACGTTGGATGAACAAGAAAAGATTAAAGGGGGATTAAGGATGACTGAATTAAAACGTACTCCGCTTTTCGAAGTGTATAAAGAAAATGGGGGAAAAACCATCGATTTTGGTGGCTGGGAGCTTCCCGTTCAATTCTCAAGTATTAAAGAAGAACATGAGGCAGTCCGCACGAGAGCAGGATTGTTTGATGTCTCACATATGGGAGAAGTGGAAGTGAAAGGTCCAGACAGTCTAAGTTACTTACAAACAATGATGACGAATGACATTTCAAAATTAAAAAATGGTGGGGCGCAGTACACGGCGATGTGCTATGAAAATGGTGGTACTGTAGATGATCTGCTTGTATATAAGCTGGATGATAATCATTATTTGCTTGTTGTAAATGCTTCAAATATTGAAAAAGACTATAAATGGCTAGAAGAGCATCTAGTGGGTGATGTCAGCATTGATAACCTCTCTGAAAAAATGGCTCAGCTGGCACTTCAAGGTCCGCTTGCTGAAAAGGTCCTGCAGAAACTTGTTGGAGAGACAGTTTTGAGTGAGATTGGCTTTTTCAAATTTCAGCAAGATATGAACATCAGCGGCAAAAAGGCACTTGTATCCAGGACTGGCTATACGGGTGAAGATGGTTTTGAAGTATATTGTCATGCTGACGATGCCGTCGACCTTTGGAAAGTAATTTTAGAAGCTGGTAAGGAAGAGGGGGTTCTTCCATGCGGGTTAGGGGCGCGTGATACCCTGCGTTTCGAATCTGTATTAGCACTATATGGTCAAGAACTTTCACCTGATATTTCTCCACTTGAAGCTGGTATTGGCTTTGCAGTTAAGTTAAATAAGGAAGCAGATTTCATTGGAAAAGAAGCTTTAATCACGCAAAAAGAAAATGGATTAGCAAGGAAATTGGTTGGTCTTGAAATGATTGACCGTGGAATTCCACGTCATGGCTATCCTGTCTATAAGGAAGAAGAGCTAATTGGTGAAGTCACAACGGGTACACAGTCACCAACCTTAAAGAAAAATATTGGGCTAGCCCTCATTAAATCGGAGTTTTCCGGACTTGAAACTGAGGTGGAAGTTGAAATTCGTGGCAAACGATTAAAAGCTGTTGTTATTCCAACACCATTTTATAAAAGAGAAAAGAAATAACAGGAGGGAGCTAGGTTTATGAAACATCGTTATTTACCTATGACTGAACAAGACAAGAAGGCAATGCTCGATAAGATTGGTGTTTCTTCTATTGATGAACTATTTAGCGATATCCCGGAAAAGGTTAGGTTTAAGGGAGAATACAACATAAAAGCGGCAAAGTCTGAAACAGCGTTGATGAAGGAACTTTTCACGCTAGCAGATCGCAATGCTGACCTGAAACGAAATGTTTCTTTCCTAGGTGCTGGTGTTTATGATCATTACATACCAGTCATCGTTGATCATGTGATTTCTCGTTCTGAATTTTATACGGCTTATACACCCTATCAGCCAGAAATTTCTCAAGGTGAGCTACAAGCGATTTTTGAATTTCAAACGATGATTTGTGAATTAACAGGCATGGATGTGGCTAACTCTTCAATGTATGATGGGGGTACTGCGCTTGCAGAAGCAGCTATGCTTAGTGCAGGACATACAAAAAAGAAAAAAATAGTTGTGTCAGCTGCTGTTCATCCAGAGTATCGTGAAGTTCTTAAAACATATGCAAAAGGACAGTATCTTGAGGTGGTAGAAGCACCTGTTAAAGATGGTATTACCGATGTTGAGGCATTAAAAAAAATAGTGAATGAAGATGTAGCGGCCGTCATCGTCCAATATCCAAATTTCTTTGGGCGAATTGAGCCGTTACAAGAAGTAGAAGAAATTACTCATACTTATAAGGGAATGTTTGTTGTAAGTAGCAATCCATTATCCCTTGGTATATTAACACCTCCTGGAAAATTTGGTGCAGACATTGTTATTGGTGATGCCCAACCATTCGGGATTCCAACTGCTTTTGGCGGTCCACATTGCGGATATTTTGCGGTAACGAATAAATTAATGAGAAAGGTACCTGGACGTCTTGTCGGTCAGACAGTGGACGATCAGGGGAGACGTGGGTTCGTATTAACCCTCCAGGCTCGTGAACAGCATATTCGCCGTGAAAAAGCGACCTCTAATATTTGTTCTAATCAAGCGCTTAACGCTCTGGCAGCATCCGTTGCGATGACAGCGTTAGGTAAAAAAGGTATTCGTGAAATGGCAGCAGCCAATTTACAAAAAGCATATTATGCAAAAAATACATTTAAAGCAGCTGGGTTTGAGGTCATCTCTGATGGCCATTCCTTCAATGAATTTGTTGTTAAATTAAACAAACCAGTGAAAGAAGTCAATCAGGATTTGTTACAAAAAGGGATTATCGGCGGCTATGATTTAGGACGGGACTATTCAGAGTTGTCCAACCATATGTTGATTGCGGTAACAGAACAAAGAACGAAGGATGAAATCGATACTTTAGTGAAGGAATTGGGGGATCTGCATGCATAATCAAGACCAAGCACTCATTTTTGAATCTAGTACACCCGGTCGAATTGGGTACAGCCTACCGGAAATGGATGTACCGGAATTAGACATCCATTCTCTTCTTCCAGATGGTTATGTACGTGAAGAGGAGCCTAAGCTTCCAGAGGTTTCTGAACTTGATATCATGCGGCACTACACTGCGCTTTCTAAAAGAAACCATGGCCTTGACTCCGGATTTTATCCGTTAGGCTCTTGTACGATGAAATATAATCCAAAAATAAATGAAAATGTCGCTCGTTTTAATGGTTTTGCCCATATCCATCCGTTACAGGATGAAAGCTCTGTCCAAGGGGCGCTCGGGTTATTGTACGATTTGCAACAACATTTAATTGAAATCACTGGGATGGATGAGGTGACATTACAATCAGCAGCCGGGGCTCATGGGGAATGGACAGGATTAATGTTAATCCGTGCTTACCATGAAGCGAATGGGGATTTGAAACGGACGAAGGTGATTGTTCCAGATTCTGCACATGGAACAAACCCTGCCTCCGCAACCATTGCAGGTTTTGAAACCATTACAGTGAAATCAACCGCCAAAGGTCTGGTAGATCTGGAGGATTTAAAACGGGTTGTTGGTGATGATACCGCTGCCCTGATGTTAACGAATCCTAATACGCTTGGATTATTTGAGGAACAAATTCTAGAAATTGCTGAAATTGTTCACGCTGCAGGTGGAAAGCTTTATTATGATGGGGCTAACCTAAATGCTGTATTGTCAAAAGCTCGACCAGGGGATATGGGCTTTGATGTGGTCCATTTAAATCTCCACAAAACATTTACTGGACCACACGGCGGAGGAGGTCCAGGTTCGGGTCCTGTTGGGGTTAAGGAAGATCTAATTCCGTTTTTACCAAAACCAATTATTACAAAGCGTGACAACGAGTATGTGCTTGATTATGACCGCCCACAATCCATTGGCCGTGTAAAGCCGTTTTATGGAAACTTTGGCATAAATGTTCGTGCCTATACCTATATCCGATCAATGGGGCCTGATGGCTTAAAGGCCGTCACGGAGTATGCGGTATTAAATGCCAATTACATGATGAGAAGGTTGGCTGAATATTACGATTTACCATTTGATAAACATTGTAAGCACGAGTTTGTCTTAAGTGGGAAGCGTCAGAAAAAATTAGGGGTGCGAACGCTCGATATTGCGAAACGTTTGCTCGATTTCGGCTACCATCCACCGACCATTTACTTTCCGTTAAATGTTGAAGAGTGTATCATGATTGAACCAACGGAGACTGAATCAAAAGAAACGCTAGATTCCTTCATTGATAAGATGATTCAAATTGCCAAAGAAACAGAGGAGAACCCAGAAATTGTTCAAGAATCGCCTCACACAACGGTTGTTGGTCGATTGGATGAAACCTTGGCAGCCCGTAAACCCGTTTTAAAATATCAAAAAGCTTAATTGACAAAAGGACCAAATGGTCCTTTTTCATTTTTGCGATAAGGCGATAAAACCATCAATCAATAGCTGAATGAATATAAGAAGGGCTCTGGAAAATTCCAGAACCCCAACCCGTCGTTTATTTCTTTGATTTTACTTTACCAGACCATTTTTTAAAACCACCTTGAAGCTGGGTAAGGTCTCTATACCCTTTACGATGTAGAAATTGTGCTGCACGTGAACTACGCATACCGCTTTGACAATATAAGTAAACAGGCATGTCTTTTCTAATTTCATTCATGCGCATTTTCATTTGTGACATTGGAATATTACGTGCTCCTAAAATATGGCCGCCATCAAACTCGTTCGCTTCACGAACATCTATAAGTTGTGCCTTTCTGTATCCCGCACGGAATTCTTCTTCTGTTACCGTTTTAACAATTCTTTTTTGATAGAAAAAAGTAAAAACGGAATAGATGATAACTGCAACAATGATAATTAATAGGGTAATAAGTGAATTCAACTTCTTTTTGCTCCTTTCAAGCTTTCTTGCACTAACGTTAATTATATAAGTCATTCTGATAAAGATAAAGATGAAAAGGAAAAATTCTTTCATTCTTACCAAATTAATTATATCAGAAACAACTCATTTTGAATTCCTATCAGATTTTGGTAGACTAAAAATCGACATATTTTATTATAAATGAGGTTTTTACATGGAAAAAGAAGTATGGCGTTTTATTGATTCAGGTAATGGCTCACCATCGTTTAATATGGCATTGGATGAAGCATTGCTTGATTGGCATAGTGAAGGGAAATTTCCTCCTGTTATTCGCTTCTATGGATGGGCCCCTGCAACCTTATCGGTTGGGTATTTTCAAAAGGTAGAAAAGGAAATTGATATGGAGGCTGTAAACGCGCATCAGTTAGGTTTCGTAAGGAGGCCTACAGGTGGACGTGGCGTACTTCATGACCAAGAACTAACCTACAGCGTTATTGTCTCTGAGGACCATCCTGAAATGCCTAAGACAGTAACGGAAGCCTATCGTGTTATTTCAGAAGGTATTCTCAAAGGTTTTCAGTACTTAGGACTTGAGGCATATTTTGCGGTACCAAAAACAGCGGAGGAAAGAGATGCGTTGAAAAATCCTCGCTCTGCTGTATGCTTTGATGCACCGAGTTGGTATGAATTAGTGGTAGAAGGCAGGAAGGTAGCCGGTAGTGCGCAGACGAGACAAAAGGGTGTCATACTCCAACACGGCTCGATTTTATTGGACATTGATGAAGATAAGTTATTTAGTTTATTTAAGTATCCGAATGAGCGAGTCAAGGAACGAATGAAGAAGGCCTTTAAGAATAAAGCAGTTGCGATGAACGAGATCAGCACGAGAAAAATCACATTAGAAGAAGCAAAAGAGGCATTTTATAAAGGGTTTGCAGATGGATTGAATATTGAACTGAAACCCTATCAACTAACAGAGGCAGAACTTGCTTATGTTGATAAAATTGCTAAAGAGCGATATGAAAGTGATGAATGGAATTTTAAAAGATAGGTGAAGCGGCGATTGCCGCTTTTTTCTTTTAGTACTTATTTTAATAAGAGGCAAGTCGCGAATATTGTTAAATTTTCCTGTTATTTGACGAAATATAGGTAAAAGCTTTTATTTTCTACTGAATCTATTTATTTTCGTGTTTGACAAATATATTTTTATTTGCTCAAAATACAATATGTAGTAGTGTCGAAAATATTTCCGGTACTATATGTTGATTTTTTCTGATTAACTATGTTAACGTATGTTTATTAACACCTCAAGATATAGCATAGCTTACTAGAATCTAACACAAGATGGAGATCTTATTTTTAAAGGAGTTGTTCTCATGTCTGTAGTTTTTAGACAAAAAATGAATATTGATTTTGAAAGGTTGAATGAGGATATCCGCTTATTCCCCCAAGTGCATCCGGTTACCCCAGATATGAAACTAACTCATAAGGGTGTATCAAGATTGGTTATGTTGGATCGATACACTTTCAAAGACACAGCAAAAATTACCCTCACAGAAGGCGACTTTGTTGTTTTAACCATTAAAGAAGATCCGAAGTTCCCAGCACGAGGACTTGGCATCATAAAGGAAATTGATTGGGAAAATAAAAAGGCAAAGGTTTTGGTTGACGAGGAATTTAGAGGTGTACTTGATGATCCGGAAGAGGGAAGAACAGGAGAAATTATCCGTTCCTTAGATATCATTGAGAAGCCGCTAGAACTCTTCTACGAGCAAATAGCCAAGCGGAATGCTACAGGCTTAGCTTCGGTCGAAGAAACGGAAGAGAAGCGAATTAAGTGGACTGAGAGGTTTTATCAAGAGCTTGTTAATTTAAACTTTATTCCGGCTGGACGGGTTCTTTATGGTGCAGGTGCAAATACGGATGTGACTTACTTCAATTGTTACGTCATGCCATTTGTTCCGGATTCTCGTGAAGGCATTTCAGATCATCGGAAACAAGTGATGGAGATTATGAGCCGTGGTGGCGGTGTTGGTACAAATGGATCAACTCTTAGACCACGAAATACTTTGGCAAGAGGCGTAAATGGGAAATCATCTGGTTCGGTTTCATGGCTGGATGATATTGCGAAGTTAACGCATTTGGTTGAACAAGGTGGAAGTCGCAGGGGTGCTCAGATGATCATGTTATCTGATTGGCATCCAGACATTATTGAATTTATTATTTCAAAAATGCAGAATCCGAGAATTTTACGATTCTTAATAGAAAATACAAAAGATGAAATGATTAAAAAACATGCACAGGATAAGCTCAAATTTACTCCATTAACATTACAAGAGACGGCAATGTACCAGGGAATTGTGAATTATAAGGATATACCTGGAACTGGTGGTTTTGATGAACAAATCATTGAACATGCTGAAGAAAAGTTACTTGTAGGTGGAAATTACACCGTTCATAACTCTGAATTCTTAACTGGAGCTAACATTTCCGTTTGCTTGACGAAAGAGTTTATGGAAGCAGTAGAAAAAGATAGTGATTATGAGCTCCGCTTCCCTTATGTAGAGCACTATAATCAAGAAGAAATGAAGATTTATAATGAAGAATGGCATAAGATCGGCGATGTAAGAGAGTGGGAAAAGAAGGGTCACAAGGTTCGTGTGTATAAAAAAATTAAAGCAAAAGAACTTTGGAACTTAATTAATATTTGTGCCACCTACTCAGCAGAACCAGGAATATTTTTCATTGATAATGCTAACGACATGACTAATGCAAAAGCGTATGGACAACAAGTTGTGGCAACAAATCCGTGTGGTAAAGTGGCTTAGTTTGCCTCACGTTAAAAATTGCGGAATAAAGCGGGAACCCTGAGAACTGGGAATCCGAACCGAAGGCTAGATGTAAAAATCTAGTCAGGGGCAACGCATACGAAGTGAACCTGCATTAGCAGAATATAATCTTCGCACGAGGCCGCAACATTACTCACACCGATAAAATACTACATTCATACCTAGAATTAGAGGATTTACTTTGGAGTGATGGAAAATGAACAGAGGATATGCAGGCTTTTATAAAGGACATTATTTAAGAAGTTCCTATGAATATGCATATGCCAAATACCTGGACTATCATTCCATTCAGTGGGGTTATGAAGATACCGTGTTTGAACTCGGATATAAAATGTATAAACCAGATTTTTTCTTCTATGATCAAAATAATATACTTGAAAAAATAGTGGAAATAAAATCAAGGGATAAAGAGGCTAAGGACAATGCAAGGCAAGCTTTAAAGACCATTGAATATAAATATAATATAAAGTGTGAACTAATTTCTTATGAAGAATTACTTGAGATTTATAAGGATTTGCCATTCTCATTAACATCAACTATTAATGAATGGATTAATTCCCAAAATACAACTATAAGTAAGGCTGCATATGGGGAACTAAATGGGCATTATAATCTTAAGCACAGTGAGACTTCAAAAAAAAGAATAGGTAAGCATACAAAAGATTTATGGGCTTCTGATAGTATTACAAAACAGAGAATGCTTGAGGGATTAAGGAAATCTGGATTGGTTCAAAAAGGTAAATTAAAAAAACCGAGAGAAAACAGAAAATGTGTTGAATGCGGGCAAGAATTTATTGTAATAAAAACATCCCCTCAAAAGTTTTGTAGTCAATCCTGTGCAGGGAAAGTTGCCATAAAATGTGCTACAGAAACATATGTTGAAAAACGATATCGAATTCATGAATTAATCAAGAAATATATAATTAAATGGTCAAAAGAAAACAAAGAAATTGTCCTTTCTACTCCTTTCAACAAAATAAAAACCACTATAAAACCATTAACTTCTCAGATCCAAAAAGAGTTTGGGGTGAAAGATTTTAGAGTCATATCAAAAGCTGTATTTGGAGAAGATCTTGGAAGAAAAGAACTGTTAAAATTTATGCAAAAAGTGTGTAATGAAAAGATATGCTGAACTAACGGGAAATCAACCGTTAGAACTAGGGGATAAAAAGCCTTTAGGATAACAAACTGGAACAACCACTTGCACCATTTTCAGTGTGCAATCTTGCAGCTGTGAATCTCGCGGAGATGGCTGATAAAGAAACAAAAACAGTTGATTTTGAAAAGTTAAAACAAACAGTAGCTGTGGGAGTAAGGATGCAGGACAACGTTATCAATGCGACCCCTTACTTCCTAGAAGAAAATAAAAAACAGGCACTTGGTGAGCGCCGTGTAGGCCTTGGCGTAATGGGCTTACATGATCTGCTTATTTATTGTGAAACAGAGTATGGTTCACTTGAAGGAAATCAACTTGTAGACCAAGTATTTGAAACAATCGCTACTACTGCTTATAGAACTTCTGTTGAATTAGCAACAGAGAAGGGAAGCTTCCCATTTTTAACTGGTGAAACGAATGAAGAAACCAATCGATTAAGACACGCTTTTATAAACACAGGTTTTATGAAAAAAATGCCTGATGATATCCGTGAAACTATTTTAGTAAAAGGAATAAGGAATTCTCATTTGCTAACCGTTGCCCCAACGGGTAAAGATATTGCCCCCAGTGTTCGTAAGAGTGCTGCGTAAACTTAGCTATATGCGGGAAACCCTGGAGTATCTCTTACTACCTTGTCTTGCCAACAATTAATAGGTAAAAAGGTAAGAATGTTGGCGAAAGCCTACCAGACAATCCGCAGGGAAGTCGTGGCTGACCCCTCAACGACTACATGCTGAGCAACCATATTAGTTGCAGGAACGTTTGTTCTCTTTTATAATAATAAAAAAGGAGACAAAGGAGAATTACTGTGATTAAACAATGTCTTAATTGTAGTAAGGATATTATTGTAAAACCAAGTCATTTTGACAGAAAGAAATTTTGTTCTCGTAATTGTAAGATCATATTTCACAGAAATCAGCCTCCAGACTTCTGAAAGGAAATGTCTAAGAAGAGAGAGGTAAACTGTAGTTTCTGTGGAAAAACAATAATTCGTAAACCGTCAGAGATATTTAATACCAACTTTTGTAACCATAAATGTAAGCAAGCTTACCAAATTCAAAACGGACATCTAATTAATCAACATTTAAGAAAGCAGGTTGTGATTAGTTGTGCTAATTGTGGGCGAAAATTTAGTGTTCCTAAGAATAGAGAAAAAACAGCTAAATATTGCTCCAAAGGTTGTCTGGGAAAAGCTAATGGTAGAAGAGGAAAAATACAATATAAAAATCAAATCCACGTCACATGTACTAATTGTGGAAAAGATTTTGAAAAAAAACCTTCTACTCTACGAACGCTTAATTTTTGCTCAGTAACGTGTATGGGCAAATATTACAGTGATAGTAAGATGTTTTCTGGTGAAAAAAGTGGTACTTGGAACGGTGGAGATATTGGCTATTATGGTCCAAATTGGCTAAGCCAAAGAAGATTAGCTAGAGAACGAGATCGGTTTACCTGTCAAAACTGTGGAATAACTGAGGCACAATATGGTAAGGAATTATCAGTTCACCATATTATTCCCTTTCGTAGTTTTAATGGAGACTGGGAAAAGGCAAATGAATTGTTAAACCTTATTTGTCTCTGTGAATATCCTTGTCATCGAAAAAGACATTCAAAAAATGGTTGATGATATAGTCTGACCCATATGGCGACATATGGAGCGGGTACTGATAATCCCGCCCTCAATAAAATCCTTATTGAGAGTAACAAACGTGAGTACTGGGACAATGGTTGGCGTCTCCACAGGATTAGAGCCTTATTTCTCATTTTCTTATTTTAGAAGTGGACGTCTTGGTAAATTTATCGAAGTAAAAGCGGATATCGTCCAAGAATATTTAGACCAACATCCTGAAGCAGATCCAGAGAATCTGCCAAAATGGTTTGTTGCGGCAATGGAGCTTGCGCCTGAGGCTCATGCTGATGTCCAATGTGTTATCCAGCGTTGGATAGATAGTTCTATAAGTAAAACTGTTAATGCGCCAAAAGGATACAGTGTAGAACAAGTAGAAAAGGTATATGAACGTCTTTACCGTGGTGGTGCAAAAGGCGGTACCGTTTATGTGGATGGCTCCCGTGATTCGCAGGTACTAACTCTAAAGGCAGAAGATAATACAAATGAACAATTATCAATGTTTGAAGAAAAACCAAAACAGCATGTTGTTTTGGTTGATACTATCAGTGACCTTCGTTCAACAGACGTAACGATCGGTTCAGAGGTTGGAAATACATGCCCTGTATGCCGAAAAGGAAAAGTAAAAGAAATTGGCGGCTGTAATACATGTACCAACTGTAATGCTCAATTAAAGTGTGGTTTATAAAAAATGGTTTATAAAGGGCATTGTAACTTTGAAATAAAGTTATACCGTTTGTAAAAAAGACGTACTGTTTGAAATAAAGTTATACTGTTTATAAAAAAGTTGCACTGTCTAACCCCTTTGGATAAAATTGTCTAAAGGGGTGTTTTTTATGTCAAAAAGAACAAGAACATCTAAATTTGATAAATGGATTAAAGAAGGTCGTGGCTCCGGGCAAGGTTCAAATTATAAACCTTGGTTGAATATTCAAGACGTTTCTTCATTAGGTCGCTCAACTCGATTGAAAGGAATAAAAACAGGAAGGCAACACGAATTTTTGTCTGATTTAGAACGAAACTATTTTTATTTAACTGAATACTCAGATTTTGTTTTAGATATAAGAGAGCAATTTCCCTTATTACCGTTGGAAGAAACAATTGTTATTGCGCAAGAGTTAGGTATTAAACATCCTACAGATCCCAAAACGAATGAACCAATTGTGATGACAACGGATTTTTTATTAACGCTGGATAAAGGACAAGGTGTGTTTGAGGTAGCCCGAACAATTAAGATGAAAGATGAATTATTAAAAGAACGAGTCCTTGAAAAGTTTGAAATTGAAAGAGAGTATTGGCAGCGAAGAGATATTGATTGGGGCATTGTTACTGAAGAAGAGATTTCGAAAACGATGGCTCGTAATATTAGTTATGTGCATGATTATTATAATGTTAGAGATTATGATGTCTTCCGAGAAATGAGCGAGCAACATATTGAAGATTTAGCAATTTCTTTAATACAAAGGCTATTAAACAAAAATAGTAGTTTTAGAGCAATTGCGAATGAGTTTGATATTGATACTCATTTGCCTTTCGGTAGTGGAGTAACGTTATTTTATCATTTGCTGGCCCAAAAAATCATTCGAATTAATATGGAAGAAACTTTGAATTTAGAACAACCAATTACAATTCAGTCTATTGATGAGAATAGATTGAAGCAGGTGATAAACGGATGATTTATATTAACCAAGTCCTTCAATATGTAAAAGATTCTAAACGAATGCGGGTAATTGAAATACAAGAATCATATGTTTATATAGTTGATATTGATGCACATACATCAATGCCTAAGAAGATGCTTTATGCCACATTGGTTACAGAAATAGAACAGAAAGTATTATTAGCGATAGCTGATCCATTTGCTAGAGTAATAATCGATGAAGATTTGACAGCGGTACAGATTCAAAAGCGTGAAGAGGATTGGCGCACAATTCAACAATCCTTTTTCCCTTTTATGGAAGAGTTACTACAAAAACATGGAAGAGAATTTAAGATAAAAGCTATTGCAAAACAACTAGAAGTTACACCAACAAAAGTAAAGAAGCTTCTTAGCCGCTATTGGCAGCGTGGTATGAATAAAAATGCTATGCTCCCTGATTATATAAACTCAGGTGGTAGAGGAAAAGAAAAATCTTTATCGAAAGAAAAAGCTGGTCGACCAAGAAGAGTAACTGTTAGTGGCGAATATCAAACAGGTATTAATATCACAGAAGAAGTGAAGCTGCAGTTTGAGCATTCAATTGACAAGTATTACCGGAAAACAAATAATTATTCTTTAAAGGATGTTTATCATTTTATTTTACGTGATTTTTATTCAGACCGTTATAAAGAAAATGGTGAAATGAAATATCGTGTTTGGGATGCTAATCGGATACCCTCTTACCATCAGTTTTACTATTGGTTTAAGAAATTTGAAGACCCAAAAAAGGATATTCAATTTCGTCAAAGTGCCAAGGAATTTGAATTGAAAAGTCGTCCCCTTGTAAGCAATTCAAAATCAGAAACAAATGGTCCAGGTACTCGCTTTCAAATTGACGCTACGATTGCTGATATTTATTTGGTAAGCTCACTTGATATAAATAGAATCATTGGTCGCCCCGTTATTTATGCTGTACTGGATGTCTACTCTCGAATAATAACAGGTTTATATGTTGGTTTAGAAGGACCTTCATGGTTAGGTGCAATGATGGCATTAGATAATATGGCTGCTGATAAGGTAGATTTTTGTAAGAAATACAATATTGATATTGAAGAAGGACAATGGCCAACACATCACTTGCCTGAAATCATTATTGCTGACCGCGGGGAATTTGAGGGCTATTCCGTAGAAAACTTAATTAATAATTTAAATATTAAAATTGAAAATACAACGGCCTATCGTGGTGACTTAAAAGGGATTGTTGAACGTAAATTTCGTACACTGAATGGAAAAGTGAAACAAAAAGCACCCGGAGCTATTCAAAAGGAATATCGTGAGCGTGGAGATCGAGACTATCGCTTAGATGCAACGTTAAATCTTAGAGAATTTACAGCAATTATTATTACATTAGTATTACATCACAATCATAAAATTATTGAAAAATATCCAATGGAAAAAGAAATGATTGCTGATAATATTGTGCCTACACCGATTAACCTTTGGAATTGGGGAATCAAAAATCGAAAAGGTAGATTAAGAACGGTTGATCGAACTATTTTGCGATTAAATGTTTTACCGCGAGGAAATGCAACGATTTCTAGAGCAGGTATAAAGTTTAAGAATTTATTTTATGGTTCAAGACAGGCATTAGAAGAACAATGGTACCTAAAGTTTAAAAATAAAAGTATTGAAATCGTTTATGATCCTCGTAATGTAGAAAAAATTTATATTCCACATGATGGTGGTATGGATTTTGAAACCTGTAGCTTACTTGAACCAAGTTTTCAATATAAACAAGACTTTATAGAGGAAATTATTTTCCAACAACAATTAAGAAGTGAACTTGAGGAAATTGAACGCTCAAAACAAGTGCAACTCACCATTAATACTGAAGCAATGCTTGAAGATATCATAACTAAAGCTAAAAATAAGAAAAAGCAATTACAACATCAATCGACAAGTAAAAAAGAAGAGCTAGCATCTATTAGAGATAACAAGGCTATTGAAAAAGAGCTTAATCGTCAAGTTGAGCAATTTGATTTAGAGTCTGAACAATTCGATCAGAAAGCATCAGTAATAGACTTTGCAACAAAAGAAAAAGTTGAAGAAGAAACACCGAAAAAATCTTCCTCACGTTTAATGGATAAATTACGAAAGAAGCGAGATGAGGAATATGGAAAAAATAAATAACCTAGTATTAAAAGGTGATTTAGAGGAAGCAAATTATAAGGAACAAGCTTTGTCTGATTATTGCAATAATCCCTTTATTGAAGCCCTTCCCCCAATATTTACTGAAGATGATGTATTGGAACGATTTATGGTCACACCACGTATATCTGAACAAGATAAACAAAGCGAGGCAAACATTCGTTACCATGTATTGAAACGAATTAAAAATTTTATTCAACCATTGCCCATTCATTTTGAAGTTGAACGTAAATTATCCACTTTAATTCGTAGAGGATATTTAGCACGTAATCCTTTAGATAAATCTTTTTTAGAACGTATCCGGGTTTTGCACGAGCTACGTGAAGATGAAGAAGGGGCTCATCGATATATCGATGAGCGGCTGAACTATATACGTTCAACAGCTGATAGTGTAGCGATTATTGGTATATCTGGTATAGGTAAAACAACTGCAATTGAACGTTTGCTATCAATGTATCCGCAAGTCATTAAGCATCAACTATACAAAGGTCAACTTTTTAACCGTACTCAAATTGTTTGGTTGAAAATAGACTGCCCTTATGACGGAAGCTTAGCCACATTATGCAAAAGTTTCTTTAAAGCAATTGATGATTTACTAGGTACACACTATCTGGAGAAGTTTGGGTATTTCAATCGAATGACATCAACAATGTTATTGTATATGACTTCACTCGCGAGTTTGTATGGTATTGGTGTGTTGGTGATTGACGAAATTCAGCATCTTATAAATTCAAAAAATGAGCAAGAGGAAATGTTGAACTTCTTTGTTACATTGTCTAATACAGTAGGTATCCCAACGGTATTAATTGGTACCTCGAAGGCACAACTATTATTTAAAGGAAACTTCCGCCAAGCACGTCGGGCAGCAAGTGATGGATCTATTATTTGGGACCGAATGGCAGAAAACAGCGAGGAATGGGAATTTTTCTTAGAAACACTTTGGAATATGCAATGTTTAAAAGAACACTCGGAACTGACTGACGAGCTTAAAAAAGCTTTTTATGAAGAGTGTCAAGGCATTACTGCAGTGGCTGTGAATTTATTTATTCTTGCACAAGAACGAGTATTATTTGATGAAAAGAATTCAGATGAAAAAATAACTCCGCAGGTTCTAAGGCAAACAGCAAAGGTAGATATGAAAATTATACAACCAATGCTCAATGCTATTCGTAAAAACAATTTAAAGGCGATGTATAAATATGAGGATATTATGATTAATCTTGACGACTTAATGATTAATCATAAGAAAGGCACTGAATACGAAGGTAAAATCAAAGATGCGATGAAAGAGCGTTTAAACACATTGGATTACAAGCGCCGAGATACGATTGAGAATCTAAGTGTTGAATTAGCTGCTTTGGGGATTTTTACTGCATTGGATGCAAATGTTCTACGTAATTTAGTCACAAAAGCTGTTGAAAAAAATCCGGTGGATACCGAATACAATCAATTGAAATTGCATGTAATTCAGCAGGCGATGGAATTGAATCAAAAAAAACTTTCAAAGGTTGTTTTAAAAGAAAAACAAGTAGTCAATTTGCCGTTATTAGCTTTAAGGGAAAAAGCTTTAGCAAAGAAAAAACATCCGTATGTTTATCTAAAACAAAATAACTTTATACCAGAACCAATGAGTGAACTATTCTGATCTTAAATTGCTAATTTTACTAGATATTTAAAAGTGTGGTGATTTATTTGCTCCCGTTTTTTACTGATCCTTATCCGGATGAATTGATTTATTCCGCTATAAGCCGGTATCATTTTTATAATGGTAATATCAACTTTGTAGAAACATTAGAGGAATTATTCCAAAGTCGAAGTATTTTACCGAGTATAGAGTTTGGTAGTCATTTTTCTAACTTGATACAAAATTTAGGAAATAATTATTCAGTTGAGAGCCTATTAGCTAATAATACTATATACCCTTATTTCGCTCTATTTATTACCATTGAGCGTCAAAAGAAAGTGTTGGAAGATGTACGCACAAATGGACAAGGTATACATGGTAGATTGGGAATTTCCGGTGGTAAAATTAGTAGAAAACAAGGGTTATATTATTGTTCAGAGTGTGCCAACAACGATATTAAAATATACAGTGAACCATATGTTCACCGCGAGCATCAGCTCCAAGGTATTGATTATTGCCCTCACCATGAATTGATGCTAAAGAAGTACCCTGTTGATTATACAGAATTTAGCAGACATGGGTATATAAGATTTGATGAAAGACTAATGAATTCATCAAGTTTAAAGGAAACTGAATCCAGTGAATTCAAAGAGGTACAAGTTAAGTTAGCCAAAATGGCTTATCGATTACTTCAAGTACCAATCAACCAATTTAACATCGAAAAAGTCTTTCAAAAGTATAGGACGCTCTTGAGGGAAAATAATTGGTTAATGACAAATACTAGACTAAAAAGAGAAGAACTTTTTAGAGCCTTTATTTCAAAGTTTCCACAAGGTTTTTTAGAAAAGTATGAGTCACCAGTAAAAATTGATGGACAAAATCAATGGTTGCAAATAGCGCTTACTAATTTTTTGAGAAATAGTGTACATCCATTTCGTCATTTGCTTTTACTGTATTTCTTCGATCAAGATATAGACTCATTTTTAGAAATAAAAGAAGATGATGGTCCATTCGGGAGTGGACCGTGGCCTTGTTTGAATAAAGCTGCCAAGCATTATAAAGTTTTGGTAATATCGGAGGTAGAAATAAAAACTAGAGATAAAGTTCTAATAGGAAAATTTTCATGTTCATGTGGTTTTGAATATACAAGGATAGGACCAGACAAGAGTGAGGAAGGTAAGTGGCGTAAAAGTCGAATATTAGCCTATGGAAAAGCGTGGGAAGAGAAGTTTGAAAAGTTAGTATCTTTGAATGTAAGTCGTGAAAAAATTGCATTAGAGCTAGATGTAAGTCCAAAGACAATTTATAATCGAATTGCTATTAAAGCAACATCCCCAGAACTCACTGAAAAATATCGTGCAGATTTATTAGAGTGGAGAGAGAAATTCCCGAATGCTAATCGAAAGCAATTTCAGACGAAGTTAAAGAAAAATTTTACTTACTTATATAATCATGATAGAGAATGGCTTGATGCCAATTTTCCTTCTAAACGTAAAACCTTGCATACACCAAAGAATCCCAATATTACTTTAAAAAGTAATACTAAAAATCGTATTGAATACTATCGTTCCTTGTTATTAGATGCTATAAAGGAATGCCCTGACGTCACAAGAACGCAGTTGGAGAGAAAATTCTATACAGCATATCGTTATTTATATATAAATGATAAGGAATGGTTCGATGCTAATTTACCTCAGAAACGTCAAGCAACAACGATAACAAATGCAACTGACTGGAATAAGCGCGATCAAGAATATTATCAAAAGATAAAAGAAGTTTATCCTGAATTAAAAACATTAGAAAAGCCAGTTAGAATTACAGGTAAGCTATTTAGTAAACGATTAAATATATTCAACCTCTCAATCAAAAGTTATGTGGAAAAATTGCCAAAGACTAACGAATTACTTAATGAAATTTCAGAAACTGTTCAAGAGTTTCAAATTCGGCGTTGTTGTATAGTCATAGACAAAATGTTAGAAGAAGAAAATTGCGTGAGGTTTGAGAAATTAAGGGAATCCTGTGCGATAGAATCCAAGAATTTCAAAAAAATAAAACCTTATTTAGAAGAATACATTAGAAAGAAGCAGAAAAACATATAAAATAAAAAGGATGTTATAGTGCGGCCCTAATTAGATTAAACTTTGTTCGCTAATAGAGCCAGATTTATGTAGGAATACACTTTTTAAATTAAATGAACATTTATGAGATATTTGATTCGTTTTTTACTTTGAACAGTCAAAAATCATACTATATTTAATGGTAGTTTAGTAGGAAAAACATGTGTATTTTGGATAATTATATTTCTGAAAATATTGAATGATTTATTGGAATTTATGTTATTATATTCCATAAGGATGTGTATAAATGGAGTTACTAACACCAGACACTTTATTTTATATATCAATTTTCATATTTACAGCTTTCTTTTTGAATGCTGCTCTTATTCTTTCTGAATACCATGTAAACAAACACGTTGGTTTACAACAAAAAGATATGTGCATTGTGCAAAATGTCAATGCTAATCATTTACAAAATAATGGTTTGACACCATATGTGTATTATAAATATAAACTAGTATGTTCAGTGTATCGAAAAGAATCTAAAGGTGAGCAAGATGATGAAGGTCCACATTTCCCAATGTTTTTTATTTAAAATAAAAAAACATTGGGGGAGTATGTATGTTTTACATTTACGCAATCATCGCTATTTCGGGAGTAACTGTTCTATATAATATATATAGTGCCTATCGAAAGAAAAACTTGGTGTTAAAATTATGGGATAATAATAATAAATTAGATTATCCAATAAATTATCTTGGAACGTTTAAATATTTTTTTGAAAATGCAAAAGGAAGTTCCAAGGATGAATATGGTGTCGATGATATTACTTGGAATGACCTAAACATGAGTAAAATATTTGAAAAAGTAAATTATACCTTTACTTCAGTCGGGGAAGAAATGTTGTATTACAGATTAAAAAAGGCTCATGAAAAACATTTATTTTATGAAGAAATAATAGAGAGAATCACTAGAGATAGGCAATACAGAAGTAAATTATCACTGATTTTAGCAAAATTAGGTAAAGCAGCCCATGCAGACTCATCCAAATATATTTTTGGTAACCCTGATTTCAATTTCAGGAAAATCTATTTCGTTCTCAGTGTCCTACCTATTGTGGGACTGCTCACTATGTTTATTTCAGTCCAACTTGGTTTTTCGATATTCATAATAAGCGTGCTAGTAAATACAACACTATTTTATCTAAACCGTTCTAAGAATGAGGTAGAGTATGAAAGTTTATTTTATTGTTTAAATATTATTTTAACATCTAGGAAATTAGCAAAACTAAATAATGATGTTGATTTTTTAAAAAGAACAAATAAATTAAAAAAAGCGCCTTTTATTGGCGTATTCCTGTTACAAGACGATGCCAGCGGGAGCAACTTAGTCCTTCAACTATTTACATTATGTAAATCTATATTTTTAATTGATTACTTTATCTTCCATTACATCGTGAATATTTTAAGTAGTAATAATGAAATATATGAATTGGCATGGAGGAAATTAGGGGATATTGACTGTTGCTATTCCATCGCATTATGGAGGAAGATACTGCCATTTTATTGCTTACCTAAATACAGTCATAATAACTCCCTAATCATCCAAAAAGCATACCATCCTTTATTAAATAAACCAGTGGGAAATGACTTTTACTTCGATAAAAATATTCTTCTTACCGGCTCCAACGCTTCGGGGAAGTCTACATTTATCAAAACGATTGCAATTAATATCATTTTATCACAGGCTTTAAACACCAGTACCAGTAGGGAGATCACTTTAAAACGAGGATTAGTTTATTCCTCTATGGCCATGTCCGATGATATTGAAAAAGGGCAAAGTTATTTTCTGAGTGAAATTTACGCTCTAAAGAGAATATTTGATATAAGAGATGCCAATAAAGACAAATTCATGTACTTTTTTATTGATGAAGTTTTTAAAGGGACAAATACAATCGAGCGGGTTGCCGCTGCTGAATCAGTTTTAAATTATTTAAGTGATTGTAATGAAACGCGAATTATGGCAGCAACTCATGATCTGGAACTAACTGATATCTTATCAACAAAGTACGATAATTATCATTTTAGAGAACGTATTATAAATGATGAAATTATTTTCGACTATCTAATTAAGGCAGGTCCTTCTAAAACAAAAAATGCAATTGAATTATTGCGGATCACGAAATTTCCCGAACAAGTGTATCTTCAAGCGTTACGTAATTCCAAGGAATTTATTGGTTAGAGTTACATGGTAAAGAGCGCAATTGTTGAAGATTACACCTAGAAAATGATCAAACTTTTTTATAAAAATTGTATAATACTTCACAAAGAAAGAATTCGTTTTGATCAATCTTTTTTTCAAAATGGATTCTTTTTTATAGTGCAAAATGCGGGTTTGTGAGGTTTTTTTGATCAAACTTTATTTTAAAGCTACAGGCATCGGGAAACCGATGCCTTAGACTGTAGACAAACTCGAAAATTTTCGAGTTTGCCTACA
>NZ_CCAS010000006.1 GCF_000612625.1 Neobacillus jeddahensis
CTATAGGTTGTTTTCAATTAATTTTTTCGCATGACCTGCGAGCAAATGATCTGGTTGAATCTCAAGTGCTTTATTGAACATTTCAATCGCTTTAACGGAAGTTTCTTTAAACGCAAATGAAACCCCTAAATTGTAGAACGCATCCGAATGGTCAGGGTCTAACTCAATACATTTTTCTAATTGAAGGATGGCTTCGTCAATTAGTTCCAGTTGGGCCAAACATAATCCATATTGAAAGCGTGCTTCTGCATCATGTTCATTTAACTCTACGCTTCGTTGCAGGTAGGGGAGCGCCAATTTCCCTTGATTTAGTTGAACAAGTGTTAGACCTAGCATAAAGAAATTATCGCTTGATTCTAGACCTTTTTTCATTGCAGTTTCGAACATTTTTTTGGCCTCAGTAAAACGGTCTTGAGTAAAGAAGACATTCCCGATGCTATAATAAGCTGCCCCTGCATGTTCATCTATTTCAATCGCTTTTTGATAAAATTTTACTGCTTTTTCATCATCGTCCACGGCAGAGAGTACATTGCCAAAGTTTATATAGGCTACTGGGTCTTTTGGGTTTTCTTCTATGGCATCATTAAAAGCCTTCGCTGCCTCTTCCCAGTTTCCTTCTTGCATGTATTGTACACCTAATTGGTTTTTATCCATTTTTGTCAGCTCCAATCTTCAGAAAAAGTATACCATATTTGATAAGCTCCAAACAGAAAAACCCCGACTCCAGAAAGGAATCAGGGTTTACTCTTAGCCAACATATGTTAACCGTTCACCATTTTTATATACTTCATCAATTGTTCCGCCACCCAAGCATTCTTCTCCATTATAAAAAACGGCTGCCTGTCCAGGCGTGATCGCACGTATTGGTTCATGGAAACGGACTTCCACCTTATCTCCTTCTAAGAGGCGGACAGTCACTTTATGGTCTTCCTGACGATAACGGAATTTAGCTGTACAATCAAATTCCACAGGTTTTTCCGCGTTCGATACCCAGCTAACATTTACAGCTGTAATCGAATCTGAGTATAGTTTTTCATGATGAAAGCCTTGGCCAACATAAAGGATATTTCTTTTTAAATCCTTACCAATCGCAAACCATGGCTCACCCGATCCACCAATCCCCAATCCATGGCGCTGACCGATCGTATGATACATGAGACCTTCGTGCTTACCCTTAATTTCACCATCAAAGGTTTCCATATTACCTGGCTGTGCCGGTAAATATTGACCCAGAAATTCTTTAAAATTCCGTTCACCAATAAAACAAATCCCTGTGCTGTCCTTCTTCTTTGCTGTAGCTAGGTCAGCTTCCAAGGCAATTTCCCGCACCCTAGGTTTTTCAAGATTTCCAATCGGAAACATGACTTTACTTAGTTGGTCTTGTGTTAATTGGTTTAAGAAATAGGTTTGGTCCTTATTTTCGTCAAGACCGCGGAGCATTTTGTATTCTCCCTCGCGGTATTCAACTCGCGCGTAATGTCCTGTTGCAAGATAATCTGCCCCTAAATTGACTGCATGCTCAAGAAAAGCCTTAAATTTGATTTCCTTATTACACATAACATCTGGGTTAGGCGTTCGTCCTGCTTTATATTCTTCAAGGAAATAGGTAAATACCTTATCCCAATATTGTTTTTCAAAGTTGACTGCATAATAGGGAATGCCAATTTGATTACAGACACGAATAACATCTTCGTAGTCTTCCGTTGCGGTGCAAAAACCGCTTTCGTCGGTGTCATCCCAGTTTTTCATAAAAATACCGATAACGTCATAGCCCTGCTGCTTCAATAAAAGCGCGGCAACGGAGGAATCAACTCCACCTGACATTCCCACTACAACACGAGTATTTTTTGGATCTTTCTTTTCCATACATTTCACCTCTCTCTTCGCCGTGGCATCTAAGTTGATTTATTTTTTCAGACGCGCGACAACCTTTGCGATTTCTTCTGCGGTCTTGATGACTTCTTCTGGCGTCGTAGTAAAGCCAAAGCTGAAGCGAATCGAATTGGTTAACCGTTCTGATTGTTTACCAAACATTGCAACGAGGACGTGTGATGGCTCAATTGAACCAGCTGTGCACGCTGAACCGCTAGAAACAGCAACCCCTGCTAAATCTAGGTTAACAAGCATTGCCTCCACGCTTGTCCCCGGAAAACTTAAGTTTAATACATGTGGTAAGGAATATTCAAGTGATCCGTTTATGTCAAATTCAACCTTTAACTCATGAAGCTTTTGCAGCATGGTTTCTTTTAGGCCACTGAATTTATCCTGTTTAGACTTCCTGTCTTCAGCAGCAATCAGGACAGCCTCATGAAATCCCGCTATGGAAGCCACGTTTTCCGTACCCGCACGCCGTTTTCGTTCTTGGTCGCCGCCATATAAGCGCGGTGGAATTTTAACAGTTGATTTTACAAAGAGAAATCCCATTCCCTTCGGTCCATTGATTTTATGAGCAGAGACAGATAATAAATCAATCAACTCTTCATTAATATCAATGTCTTCCAGCCCATATGCCTGAACTGCGTCGGTATGAAAAATAGCCTGATGATCGTTTAATAGTTTTCCTATTTCAGCAATTGGCTGGGTTGTACCTACTTCGTTATTCCCATACATAACCGAAACGAGGATGGTATCATCTCGTAACGCAGCTTGGAGTTCACTGATTGAGATTCGTCCCGATTCATCAACAGGAAGATAGGTAACCTCAAAGCCCATTTTTTCTAACTTTTTGCAGGCATATAACACGGCATGGTGTTCAATTTCAGTAGTAATAATATGTTTCCCCTTATGCTGGAAGCTTTCAGCTACACCAAATAAGGCCATATTATCAGCCTCTGTCCCTCCACTTGTAAAAATAATCTCGCTTTCTTTTGCACCTATACTATTGGCCAGTGCTGCTCGTGCTTGATCAATATAATGACGAGCCTCCCTACCAAATGAATGAATACTTGACGGATTTCCGAAGGTCGCATTCATCACGTGAAGCATTTTTTCAATCACCCTTGGGTGCATAGGAGAGGTCGCAGCATGGTCGAGATAAATTCGTTCCATTGTTACACCTTCAATCAAAATTAATTCACTGTCTAGCATAATCTTTCTATACCAAAATCAATCAGTGTTTATATGTTTGCTTGTTATTTTTCACATTAAATATAAAACATATAACCTTCTAATTGATCCTCATCTTCACTATGACTTGCTAAGTCTTCTAATGTCGTATTGTCCAGGACATCCTTAATGGCATCGCGAATTCGAATCCACAGCTCTCGCTTAGCTGGTTCCTCATCTTCAATCCCTTCAACGGGCGTAATTGGACCTTCGAGGACACGGATTACGTCTCCAGCAGTGATTTTGGTTGGCTCATCAGCTAGTATGTACCCTCCATAAGCTCCTCTGATACTTTTTACTAGACCCGCATTTCGTAATGGAGCAATCAACTGCTCTAAATAATGTTCGGATAGATCATTTGCCTGGGCAATTGTTTTTAATGAAGTAGGACCCTCACCATGTTTTTTTGCAAGTTCGATCATAATGGTAAGACCATAACGTCCTTTAGTTGAAATTTTCATCCCTCGCACCTCTATTCATTGATATATCTCAATAATCACATTAATACTCAGTAAACTGATAGATATTAAAAATTATATCATATTCTTCTTTCGTATGCTTTTGCAAGCGATAATGGTATTGTTATAAGAAAAGCGGAAGTCTCCGTTAGGAAAGATCAGTAAAATTTTTGGAGAGATGATTATGCAGCAGAAACCATTAGCATTTCGAATGCGGCCAAGAACCATTGATGAGGTTGTAGGCCAGCAGCATCTAGTTGGGGATGGGAAAATAATCGCGAGAATGGTGAAAGCAAAACAGCTAACATCAATGATTTTATATGGACCACCAGGGATTGGCAAAACCTCCATCGCAAGTGCCATTGCAGGAAGTACCAAATATGCCTTTCGAACGCTTAATGCCGTTACAAACAATAAAAAGGATATGGAGATTGTCGCAGCCGAGGCCAAAATGTCTGGTAAAGTGATCTTACTTCTCGATGAGGTACACCGCTTAGACAAAGCGAAGCAAGATTTTTTACTTCCCTATCTAGAAAACGGAATGATCGTGTTGATCGGGGCAACAACCAGTAACCCCTATCATGCCATTAATCCTGCCATCCGGAGTCGCTGTCAAATTTTCGAACTAAAACCCTTATCACCAGACGAAGTAGGCCAGGCATTATTACGTGCCCTTGAAGATGATGAGCGCGGTTTTGGAAAGTTAAAGATTGAAATAGCAGATGAAGCATTATTGCATTTTGCCCAAGGCTCGAATGGTGACGTTAGAAGCTCTTTGAACGCATTAGAATTAGCCATCCTTTCAACCGATAAAGATGAAAATGACATCATTCATATTAATGTTAAAACCGCTGAAGAATGTTTGCAAAAGAAGAGCTTGGTTGCGGATAAAGATGGAGATGGGCACTATGATGTTTTGTCCGCCTTTCAAAAGTCGATTCGTGGCAGCGACGTCAATGCGGCCCTCCACTATCTCGGCCGATTAATTGAAGCAGGTGATCTCCCAAGCATTAGTCGTCGCTTGATAGTCATTGCTTATGAAGATATCGGACTCGCCAATCCACAAGCTGGGGCAAGGACCTTGGCCGCGATTGAAACGGCAGAGAGAATTGGCTTTCCAGAAGCAAGAATTCCACTCGCAAATGTCGTGATCGAACTATGCTTATCACCAAAATCAAACTCAGCTGTTTTGGCGATCCAAGCGGTACTTGACGATATTCAAAAAGGCATCGTCGGGGAAGTCCCAGACCATCTAAAAGATGCCCATTATCAAGGTGCTAAAGAGTTAGGACGAGGAATTGGCTACTTGTATCCCCACGATTTTGAAAACGGCTGGGTACCGCAACAGTATTTACCGAACAAACTAAAAAACAAAAAATACTACCAGCCAAAAAAAACGGGCAAATTCGAACAAGCACTAGCAACCGTCTACGAAAAATTAACAAGGTCCAAATAGGATTAAAGGGGTCAGGCACCATGTGAATTTTTCACATGGTGCCTGACCCCTTTTTCTACCTATTTCCATATTTACGAGGCGATGTCTCGTTTTTTGAAGACAAAGAATGCAAGGAACAGGAAGATGAGAAAATAGATCAACAGCATGAAGATGGAGAAGGGTAAGGTCATCCCTTCGATCATTGGTGTGCCTTCGAAATATTGCATCAAATCTGTATTTGCAAATAGTATGTATTTTGTCCAGGTGAACTTCATTGACAACAATTCCGTAAATTGCCCGCCAGTAAACAATAAAAACAAGGATAATCCAATCGCAAGAGAACTATTTCGGAATACAGATGATATCATGAATGCCATCGTCACCAGCATCATTGTATCAATTGAACTAAGACTGTAATAGACTAACAAATGGACGACAATATTTTGCTCTGTCACTTGACCATTATTATAATTTAGGTATGAAAGTGGATTGTCCGGAAGACCAAATAAACTAGCGCCAAGTGCCATTGAGAAAACAAATAAAATAGCCAGCATAAACAAAGCAAACAATAACACGGTCAAATATTTAGATAGGAGAATTTTAGTACGATTGATTGGTCTAATCAAAAGTAACTTCACCGTTCCCCAATTAAACTCACTAGCAACAATTCCAGCGGATACAATAATAATGAATAACCCTGCTAAAATAATCAGCTGTGATGTATCTTTTACAAAAGACCAAACAGAATATTGTTCTTTAGTTGGAATATGGTGCTTAATGCGATAATCATTAATAGCAATTTCCTTTTTATAAAATTGCTTATCTGTTTTTGTCTGACTTTGATCCATTTGCTGCTTTAGGGCATTATTTTCTTCCTGTAATACTTGCTCCCAATTTTTATCTTGGGTGAAATCCATATCATTTTGTTGCGATTTAATCACAATACCAAAAAGTGCCACTGCAACGATCAGAATCCCAATCATGACAAAGGTACCAGGTCGTTTAAAAATTTTCATCCATTCATTTTTGATTAAATTAACCACGAGTCGAACCCTCCTTCTCTGATGTCACTTCAAGGAAGCGATCTTCTAACGTTTTTGCCACTTCCTTTATACCAAAAACGGAGATATTGTCGTCAACAAACAACTTGACAAGATTCGGAATGTCTTCCTTCGTTAATTCAACTGAGATCCCATTTCGTGAGCGGATGGCCCGCACATTTGGATAATGGGCCTCAATAAGTGCCAAGGCTTTGTCACTTGGAAGGACTTCAAATTCAAATGTCACTTCACTGCTCTGCACAAAATCATGTACAAGCTGCACATCGATTAACTGGCCATTTTGAATAATGCCAATCCTATCACACATCATTTCCATTTCCGAGAGCATGTGACTAGAAACGATCACTGCCATATTTTTTTCACGAGCTAGTAAGCGGACATAATCTCGGATTTCTCTAATGCCAGCTGGGTCTAAGCCATTGGTTGGCTCATCAAGGATTAACACATCTGGGTCATGTAAGAGACACTGGGCTAAACCTAATCTTTGCCTCATCCCAAGCGAATATGTTTTTACCTTGTCATGGATCCGTTCTGTTAACCCTACCAATTCCACGGTTTCAGCAATTTTTTCCTTTGTAATTCCTTTGGACATTCGAGCATAATGGACAAGGTTCTGATAGCCCGTCAAAAATTTATACATTTCCGGGTTCTCAACGATGGCTCCAATATGACCAACTGCCTGTTCAAACTCAGATTTAATGCTTGAACCACCAATGATGATATCACCCGAAGTAAGTCCCATTAAGCCCACAATCATCCGAATCGTCGTGGTTTTCCCTGCACCATTAGGTCCTAAAAAACCAAATACCTCACCTTTATTTACCTGGAAGCTAATATGATCTATAATTGTCCTTCCTTTAATAACTTTCGTTACATCCTTCAATTCCACAATTGTTTCCAACTTCTCACTCCTCTCAATTGGTCCTTAATCAGTTTACCTTATTATTGAAATTTTTTCCTACCCTAATCATTATACAAAAAAACACCCTAAACTAATTAGTTCAGGGCACCTACATTATTTTTCATCAGAAACACGTTGAATTTTAATGTCTTTTAACAATTCTCTTACCACATAACTAGCCATAATCAATCCAGCAGCCGATGGAACAAAGGCATTTGATGCTGGTGGCATTTGGGCTTTGCGAATAGGGGCATTTTCATTTCCAACTTCTTTTTTAATATCTTCGCGGATGACAATTGGACTTTCATCTGAAAACACAACCGGAATCCCTTTATGAATTCGCTCTTTCCGCAAACGAGTACGAATTACCTTGGCAATCGGATCAGTATGAGTCTTAGAAATATCAGCAATTTGGAAGCGAGTTGGATCCATTTTGTTGGCAGCTCCCATGCTCGAAATAATCGGAATGTTTCTCTTTAAACATTCCTTCATCAAATGAATCTTATACACAATCGTATCAGAAGCATCCACAACGAAATCTAATTGATGACTAAAAATTTCTTCATAGGTATCTTCTGTGTAAAACATTTTTAACGAAATCACATCACAGTCAGGATTAATATCTTTAATCCGCTCCTGCATAATGTCCACCTTTGGTCTTCCGACTGTTGATAGAAGGGCAATTAGTTGACGATTAATGTTTGTGATATCAACGTCGTCTTTATCAATTAAGATTAACCGACCAACGCCAGATCGGGCAAGGGCTTCTGCCGCAAATGAACCAACACCGCCAATTCCCAAAACAGCAACCGTGCTGTTTTTCATGATATCAAGGCCTTCTTTTCCAATCGCTAGTTCATTTCGTGAAAATTGATGTAGCATGTATGTTCACTCCAAATTTAAATTCAATTTATAACTATTTTTCCCCATAAAAATATATCATACCCGCCTATAAAAACAAGTATTTTTATAGGAATTAAGTTGAAATCCCACAAAAAACCTCTCGCCGTAGTCCAGCAAGAGGTTGATTTTTTCAAATAGAAAAGAGTCCCAATGGTGCCGTTGACTTGATCCATAGTTTTGATCCCGCAACTTTAGCAGGTGGGTGTCCTGTTTCCGGTATTGTAAGTCCCCATACCCGTTAAGGGCGAGGCATTTACGCAATCAGAAAACTCCAGACTCCCGGATAAATAATGTTGGTCAAAACTTTAGGTTATACAACGAACATTTCAGGACTCTTCTTTGATTGCTTTTATCTTAGCATATTTCGCTACGATCTTCAAGGAATCATAAACGGAAATGCCTGTTATTTTTTAACATTTAATAACAAATTTAATTCCTGCAATTGGCCCTCTGAGACCTCACCAGGTGCATCTGTTAACAAGCAGCTAGCACTGGCTGTTTTCGGAAATGCGATCGTATCTCGTAAGTTTGAACTTCCTGCCAGAAGCATAACTAAACGGTCAAGCCCGAGCGCAATGCCACCATGCGGCGGTGTTCCGTATTCAAAGGCATTTAATAAGAATCCAAACTGTTCTTTTGCCTCTTCTGGAGTAAATCCAAGGACATTAAACATTTTTTCTTGAATGGAACGTTCAAATATACGAAGTGAGCCGCCTCCAAGTTCATATCCATTTAAAACAATATCGTATGCTTGTGCACGTACCTTTGAAGGATCTGAATCTAAATAGTCAAGATCTTCTCTAAATGGCATGGTAAATGGATGATGGGCTGCGTAATAACGACCTTCTTCCTCATCGTATTCTAGCAGCGGCCAATCCGTAACCCAAAGGAAATTATACTTACTTTGGTCGATTAAACCTAATTCTTTCCCTAGCTTTAATCGTAATGCACCTAAAGCATCTGCAACAACACTCTTCTTATCCGCAACAAACAGGAGCAAATCCCCCGCAGAAGCTTCAAGTGTGACTTGCAGTGCTTGTGCATCCTCCTCAGAGAAAAACTTCGCAATCGGACCCTTAAGGCCTTCTCCATCCACCTTCAACCATGCTAGGCCTTTCGCACCGTATACTGCTACGAACTCTGTTAAGGCATCAATGTCTTTTCGTGAATACTTGTCGGCAGAAGACTTGACATTAATTGCTTTAACTTGACCCCCATTTGCCACGGCTGCAGCAAACACTTTGAACCCAGAGTCACTGACAATTTCAGAAAGGTCGACAAGCTCCAAACCAAAACGCGTATCAGGTTTATCCGAACCAAAACGACTCATAGCATCATCATACGTCATCCGTGGGAACGCAGCAGGAACGTCTACTCCCTTGACATCCTTCATGACCTTCGCCATCATTTTTTCCATCATCGCCATGATGTCCTCTTGGCTTAAGAAACTAGTTTCAATGTCAACCTGTGTGAACTCCGGTTGACGGTCTGCACGCAAATCCTCATCACGGAAACAACGGGCAATTTGATAATAACGTTCTATTCCACCTACCATCAGCAATTGTTTAAACAACTGTGGAGATTGTGGCAATGCATAGAATTCACCTGGATGAACACGACTTGGGACTAAATAATCACGTGCCCCCTCAGGTGTACTTTTGGTCAAAATAGGTGTTTCAATATCTAGAAAACCTTCCCCATCAAGGTAATCTCTAATTGTTTTTGTCACCTGGTGACGCATTTTCAAGGTTTCAACTATAACAGGACGGCGAAAATCTAGGTAACGATATTTCAAACGAATATCTTCAGAAGCATCCGTTTTATCAGATATCATAAACGGTGGTGTCTTCGCCTCATTAATAATTGTAACCTTCTCCGCTTGCACCTCAATTTTACCTGTTTTTATATTTTCATTAATGGTACCAGCCTCACGTGCCACAACGGTACCGACAATATCAAGAACAAATTCATTACGGATTTTTTCTGCCGTTTTGAGTGCATCCTTTGATAGATCCGGGTTGAACACAACCTGAACAATTCCGGAACGGTCGCGCAGATCAATAAAGATCAATCCGCCTAGGTCACGTCGTTTTTGCACCCAACCTTTTAATGTTATCTTTTCTCCAATTGCTGACTCTGGAACCTCACCACAAAAATATGATCTGCCAAACATATTGATCCCCCTTAAGATTGCCATTCCTGGAATTGTTTAATGAAAGAGTTTAGGTCTATTTCTACTTGCTCACCAGTTTCCATATTTTTCACATTAATTTTGTTATTTTTCAGTTCATCATCACCGAGAATCGCAACATATTTTGCTTGTAAGCGGTCAGCAGCTTTAAACTGTGCCTTAATTTTTCTATTTAAGTAATCTCGTTCTGCTGAAAAGCCTGCCATTCGAAGCTGTTGCAATAATCCTACTGTGTAATCTTTTGCTTCCTCACCAAGAGAGGCTAAATAGCAATCGATGCCTTGATTGACTTCTAACTCGATTCCTTCAGCCTGAAGTGCTGCGATAAAACGCTCAATACTTAAAGCAAAACCTATCCCTGGTGTTTCTGGACCGCCGATTTCTTCAGCAAGACCGTTATATCGCCCTCCACCACAAAGAGTGGTGATGGCGCCAAACCCTTCTGCATTACTCATAATCTCAAAGGCGGTATGATTATAATAATCCAAGCCTCGCACTAAGTTAGCATCGACCTCAAATGGAATATCAAGCTGGGTTAAATAGTGCTGTAATTTTTCAAAATAAGCTTTGGAATAATCATTAAGATATTCAAGGATGGATGGAGCTGTTTTCATTAATTCGTGCTCGCGATCCTGCTTACAGTCAAGGATTCTGAGCGGATTTTTTTCGAGACGATTTTGACAATCATGACAAAACTCGCCAATTCGCGGTTTGAAATGATTGACTAAGGCCTCGCGATGTGCGCTTCGGCTCTCTTTATCACCAAGGCTGTTGATAATGAGTTTAAGCTTTTGTAGGCCCATTTCTTTATAAAGATTCATTGCGAGGGAAATAACCTCCGCATCAATCGCGGGATCATTACTGCCCAACGCCTCGACACCAAATTGAACAAACTGACGGAAACGTCCTGCTTGCGGGCGTTCATATCTAAACATAGGTCCCATGTAATAAAGCTTAACAGGCTGATTTGCTAGACCGAACATTTTCTTTTCCACATATGAACGAACAACAGCAGCCGTTCCTTCAGGTCTTAGAGTAATACTGCGTTTCCCGCGGTCTTCAAAGGTGTACATTTCTTTTTGAACGATGTCTGTACTATCGCCTACCCCTCTTGAAAAAAGATCGGTATGTTCAAAGATGGGCGTACGAATCTCTTGGTATTGATATTTTTCACATAGTTCTCGCGCTTTTGCTTCAATCAGCTGCCACTTTTCTACCTCTCCTGGCAGAATGTCTTGCGTACCTCTAGGGATGCTAATAGACATGGTGGTAACCCTCCTTTTAATAAAAATAGCGTGTATGTAAATGGGGTGTTCTTTGTATACGACCTAGGGTAAGCAGCCACTTACTTCTGTTTTTGGAAAAAATAAAAAAACTCCCATCCCTTGTAATAAATACAAGGGACGAGAGTTATCTTCCCGCGGTGCCACCCTAGTTGAAGAGCACAAATTGACTGCCCTTCCGCTTAAACAGTTAACGCCTGCCACGTTCTTCACCTACTAAAGCATTTGCTTTTTCAGAGAGAAGCCTACGGAGTGTTCTTTCATTAAGGCTCATGTAGAAATGCTTTCAGCCAAAGGCATTTCCTCTCTTTTCATGGGTTAACTTAACTACTATGCTCCATCATTGGTTATATCCTGATATTACATTTTATTTATATAATAATACGGAGCATCACTAGTATTGTCAAGAAAGATTTAAGACCTTTCTAGATGTTTTTTTAACTTTCTGACATCCCCCATCGATATTCCAAATTCAGATGCAAGTTCATAAGAGGTTGCTTGTTGTTCTTTTTGAATAAAATCATGAAAATCCACGCCAAACAAGCGACCATCCATTGATTGTATGTTCATTCCTTTTTCACTCGATCTCATAACCAAATCACCTCTGTCCTTTTCTTCTATCATTTCCATCACGGCTGAAAAAATTGCATGTGAAAGGTAATTTTTCAATAGGCAATGGACTTTTTTAACAATTAAGGAATGAATTTCTCACTGGTTTACGTTAAAATAAAAAAGAAGTTGCTATCAGAGGCACTTTGATAGACTTAAAGAAAAGGATGGTGTCGATGCTCAAGAAATTTACCTTACTGCTATTATCAATCATTCTTATTTTCGGAGCCTTCCTGCCCCAAGAAAAAAGCAGTGCAGCAAGTGGTTCACTGACCATATCGACTGAAACGGTTAATGTTCGCAGCGGACCTGGATTAAGTTATCCGCTTGTAACGGTGGCAACTCGAGGTGAAAAGTTTGAAATTGTAAAGGAAAAAGACGATTGGATCGAGATTAAGTTGTCACTGGGTAAAACAGGCTGGATTGTCAACTGGCTGGTGACAATGGAAAATGATCAAAAGACTACTTCCTCCGCTTCTTCATCGGGAAGTAATCAGACGATTGCCAAGGCTAACACCGATCAATTAAGGGTTCGCTCTGGTCCTGGGACTAGCTTCCGGATTGTCGGCCTGTTAAATGAAGGGCAAGAGGTTACTGTCCTGGATCAAAATGAATACTGGTATAAAATAACCTCAACCTTTGGCGATGGATGGGTCGTTAAAGATTTTTTAACCATCAAAACGGAGAAACAAGCTAAAAAGCCTTCTTCCAGTTCAGCTAAAACAAGTACAGGAGTGGTTACTGGTGACACCTTAAACGTGAGGAAAGATCCCTCCACAACGAGCCCTGTTATTGGAAAACTTTCCATAGGCACGAGTGTCACCATTTATAGCAAACAAAATGATTGGATAGAGATCGGTTTTTCAAATCTTAGAGGATGGGCTAGTTCTGCGTTTATTGATAGCGAATCGGGAGAATTAAAAGATTCCCCATCGAAAACATCGACTGGAATCAATGGAACTGTAACCGTCAATCGTCTCAATGTCCACTCTGAATCTTCATTAGATTCTTCCATCATTGGAACTGTCACAAAGGGGCAGAGTTTTGCTATTTTAGAAGAAAACAACAGTGCAGTTAAGATAGAATTTGAGTCTGGTAGTTTTGGTTGGATAGCAGGCTGGTATTTAACTAAGACCACAAAAAAATCTCAAGCTGGACAAGCTGTCAATGGGAGTACCGTTACCATCTTACATAATGGAACCAATATTCGAAAAGAGGCAAATGTCCAAGCAGATGTGGCTGAACTTGCCAATGAAGGGGCCACGTATTCTGTTAAAAGTATTGTGAATGACTGGTATGAAGTGAAACTAAAGAATGGAAAATCAGGCTTTGTTGCTGGCTGGATTGTTTCCATCAATGGCACAAAGCCACAGATCGAAAAGGCTGGGGCCGAAGGTTATCTTAAAAATAAAACCATTGTGCTTGACCCAGGTCATGGCGGTGGGGATAACGGCACTACAGGAGCAAACGGGACATTGGAAAAGGAATTGACACTTCGTACGGCTCGGCTTTTATATGATAAATTAACAGCAGCCGGTGCAAACGTCTATCTTACGCGCAACAACGATTCTTTTATATCGTTACCATCCCGAGTGAATGCGGCCCAATCGCAGAATGCTGATGCTTTTATCAGCATCCATTACGACAGTAATTTAGATCGAAGCGTTCGAGGTATGACCGGCTATTACTATCATCCTTATCAAGAAGCACTTGCCAATTCGGTACTTGCTTCAACAGTTGCTCAAACAAAATTGAAAGACCGTGGCGTTCGAATTGGAGATTTCCATGTGATTCGTGAAAACAGTCAAAATGCTACTTTGATTGAGCTTGGCTATTTAAGTAACCCCGAAGAAGAAATAACACTTAAATCCAGCAGCTTTCAAGAAAACGCCGCGTCCGGTTTATTTAATGGACTCGCACGCTATTTTAAAGCAGAATAAGCAAAAAACAAACAATAAGCCTGGCACCTAAAATGGGTGCCAGGCTTATTGTTTAATTTTTGCTTTCTACAATTAGGGTCACAGGACCATCATTGATTAACTCAACATCCATCATCGCCCCGAATACACCCGTTTCAACAAGGATACCTTTATCTCGGAGCAAGCTATTAAAAGTTTCATAAAGCTCTACCGCCTGTTCAGGACGTGCAGCCTCCATAAAATTAGGTCTTCTTCCTTTTCGGCAATCCCCATAAAGAGTAAATTGAGAAACCGAAAGAATTTCTCCCCCAACTTCTAATAAGGACAAATTCATTTTGCCATCTGCATCCTCAAAGATCCTTAAGTTGGCAATCTTATCAGCTAAGTAAGCAGCATCCGCTTCGTTATCCTCATGTGTCACCCCAACCAGAAGAACGTACCCTTTGGTAATCTGTCCAGTGACTACACCATCTACGGTAACCTTTGCCGCTTTGCTACGTTGAACAACTACTCTCATACTGAAACCCCTTAATTCATAATCCGGCGAACTGAATAAACATCTGGAATTTGTTTAATTCGCTCTACTACCTTTTGCAGGTGGCTAACATTGTGAATCGCTATCGACATAATAATCGTCGCCATTTTATTGCGATCAGATTTCCCAGTCACAGCAGATATATTCGTTTTCGTCTCATTAACCGCTTGAAGGACTTCATTCAACAGACCTCTGCGATCATAGCCGCTAATCTCAATATCAACGTTATACTCTTTCCGATCATTTAAAGAAGATTCCCACTCTACTGGAATTAATCTTGATTGTGCATCATTGGAGTCTATGTTAGTGCAGTCAGAGCGATGGACAGAGACACCGCGCCCCTTTGTAATGAAACCAACTATTTCATCCCCTGGTACGGGGTTACAACATCTTGATAAGCGAATTAATAGGTTGTCAATTCCCTGAACCCGAACACCTGATTCCCGCTTTTTGGTAGAAGGAAAGGATTTTAAATCAGTAATAGCATTAGCAATTGTAGCTGATTGTTCCTTATCCCGCTGTTTACGCCATTTCTCGGTCAAACGATTGGCAACCTGTAAGGCTGTTACGCCGTTATACCCGACTGCCGCATACATATCCTCTTCACTGGAAAAGTTAAATTTCTCTGCCACTTTCTTTAAATTATCAGGCGTTAAAATTTCTTTACTGTCGAATTCCATATTACGAATTTCTTTTTCGACCAGTTCTTTTCCTTTAATAACATTTTCATCACGACGTTGTTTCTTGAAAAAGGCACGAATCTTATTTTTCGCCTGCGAGGTTTGCGCAAGCTTTAGCCAATCCTGACTTGGACCATATGAATGCTTGGAGGTGAGAATTTCGATGATATCACCTGTTTTAAGCCTGTAATCAAGGGTCACCATTTTACCGTTTACTTTTGCACCAATGGTTTTATTACCGATTTCTGAGTGAATACGATAGGCAAAATCAATTGGAACAGACCCAAACGGCAATTCAATCACATCTCCCTTTGGCGTAAATACAAACACCATATCGGAGAATAGATCTATTTTTAATGATTCCATGAACTCTTCGGCATTGGCGGTATCATTTTGGAATTCTAGAATTTCCCGAAACCACGTTAACTTTTGTTCGAAGGTTGAGCTATCGCTAATCGCCTTTCCTTCTTTATAGGCCCAATGTGCCGCGACCCCAAACTCTGCAATCCTATGCATTTCATACGTCCGAATTTGCACCTCAAGCGGGTCTCCCTTAGGACCGATGACCGTCGTATGCAAAGACTGATACATATTTGGCTTAGGCATTGCGATATAATCCTTGAAGCGGCCTGGCATTGGTTTCCAACATGTATGAATGATCCCAAGGACTGCATAGCAATCTTTAATGCTGTTTACAACAATTCGAACTGCCAGTAAATCATAAATCTCACTAAATTGCTTATTTTGCAGGGCCATTTTCCGATAAATGCTGTAGATATGCTTTGGTCTTCCTGAAAGCTCAGCTTTAATAGAAACCTCACCCATCCGATTCTTTACTTCCTCGATGACGTCCTCTAAGTATTGCTCCCGTTCCGCTCGTTTCTTCTTCATTAAGTTCACTATCCGATAATATTGCTGCGGATTTAAATATCTTAATGCAGTATCTTCCAACTCCCATTTAATCTTAGATATCCCAAGACGATGAGCTAAAGGGGCAAAAATTTCAAGTGTCTCATTTGAAATCCGACGTTGTTTTTCTAAAGGAAGATGCTTTAATGTTCGCATATTATGCAACCGGTCGGCGAGCTTAATGAGAATAACCCGGATGTCCTGTGCCATGGCAACGAACATTTTCCGATGGTTCTCCGCCTGCTGTTCTTCATGAGATTTATATTTAATTTTCCCTAATTTTGTAACCCCATCGACAAGCATCGCCACTTCGCCGTTAAAAGCTTCCTCAATATCCAATAAGGATATATTCGTATCTTCCACAACGTCATGAAGAAAACCGGCAGCCACTGTTGCAGGATCCATCTCAAGGTCAGCTAAGATTCCTGCAACCTGGATAGGATGAATAATGTATGGCTCTCCCGATTTTCGATATTGTTCACGGTGAGCATGTTTCGCGTATTCATACGCTTTTTTCACTAATTCAACATGCTCCTCATTTAAATAGATCCGCGTCTTGTCGATGACCTGGTCGGCTGTTAACACTTGATCATTCGCCATGAAATCACCTTTATTTTCATCTCATATTTATTATTTAAATGTCATTCAATAAAAAATGTTCCTAAATTAGAATGATTGTTTCTATTATCGAAAAAAAAAGCATAGATGTAAAGAGATTGTACCCTTTTTTCCGCAAATAAAGAAAAAAGTGTCGAAATTTCTCAGATTCATTCAAGAATTATATAAAGAGAGCACTCGTCACTGAGTGCCCTCTTGCATCCTTTAATAGTGCATCAATGTTAAAACATCGTAGCCATCAAGCTTCTTACGGCCATCTAAATAACTTAATTCTACTAAGAAAGCAATCCCTGCTACCACTCCACCTAGCTGTTCAACCAACTGAATGGTTGCATCAATTGTACCACCTGTTGCTAACAAATCATCTGTGATTAAAACACGTTGACCCGGTTTAATGGCATCTTTATGGATGGTTAGAATATCTTTACCATATTCAAGTCCATATCCAACTTTAATGGTTTCTCTTGGAAGCTTTCCTTCTTTCCGTACTGGAGCAAAACCAATTCCAAGTGAGTAAGCAACAGGACATCCAATAATGAATCCACGTGCTTCTGGACCAACAATAATATCAATTTGTTTCTCTTTTGCATATGAAACAATTTGGTCTGTTGCGTATTTATAGGCTTCACCATTATTCATTAATGGGGTAATATCCTTAAATTTAATTCCTGGTTTTGGCCAGTCAGGTACGATCGTAATAAATTGCTTTAAATCCATGCTTAAATTGCCTCCTCAGTTTCAACTGACTCTCGAATAACCTGATCGAACCATGCTTTTAATTCCTGATAAGATGAAAACAATAAGTCTCGTTCAAGTGCATATTGTCTCTCTTTGGTTTGATAAGTACTTGAGTCAGTTAGATCACGCTTTTGCGCGCCCGTTTTCAAAGTAATAAATCCATTGTTTATTGTAACAAAATCCAGTTCAGAAAACACCTTTGAAATAAAGATAATAGTTTCCTCTGACCAACCACGCTGCTTAGCTATTGTCTCTCCATGACGTTTAAGATCAATAGGACCCTTTTTCATAAGAAAGGCATAAAACCATTTAAAATGGTCACGTGTCGGAACCGTGCTGAAAAAATCACTGGATTCTTTATAAAAATAGGCATAAATCCTAGCTGGACGTTTCCCCTCCAATAAACCCCTTAGAAGTCCTTTTGTTGGCGGAAAATCAACTAAAGCAATATTGGCGCTGTTACAATCAAATGCTTGTGCCGCCTCAATATCTTCGATGAGAATAGCCTCAGGTCTCAGCTTAGGGCTAATTTTTTCAAGTTGTTCTTTATTAAAAATAATCAATTTCCTGTTTTCAGCTGGAATAGCTGTTTCTAAGCTATTGAGCCTTTTTTGACCCCGATAGTCAAATAACTGCCATGATTCAACAGCAATATCCTGGATAAAGATTTGTGGTTTACGTATATTGTTCCATTCATTAATAGATAATTCTCCGATTAATGAAATTTTCGAAGCAGGTGAAATTTGGTCAGCTAAAGCACCTAAACCAAAGCCTACACCATCAAGACTTGAGCCATTTTCATTAACTAAGACCTTAAGATGGGTTTGTTCACTGCCAATTTTTCTCATACTCGTAATTTCAACATTATTAATTAACACTTTAGGTTTGGGATTGTCGATTCCAAATGGAGCAAGAAGATTTATTTCATCCAAAGAGGATAAACTAATATCCTCTAGACGAATTTTCTCGTCTAAATGGGTTACCGGAATAAAATCAGCAGCCGTTAGTTGCTCTTCCGCCAGATTATTTAATCTTTCACGAAGCTCATCCACATCGTCAAGTCCAAGGGTCATCCCTGCCGCCATTGGGTGGCCACCAAAGTGTGGGAGAATTTCTCTACAGGTTGATAAATTTTTAAATAGGTCAAAACCTGCAATACTCCGGGCTGAACCTTTTGCGACACCTTTTATCGGGTCAAAATTTAATATGATCGTCGGCCGGTAATATTTTTCGACCAATCTAGAGGCAACAATACCGATGACACCAGCATTCCAGCCTTCCTTGCCAATGACAATAACCTTATTGGTATCAATTGGAAAATTTTGTTCAACCTCTGCAATTGCTTCAGCTGTGATGGAATTTACAATTGTCTGTCTCGTCTTATTCAAAGCATCCATTTCCTCAGCTAATGCTTGAGCTTCCTCCGGATCCTCTGTCAGCATCAATTGAACCGCTAAATCTGCATCTTCCAATCTTCCCACTGCATTTATTCTTGGTGCAAGTGTAAATCCGATTGTTTCCTCATTGATAGAAGTCAAATCGACCCCAGCTAATTTAAGAATTGCCCGAAGGCCAATGTTATTTGTAACTTTCAGTTTTTCCAAACCTTTTTTGGTAATAAGACGATTTTCACCCGTTAACGAAACTAAGTCAGCCACCGTACCAATAACAGCAATTTCAAACAGATGCTCCGGAACATGCCCATATAAGGCGTGGGCTAGTTTAAAGGCAACTCCTACCCCAGCTAGTTCGCGAAACGGGTAAATGCTGTCAGGAATCTTAGGATGAATAATGGCTAGGGCGTCAGGAAGCACCGGTCCCGGTTCATGATGATCCGTTATGATCAGGTCAATTCCTAGCTCTTTTGCAACAGTTGCTTCGTGGATCGCTGATATTCCTGTATCCACAGTAATAATCAAATTTATTCCATTTTCCGCCGCCTGACGGAATGCGGGTTCATTCGGTCCATATCCTTCAGTAAAACGATTGGGAATGTAAAATTGTACATTTGCCCCCAGATCACGAAGTGTCATCATTAACACCGAGGTACTGCTTACTCCATCGGCATCATAGTCACCATAAATGAGAATCGGTTCTTGCTTTTCAATGGCTTGGCGAATTCTCTGAACTGCAAGATCCATTCCTTTTAAGAGATATGGGTCATGGAATTCATCTTTACCAAATAAAAAATACCGTGCTGTATCAACGGTATTCAATCCACGGTTAACAAGAAGCGAAGCAACTAGAGGTGTTAGTTTCAATTCATTTGCTAGCATTTCAACTAGATTGTTATCAGAACTGCGAACAATCCATTTTGTTTTGGACTTTAACATGCGTATGTTCACCCCTCAGACTTTCTTATTATACAAGAGTAGTAATTAGGATTCAATAAAAAGAAAAATCGCAGAAACTCTGCGATTTTTCAAATAAAATGAATCGTTGCGTTTTTAAACTTGTGGCTGATCAGAATACTTTCTCTTTTCTTTCACCGTTTTAATAGTACCCTTCTTTTTAAGCTCTCTTGTTTTCAGTACATACCAGACAGGACCAGCGACACAGATAGAGGAATATACCCCCACCACTAGTCCGACAAATAAAGCAATAGAGAAATTGAAAATAGATTCATTCCCAAAAATCATAAGTGAAACGACTGTAATTAATACTGTTAATACCGTATTAACAGACCTAGACAAGGTTTGACGGATACTTGTATTTAATACATCCGCAATGTCCGCATCTGTTTTAAGACGCTTCTTCTTATGCATATTCTCGCGCATCCTATCAAAGGTAACAATCGTATCGTTAATCGAATAACCAACGATGGTTAACACAGCTGCAATAAACGTCAAATCCACTTCAAGTCTAGTGATGCTGAAGAATGCCACCATAAAGAAGGCATCATGCAATAGCGATATAATTGCTGCAACCGCCATCGACCATTCAAAACGGATACTTACATAGATAATAATCCCGATCGATGCAATCAGTAAGGCGATAATGGCGTTTTTTGCCAATTCCTTCCCAATTGTTGGCGAAACAGTGCTAACATTTGGTTCCGAACCAAATTCTTTTTTAAAATCTGATTTTAATTTCGCTATTTCATCTTTTTTGAGTACATCTACAAATCGTGCAGAGCCCCGTTCCTTATTGTCTCCTGAGATCACAATGTCATCTGTTTGCAAATTGTGATCCTCAAACGCACTTTTTACCATTTCTGTTGTTAATGGTTTGTCCGATAATACTTCTACCCGGGTACCCTTAGTAAAATCAATTGATAGGTTCAAACGGAAAACAACTAGTATAATGAAACCAGCTACTAGAAGAACACCCGAAATAGCAAAAAATTTCTTTCGAGGCTTTACAAAATCTAACTTATCAAAACGAGTAGGCAGATCTAATGTATCCACATTTTCAGCTATATTTCTTATATCAGCTGATTTCACACCAAACCAACTTGGTTTCTTTTTAAAGATATTGCTATGAACCCAAAGTCCTAACAATAGTCTTGAGCCATATACGGCCGTAAAAAAGCTCATTAAGATACTGATAATTAACATCGTTGCGAACCCTTTAACAGAGCTTTGCCCGTAGAAGAACAACACGCCTGCCGTTAGGATAGTCGTTAAGTTAGAGTCAAGAATCGAAGTAAATGCATTTTTTTCACCGGCCTGAAAGGCAGATTTAATGGATTTACCCACTTTTAATTCCTCTCTAATCCGTTCATAAGTAATAATGTTGGCGTCGACGGCCATACCGACCCCAAGTATGATAGCTGCAATTCCCGGCAAGGTCAGGACGCCGTTCATCCAATCGAAAATCAATAAAACCAAATAAATATAAATAGATAATGTAATGACCGCAATAAATCCAGGGAAACGATAATAGAAAAGCATGAACAAGTAAATAACTGCCACACCAATAATTCCCGCAAGAATTGTCTCGTTCAATGCCTGTTCACCGAATTTAGCACCTACAGATGTTGAGTACACTTCTGTTAGTTTTACTGGTAAGGAACCAGCATTTAAAAGTGATGCCAATGTTTGTGCTTCCTTCGCTGTAAAGCTACCGACAATGGAAACCGTATCTTGATTGAAAATTTCTTTTACTGTTGGTGCTGATAAATATTTCGGATCCGCTTTTGATACTTCAGTTTTAAAAGAGTCTTTCCCCTCTTCAAAATCAAGCCAAATAACTAGGTAGTTATTTGGTGCCATATTCATAATTTCTTCTGATACTTTGCGGAATTTATCCGCGCTTTTTAATGATAAAGAAACACTTGGCGCACCGTTTTGATCAAAGGTCTGCTTGGCTCCCCCTTGCTTAAGGTCAGATCCATCCATCATCAGACGATCATTGGCATCTCGGAACGTGAGATTTGCCTGAGTAGACAAAATTTCACGTGCTTTATTTTGGTCAGTAACACCAGCTAGCTGAACACGAATTCGATTATCTCCTTCAATTTGAATATTCGGCTCACTAACCCCAAGGACATTAATCCGTTTATCAAGCGCTTCTGCGGTGCTAGCCAAAACGTCCTTGTCAATTTTTTGACCCTTTTTAGCAGGCTTAACCTCGTACAAAACCTCAAACCCACCTTGGAGATCAAGACCAAGCTTAATATTGTTTAAGATATTTTTCGTCGTTGCTCCAATTGTGCTTCCTATTATAAGTACTAAAAGAAAGAAAGCAATAATTCTACTACGCTTTACCATTATGTATTGTTCCTCCTTAGTGCATGTGCCACAGCACTGTAACATATAAGCCAAATAAACTAATTAATAAGTCACTGTTATCATTATGAAATAAGTTGGATAGGCTGTCAATTTACTATAGATGAACATATTGAGTCTTATTTTAAAAGTTCTTTCAGTTCATCCCCATCATCGAAGGAAAATTCTGACGTTTTATAAGATTCAATTGTTGCAAAGTTAATATAATCACTAACCTTAACGGAAAGAATATCCTGGATAATTTCGTAAAGCCTCATTTCATCTTTTACCTTTTTCCACTTTTTTTTCACTAAGAAATCCCAAAATTCGTTTTCAGCTACAGAATCAATTCCTAAAAGACGAAACTCCCTGAGTTTACTTGCCAACGCTGGCTGTACTTGGGTACGAAAATGTTCATTTACGTGGCTATTATCCATTCCCCGTGCCTCCTTGGACCCCACCTGAGGTCACCTATTAATTGAACCTTTACAAAAAGCTTCTACTACTTGTCATGCTTTGTCCACCATTAGGCATATAGTTAATTGTATATGAATTCTTCTTATTTGAGAAGGTGGGAACCTACATGTCAAAGTTTTTAAAAGGGACTTTTATCCTGTTAGTAGCTGGGTTCATTACGAGAGTCCTTGGGTTTATTTATCGAATTGTTTTAGCACGAAGCATTGGCGAGGAAGGCGTCGGCTTATATATGATGGCATATCCTACGTTTATTCTGATGGTTACGATCATGCAGTTAGGTCTTCCCGTTGCCATTTCAAAAAATATTGCCGAAGCGGAAGCCAAAAGGGATTATGCTGAAATAAAAAAAATTCTGGTTGTTTCATTGGCTATCACGGTAGGTTTATCGATTATCATCACACCGGCCTTGATCCTTTTAGCCCCCATTCTATCAACGACGCTTTTCACCGATCAAAGGACGTATTATCCTTTAATTGCGATTGCACCAGCACTACCCATTATCGCGATCTCGTCTGTTTTAAGAGGTTACTTCCAAGGCAGACAAAACATGCGACCTTCTGCTGTCTCGCAGATTATCGAACAGTTTGTTCGAATCACCTTAATCGCAACAGCAACAAAGACGTTCCTTCCCTATGGAGTTGAATATGGCGCTGCCGCAGCAATGGGGGCTTCTGTTTTAGGGGAATTACTCTCACTTGTTTATTTATTGACCATGTTTAAAATAAAAAAACGATTTAAGCTAAGGAAAAATTTCTTTCAATTTGTTCATAAAGGAAAGCGGACCTTCGCCGATTTAATGGAAATTGCCTTGCCAACAATGGGAAGCAGAATGATCGGCTCTATTTCCTGGTTTTTCGAACCGATTGTCGTGGCCCACAGCTTAGCCTTGGCAGGAGTGGTGGCCGTTAATGCTACAAAACAATATGGTGCTCTAACTGGTTATGCTATGCCGCTGTTAATGCTTCCCTCATTTGTGACCTTTTCGCTTGCAACGTCACTCGTCCCAGCCATTAGCGAGGCTAACTCAAATAAAAATTATAAATTAATTGAATACCGGCTGCAGCAGGCATTGCGGTTTGTTTTTTTAACAGGTGGACTTGCTGTTATCGTACTATATGTATTGGCAGACCCGCTCATGGAGCTTATGTACGGCTCAACTAAAGGTTCATACTTCATCCGCCTTATGGCACCGTTTTTTTTAATTTATTACTACCAAGGTCCATTACAAGCTGTTCTCCAAGCATTAAATTTAGCCCAAGCAGCGATGATCAATAGTCTTATTGGGGCTGTCATCAAAACAGCGGTAATCTTTTTCCTCGCCTCGCAGGCAACATTCGGTATTACCGGCGTTGCTTTAGGAATTATTGTAGGGTTTGTTTTAGTGACCGGTCTTCACTTTGCAACAGTGTTAAAAAAGGTGTCCTTTTCATTCTATATCCGTGACTATTTAACAGGAATCCTAGTCATGTGTGCTGCTGGTTGGCTTGGATATTGGCTTTTTGCTCATACCCTGTTAAGTGAAAATCTGATAACCCGTGTAATAACCACAACTGTTGCCATGGCGGTTTCTTATTTCCTGATGCTTGTTTTATTCCGCCTAATTAAAAAAGATGAACTAAAGCGAATTCCATGGATTGGTAAAATTTTTTCCTTTTAAACTGTGAAACGAGGAGAAATAATCCTTTAATCCATCGGAACAAGCAAGAAGACAGGCTGTTTTACTAGCTTGTCTTCTTATCTTTCATCCATAATATCCACAAAAAATTTCCCATTTTCATAGCTACAAAAGGAAATCTTCTTGATATCGCGATATCCTTTTTGTTTCAATTCCTGACGCAGCCAAAAGTTCGTTTTATTGATTCTACTTAAGTTTTCCTCATCAATTTCCCCATCAAGGATTAAAGGGATCGTGATATCACCTTGTTTCGAATCGTCCTTACTATTCTTTAATTTTTCGATCACCGATAAGCTTCCAGATGATTCTAAAATAGCAAATTCAACATCAGCAATACTACGGATATCCTTCTCTCTTAATTGCGTCATTAAATCATCAAAATTATACCTTTGTTTTCGCATCGCTATCTCATCTATTTTTCCTTTGTTAATAATAATGGTTGGCTTTCCATCTACGAGATCGCGAAATGGTTTACTTTTTAGGGAAATCATGGCGAGGGTAATTTGAATTAACATAAGTATAGCCATTGGCAGTACTGCATGAAAGATCCTCACATTTGGTCTCTCAATTGCAACGACAGCTAGTTCACCAATCATTATAAAAACAACAAGATCAAGAATGCTTAGCTCCCCGATTTCCCTTTTCCCCATTAACCGAAAAATGATCAAAATTAGAATATAAAATAAAATCGTTCGAATGACAATCGTTATTATATCTCCCACAATTTTCTCCCCTTCGTGCATTCAAAAATAGTATGTGCATTCCACAGAGAAACATGTGAGGAATTATATACCATCCAAATTTTTAATTTCACTTTGATTCTATTTGCTTGCTTTCGTGAATACGCTTGTACTAGGAAAGAAACTGTCTAAAAGACGTGACAAAAAAAAGTGAATAAGATGGGGTCAAGTCTTAAGGACACCGAAGGGAGAGAATGAAAATCGAATCAAAGAGTTTTGGAACATCCATTCTGTATGGATTAATTTTCATTTTGGCTTTTGCTATGATTTGCAGCCTCATTTTTGCATTTATCCTTAGATTTACATCGACACGAGAAGGATCACTGCAATATGTCATTACAGCCTTATCATTCATAGGCCTTTTTGTCGGGGGTTTCCTTTCTGGTGGGAAGCGCAAAGAAAAGGGCTGGCTGATAGGGGGCTTAACAGGTCTGATCTATTCACTTGTTGTATTTTTATTTCAATACCTTGGCTATGATCGCTTATTTGACTCTGAACAAATCATTTATCACACCTGCTATACCTTAATCGCCATGATGGGTGGAATATTAGGGGTTAATATTTCAACGAATAATTCTCAAAGATCTGCGTAAAAAGAAAGGAAGCCACGTTTTGGATGGCTTCCTTTTTATTATTTTGAAAGACTAACGCCTTCACCAGTGCCTGCACTAGCTTCAGTGACTTCGCGAATCGCTGAGCGGTCATAGGTTAGACGGCTGCCATCACCACATTTAATGACGACTTTAGATTCATCAATCGAATCGACAAAGCCATGAAGGCCACCAATCGTGACAATTTTATCCCCTTTTTTCAATTCACTTTGCATGTTCGAAACTGCTTTTTGACGCTTTTGCTGCGGGCGAATTAATAGGAAATAAAATAACACAAACATTAATATTAATGGAATGATTGTACCAATACCTTGCATCTTGTTACCCTCCTTTCAAAAAGGTTCTATTAGAAATTTTTCGCGTTAGGCTTATTAAAACCATAACGTTCAAAAAACTCTTCACGGAAATCACCAAGCCGGTCTTCCATAATGGCTTGTCTGACTTTCTCCATTAATCTTAACAGAAAATAGAGATTATGGTAAGACGTTAATCGAATTCCGAATGTTTCATCACATTTTATTAAATGGCGAATATAGGCTCTTGAATAATTTCGGCATGTGTAGCAATCACATTCCGGATCAAGCGGGCCAAAATCACGAGCATATTGGGCGTTCTTAACTACTAATCTGCCACTGCTTGTCATTAAGGTACCATTTCGAGCGATACGTGTCGGTAAAACACAGTCAAACATATCAATTCCCCGAATCGAACCATCGATTAACGAGTCCGGAGAACCAACGCCCATTAAATATCTTGGCTTATTTGTTGGTAAAAGTGGTGTTGTAAATTCAAGTACCCTATTCATAACATCCTTTGGCTCACCGACTGATAATCCCCCAACCGCATAGCCAGGGAAATCCAATGAGGTAAGGTCTTTTGCACTTTGTTTACGGAGTTCTTCAAATTCTCCACCTTGAACGATACCAAATAATCCTTGATCTTCAGGACGTTGATGGGCATTTAAGCACCGTTCAGCCCATCGTGAAGTCCGTTCAACTGATTTTTGCATATAGTCAAAGGTTGCCGGGAATGGTGGACACTCATCAAAGGCCATCATAATGTCGGAACCAAGGGCATTCTGAATTTCCATTGCCTTTTCCGGTGATAAAAATAATTTTTCCCCACTCATATGGTTGCGGAAATGAACTCCTTCTTCTTCAATTTTGCGGAATTCACTTAAACTGAACACTTGAAAACCGCCAGAATCTGTCAAGATCGCCCGGTCCCAGTTCATAAATTTATGAAGGCCACCTGCCTCCTTGATGATTTCATGACCAGGTCTGAGCCATAAATGATAGGTATTGCTTAAAATAATCCCAGCACCCATCTCTTTTAAGTCTTCAGGTGACATAGTCTTCACGGTTGCTAGAGTTCCCACCGGCATAAATGCAGGTGTATCAAAAGAGCCATGTGGTGTATGGACACGACCTAGACGAGCTCCTGTTTGTTTACATGTTTTAATTAATTCATAACGAATAGCTGTCAAATTATTTTCTCCTTCCTACAAAGAAAAGCGCAAGGCGCCTGCCTATCGGCGACAAGCACAAGACGAGCCGGCCGAAAGGTTGTTCTTTAACCTTTTGGACGGATTGGCTTGTGACCTCGAGCCGATGGCGCCTGGAGCTAGACAATTCTCAAAGTTGAAACATATAAATTCTGATAATATAGAAAAACTTTACGAAATCTTAGATGATGAACATGGCATCGCCAAAGCTGAAAAAACGATAGTGCTCTGCAACGGCCGTATTATAGGCATGCAAGATATTCTCTCTTCCTGCTAATGCACTGACAAGCATAATTAACGTCGATTTAGGCAAATGGAAATTGGTGATCATTCCATCAATAGCTTTAAATTGGTACCCAGGATATATAAATATATTGGTCCAACCGCTCCCCTCAACAAACTTCCCATCATGCTGAGAAGCAATTGTTTCCAATGTCCTTGTTGATGTGGTGCCAACGGTTATGATTCTTCCACCGTTGCTCCTTACTTCATTCAACAACCGGGCGGTGCCTTCCGTTACCATATAAAATTCAGAGTGCATATCATGCTCTAACACATCATCGACATTTACCGGCCTAAAGGTCCCAAGTCCCACATGGAGTGTAATTAACGTAACATGGACACCTTTTTCTTTGATTTCTGCTAATAGACTTTCCGTAAAATGAAGGCCTGCAGTTGGCGCGGCGGCTGAACCAGGTTCGCGTGCATATACGGTCTGATACCGGTCACGATCCTCGAGCTGCTCTTTTATGTAGGGCGGCAGTGGCATTTCACCTAGTTGATCGAGTACTTCGTAAAAAATTCCATCATATTTGAATTCGAGCACTCTTCCGCCATGGTCCGATGTCCCTGTACAGACGGCTGTTAGGAGGCCATTCCCAAAATCAATCTCTGTACCTTCTTTCACACGTTTCGCGGGTTTGACGAGTGTTTCCCATTGATCGCCTTCGAGCTGTTTCAAAAGAAGGACTTCAATTTTAGCACCGGTATCTTTTTTCACGCCAAAAAGACGTGCCGGCAATACCTTTGTATCGTTTAAGACAAGGCAGTCCCCTTCACGCAGATACTCGGAAATATTTTTAAACACTTCATGGTTGATTTCACCTGTTTGTTTATCCACAACCATCAGTTTGCTGTCTGTTCGATTTTTTAACGGAACTTGCGCAATTAGTTCCTCTGGTAAATGAAAATCAAATAAATCTACTTTCATATTAAAACACACCTTACTTCATATCATTGTATTAACAGTGGCTCTATTTGGGCACTTCCATGCCAAAATGTTCGTAAACCGCTGAGGTCGCTACTCTTCCCCGTGGTGTTCGTTGCAAAAAGCCTATTTGCAAAAGATACGGTTCATAGACATCTTCGATAGTTTCGGCCTCTTCACCAATCGATGCTGCAATCGTATCAAGACCGACTGGACCACCGCGGAATTTTTCAATAATTCCCTTTAAAAGCTTGTGATCAATATGATCAAGACCTAGTCGATCAACTTGGAGAAGTTCCAATGCTTCTCGAGCTAACGCAGGGTTTATTGTACCATTTCCCTTTACCTGAGCAAAGTCTCTAACTCTTCGCAGCAGACGATTGGCAATCCTCGGGGTCCCTCTTGCGCGCCGAGCGATTTCGGCGGCAGAAGGTTCGTCTATTTCAGTATCAAACAATTCTGCTGTTCGAATGACAATATTTTTTAACTGATCTTCCTTATAATACTCGAGCCGGCTCAAAACTCCAAATCTGTCTCGTAAGGGAGCTGATAACGATCCAGCCCTAGTCGTAGCACCAACAAGTGTAAACGGTGGAAGATCAAGACGAACAGATCTTGCACTTGGACCTTTCCCGATGACGATATCAAGACAAAAATCCTCCATTGCTGGATACAAAACTTCTTCAATCGTCCGTGGCAATCGGTGAATCTCATCTATAAATAAGACATCACCTGGTTCTAATGCAGTAAGAATGGCAGCTAAGTCTCCAGGTCTTTCAATAGCTGGTCCTGAAGTTGTCCGGATATTGACCCCCATTTCATTGGCAATAATGACCGCAAGGGTTGTCTTCCCTAACCCCGGTGGACCGTATAGGAGAACATGATCTAAAGTCTCCTTCCGTAGCTTTGCCGCCTTTATAAAAATCCCAAGATTTTCCTTGACTTGATTCTGTCCGATATATTGCTTTAAGGTCTGTGGCCGCAGACTTTGTTCCATACCAATTTCAGTTTCATTCACTTCACTAGAAATTATCCGTTCTTCCATGAATCATCACCTATTTTAAAAGCCGTTGAAGGGCTTTTTTAATGTATTGGTCTGTTGAGAGTTGTTCTTTACGTAACTCAGGAGTAATTTTCTTAATCTCTTTTTCCGAATAACCAAGGGCTTTCAGGGCCAGGATTGCTTCGTCTAGGGACGAATCGACGGTAGTTGTAGGTGAAAATTGATCTGCATTGAATAGATTCGGAAAGAAATCAGGAACGATATCCTGTAATTTTCCTTTTAAGTCAAGGATCATCTGCCGGGCCGTTTTCTTACCGACTCCTGGAAATTTAATTAGAAAGCTTTCATCCTCATTTTCGATTGCCGTAACTACCTGTTGAACTTCTCCTGAAGCAAGAATGGCTAGTGCTCCTTTAGGGCCGATTCCTGAAACATTTAGTAATTTCGTAAACAGTCTTTTCTCTTCTCTTGTTTCGAAACCATATAAGGCGATTACATCTTCACGAACATAGTGATAGGTGTATATAGTCACCATCGTTTCCATTTTACCTGCATAAATAAACGGATTAGGTGTTGAGATTTGATAACCAATGCCATTATTCTCCATGACAATATATTCCGGACCAACAAACTCAACGTTTCCTTTTATAAATTCGTACAATACTATTCTCCCCTAACTACGCCCCACATTGATCGTTGGGGGACACTGTATCCCATTCTACCATACAATTTTATGCATGTTGAAGAAAATAACATAGGAATAAAAAAACCAGGCTGATGGAAACAATCAGACTGATTTGGGGAGGTTTATTCTTTTTTTATAGAATAGGACTTAAAGGTCTCTAAAACTTTCACATAATGATCTTTTGATTTAATGGGTATGCCTTGAAATAGCTCTTCTTGCTTATTACTTTCAAGCTTCTTGATATCTATTTGAAAAAACGATTGAATGATTCGTGATTGCCCGGGTCTTCCGTTAAAAATGGTCAGGACTCCATCTTCAGTCACACCAAAGAATCCATTTGCCTTCAGCAATGGAGATATATCATCGACCTGTTTTCTAAAAACAAAGGTTGATTCATCGATGTCGATAAGCTGCCACTGATCATATTTGGCCCAAAAACTTTCCCTGGACCAAGATGTCTCATGAACCACTTCCTGACTTATTTCTCCATCTAGATAGATTCTTTCCAAAATAACGGTCACATTAAGTGGCTGTGTCTCCTGCTGTATCTGAAGGTTATCCTGTTGTGCAGCAGAGCCAATTATCATCATTCCTGGGACTCTACCGATAAACATGAAGAGAATAACAGCAAATACGGCTAATCCAGACCGGTACATTGTTATCCAATTGACCCTCATGTTACTCACCTCTTATTGTTAATAATTGAACAATCATTTGCCAGTACTAGTTTAGCCTTATTTTTACATTTTATCCGAGCGCAGACGATAAAAAAAAGCAAAGCCCGAGGCCTTGCCTTTTTCGATGAAGGATTAAGTTCCTCCCTTTTCTCGCTGGAAATCATTATCCATGTTTCGGTCACGGCCGAGGGCTCCCTCATCTGTCAAGACGGTTACTGTCCGTCCATTTGCATAAGGATTCACCGCATTTTTAATGGCACTTTTTGTTGCTGCTGCTTTTGTATCATCATGTAACTTTACGGACACGATGACGGTATTTCCATAAGCGACAGACCTTACATCCTTAACATTATTTATATCAGCGACAGTGTTTCTAATTTTTTCTGTTACATTATCTTGAAAATTCGGGTCCGTTGCTACTCCCGTATTGCCAATATTTGTACTCAAATGACCGTGATAATTCATGTCACTCGTACTAAACCGATTATCTCGCTGGAAAAAGTTGCGATCCTTCTTTGCGATTGGAGTGGTCGGATTTTTAGGATTTCCGTTCCCATCTCTAGTTTTCGCCTGTTGCTTATTTTGCTCGTTTATGACCTGATCCTCATCCCCAAGAGTATGGTCCATCATTTCGGTAAACGCACCGTCATTGTCCCGAAGTAATTCATTATTGTTATTGGGATGATTTTCATTCGAGTAATATCCAATCGGTCGTACAGAATTGGTATTACCTTCATTCGCACCCGTACGATTTTGATCACCTGTACAACCTGTGACCCCCAACAGCAAACAGACGGAAAGAGGAATCATCCACTGTTTCTTGTTCAAGCGAAAAACCCCCTAGAATAACATCATGAGCATCACTTTCCTGCTCATTTATAGAGTGTTATCTTATAAGGAATTTCATTCCGCAAAAATATTTCCACCTATTCAAGTCACGATTTTTTGTAAGTGGTGAATGAATTTTTTTCTTGTGTAAAACTGACTAATAGATAATTCCATTACCTGACTGAATCTGACATGGTCGGTATACGTTTTTTCTCGGATTAACCGATTCCACTCGCGAAATATATCAGCAGGGTAAGCTAAGGCATATAAAAAAGCCTCTTCATGCAAATATTGATTGATTTGTTTTAAACTTGCTAACTTTTCAAATGACCAATCCATGTAGGGAAGGATTCGATTGGCATATTGCAAATAATCGAATGATGGCGGTCCGCTGCTGATTAAATCAAAATCAATTAAATGTAACCGGCCATTGCGATCACGTAAAAAATTATGGTGGGCGACATCGCCATGAAGAATGAGATTAGGTTCCTGTTGAAAAAAATGACGATGATTATTCATACCCTTCAGTGACCAATTGGCCCACGAAGTCAATTCTGACAGACACTGGTCATTCATAAAATATTGAATAAAAGGGATATTTCCCGCAAAAAGGCGGTGCCTCTCTGTCCATTTTTCAATTAATTGACCTTTAGGAAGCAAGGTCCGATAACGCGATTCAAAAGAAGCTGTCGTCTGATGAAATTGTGCTAGGAGCTCAATCCCTTCTTGACGATTTTTTTGTGTAAGAAATGAAAAGGGCTTTTTATTTGGCGGAATATACTCTATACACCCAAAGTAAGTTCCTTCAAAAAATAGCTGTTCTTTCGTAGGTGGTGTTAAAAACAGATAGGTTTTAAAAAATCCTTCTTTTCTAAGTGAAGTAGTAAAAGCTTCTTGGAGACGGAGCCTGCTATTAGTATGATACCCCTTCATCATATAAGTATTTTTTTCTGTTTTAAGTAAGAATACGGAATTTCGAACCGAAACGAGCTGAATGATTCTCTCTAAAAACTGAGACTGAAAATAAGAGAGGAGACGATCAAAATAATCATCGTCTCCTTTTTGGTTGGTTGACCTATTAATTACTTTCATCTCGATAACCAGGCATACCGTAAGGATTTGTTCCAACTGGACCCATTCCATATGGATTCATATAAGGAGGCTGAGCAACATTGGCTGGCCCCATATATGGTGCACTATAGATGGGTGGCGTCGGTGGCACAAAGTTAGTCGGTACGGCATTTGGTACCGCTCCTGCATGGTTTAGTGATGGCGTTGAGCCACACCCACAGTCGTCCATAGCCCCCGTTCCTACAGGTAACCCCTGCATGGGTGGACTTTGCATAAATGGCATTTGACTACTGTATCCTGGTGCAGACATGTCTTGAGATCCAAAATCCTGCCCCCCCATCATTTGCGGGACTGGTCCGCCCATTTGTGGATAACCATACGGCCTTTGACCATATGGTGAACCCATTCCAGATGGACTAGCCATACCAGGATTTCCATACATCATTCCAGGCATTGCTGATGTGGATTGGCCCATTGCAGGATTTTGACCAGAGTACCCAGCCGGACTTGTCATCGGATATCCTTGCTGCATATCTCCGTATCCCATCGGCATCTGGCCATATCCTGCTGGCATTTCTCCGTATCCCATCGGCATCTGGCCGTATCCTGCTGGCATACCTCCAGACCCCATCGGCATTTGACCGTATCCCGCTGGCATACCTCCAGACCCCATTGGCATTTGACCGTATCCTGCTGGCATTTCTCCAGCACCCATCGGCATTTGACCGTATCCCGCTGGCATTTCTCCAGCACCCATTGGCATTTGACCGTATCCCGCTGGCATTTCTCCAGCACCTATTGGCATTTGACTATAGCCGGATGGCATTTGGCCAAACGATGACGGATCCATCATTTGTTGCTGGAACCCTGGGTTTTGCGCACCCATCACTGAGCCCGGATTGTAGGCAGGGTTCATTACAGGCAATTGTGGCATAAAGGATGACGATTCATCTTGGAAAAATTGTCCTGGAGCAACTGAACCACCAGCCATAGATGGAGCAACTCCTGGTGCTCCAAAATTCGTTCCAGGATTCATTCCGGTTGGTGGGCCATAAGCCATACCCTGTTGTGGAAATGGCATGAATGGCTGCATTGGAACCCCTCCACCGAATGGTGGGCAGAATCCAGGTCCAGGCATAACAGGTGTAATTGGTACACAATAATCTTGCGGTGGTGGCATTTCCATTGGCATTTCTTGTACTGGTGGTGGAGCTGGGACTGGAATTTCCTTCTTTGGAATTTCTTCTTTGACCTCAGGAAGTATATTGGCAGGTTTAGGCGGTAATTGTGGTTGAACGGTCATATTAGACATGTTCGTCATATAATAATTGTTGATATCAATTTCAGGGACTATTTGTAGAGGCATTTTTGGAGTATAAGGTGTTTTAGGTACTTCTTTGATAATTGGTTGTTCTTTGATAATCGGTTGTTCCTTTTTAATCGGTACCTCCTTTTTTGGCGCTTCCTTAATCGGGGCAGGAATTGGTTTTTCTTTAACGAACGGTTGCTCAGCAATCGGCATTTCCTTCTTTGTTCCTAAATTGATTGTTGTTTCCGGTTTTGAGTGTCCCATAGGTGCTTCTTTTTTTATAGTTCCACCTGTAGTTGGGACTTTTATTTTCATACCGGGCATAATCATATCAGGGTTGCTGAGCTGTGAATTCATCTTTTTCAGCTCTTCAAAATTCACGCCGTACTTCTTGGCGATCTTCCAAAGAGTATCCCCTTTCTGTACGATATGGATCTTCACTCTGATTTCCCTCCTATGGCATAAGTCCATATAGTGTATGTGAAGATGGGCAAAGTGCTAACATTCTTCAAAAAAACTTATGCTTACTTTCCAAAAAATATGAATCCACTTATATTATCCTGTTCTGACTTAGTAAAAAAGTGATGCAATCATCATCATTGCATCACTATACTGCTTATGAATTTTCTAACATTCTTTCTAAGGCAAGCTTGGCATTCTCAGTAATCTCAGGACTAACTTTTACCATATTGTTCTCATTATCTAATGTATCGAGGCTCCATACTAGATGCGGCAGGTCAATCCTGTTCATAGTCAGGCAGGGGCACATATGTGGATTTAATGAAATAATCTTTTTATCAGGATGATCGTTTATTATACGATTGACGAGGTTCATTTCTGTTCCAATGGCCCAAGCTGAACCAGGCTCCGCCTTTTCTATCTCATTAATGATATAACTCGTTGAACCCGCCGTATCCGCTAATTCTACAACTTCCCGGCGGCATTCTGGATGAACAATAATTTTCATGTTTGGATATTGATTGCGTGTCTCAACCACATTTTGCACCGTAAAGTTTTCATGAACTGAACAATGACCTTTCCACAGAATCACTTTTATCGCTGAATAATCTCCATCGTATTCAAGCGTGTTTGTAATTGGGTTCCAAATGGCCATTTCATCTAATCCTAAACCTAAATCTGCTGCGGTGTTCCGTCCTAAATGCTGATCAGGTAAAAATAGAATTCGTTCTTTTACATCAAATGCCCATTTGACCATTGTTTCTGCATTTGAGGAGGTAACCGTTGCCCCTCCGTTTGCACCGACAAACGCCTTAATAGCGGCAGTAGAATTAACATATGTTAAAGGTAGTATTGTGTCCCCAAAGTGTCCCTGCAGGACCTCCCATGCTCTTTCAGTCTGCTGGATATCCGCCATATCGGCCATTGAGCACCCCGCACGCATATCGGGTAAGAAAACCTTTTGCTTATTGTTTGTTAAAATATCGGCAGTCTCTGCCATGAAATGGACGCCACAGAAGACGATAAATTCTGCGTCTGTGTTTTCAGCCGAGATTTGCGCCAGTTTTAAAGAGTCACCTGTTGCGTCTGCAAACTGGATGACCTCGTCTTTTTGATAGTGATGTCCTGGGATAAAAAGTCGTTTTCCCAACTGTTGTTTTATCTCAACAACCCGTTTCTCGAGTGCCTCTCTCGGCATTTGTTTATATTCTTCAGGAATCATACCATTTGTCTGTAAACTTGCTAAGATATTCAAACTACTCATCCCCTTTATTCCATATCACTTTTACACTTATATCCAATGCTTTATATGAATGAGTCAAGTATCCAAGGGAAATATAATCTACTCCCGTATCTCGATAATCAGCAATATTCGTTAGTTGAATGCCTCCGGAAGCCTCGGTAATGATACTCGGAGGAACCAGTTTGATAAACTCCTTAATTTCATCGGGCGTGCGGTTATCAAACATGATGACATCTGCCCCTGCATTGACTGCTTCCACTACCTGTTCTTCTGTTTCCACTTCGACTTCAACCTTTACCATATGACCAGCCTTGTTTCGAACTGCTTCTACTGCACTTGAAATCGAACCGGCAAACGAAATATGGTTGTCCTTTATCATGACCCCATCGTAGAGACCGAATCGATGATTAAAGCCGCCACCACAGCGCACTGCATATTTTTCAATCATACGAAGGCCAGGAGTTGTTTTCCTTGTGTCACATATTTTCGTATGACCACTGTCCAGTTCATTAACAGTTTTTTGCGTTAATGTGGCAATCCCGCTCATCCGTTGAACAAGATTAAGAACCACCCGTTCACCTTTTAATAAATCAGCTATTTTTCCTGAGACGATGGCAAGCTCTTGGCCTTTTTTTATTTCTTGGCCATCCTTTACAAAGACTTGGGGGATAATTTCGTTATTAAGAAGCTGGAAGCCAGTCTTAATAATCTCCTCTCCGCAAAAAATCCCCTTATCTTTTGCAAGAAAAACGATTTGCCCAGTGGCATCATCCCGAAAGATCAAATCAGTTGTAAGATCTTGTTCCCCAATATCCTCAATAAAAAATTTCTCAAGTTGCGAGCGCAGTTTCAATGAATTCATGGTTATTCTCCAATTCCTGTTTATATTTATGAATAATTGATTTTCTTAGCCAATGATGATCGTCTTCATATGGATAATCACTTCGATAATGACCTCCACGACTTTCTGTTCTTTGTAACGCAGATTCTGTGATTAGACTCGCAGTAATCAACATAAAAATCTTTGATATATCGGAAGGGAAACATGTATCTAAATTGAGAAGATCAGCTTTGAATTGACCTAACCAGGCCATTTGCTTCTTTAGATTCGCTTCATTTCTGATAATCCCAACACGCTCCATCATTAAATCCTTCATCTGCTCAATATCCGGTAACATTACCTTTTCCTGGTTTATAGGCTGAATAGAAGCATCCTTTTCAGCCTCTAGCTGGCCTTTTCCTTGTTGATTAATCCACTCTGATAATTGATGCCCTTGATACAGGCCCTCTAATAAAGAATTGCTCGCCAACCGATTTGCACCGTGCAATCCCATGCAGGAAGTTTCACCAATTGCAAATAGCCCATCAATTGAAGAACGGCCGATTAAATCAGTTTTAATTCCGCCCATTACAAAATGACTGCCAGGTGCCACCGGAATTTTCCCCTCTGCTAAACAAATCCCATTTTGCTCACAAATAGCTGTGATGGAAGGAAAGCGGTTGCTAAATTCTTTAATATTACTAATATTTAAAAATACTTGTTTACCATTTTTCAGAAATTCATAGATTCTTTGGGAAACCACATGTCTTGGTCCAAGATCCTTCATCGGATGTACCCCTTCCATAATCGGAGTACCATCCGCGGTCACAAGGATTGCCCCTTCTCCTCTGACAGCCTCAGAGATTAATCCCTTTGTTTCACCATTTATATACAAGAGCGTTGGGTGAAATTGAATAAATTCCATATCAACGATTTCTGCACCAGCTAAATAGGCCATGGCGATTCCATCGCCACAGACTGTTTTGGCATTGGAAGTGTAGCTGTACAATTGGCCGCATCCCCCAGACGCAATAATGATATGACTACCATAGAATTTCCTTATCTTCCCGTCTAACCCTTTTGCCTTGACACCGATGCAACGATTTTTCTCAGTATTAAGAATTAATTTATATGCCGTAACATTTTCTTCCACATTGACATTTACTTTAAGATTATTAATTAAATGTTCCATGACGTTTTTACCCGTTGCATCGCCGCCACCATGAACAATTCTTTTTTCACTATGAGCGCCTTCCATCCCTAAAAATAATTCACCCTTTTGATTTCGATCAAAAAAATCTCCTTGCTCCGCCAAGTTCCTGATGAGGGATGGGGCTGCAGTAATGACTTGCTCGACAGCAGCACGATTATTATGAAATCTTCCTGCTTCCAACGTATCTACAACATGTTTAGATGGATCGTCATTTGCACCAATTGCTGCTGCAATACCACCTTGGGCAAGATAGGAATTTGTCACTCTCATCTTTCCCTTTGTGAGTATTCTCACATTTAAATGTGTATTTAATTTTCCAGCCAGCTGCAATGCAGCTATGCCACTACCTATAATTACTACATCATCATTTGTCACATTTCACCTTCCTGACAAAACATGTGTCTTGACATATATATTTACACAGAATTAAACTAAAAACAAGTACAAAAAATAGAGTATGGGAGAATCATAATGATATATTTTGATTTTGCTGCCACAACTCCAATGGATTATGAGGCTGCAGAAGTTTATATAAAAGTGGCAACCGAAATTTTCGGTAACACCAGCAGTCTTCACGACATTGGCGGACAAGCTCAGACATTGCTGGAAAATTGCCGCAAAGAACTTGCTGCTCTATTAGACGTGGATAAAAAAGGGTTATATTTTACTAGTGGCGGTTCGGAAAGTAACTTCTTAGCAATCGAAGCTTTATTGTCTTCTCCTCTAAAAAATGGAAAACATATTATTGCTGGAATGGCGGAGCATTCATCAGTTCATGGTGTTTTAACTAGACTGGAGAGACTGGGATATGAAATCACACTACTTCCCTTTAATTCAAAGGGACTGATTGATCAAGAACAGCTTATCAATTCCATTAAGCCAGAAACAATTTTAGTAGCACTACAACATATTAACTCTGAAATTGGGACAATCCAGCCAATCAAAGAAATGGCTGGATTTTGCAAAGCAAACAGGATTCATTTCCATAGTGATTTTGTCCAATCATTTGGAAAAATCAATTTAAAAAAGATTACTCCCATCGTCAGTAGTTTTTCTTTTTCCGGTCACAAAATTTATGGGCCAAAAGGGATTGGCGGAGTCTATCTCAATCCTTCTATTCCTTGGAAACCATTTTTCCCCGATGGTTCACATGAAAGTGGATTTCGGCCAGGAACACTAAACCTTCCAGCGATTGCCGCCATGACGATCGCTGCACAGAAAATCATTAGAAACATGGAAGAAGACTTATCTAAATTTAAATCGAAGCGAAAGGCTTTTATCGAGGCACTCGAACCAATCAAAAACAGAGTAAAGGTTTATCAGGCTGACGATGACTCACAGCTACCAACTATCATTGGGATGCGGATTACCGGTATTGAGGGACAATGGCTGATGCTCGAGTGCAATCGGCTCGGATTTGCCATATCTACGGGAAGTGCCTGCCAGATTGGCATGCAAACCCCCGCAAAGGTTACGAAGGCACTTGGATTAAACGATGAGGAAGCAACGGAATTTATTCGTATCTCTTTAGGACATTCCTCCAAAATAGAAGATATTGTTCGCCTGGGGGAAACTATTGTGGGCATTGTACAATCATTTAAGTCTGTCTCCGTTATATTAAGAAACTAACTGTGCTAGAATAGTAAAACAGATAAAAAAATAGGAGGATTTATATGGCTGATGAAAAAAAAATATTGGGAGAGGAAAGAAGGTCTTTAATTCTCCAGCAACTTAAAGATAGTACTGAACCGCTTACTGGAAGTGAGTTGGCGGCAAAGACCCATGTAAGCAGACAAGTGATCGTTGGGGATATTACACTGCTTAAGGCAAAAAATGAACCCATTATCGCAACGAGCCAGGGTTACATTTATCTAAAGCAAAGCTCAAGTACTCCCTCCTTTGAAAGGACCATTGCCTGCAAACATTCACCAAAGGAAACTGCAAAAGAACTGAATTTACTAGTAGACCATGGTGTTTTAGTAAAGGATGTTCGAATTGAACACTCAGTATACGGTGATCTAACAGCATCTGTGATGGTTTCTAATCGCCAAGAGGTGAAACAATTTATGGAAAATATGAAAAGAACAAACGCTTCACTCTTGTCCGAGTTAACTGGCGGCATCCACCTTCATACCATTTCTGCATCAAGTACTCATGTTTTAGATAAAGCAGAAGCCGCTTTAAAGGCAGAAGGTTTTTTGATTGAATCATAAGAAAATGAAAGCTATTTTTCCTTTGCGGAATGGGATAAGAAAAGGACCCGTTGAACGAAAACGGGTCCTTTTCTATTAATCCAATTCCACCAAATAGGATGGATAACTTCCTAAAATTTTTACTCCGCAGCCTAGCGCTTCCAGTTCCGAAATCGCACCTGGAATCAACACCTCATCGAGCTTCATTTCCAGATCAATAATGAAAAAGTAGTTGCCAATTCCTGTTTTCATTGGTCTTGATTCAATTTTTGAGAGGTTCAATTTTCTCCAAGCAAAGGCTGATAACACCTGATGCAACGCTCCTGCTTGATCTGAAGGCAGCGTAACCATGAGCGTTGTTTTGTAATGTGAGGAGCCACTAATGGATGCAAAATCTACAATTTGTTCTGATAAAACGAAGAAACTAGTGTGGTTATAGTCAAAATCATGAATATCTTTTTGCACCATAGATAAACCATATTCTTTCGCCGCTAATTCATTGGCAATCGCAGCGACGTTCCATTCGGGATGCTCCATCACAAGCTTAGCTGCTGCTGCTGTTGACGTTACACTTTCAATGGGAACCCCTTTAAAATGGCTATGTAAAAATTTATGACACTGAGCAATGGCATGCGAGTGGCTATATACTTTCGTAACCGCCGGCCAGTCCTCCTGATTGGTTGGATGGACAAGCAAATGCTGCTTAATTGGGAGCGTAATTTCGCCCACAATTGGAATTTGAACTACATGGGTTAAATAATCAAGGGTAATATTTACAGATCCTTCTAAGGCATTTTCAACAGGAACTACAGCAAGATCGACTTTGTGTTCCACTAATGCATCCATACTTTCAGGAATTGTTCGATAAGGCTCAAGGTCATATCCTGGAAAAACCTTTTTCACCGCTAGTTCAGTGAAGGTAGCTTTTGGTCCTAAAAAACCGACTTTCATTCCTTCCCCACTCCCTCTTTTAACAAGAAGGCTGAGAACTAATCCCAGCAAACAAATGTCCGCTATGCACCAGTTCCCAGCACGTCTACCTTTTCAACAAATTCAAGTTTTCTTAACTCTGCAAGCAAATCGTCCAAATCAGAGATAATATTTGATGTGTTTAATGACAATGTTACATTGGCTCTGCCTTGAAGTGGAATGGTTTGATGAATGGTTAAAACATTACAGCCAGATGCCGCCACCACACTTAACAAGTTTGACAATGTACCAGAACGATCTTCTAAATGAAAGAAGAGCGAGATAATCTTTTCCTTTTGAATCGTTGAAAAAGGATAAACAGTATCCCGATATTTATAAAAGGCACTTCTGCTCAAATCCACTTTAAGGACGGCATCAGCAATCGATTCCGCCTTACCCCTTTCAAGCATCTCTTTCACTTCAATTGTTTTTTTCATCGCTTCTGGCAGAACATCCTCACGGACCAAGTAATACCTTTTATCAAAGTTATCCATTTATCCACTACCTACTCGACGAACTCAAATTCAAATTCTAATAATTTTACGATATCCCCATCTTTTGCACCTCGTTGCCTTAAGGCGTCATCCACCCCAAAACCGCGAAGTTGACGTGCGAAACGGCGTACAGATTCTTCTCTCGAAAAGTCCGTCATCTTAAATAATCTTTCAAGTTTTTCACCTGAAACGACAAAAGAACCATCCGGGTCTCTTGTGATCGTGAAGGCTTCTGGGTCTGCCTCATGTTTATATAATACACGATGAACTCCGGTTTCTTCTTCTTCATGCTCAAGCGGGAATTCTGGAGTCTCCTCAATCTTATCTGCTACCGCATATAATAATTCCCGTAACCCTTTTCGAGATAGGGCAGATATAGGGAAGATCGGAAAATCTTCTTCCAGCTGCTCTTTAAACTTTTGCAGGTTTTCTTCTGCTTGAGGCATATCCATTTTATTCGCTACAATGATTTGTGGACGCTCAGTCAAACGGAGATTATACTCCTTTAACTCGCTATTAATGGTCATGTAATCCTCATATGGATCCCTGCCTTCGGTTGCAGCCATATCAATGACATGGACAATTACTCTCGTCCGTTCAATGTGTCGTAAAAATTGATGGCCAAGTCCAACCCCTTCACTTGCCCCTTCAATTAATCCTGGCAGGTCAGCCATCACAAAGCTTCTACCATCTTCGGTTTCCACCATTCCAAGGTTTGGAACAATGGTAGTAAAATGATATTCAGCAATTTTTGGCTTTGCAGATGAGACCACTGATAATAACGTCGATTTTCCTACACTTGGAAAACCAACAAGACCGACATCAGCAAGCAGCTTTAATTCTAGTATTACATCACGTTCTTGTCCTGGTTCGCCATTTTCAGCAATCTCAGGAGCCGGGTTTGCCGGTGTAGCGAAGCGTGTGTTACCTCGGCCACCACGGCCACCTTTGGCAATAATCGCCTGTTGTCCATGCTCAACTAAATCCGCAATAACCTCTTTTGTTTCAGCATCCATGACAACTGTCCCTGGTGGAACCTTGACAATCATATCCTTTGAACCCCTGCCATGCTGTCCTTTGGACATACCATGTTCACCACGCGGCGCTTTAAAATGACGTTGATAACGAAAATCCATTAAGGTACGTAACCCTTCATTCACTTCAAAAACAACATTGGCGCCTTTTCCGCCGTCACCGCCAGCTGGGCCACCATTTGGAACATATTTTTCACGACGAAATGCGACCATACCATTGCCGCCGTCGCCGCCTTTTACATAAATTTTGACCTGATCGACAAACATCTTATTCCTCCAGTCTTGCACTTTACGAAGTATTACAGTATAGGCATAAAGACCTCTAGTGCGAGCTCGTTTTTAGAAAAATCCTTGACCACTACATCTACTGAATAATCAGCAAGGTATTTTTCAATCTGTTCTCTTTTTAGTATTATCCCGCTAAAATCAAAAAAGAAACGAATGCCATGTGATTGCGATTCTATTGTGATTGATAAATGGTTTTCTTGAAATGCCTCTATGGCTTGATTCAAACAAGAAAAAAATGAGTTTGTCCAATTTGTCATGGCGGCATCATCAATTTTTATCGATTCAACGTCAAGAAGGACCTCATATTCCAATCGAAATGAAGGATTTTCCCAGTTTGATTTTAACAGCAGCGATGCAAACAATGGCATCTGTAAATTCGATAGCTTTGTTTCATGCTGGGCTTCAATCACTATTTCATCGATGACTTGTTTGGCACGGTCAATCCGATTTAAATCCAGGTTTCCCTTTATTAGTTGCAGCTTGTTTAACCAATCATGTCGTGAGTGCCGAAGCACTTCAACGATATCCCATTCTTTCCCCATACGTACACTCCCACATTAAGTGTTGGACACTGTTTCTAATAGTATATCAAAAAAATAAACATGAGTAATCAATTTAAGGTGAAATGTCATTAGAGGTAAAAAGAAGCTTTTACGAAGTAGCTTCCTTGAAGTATAAGTTGGAAGGGGTACTTTCGTTAAGCAAAAAGAAAACTCTAACCAAACAGGTTAGAGTTTCCTTTTGATGAACAATTAAGCTTCTTGTGCTACTGGATAAACGCTCACTTGTTTACGGTCACGACCTAAACGTTCGAATTTCACAACGCCGTCGATTTTTGCAAAAAGAGTGTCGTCTCCGCCACGGCCAACGTTTTCACCTGGGTAAATCTTTGTACCGCGTTGACGGTAAAGGATAGAACCTCCAGTTACAAATTGACCATCTGCACGTTTAGCACCAAGGCGCTTAGAGATGGAGTCACGTCCGTTCTTAGTAGAACCTACTCCCTTTTTAGATGCAAACAATTGAAGATCTAATTTTAATAACATTTATTCCACCTCCTACTTTTTGAAGGTTATTTTTATGTGCTCTCCGTACGTTTCTTCAATCGATCTTAGTGATACAGTCATTCCTTCGAAAAGAAGCTGTACTTTCTCATACACATCTTCCGGAAGACCTCCCGGTACAATGCAGCGTAGAAAGCCATCTGCCCGATGTTCAAGATCGGGAGTGACACCGGTTAGTTCGTGCACCGCATTAATCGCACCAACAGATACGGCTGATACACCTGCACAAACAATGTCCTTGCCACGATCAGCGAACAAAGCATGACCGCTCAGTTCAAATGATTGAATCTTTCCGGACTCAGTACGATAAATCGTAATGTTAATCATCTAATTCTCAACACCTTACGCGTTGATTTTTTCGATGATTACTTTAGTGTAAGGTTGACGATGACCTTGCTTCTTACGGTTGTTTTTCTTGGCTTTGTACTTGAAAACGATGATTTTTTTCGCACGGCCTTGTTTTTCAACTTTAGCTGTAACAGTAGCGCCTGCAACAACAGGACTTCCTACTTTTACGTTTTCACCGCCAACGAAAAGAACCTTGTCAAAAGTAACTTCTTCACCAGCTTCTGCATTAAGTTTTTCAATGTAGATAGCTTGGCCTTCTTCGACTTTAATTTGTTTACCGCCAGTTTCGATAATTGCGTACATGAACTGCACCTCCTTATAAACTCAGACTCGCCATAGACAGGCGTTTTGCCGAACAGCAAAATCTTACTACCTGTTCTGCGCGGTTGTAGCACGGGTGCTACAAACATAACATTAAAATCCTAACATACTATGATTGAATGTGTCAATAATAATTTGGGCACATCATTCGTTATTAAATTGCTTTACTGAAATCTCTGCTTCAGTACCAAATTGTTTTACTAAATAATAAGGTTTTCTGGAAGGCTGCACCGTAAAATACAACTTTAAGTGGAGCCATTCCTCCAAAACCTCTCTATGGGCTTCATTTGGACCTAGAAGCGCCTCTTTTACCTCACTGGTGGTCTCAACCAGAAGAGCCTCAAATTCGCTATGACGATGCTCTAGCAGCTCTCTTTCAAGCCGAAAGGCAATGGTCTCAGCACTAAGAATCCGCCCAGTCCCCTCACAGGTCGGGCATTTCACCTGCAAGGCCTCTGAGAGCGTGACTTTTGTTTTCTTTCTAGTTAACTGAAGAATACCAAGCGGAGTAAATCCGATTAACTTCGTTCTTTTTTCATCTTTGGATAATTCTGTTTCAACTGTGTCGAGGATAAACCGCTGGTCTTGAGCACGTTTCATATCGATAAAATCAATCAGAACCATTCCACCAATATCACGAAGACGCAGCTGCCTCACAATTTCGATCGCTGCCAGCCGGTTAGTTTCAACAACAGTATCTTGATAATCGGACTTCCCAGAATATTTTCCAGTATTTACATCGATAATCGTCAATGTCTCGGTTTCATCAAAGATGAGGTAGGCGCCACGGTCGAGCCAAACAATTCGTTTGAGTGCTTTATCGATTTCGTGGTCCACCTTATTTGTTGAGAAAATATTCTCTTTCCCATTGTAATAGGCAAGCTTAACCCTAGTGCTAACAGGCTCAAGTATTTTTTTCAACGACAATTCATCAACCACAACCTCACCTGTCTTCATTTTCGCTATCTGAGCGATAATCATGTCAACAAAAGTATCAGTTTGAAAAATCAGCCCTGGCTTTTTTTGGGACATCGCGATCTGTAACAATTCTTGATAACGTTCTCGCAGATTAGTAAGCTCAGCAAGTATTTCTTCCTCCGTACTATAAATGGCAGAGGTACGAAAAATGATTCCTTCTTCTTCTGTTTTTAGTTGGTTCCCACTTCGACGCAAAGCAGCCATTTGTGCTTCATCCGCGATTTTTTTCGATACCGCCACATATCGTCCTCGTGGCATATAAATCAGGTGATTACCTTGCATCTCAATAATCCCCGTCACTTTTGCTCCTTTTGTTCCTGTGGCATCCTTATCCACTTGTACCAACATCTTTTCACCTTGATGAACAAACGAGGTGATATTCTTTTGTTTATCAATAGAACCAACAAATGACGGCAAGACATTGCGCTGCAAATAGGCATTTTTCTCTTCACCGATATCGATGAATGCTGCATTCATCCCCGGCAATACCTTCGTGACTGTCCCAAAATAAATATTACCGACCAGCGAGCGATTGTTTGGTCGGTCAAACACAATATTCTCCACACGGTTATCCTTTATATAGGCAAATCGCTTTTCCCGTGAAGCGTAATTAACAATTAATGTATCCAAGCCAAGCGTCCTCACTTTTTCAATAAGATGTTCCTATTATAACGAATTAATAGGAAAAGAGAAGGTCGCCGATTTTTTCGGTCAATCGTTTTTCTGTAAAATAGGCATGTAGAAGCTCGTTCTCATCCAAGGTACCTGTTTCCCGGCCACCTACTTCGACGATAATAGGATGTTTACAACCCCGTTGGAATTTTTCTAAAACATGAATCAGCAAATCCTGCTCATCGGCTTGAATTGGTCTTAAGTTGCCCAGGCCCGACTTTTTTCCATAATAGCGTTCTAACAAGAATCGCATAAACACAAAGCGCCGTTGCTTCCACTCATGATAGAGAGAGAAAAATAAAAAGGCAATGACCACCCATACATTTATATGTGTAGGGGCGGCCAGTAAGATCATCAAGGAAAAAAGCGACAAACTGCAACCCGAAATGATTAGTGTCAAGCTATGTGCACTTGGAAAGGAACGTTTTAAGGAAAGCAGTAAAAATACGAGCTTTCCACCATCAAGCGGCCAAACTGGAAAAAGATTAAACAGAAAAATCATCACATTATAATCGATAAACAGTCTAAATAAGTCATCCGGTAGGATGTCCAGTAAAAATAAGCTATAGGCTAGTGCAACCATCCATATATGTTGGAGTGGACCAGCCATCACGACAATTGCCTCTTCTTTCAGGGGACGGTTCCCGTGTTCATCCATTTCAGCCACACCGCCGAAAGGGAGCAGGGTAATTTTCTTAATTCTCCAGGAAAAAAAAGAAGCCGCAGCTGCATGCCCCATTTCGTGGATAAAAATGATGACGATTAACAGGCAAACATCAACAAAGTGTGCCGTTGCAATCGCTAGTGCCATCACGATCCATAACAAAGGATGAATAGAGAGGAGTCGTAATAGTGAGATCATTCTAGTCAAAGCGAATCACCTGGATCGGGTCGATAAAATCATCACCCTTTTTAATGGCAAAATAATATTTACCCTTTGTTTTATCTTCACCAGTTGAAGCTGAAACTGTCCCGACCACCGTTCTTTTATCAATGTACTCATATAATTTGACCTTAACCTCGTCTAAATTTCCGTACCAGGTTTCCGATTTATCCGGATGTTGAATAACCACTGTTTTTCCAATGCCATCTTTCACACCTACAAACATGACATTCCCGTCATTGATGGATTGAACAGCCGCCCCTTTTCCCGTTTCAATCATGATCCCTTGACCGTTTTTCTCAAAGTTTTCGAGAATTTTCCCCATAGCCGGTACAGAGAAGTTCCCTTCTTGGACTACTTCCTTTTTCCCACTTTGATCATCGTCAGAAAACGGGAGCAATGCTAAAGGTTTGCCAAACTTGTTTTCGTACCAATTGGCAACAGTGGCAAATTTAAAATCCTTGTCCATTTGACTCGCAACGAATTCCCTTGCAGGTTCAAAGGTTACGGCATGATTACGAAACAAAATGGCAACCATTAAAAATAGGAGCACAGAGGCTAATATTTTAAAAAAGAATACTTCTTTTCTAAATAATGGATGCCCAGATTCTCCGCCACTATTCCCTGTAGGACGTAAATCAGGTAGTCCATATTTTTCATCATTACCCGGCCAATCAATTTGCCGGTCAGGACTTTTTGATGTCGAACCAAGTTCTTTTTTTCTTTTGGCTATTCTTCGCCGTATTTCTTCCGGTGTAGACCGCGCCATACCCATCAACCCTTTTCCCACTTTTTTGTACAAGTCTATGCGGGTGAAATAAAGAGTATGACTTACAATCGAAAAAAGCCTGTCCACATAGAAGTGGGCAAGCTAACATTGACATCATGGAGTTGCTTAAATGTTTTAGGTGCTCCGATTAACGGACGCCAAAAAACTTTTTAAGCTTCTTAAAAACTCCCTTGTCCACTTCATCAAGTGGTTGCAGGGGAATGGACTCACCAAGAATCCTTCTAGCAATATTACGATAAGCAATGGACGCTTTACTATTAGGATTTAAAGCAATCGGTTCGCCATGATTGGAGGCTTTAATGACCTCTTCATCATCTGCAACAATCCCAATTAGCTCAATCGATAAATGTTGGGTAATTTCATCGATGTCGAGCATGTCGCCGCTCTTCATCATATGATTTCGAATCCGATTAACCACTAGTTTTGGCGATTCCATGTTCTTTTGCTTTTCAAGCAGTCCAATAATCCTATCCGCATCACGGACAGCAGAAACCTCAGGAGTGGTGACAACAATTGCCCTATCCGCTCCGGACACAGCATTCTGAAAGCCCTGTTCAATTCCAGCTGGGCAATCAATAATGATATAATCATAGTCTTGTTTTAAATCGGTCATGAGTTCTTTCATCTGTTCAGGCGTAACCGCAGATTTATCGACAGTTTGCGCTGCAGGAAGTAAGTACAATAACCCATCAAAACGTTTATCCTTCACCAAGGCTTGATGAATTTTGCATCGTTTTTGGACAACATCGACAAGATCATAAATGATTCTATTTTCAAGTCCCATTACGACATCCAAGTTTCGAAGACCGATGTCTGTATCCACTAAGCATACTTTTTTACCTTGAAGGGCCAGAGATGTCCCAATATTAGCAGAAGTTGTTGTTTTCCCCACTCCGCCCTTACCGGATGTAATTACGATCGCTTCTCCCACCTTAATGTCCCCCTTCTAATCTATTTAAATTAGGCCTTATCTGTATTAAAACTTGCAATCTATCAATAATCATTTGTCGGTCATCATCAATATAGGCACATTCCATTTCCCGCTTCTCATTGCTTATGGTTGAATCAGGAGTTCGATTGATACTGTCACTAATTCTTAGTTGGGACGGTTTCATACTTGACGCTGCAATCACTGCATCATCATTCCCATAACAGCCAGCATGGGCCATTCCTTTTAGTGAACCCATAATGAAAATATTTCCACCCGCAATGACTGTTCCACCTGGATTCACATCGCCAATTAACAGAATATCACCAGGTGCTTTAAGTACTTGTCCAGAACGAATAATTCTTGAAACAGTCATGACTTCATTTTCTGCCTTCTTTCGGTGTGCTTCTTCTTTTGTGATGACATTCGAATCAATATTATCGACAACCAAATTTTTCTTTTGGCGAATTAAGTTTTTTAAGTCTTCGCGCTGTTCCTCGCTTAAATAACGATTACCGACGTCCACTTTCACAGAGATTAAATTGCGCTCATCCTGTGCTCTGGAGTTAGCAGAAAGCTTTTGATCCAGTTCCCTTTTTAGTTCCTCATAGGAGCATGTATCATCAAGATGAAGGACAAGTCCTTCCTTCGTTCCTTTTATTGTAACATTTTGCCGTTTTTTCATGGAGAATTTTCACCTCATAATAAGAAAACAATTTCGGAGCAAGCGAATATCACCTATTTTTATAGGCTTGTCAAATTAATTTCGCCCTTCCGAATCGAAAATACAGATATTTTAATAAAAATTCGACACGAGGCGTCCATTCTCCTCTTTATATTTAAAGAAAACTATCACGCTAATAAGCAAGTTAAAAAAATAGCAACCTCCATAGACTATTCGTCTCTACGAGTAACAGCGTACTTTTCAAACATCCGCTTTAAAGGATACCCCGCAACAATGATAAAGATTGCATTTAAGATCATAGTTGGATATAAACGCAAACGAATAAATTTCATAAAATCGAGGCTAGTGACATGAATCAAATGGTCCATTTCATAGACACCCACTTCTAATAAGGCAATACCAAACAGGGAAACGAGGAAGGCAATAAAGAAATTTGTTTGCATAATATTCATTATTTTCGATGCAAGGTAGGAAATAAATGGGTAAAGGAATAGGTAAATACCAATAATTTCAATATAGACAATATCAAATAACAGACCGAAAATGGCTGCATAAATAATCCCTTGTTTCATTCCAACAAACATCATCAGAAACAAAAGAGCAGCAAAAAGAAAGTGCGGTACGGTAATTTGATGATGTCCAAACAAGTCTGCAGGTACATATTGTACAAACAAGCTTTCTAAAAAAAATAAAAACAGAAACAAAAGAGGAAGAAGGAATTTTTTCACGATCCCTCCTCCTTCCCGTCGGTTAGGTCTTTTTCATCCGCCTGAGCCATACTTCTTTTCGTCACCATCACTGTTTTAATATCATAGAAATCAGCGCCAGGTTTGACCAATGCTGTTTGATTTAATCCGTATTGGTCTTGCTTTACCTCGACTACTTTTCCAATCATTAACCCTTGTGGAAAGATATCACCTAAACCTGAGGTAACGACTTTTTGCCCTTTTTCAATTTTTGCCCCTGATGGAATGGCTTTAACCATCAGTAATTTTTTCTCATCATCGTAGCCTTCTACGAGTCCATATATATCCGTTTCGCCTTGAACGACAGCTGAAATCCGATTCTTCGGATCCATCGAGCTAAGCAGCTGGACTGTTGAACTAAATTGCGTCACACTCTTTACTTTTCCAATTAGGCCATTGGCAGTCACAACAGCCATATTTTTTTTGATACCGTTTAATTTACCTTTGTCGATAATAATCATTTCATGCCAGCGATCAGGGTTTCTTCCAATCACAGTAGCTGGAAGTGGTTCAAAATCTCGCAGGGTTTTTTCTTCACCGAGAACGTCACGCAATTCTTCATTGTCTTTTTTCAGCTCCTGAACTTGGGCTTCAAGGCTGGCAAGATTTTCGATCCGCGATTTTAATTCTTTATTCTCTTCATATGTATTGGTTAAGTCCTGGAGATTTTCAAAAAAGCCTGCAACATAGTTGGTTGGCTTTGAAACCAGGGATTGAACCCAGCCGGACGTGTCTTTGATAAATTGTTCCGGCCAGGAAAGCTTCTCTCTCTCCCTTAAAGAAAACCCAATCAATGCCACGAGAACAATAATGCTGACAAGCAAAATAATCAGTCGTTTATTCAAAAAGAACTGTGGCATGATTATACACCTCTATTTTCCATAAAAATATACCATTTCGCATGGTGTTTTTAGCTTCTCTTACTTAACGGGAATCCCTTGCTTTATTTTTAAATAAATGAATATGATCCAATGCTTTCCCTGTACCAATAGCCACACAGTCAAGTGGGTTTTCAGCAATCAAGACAGGCATTTTCGTTTCTTCACTGATCACCACATCTAGATTGCGAAGCAAAGCACCGCCACCGGTCAGAACAATCCCACGATCCATAATATCGGCAGCTAGTTCAGGTGGTGTTTTTTCTAGTGTATTTTTCACAGCCTCAACAATCGCAAACACAGTATCATTTAAAGCCGTCGCAATTTCCTTTGCTGTGATCTCAATTGTTTTTGGTAGACCTGTTAATAAATCGCGTCCACGAATCTCCATATTGTCGATACCTTCAGGGATCCCGGCAGAGCCTACTTCCATTTTAATTGATTCAGCCGTACGTTCCCCGATCATCAAATTATAGGTTTTTCGAATATAGGTAATGATGGACTCGTCCATTTCATCTCCTGCTACACGAATCGATTGGCTTGTTACAATCCCACCTAATGAGATAATCGCAACTTCCGTTGTCCCACCACCGATATCGACAACCATGCTACCAGTAGGCTCCCAAACAGGCAAATTGGCACCAATTGCTGCCGCAAATGGCTCTTCAATCGTGTAGGCATCCTTTGCCCCAGCTTGTCTTGTCGCGTCAATAACAGCTCGCTCTTCCACAGCAGTAATGCCTGATGGCACACATACCATCACATATGGTTTTCCTGAGAAGAGATTATTACTTTTTTGTGCTTGCCGAATATGATACTTCATCATGGCAGCGGTTGTTTCAAAGTCAGCAATTACTCCATCCTTCATTGGCCTTAGAGCTACGACATTCCCCGGTGTCCGTCCAATCATATTTTTTGCATCGTTTCCTACTGCTACGATATTTTTCGAGTCTGTTTGCATCGCCACAACTGAAGGCTCTCGTAACACAATTCCTTTTCCTTTTACATATACAAGGGTGTTAGCCGTACCCAAGTCAATTCCAAGATCTCTAGGTTTAATTCCAAACATATTAATGTATCTCCCTTTCTGATACGAAATGCACAAAATCCAATAGGTAGGTAATCACCTTAATTATCATGTCTATTTTCGTACTATTTATATAGTATTTTTAAATCAATCCTAAAAAATCATACCCAATATTATAGCGTAACGTCAAATAATATCCTAGTATCATATATAACCTTTTTCCTTTAAGCTGACAAACTTATTTTCACCGATGATTAAATGGTCAAGCAGGTCGATGCCAATTATTTTACCACACTCGACAAGTCTCTTTGTTACTTCAATGTCTTCGCGACTAGGATCTGGGCTCCCCGAGGGATGATTATGAATCGCAATCAACGAGGCGGCAGACCGTTTTAATGCCTCACGGAAGACTTCCCTAGGATGCACAATTGACGCGTTAAGGCTGCCGATAAAAATAGTTTGTTTATGAATGACTTGATTTTTCGTATTTAGATATAAGCAAACAAAATGTTCTTGCGTCAAAAAACGCATATCGTTCATGACATAATTGGCCCCATCTTCAGGAGAGCGAATCACATAACGATCTGTATAGTTTAAGTTAGCAATTCTTCTGCCAATTTCAACGGCAGCCAGTATTTGAATAGCCTTCGCCGAACCAATCCCTTTTATTTCTGTCATTTCTTCTAATGTAGCTGACTTTAATAGCCTAAGCCCCTCAAAATGAGTCAACAGGCGATTAGATAATTGTAATACCGATTCATCCTTCGTTCCTGTTCGAAGCAAAATGGCAATAAGTTCATGATTCGATAAGCTTTGCGGGCCATGTTGAATAAAGCGTTCTCTGGGCCTCTCGTCTTGTGGAAAATCACGGATCATTAATGTATTAGTGGACAATGTCTTACCTCCCTATTATTGTTGGGAGTCCCTTACAAGACAAACCTAATACGGCAACTGGTAGCCTACCTTTTTCAATTCTCTTATCGTCCTTGCTACAGGCAGACCGACAACCGCAAAATAGTCTCCATTTATTTTTTTGACAAGCATACTTCCAAGTTGTTGAATGCCATATGCACCAGCTTTATCAAGCGGTTCACCACTTTGCACATAGGCCTTAATTTCTTCGTCTGTTAACTCCCAAAACCAAACTTCTGTTTTTTCGTAAAATCGAGTGGATTTCGTTGGAGACAAAATCGCAACCCCTGTAAAAACTTCATGCTGTCTTCCTGACAACCTTGTTAACATTCTAATGGCTTCTGCTTCATCTGCGGGTTTACCTAAGATTTGACCATCCGCAACCACAATAGTATCAGAGCCAATCACAAAGGCATCTTGATTTTCTTTAAAAACAGCCCTTGCTTTACGCTCAGCCAGTTCCATGACAACATCCTCCGGAGAGAGTGATGGGTCAAAACTTTCATCAACTTCACTGCTCGAAATCGCGAATGATAAGTGGAGATTTTCTAGAAGTTCTTTCCGCCGTGGAGAAGAAGAGGCTAAAATGAGGTTCTGCATTCAATCACCTTACCTTTTTTGCATTTTGTCATTTTTGTATAGGGAGATACATATCAATCCTATCAGAAATTGTAGAAGCAAACAATTTTTTACACAAAAAATTTTTGAAGAAAGTTGTCAAATGATGCAACTCTCCTCTTAATGAAGAAATTGATATGATAACACGAATGGGGGAAAGTTTATTCTTGTGTATTTAACAGAATTATCCGACTATAAAACAAAGACCCATCCATTAGTGGATAGGCCTTATTTCCCGGAAAATATCAAGTTTTGTCGTCTACAATGAAAAATAGATGGATAAAAAGTTTAATAGATGCTTCTGTGCCTCCGTTAAGCTCTTGGCATCTTTTGATTTTTGATACTCTGCTACTTTTTCGTCTGCACTGGTGAGCTCTGCTTTTATATCTTTCACTTTCTCATTTTTTATACCATCCGCTTTTAGCTTTTCATCGAAATCGGCAATGGTATTAGTCGACTCCTTTGAAATAGTGTTGGTTGTGAGCGCACTGGACGTCACTTGAGAAAGAGTTTGATAGATGGACGGAGCCGCTTCGATAAAGCTTTTTTCTTTATCAGTTAAACCAGAAACCTTCTTTTCATCAAGTAAGAGCGGCTTGGGAAATAGCTCGGTTACCCCCTGCTCTTTATAGTGGTTACCCAGTGATTTTGCCGTTTCGATTGAATCAGCAACTCCCAAGAATAAGTTGTATTGCTTTTCATCCATTTTTATTAATTGAGCTGGAACCCCTTTTGAAGTGATTTGAGTCGATGTTTCGTTCGCCCCTTCTTCCGAAGAAAAAACCCCACCTTGGATCACATAGACTGTTAATTGAGCAAGCGAAGCTGTGGCCTTATTACCACTGACAGCTTTTCCGTCTGATTCCCCTTGTTCCTCTACAACGGTTGGTTGAGTTACCTCTTTATCGGAAGGTCCACTTATCAGTAATTTTAACAAAGTAACACCAATTGTAGTCCCAATCAAGATGGCGAACGCAGCGGCAATAAGGATTGATCCTAATGGCCGTCCTGTCTTTTTCTTTGTGTTTGTTGAAAAGGAAGTAATTTTAGGTAGGGCACTTTTTTTGGGTTTAGTATAGCTCGCTTTGATTATTTCCTCTATGTCATCATCCGATGATTCCGGTATCATCCAGTCAAAGCTTTCATCACCGACAGGATCCTTAGCGGCTGCTGCTTCTTCGAAACCAGCTGAATCAAGCTTAGAATGATCTATTTTTATTACTCTTGTCTTTGGATCACGATTATCCTCTGGCTTCGTTTTAGCCAGCTCTTCTGGAAATATGTTTTCTTCTCCATTTAGTTTTATTTTGATGGTATTGCCTTTATTAGGCTTGTCCACTAATTCGTACTCCTCTCTCTTCCGATAGGTAAGTGGTTTCATCCTATCATAAAGAAAAAAAAAAATAACAAGACTTTTGTCGTCTTGTTATCGTAGACTTTCGCCAAATTTTTCATATAGAAGTCAAATAGCCACGGTGATATTATTCATTGTCGCTAATTAGCTCAGGTGATAAATTTACAAATGGAATAGGAGTATTGGCTCCACCATTTGAACATAAATTCCGTTCTTCCCCGACCAGACAAACAGCTGTAATCTTTTCGTCAGTGATCGTGACAAACGTATCCGCTGATGCTTTCAAGTACTTCTTAGTGTCAGGATCTATAAATTCATCAAGATAATCGGAATCATATAAGTCTTTATAGGTAATGACGCTAGGGGGAACTTTTCCATTGATGATTTCTTCTTTTAGATATAAATTAGCTGCATCCTTTAATGCAAAGGCATTCCCAACAAAGGCACGGTCTTTTGAATCTTGAATGACTCGTGAAATTGAGATGACCGCAATCGTGGAAACAATCCCCAATATAGCAATCACAGCTAGTAATTCAATCAGTGTTAATCCGGCCTGATTTAGTTTTTTGGAATTGATCCATTTCCATTGCATACGTTTAAGGGGTGCTATTTTCATCATTTTCGCCATTTCCTTCCACCTCGGAAAATTCACTTAGTGGATTCTTCTTGTTAGATACATCTGGAGTATCCAAAGGTGGGATTTCCTTCTGCAAGTCCAATAACGACGGATAATAGTATGCTGAAATCGTTACCTCAAATTTCAATGGTTCAGTGGCCTGATCAACGGAATAAATTTCTTCTCTGCCAGTAAATTTTAATTGGTCTATCTTGATAATTCTTGATAAAGACGTCAGCTCCGTGAGAAATTTTTCCATTTCAAAGTAAGTCTTAGCTTCACCAGTAATTAAGATCGAGGTCTTTCTCATTCCGTTCGGTAACGTTATATCCTGTTGAGATGAATTTTCCGTTTTTTCATCTGTATCAGTTTGTGTATTTTGATTATTCGTCGTCGTTGTCTCTGTAGTGGCCAGCTCATCCTCATCACTTTCAGTTCCATTTAACTTCATATTTGTAATAACCGAATCAGATACAATCTCGGCTTTTTCAATATTTAAAAGTAATTGGTCTTGAAGTCGTTTAACAGGGACTTTTTCTTGAAGCTCCATCGTACTCTCGACAGTTTGATCACTTGCCTGCTTAAGCTTATTCCTTATTATACTCAGCTCTTGGGTTGACGTTTTTAATTCTGATTTTTTTAGTTCTAGATTATTTTGGACTGGAACAATATAGAGGTAATAGGACCCAACAGCCAGGAGTACGATCACTACTAGGCTAAAGATCAGGATGATCAAATGTTTTCTTGATAGCTCGAGGTTCATGGGGTATCCTCCCCTTCCTCGGTTTTATCCTTCTTGTTCTTTTCGGCAATTTGCTTCTTAAGCTTGGAAACATCGAGTCTTATTTCATATGTTGCTACATAACGTGGGAGGACGTCTGTTTCGGTTGGCTCGACTTCAGTCTGGGTCTCCCCACCATCCGTCGTCATCATGATATCGCTTGTTTTCGCCTCTACAATGACCGCTTCATCAACCCAGGGAATATTGAGGACTTCATGTAAGTAATAGGCGGCATAGCTTTTTGTATCAAACTGGACTTGTTGTTTAATCTTTTGATCTTCGCCAATTTCCCAGTCTAGAATAAATCCTCTTTGTGGCAAGGCTTTCGTTAGATCACGTAATACATAGACCATATCAAATGGTTGTTCCTTTGCCCAATTAATAGCTTGTTCAAGTTCTACTACAGATTTTGAGGATTGAAAATCTACCAGTTTCTGACGCTGCTCATCAACGATTTTTTGGTTCTGTGCTACTTGTTTCTCGATTGTTTGGAGATCCTGTTGCTTATCGTTTAAATAGAATAAGACTGAGGCCGCAAGAATGATCAGAACTAACACAATACTTCCAACGATAACATATGAAGCAATATTCTTTTCATCCCTTTTCGGAAGAAGGTTAATATCAATAAGCATTGCTACACCTCTTTTAAACCTAACCCCACGTTTAAATAAAACTGGTGTGGTATTTGGTTTGCATCCTGACTTTCTTTGAGATCGCTTAATTTCGTAATAGGGATGGCAAACCGTTTCCTCATATGATGATATATTTCATCTAACCAAGGGTGATCACCATCTACTAACAGCTTTTGCACCTGAGCTTTTCCTTGATTCAGGGAAAATTGATAAAAATTCATGACCTTTTCTATTTCATTATAAATTTCCTCTAAAGGAAAAAGGATATCCTCACGATCACCCGAATAGCGAAAGGAAAGGACAGAGTCACTATTTAGCGAATGTTCCCATTTTCCCCGATCAATATCCATCGTTAAATGTCTCATAATGACGGGAATATTTTTTTCAAAGATACACACATTAACTGTTTGTAAATCACATTGAATCATTATGTAATTTTCAGCTGCTTGTACTGAATCGAGTTGATTAAAACAACGATTTAAAGCCAATGATGAAATATCTGCCACAACGGGCTTTAATTTTGCTTCTTCAAATAAGTCGATATATTCTCGAACGATTGTCTCAGGAGCAGCAAATAATAGTAATTCATTTGTTTCACTATTGCCTTTATCTAGTAAGTGAAAATCAAAGACCGGATCTTCGAATGGTAAGTGGATACTGCTGCCTATCTCCATATATAAATATCCTTTTATTTCATCCACTCTTATATCCTTTGGAATCATGACCTTGCGAATTACTACAAAGGGATCAGGAACTAAAAAGCGAACCATCCGCTTTGGTATCTTCCACTCTGAAACGCATTGCTCAAGGATCGTTGACAAGGTATCAAAATCAAGAATTTTCCCTTCCTTGATTAATCCAACTGGCAAATAGTACTCACCCATTCGCTGAATGATCGAAGATTGGACGTTCTTCAATTCGACATAACGGATTGCATGGTCTTTAATTGTTATGTTAACCGTCCGGTTTTTAGCAAAATTTAGATTGAACGCCATTTGGAGTACTCCTTACATAAAATGAATATACCACCGAAGTAGAGGTTCGCCGAAAAAATACGCTATGATGGTCCCCAATCCAATATAGGGGCCAAAAGGCATTGGTTTTCCTTTTTTTACTTTGCCCATCAACATGCCAATAATGCCAAAGCATGCTCCAAATAAGGTAGCTAAAAAAAAGGAAATAAGTACTAGTTTCATTCCGAGGACAAGCCCGATTACTGCATAAAGCTTGATATCACCGCCACCCATACCGCCTTTGCTGACGAGGGCAATGACTAGCAGCAGACCAAAGCCTAGAGCTGCGCCTGCTAATGTGTCCCACCATGGATTAAGCGGGATAAAGATTCTTTCAAGTAAAATTACTGGTCCAAAGAAAAGTAATACTTTATCTGGGATGATCATGTAGTGAATGTCGGATACGAAGATGATCACCATTAAGGAAATAATGGTCCAGGCAACGATTAACTCGTACGACCAGCCGATTACAATCGGGGCAAGCACGAATAATAAACCCGTTACTAATTCGACAATAGGATAGAAGGGCGAAATGGGCGCCTTGCAACGCCGACATTTCCCCCTTAAAAAGACATATGAAAAAACCGGAACCAAATCTATAGATGTTAAAGTATGATTACATGTTGGACAATGGGAACGCGGTTTGACAATTGATTGGTTTAATGGAACTCTTAGACCGACTACGTTGTAGAAGGAACCTAGGGTAATTCCGTAAATAAATATTAGTGAATACATATAATTAATATTAATCTATTGTTACTGTAGTTGAAGTTTTAGCCTTTAGATCAGCAATACTTGCGTTAGTTATAGTAACATCTTTATTACCAGCTTTTACATCTTTATCAGTAGAAATAGTATAAGTAGCCTTCTCATCAGTTACGGTAATTGTAACTGTGTATTCTTCTATTTGTGAATCCTCAATATACGTGCCTAATTCAGTTTCATCTAATGTTCCACCTTCGGGAATTCCATTCGCTGATACGTATGTTTTTGCTGAATTTATTATTTGCATCGCATCTGATTTAACAGCATCAACTCTCGATTTTTGAATGATACTTCCAATACTTGGAATCGCAATCGCAGCAATGATCCCTAAAATAACGATAACGGCTAAAAGTTCAATTAATGTCAATCCTTTTTCATTCTTCAGTGCTTGTCCAATTTTTTTAATCATAATCATTCTCCTTTTGTGTAGTAAGATCTATGACCTTTGTCATGTAATACTATTATACTAGATAAAAATAATAAAAGAAATTGTAAATTTATAGGTTATTTTATTTATCCTACATGTTGGAAAATGTCGAACATCGGAATCATGATCGATGTAACAATTGTTCCGACTAATCCGGCCAGCAGGACAATCATTAACGGCTCAATCAGCGACTTTAACCGGTCCGTTGCACTCTCCACTTCCCGTTCATAAAAATCCGCGACCTTGGCTAGCATCGAATCCAATGCCCCCGTTTGCTCGCCAATCGCAATCATTTGCGTTATCAACGGTGGAAATACCCAATGTTCCTTCATCGGCTCTGTTAATGACCGACCCTGTTCGAGCGAGTGACGCGATTTGACAATCACCTTGGCAATGACTTCATTTTCAACAATGCTTTCCACGATGGACAGTGCTTGTAAAATTGGAACAGAACTCGCGAATAAGGAACTCAATGTTCTTGTCATTCTTGCCAAGGCTGCTTTTTGAAGCATCTTTCCAAAAATCGGCATTTTTAACAGAAAATAATCTAGATAGTACTTTGTCGATTTATTGTTTCGGATTAAAATAATCGCGACAAAGCAGGCAACCATAAAGAGGACCACCAGCCACCAAAATTTCTGCATAAAACTACTGGCATTTAAGACAAATTTCGTAATCGCCGGGAGTTCACCGCCAAAATCCTTAAACATATCCACAAAAGTCGGGACGACACTGACGAGGAGGAAAATCACCACTCCAATAGCAATAATGGCAACAGCAACTGGATATGCTAGCGCTGAAACAATTTTTTGCTTCGTAAAATGCTGCTTCTCAAAGTGAACCGCGAGCTTTTCCAAGGTTTCATCCATGTTTCCCCCCGCTTCACCCGCTCGAATCATATTGACAAACATACTAGAAAATATTTTTTTGTGCTTCGCCGCAGCAGTAGATAAGGGCGTACCCTCTCTTAAATCTTGCTCGACTAGTAGTAATGCTCTTTTCAACGATTTACTTTCTGTCTGTTCCGCCAAAATGGACGTTGCTTCAACAATAGAAATTCCAGCCCGTATTAATGTCGCAAATTGCCGTAAGTAAATAACAAAATCATGCAACTTCACCGGATTGCCCAGGGTCAATTCTTTTGTTAGTAATGTTTCAGGTATTTCACTTATTTCTAGCACCTTAATGCCTTTGTCCCTTAGCTGAACCACAGCCTCACGTTTTGAAGCTGCTGTCACTATACCTGACTTTTTCCCACTTTTAGCGCGTCCTTGATACTTAAAACGTGCCATGTTATTCCCCCATTTCCTGTAAAAACGGGGTGACTGAATCCATCGCAACAGCACCTGTTTCAACTAATTCTTTGATATTTGCCTCCAATGTATGCATACCCATAGATTTTGATGTTTGCATAACATTGATTATTTGATAAATTTTTTCGTTTCTAATCAAATTAGAAACTGCTGGATTATTTATTAGGATTTCGGTTGCGGCTTTCCGGCCTTTTCGATCAATTGTTGGAAATAATCGTTGCGAAATGATGGAAACCAACACCGATGCTAGTTGAATTCTTATTTGTGGTTGTTGTGTTGGTGGAAACACATCGATGATCCGATTAATTGTCGCCGGTGCGCTCGATGTATGTAGCGTTCCAAGAACGAGGTGCCCGGTTTCAGCTGCGGTAATCGCAATTTGAATGGTTTCCAAATCTCGCATTTCTCCTACTAAAATCACATCAGGGTCTTGTCTTAACGCAGCCCGTAAACCATTCGCAAAATTATGCGTATCCAATCCTACTTCACGTTGATCGATAATACAGTTTCCATGCTTATGCAAATACTCAATCGGATCCTCAAGCGTTATAATATGCTTCCGTTGCGTTTGGTTTAAATGATGGATTAAAGCAGCAAGTGTGGTTGATTTTCCACTCCCAGTAGGTCCAGTGACAAGCAACAGCCCTTGAGGCTTTAACGCCAATTTTTTAAGGATGGCTGGGAGCTCCAATTCATCAAGTGTCGGAATTTTTGTTGGTACGACCCTGATTGCTAAAGCAATGCATGATCGTTGATGATAGGCATTGACCCTAAATCGTGATACGCCCTGTAAACCATACGAAAAATCAAGCTCTCCTTTTGTCTTAAAAGTGTCCCATAAATGATCGGGAATAATCGCCTTTGCCATTTCCTCCGTGTCTTGTGGAAGGAGTACTTCCTTCCCCGCACGCTTTAACTCACCATTAATTCTCATAATGGGTTGGACCCCAACAGTCAAATGTATATCTGATGCCTTCACTTCAAATCCAGTTCTAAGCAATAGGTCAATTTTTGTTTTCATAGAAATGACTCCTAATCGGGAATGGCTACACGTAAAACTTCTTCAGTTGTCGTGATCCCTTGCTTCACTTTTAATAGCCCATCATCAATCAAGAAGATCGTTTTATTTTTCAAGGCAATTTCTCTCAGCCGTGAAAAGGATTCACCATTCATAATGACTCGTCGCATCACATCATCCATCACTAATACTTCATGAATCGCAATCCGACCTTTGTATCCCGTCATATTGCAAGAAGAGCAACCTTTTCCCCGCACGATTGTATCAATTTTCAACCCACGCTTCTCAAATATTTCCATTTCTCGTCTAGTCGGCTCTTGCGGTTCCGCACAATCTCTACAAACCCGTCTAACTAGGCGCTGTGCGACAATCCCACTTATGGATGAAGCAACAAGGAATGGTTCTACTCCCATATCAATTAAGCGAGTGATGGAACCAAGGGAATCATTCGTATGGAGTGTACTTAGAACTAAGTGACCCGTTAAAGAGGCACGAATCGAGACTTCTGCTGTTTCTTTATCACGGATCTCCCCAACCATGATCACATTCGGGTCCTGTCGAAGGATAGCCCGTAACCCTGCAGCAAAAGTCATTCCTACATTTGGATTTACTTGTATCTGATTGATTCCTTCAAGCTGGAATTCGACAGGATCTTCAACGGTTATTATGTTGACATCATCGCCATTCAGCCGATTTAAGGCAGCATAGAGAGTGGATGATTTCCCCGATCCAGTAGGTCCAGTAATGAGGACGATTCCAGTTGGTTTTTCAATTAGCTTTAAAAATCGATTCAAGTTAATTTTATTGAAGCCCAGATTGGTTATATCATTAATGGCCATTCCTAAATCCAATAGACGGAGGACGATCTTTTCGCCGAAAACAGTGGGTAAGGTTGACACACGTAGATCGACTGGGTGAAAATCTAAGTTGATTTTAATCCGACCATCCTGTGGAATACGGTGTTCAGTAATGTCCAAATTGGCCATAATTTTTATCCTTGCCGTAAGAACACTTTGCATATGCTTCGGCAAACTTCTTTCCGTTCTAAGCACCCCATCCACGCGATAGCGGATAATTACCTTTGTCTCCTGTGGATCCAAATGAATATCACTTGCCTTTAAAGTAACGGCATTCGTTAAAATTTGATTGACCAGCTTAACAATTGGGGAATCCTGGTCAATAATTTTATCATCTTCCCCTGCTTTGGTGGTTCCTTGCTCTATTAATAGCTCTTCAAAGCCCTCATCCATATCATAGAATTTATTGATAGCACGAAGAATATCATCCTTCGTGGCAATGGCTGTTTCGATATGAAAGCCTGTGGAAAGCCTTAAGTCATCAATGGTATAAAAGTCCATTGGATCTGCCATGGCAACGAGCAGTTTTTCCCCTTCTTTTTTAAGCGGAATAATTAATTTTCTTTTTGCAATATCTTTAGGAACAATTGAAAAAATATTTGTATCGAAGGGATAGCGGTATAGACTTACGTGGGGGATTCCTAATTGAACTTCCAACACTTCAATGAGCTGTTGTTCTGTGATTAATCCCCTTTGAAGCAATGCATCTCCTAGTTTTTGATTAGGGTTTTTGTCCTTCAGAGTGGATTGAAGCTGATTTTCAGAGATCAAACCTGCTTCAACCAGCATATCTCCAAGTCTTTTCCTTCTCTGATTCATTATTATCCCTGCTTTTTCTCCTTATTTAGCCTCTTCATTTGGCTTTCCCCATAAATCACTGGAATCTTGATTATTTTCCGTAGTGTCCGACTCAGATGTCCCAGTATTTTCGTTTATATTTCCATCATTTGTCGTATCTGTGTCAGTAGATGGATTGGCAGGATCGGGAGTACTCGTGGAGTTTCCAATTTCGCCCGTTTGATTGGTATTATTTGTATTAGTAGAAGATGCCGTACCTTTCGTTAATAAACTATGAATAATTACTTGATTAATTGGTGGATAAAAATCCTCAGCTAGTAACGTTTTATCCAATAGGCTTCCGTCCTTGTCCATTTTTTCACGGAATACCTTAATGATTACGCCTTCTTTTCCTTTAATAGCTATCTTTTCACTATATAAAGGAAGTTTCGCATCATACTGAATAATCGTTTTTGGTGGAAAGGTCTCTTTATCATTTTGAACTGCTTTGTAGCTATACGGTAATTTTGTCCCTTCTACTGATACATAAAGTAATTGATCCATTTTTTTGAAGCTTAATGTAAACGTTTGATCATTTGGATTTGTGAACACAAAGTCCATATTATTGCTGGAATCGATTTTTACTTCAAATCCCTCTTCAGCATAACTCGGTAATTCCCTACTAATATGTCTCTCAGTAATAACAAAATTCGTTGGTATGATTGCCTTGTAGATGGCACCGGCAATCTTTCCTAACGTTTCAGAAGAATAGGATTCCGCAATTTCCAGCTGATTTAATAATGAAAAGGAACTTTGCGGACCAATGACTATTGATGGAAATTGCTGTACCCATTGATCAAACTCACCATTCTGATCTTGAAATGGGATTGTCGACTCAGAGATTACGTCTCCCTTTTGTTGCGTTGAGAAAAAGTTATTAACTTGAATGACATGGTTGCCTTTATCTAGTTTGGAGGCATAGCTGATTAATTCCTTTTTAAGGGAAGCCTTATCAAACAACTTATTTCCAACCAGATCTGGTGATAGTTGACCAAGAAAGGAATCAAGATTTTTATCATTAATCCCCACTTGCAACTCTGATTTTTGCTGTGAATTAGCTATTTCTAAAGACTCCTCTAAATGAAAGTCAAAAGAATTTAGGTTTAATCGTAAGGCTTTTTCCTTGTATTTCATGATGATGGCAGTGTTGCTTTCCCATTCCTGTTGTTGATCCTTTAATAAAGAAAGAGCTTTTTTTTCACTTAGGCCCGAGACATCTACAGTACTAATTTTTGTACCTGATTTAAATTGGTTATTAAACAGATGATCATAGGCCAAAGCGCCATAATTGGAAAAGCCAAAAGTGTAGACTGTACAAAGTAGCAGAGTCAAAAAAAACTTCGTCCCCTGGGAATTTCTCATGTGGAGTTACCCCCTTCAATTAAGCTTGAACATTCATTGACAGTTCAACAAGTACACTTGGAAATTGTTTCTGGACTTTTACGATATCTTCTGTTGATAATATCGCCCCTTCCTGAAGCAACAGGTTTCCATTTGTGTCATAAATATCCTTCAAAAGTTTTTTTCCTTTTAGGATTTCTATTTGCTTTTCTTTAAGGGCAAGGATTTCAACATCTTCACCTGTACTTTGAGATACATCAGGTTCATTTCCCTTTTCTTCATCCTCAACTACAACTGGCTGCAGACGTTCAGGATCTAGTTCACTTGTACTTGTTAAAAATTGACTTCCTGCGTCCTCTTTTACAATAATAATGTCTTTTCCATACGTCAGAACATTTTCAGCAGAAAGGGCAACCTGATGACCATTAACAATTAATTCCATACCGAGGATCATTCCTGAATTTTCATCTACAAAGTATTCTGTAACTTCACCAAGGAGTTCTCCCTTTCTTGTCATAACTTTAGTATTAGAAATTTTAATTTTTTTATTAACAAGTTGACTTGTAATCGGAATTTCATTTAAATCTATAATCGCATTTTCACTATCGACCGTTAGAGCATATTCTCCAATCCCAACGACCTTCTTAAAAGGAATTGCTTTAATACTAACCTGCCAATCTTCGTTATCAATCGTTAAAAAATCAATCGATCCTTTATCCGGGTTAATCACTAATGATTTGACTTTACCTACTTGGATTCCATCTGTAATACTGATAATTGGTAATCCTGTAATCTGAGAGCTATTTTTCATTTAAGTCACCACACCTAAAGTTTAATTTTTCATTTCTTCAATATAATGTAACCATACACTACTTTATAACAAATTTCGTTATTTTTCTGCATATAATGTGTTTAAAAATTGTATTTCTTGTAATAAAACAGGATGATTTGACACTTTTTCCTCCAATTGGGACAAAACAGGCGATAATTGAGTATATTGTTTTTCGGATAGATAGTGTCGAACTAATATCATGGCAATCGTGTAGTATTCAGAAACAGGTAAATTTGGATGTAAATAGTCTACCAATAATTGTTCGTATTGTTCTGAGTTCATTAGCTTTCGGGACAATTGGAGCTGTGAAATGAACGTTCCAAATAATTGCTTATGTAGCTCGTCATTTTCTAGCGTTTTCTGGTCTTGAACCCTTGTTTCTATTTTCTCTTCTACTTCTTCCATTACTTCAACTGAGTCTTCTACACCTGTTATTTCCGTCACTTCGACTACGTCATCTACACCTGTTATTTCCGCTACTTCGTCTACGTCTTCAACATCTGTTATTTCCGTCACTTCGACTACGTCATCTACACCTGTTATTTCCGCTACTCCGTCTACGTCTTTAACATCTGTTATTTCCGCCACTTCGACTACGTCATCTACACCTGTTATTTCCGCTACTTCGTCTACGTCTTCAACCTCTATTTCCTCTACTACTATTAGATCGTCCATATCTTCTGTTTCTACATCAGTTTTTCCTAGGTCGATATGTACATTTCCATCGTCAAGGTCTGTCAATCCACCCTCAAACATTAGTTGTTCAAGTTCAGCCAGGTAACTGCTTTCCAAAACTTGTTGATCATCTTGTAAATTGTTCTCAAGCGTATTAGTCTGTTCCAACTTTGTTAACCCTAGTTCTGTGGAAGATACGTTTACATCCTCCTTTGAAAACTTGAAAAATTCCTCATCGTCATCTATTATAGTTCCCTCATCAGTGAATGGTTCAATTTCGTTTAGTTGTTCCAAAAGTGATTGTTCATCATTCACTTCTTGTTTCTCTAACTGTACCGATTCCATGAGAACTGAAATGTCCTCAAATAAGTGCTCATTTTGTTCCTCTTGAAATATTTCTTGATTCTCTACCTTTTCAAGATCCAGCTTAACCGGAAGATCTTCATGAATATGATTAATTTCACGTAAGGGTGTCTCTGGATTTAGATTCGTTTCCATCAATGTTGAATGATCCTCATCTTTTTGAATAAAAATAGCTGGAGCTAATTTCTTCATCCCCCATAAAGTGGTAAGGGTGACAAATAAAAACAATAATAAAATAGTTTGCCAAAGAGCGAATATTGACCTTGAGAGTATTCCTAATAGTGCGAAAACGAACGAGAGTCCTAAGAATAACATCTTCCCTTTAGTTGTAAATCCTAATCGTAAAAAGAAAATGATTGGAGCTAGTATAATCATTGATAGTAGTGCAATTACATATGCATTCATTGCCTCACCTCTTTCCAAATAGTATAAAAGAATTATAAAAGCAACAAAATTTTACTTTTCTCCATTGTTTTTCGCTTAATTTCTGCATTAACAGACAAATAATGACTCTAAAATATTGTATAATAATAATAGAAAATTTGAAAGACTCTTCAGTGGTTTAAACGGAAAATTTACTTTGATTCCCAAATAACGGGATATATGAACTAATTTACTGACTATCATCAAGTATGCTAAAGTACCTAGAACCTAAATACATATCAGTTCGCCTTTTTAAGAAAGGGAGATATTATGGAGTTTAAGAAAAGACTATGCAATTCAAGAGGCCTAACATTAATTGAAGTATTAATATCACTCACGATTTTAGGAATTATTTCAATCGGAATTATGAATTTTTTCTCCCAGGCTTATTCCTTTACTAATTCTAATCAAAAAAAAACCAATGCCATTAATGTTGCACGAAATGCCATGATGTACATGGAAAAACAAAGTTTCATTCAAACGATGAAGGACTTTGAAGATCATCCTACCAAAGAACGTGCCCTATTCATTTGCAATGAAAGATATACATTGTTCTGGAAAGGGGATCCGATTGATACAGGTTGTATACCCATCTCGATTAATAAAATTGATTACACAGTAAGCATCCGCTCCAACAAAGAGGAAGAGTATAAAGCCTTTATTCTTCCACTAATTGTGAAGGTGGAATGGAGTATTAATCAAAAGAAATATTCAACTGAACTTGAGGGAGTTATAAAAAGTGAAGATATTCGATGAAAAGGGTGTAACCTTAATAGAGCTTCTAGCAACAATAACAGTCCTAATGATCGTGTTACCTGTTATTTACGGTGTATTTTCATCGGGATTAAAGCTATATAACAAAATTCAAGTTGAAGGTCAATTAAGAGACGACGCCGATTACGCTGTAACCATGATTATGAACACTTTCTATTCATACCCTTTTGATGAGGTGAAAGACTGTGGTGGAAATTGTCTTGAATTAGTCAATAAGAAGGAGACTAAGGTGGAACAGGTACCAGGTCAAGACTTTTACCAAATTGAAAAAGATAAAGAATTACTAAGCACCGAGACAACCTCCATTCAAATTAAAGTGGTTGAAACAAACGAGACCAGCAAAGCAAGTCAACAGCTTGAAATAGACGGAAAAATACTTGATGGTATCTATTTTGAACATTTAGAAATATCCTATTCTTGCAATAAACAGGGATCCATTCCAGGTAACTGCGATGATGGTATGATACAAATCGATTTACAACTAAACAATGACCGGCTAAACAAGCCTTTTAATTTAACAAGCCGATTCGGCTTCTAGGGAGTGAGTGTTTGTTGATCACTAACCAAAGGGGTAATGCCCTTATTACCGTTCTTCTGATTTCATTAGTTTTTACCACTCTCGGTTTGGCAATTGTGTCCTCCTCCATCAGCGGGGCAAAACGTGTCGAAAATAGAGAGACCGATATCAATTTATCCTTCAACGCCATGAAAGTAGTCGAGGAAGTAACAACAAATATTACCAAATCACTAAATACCATGAATCTTGATTTTTATATGGATAAAACATCACCAAGTAACATTACCATTTTTCCACAATTTGACCCTGAACTAAGAGGACTGATGGAAAATTCTTTAATATCGATAAGAAAGAATCATCAAGAACAAATTGACTGCCTTGCCATTATCGATGAAAGTGGTTCCACTCCTGAAAGGATTGGAACATCGGGAACTTGTATTAATAATTTATCTAAATTTACTGCCAATGATATTGAAACTGACAAGGATTTTACAAGGGTCTTTGAAATTGTTCTAATTACAAAAAACCCCAATAAACAAGAAGGACAAATAAAGCGAACTATTCGCAAGCGGATTATCCTTTCGCCACTGCCAAGTTTCCTTAAATATGCGGTTGGGTCGAATTCGGACGATGATGATTCAGGTCTGATCCTTAATGGTTCCCCTAATATAAACGGCAATACTTACGCAAATAAATTAACGATTGACGAAAAAGCTCGTTACCAGTTAAGAGACACAAGCTGGAAATCTATAAGTACCCCCATGCCATCTATTATGGGTGATATGTATAGTAGTACGGCCAATTTACTGCCAATCATGAACCAAGCGGATAAGTTTTATAAACAAAAGGTCCCACCACTGAAGCATGATAGCCAATTTATTGATATCAATTTCTCAGCAACATTTAACGATCAGGCAAATAGGATTCTAGCCAATGGGAAATTAACTACAATTAACTCTGATATTGAAATTGGTGCTGATTTTAAAAGTGATCTTAATACTAAAATAAAAAGTAAGGTAGGAAGCATAAAAGAAAGTGGCGGAATTATTCAGCAAGGAGTCATTCAAAAACCAATTTCTATTTTTGGAAAATCAGATCAAACACTCCATGACATTTATTTGATCGAGAGTGACGTTGAACCAATCGAAATTCCAAATCCAGTGAAAATTACCGGAGATTTATATGTGATGAGTTCCGGAAATAATATTACCTTTAAGGATGACCTTTATGTCGATGGTGATCTCTATGTTGTCAGTTATGATGATATCGCCTTACGAAATATTTACGTTACAGGGAATATCCATTTGGTCAATTTTGATGGTTCCTTAACGGTTGGTCCTACAGTAGAATCTTCGAATAGTGCTGCCAATATATATTGTGGGGACACTGTATATATGGAATCTAAAGCACCAGATCAGATTGGAAAAGGGATTGAAGTAAATGGTGATATGATTGCAGGCGGTGATTTACATCTTAATCCTATCAATACGGCAATCAAGATCAACAAAAATATGGTAATCAACGGCTCCTTGAATATTAAGGGAGATGATGAACTAGATTTGCAAACGGCTGAGGCTGAAAATGATGATTTAGTCTTTGATTCCGTTGTTTACGTGGGAAATACCGCCACCATCTCAAATGTTAATATATTAGGTGCAGCTAACAATGAAAAAGAATTAGTCTTACTTGCAAATAAGGATCTCATGATTACTAGAATGAATGAATTTAATAATTTTAAGCCACTTACTGAAGAAACTGCAAATTACTTACCGCAAGAAGATAACGTGATCAAACCTTTAAAAGCCTTTTTCTACACCGAATCTAAAGCAGAGCTTTACGGAGTAGGATCTCTCTTTTACATTGAGGGAGGGCTGTTTGCAAAGAACAGGTTAGAAATCAATGCCATTAGGGGGGAAGTAAAAAACATCAATAACTTGGAGTCGATCCAAGAAGATAAATTATCCCGATTTATTGTCGATTTTAATAGTGATGTCCTTCTCCATCGGGTTGATGCCTTACCAATTGTCAAACAACTACAAATCTATTCTGATGAACTCATTATGGAATGATAAAAAGCCTCGTTTCTATTTGTTAAGAAACGAGGCTTCTTCATTTTACCAACGGCCATCTCCGGTTGAACCAGTATTGTTGTCAGTACCTTCTTTTATTACTTCAAATAAGGCAGACGCCTCCGGCTTACTACTATCCTTCTGTTCTTCAGCGATTGCTTTAACAGTTGAGTAGCCAATCGCCTTCCCCATAATATACCACTGACCGCCTTCCTTCACGACCTCTACTTTATCTGAGACAGAGGAAGTGGCTGACGTAATTGCCTTTTTGGTGGCATTCGTCGGGTTGAAAATCAGAATATCGTTAAGGGCCACCTTTTCACCTTTTTGAAGCTGGAAGATTGATTTTTTAAATTTTATTGATGATAAAGCAATGTAAGGATCCTTCACGTGAATCGGTACAACAAAGGTTAGGTTCGAACCATCCTTTGTTGTAATAACTAATTTTGTAGTACCTTCCGATACACCGTAAATTCGATTGTTATCAGCTAACGTAGCAACACTCGTATTAGCTACAGTCAGTTCTAAGTCTTTGTTTGTTGCATCAGTTGGAAGTAAATTAATGGTAAATGATTCAGTGCTTCCTACTTCGACTTCAATCGATGCTGGATCAACAGTAATAGATGTTACCTTCCTTTGTATGGTGATTGTCTTCTCAACAGGTGGGACATCTAAGGCAAAACCACCGACAGCTTTTACTTTTATCGTATTTACTCCTGGAGTTGTTAACGGAATTGAATCACGTGCAGTAAATTCTGTCCAGTTTGCATTCTCTTGATTAATGGAATAATAATATTTCACATCTTTGCCCGCAACGAGCTTCGATAATTTTACATTCACAACCTCGTTCGCAATATCACCACTATTATAAGTCTTTCTCGTATCCTTACCTATTAATTCAAAATCAGGAACTAGATAAAGGAGCACTTTTTCACCGTCAAAATAAGTGACCTCGATCGTCTTATTTGATGAACCCGGTGCAAAAATCATATCTTGGATTGGTTTACTCTGTAATCCATAGTCATTCGGAAACTCGGTTTGTGAGAGAATTTTTTTTGTACTGTCATTCATTTTCGTAATGATCCCTGATGCCTCACCATCGTATACATTGCTAGGAAATTCATTCAATCTAACCTTCATATTTATACTTTGGTTTGACGCTGGAATAGTAACAGGTTCTGGATTGGATGTAAATCGACTATCCTTGTATTGCAAAATTGCATTAGGCATTTTTGTATTACTTAATGCCCAATCAGCTTGTAATTTTAATGAAGTGGTCACCTGAGTTGGGGAAAATACCCCCGTTTTATAATTTATCGTCTGAGTTAGGTCAATTTGAGCTGCTTTCCCCCCGTTATAGGTAATAGACTGAACTCCAGTGGTTTGAGCCAATGATACCCCCGCAGGTAACGGTTGAATTAATATCAAATTCTTTAAGGTACCCGACACTTGATTATTTACAAGCCCGTATGGTGACAAGCTATATGTTACATTAAATTGGTTAGTTGTTTGACTTTCATTTGAAACTTTAATTAAATTATCTACGGTGTTCGTTACACCTGTTAAGCTCATCGTTCCTTTAAAACTGGATGGAGCATCCGCCTTCACTTCAATGGAAACAGGCGCATGTGTTAATGGAACTGTTTGCCCATCTAAGTTTTTATAAGTCAAATTAATACTATCAAAGGTGTAGGTCGCTATATCAGAGAAACTGAAAGGCAAACTTATATCAAGCGGTTGGTTAACGGCTTGACCAATTGGAAAGCCAAAATTTGCTTTATATATGGCTACATTCCCCTCCAACCTTGCATCAGAACCCTCTATTAGATTTACTTTCCCATTGAATTTACTTAGATCAATTCGTACCTCTGCATCGATCGCTGGAGTCGCAATATCCTTTGATATATCTTGAAAAATACTTGTAATATTATCCTGATTTGCTTGACGAGCCGTTACGCCTGTTAAAGAAGATAAGTTATTTAAATAACTCATGTCAACTTCAGAGTTACTCCCAAAGCCTATAGAAAAAAGTTTTATATTCTTTTCAGCAAGTTTGCTCGCTAGGTTAGTACCATGTGTTTTAATATTAGCTTGGGTTTGAGCAACACTGAGACTTTTTGTATATTTATTTCCATCTGAATCGTAAAAATAAACTGAACTAGACATAGAATTACCAGACCCATATAACTCATAGTGAATAGGCAAGGTTTCAGTCACTTTCTTATCATCAAAACAAATAAAGCCCAGATAACATTTCTTTTTGGTATATGTGGTTTGCTCAGTATTTATTGAAAAGGTGGGTTCCCCATCTGTCATAAAGATAATATATTTATTATTTTGCGATGGACCAAAAAGGTCAATCGCTTTCTCGAACGATTGTGTATAGTTGGTACCGCCTTCTGCACTAAGATTCTTCACAGTCTGATTAATTGTATCTAATCCAGCATTAACGGTTGTTGGGGAAAAATTGACTACTTGTTCAACATCCGAACTAAATGAAACGAACGCAAATCGATCGCGGGGACCTGCATTATTCTTAAAATAAGTGACAGCTTCTGACATAGCGTCCTTTGCACTTTGAAATTTCTTCGGATTCTTACCTGATTCATTCATAGAGCCAGATTTATCGAAAATAAAAACAACGTCAATCGGATCCCGATTAGCACTTGTTGCCATCCCAGTTCCAGTTAAGTGTACATCGAGATTGCCTTGTGCATTCCCACTTTGCGGCTTAACTATTGTAGTTTGCGATGGCTTTACACTAAAATTCACCTGAGGAGAGGAATTCGTTGCTGCATAGGCATGTTCTGAACTAAAAAATAAAGGAATTAGTGAAAAAATAAGAGCAAATACAAATAGTGGTAGTTTCTTTAACATTTGTACCATTTCCCCCTTTCTTTACAATCATTTTTTATTAAATTAAACCTATTATCCTAGTAATGTAACTAATTATAGTATACCAAAAAGACTACATTTGCAAAGGAAAATAATATAATTTTGTATTTATTTATGTTAAAATGTCGAAACCCCTTGTACTCAACGGTACAAAGGGTTTGTGTTATTTAACATATTCTGCGACACGATTTCTTCCAGCCCGTTTCGCACCAACATAAAGTGCCCTGTCTGCATGTCGTATCAACGCTAAAGGATCATCCGCATCTTCAGGTGCCGTCGCCACTCCAATCGAAGCTGTTATCTTAACTTGTTGTGTTTTTTTGTCAATATCCATGGATTGACTAAGTATAAATGGCCAGTTTGCGATGGACTGCCTTATCAGCTCAGCCATATGAATAGCGCCTTCTTTCGGCATATCTGGTAATAGAACAACAAATTCCTCTCCACCATACCGGGCAACCGTTCCAGTTCCACCTACCAGCTTAGTTAACCTACTTGCTAGCTCAAACAGAATTTCATTTCCACTTTGGTGTCCATATGTATCATTTACCTGTTTAAAGTGATCAATATCGAGAATAATTAAAGATAATGCACCACGATCGAAATGAGACAGCTTTTCATATTCATCCGTTAGCAAGTTCTCAAAATATCGATAATTATATAAATGTGTTAAGGCACAGCGTTCACTTTGTCTTTTTGTTTGTTCATAATTAGTCGCATTTTCAATCGCGACCGCAAAATGTGAGCACAGAATATCAATAATCATCAACTGCGATTTTTCAAAAGCTCGTTTTCGCCTTGAGGCCAGGAGTAATACCCCCATTAATTTATTGCTTCTTACAATAGGTACACCAATAATACTTTCTACATCATTCGGAATATAGTCGCTTGTAAAACGAGTCCATTCTTTCCTCGTTTTAAATAGGAAGGCTTTTTGGGAAGCCCACACCATACCAGAAATTCCTTCGTTTATTTTTAACAATTCGGTATCGTTTGAATGTTCCATTCCTGCTTCAATTCGTCGAATTAATTTAAGTTTATCCCCTTCAGCTTCCAGTATGTAGGCATAATCGACTGGGAGCATTTCACATAATTTCTCGATAAATAGATCCAGAACATCCTTCACATGGAGACACTCCGCCATTTGATGACCAATTTCCGCAGCCTTTTGTAAATAATCATTTATTTTCTCACTAGAATAATAGAGGTTAAATATAATCGCTAGACTGACAAATGGGATCCCTACACATAAGAGTGACAGCACCCCAAGCTGATTATAGAGTATGTATAATACAAATCCAATTGGTAGTGTAATGAATGTTGTTATCGTCTCGACGACGAAGTCCTTCCCAAAATAGGATTCTTTTCTTTTATAAATAAAATAAAGATTGCACGATAGAATGATTTGATTTAAAGCATAATTAGTAACTACATATAGAACTGCAAGCCAGACAGAGTGAGAGTCAAAAACTAAGTTCGTGCCTGTTTTCCCACCCCAAAGGTAATAAAGGAAACCGCTAAAAAAAGAAACGAGGAAAAACATATTTAAATTAAGTGGCAGGCGAAAAAATTCACCCTTTCGAAGAATCCTTAATTTTAAAAGTAAAACGACAACTGCAAATTGCGCAAAAATAATTTCAACAAATAACCCGAACCTTAAAAAGGTAGCAAGCGCCACCCATTGTATTAAAAATATATAAATATCATTTATGACGATTGGCATTGAAGCTACAGCAGTTGTTAATAGTAAAAAGGCTAAAACATCCCACCATTGCAGTGAAATCGAAGGGGGATAATGATGAAAGGTAAACCACAATCCTGCCGGAACCATCAAGAACCATACTAACACAATCACTTTTTTCATTTGTGGATTAACATCCATCACAATCCCCCTCTCCGACAGCAATTCCCTATTAAGATAACATAATATTACCATTTTTTATCTAGCTTGTCATAAGGAAATGGTTATGTTTTTTAAATTTTTACACAATACTGGTTTCACTACTGAAATAAAATAAAGGGAACCTGTCACAACTAGCATGTCATGATCCCTCAAATTTTTCATCTCCTCTAAGAGATAGGTTGGCCATTCGGTAACAGCCAGTTTATTCGCTGATTGGCTCAATTTGAGTAAGTCTTCCCCTGTTGAAGCACGCGGAAAATCAAAGCTAACAAAAGAAATTTTATTCGCTATTTTATCTAACTTTGCAATCATTTCGTCTAATTTCTTATCCTTTAAAGCCGCAAATACTATTTGAATGTTACGGTCATGAAATCTACTGACAAGTTCATTCGTTAATGAAGTGATCCCTTCTTCATTATGCGCGCCATCAATAATTACAAGTGGTTTTTCAGATAGGACTTCAAATCGACCCGGCCAATATGCCTTTTTAAGTCCCTCTCGAATGGCCATAACATTAATGCTAAATAAACCGGCATGATGTAATAATTGGACTGTCATGACAGCCGCTGCCGCATTTTCTGTTTGATGTTGACCGATCATGGTTAATTCAAGCTGTTCGAGCTCATTAAATGACGATGATAAGCTGAATACTTCACCTCTTGCTAGTGACTCATGTCCACTTATTGAAAATTCCTTGTTTAATCTAAAAATAGGCGCTTCTTTTACTTCTGCTTGCTCTTCAATCACTTTTAATGCACCAGGATGTTTTACAGCCGTAATAATTGGCGTTTTCGCCTTGATGATTCCCGCTTTTTCAAAGGCAATTTTCTCATACGTGTTACCGAGGATGTTTGTGTGATCAAGACCAATATTTGTAATGATAGACGCTAGTGGTTGAATGATATTGGTAGAGTCAAATCTTCCGCCCAGTCCTACTTCAAAAATAACAAGATCAACCATTTGTACGTTAGCGAAATAGTAGAATGCCATAGCGGTAATCACTTCAAACTCTGTCGGTCCTCCAAGTTCAGTCTCTTCTAATTCATCTGCTAATGGACGAATGATATTGGCGAGCAACAAAAGTTCTTCATCCGTTATCGGTTTTCCATTGACACTAATCCGTTCATTAAACTGTTCAATATAAGGAGAAGTAAACGTTCCGACCGTATATCCGCCTGCTTCAAGAATGGACCTTAAAAAGGTTACAGTTGAGCCTTTGCCATTCGTCCCGCCCACATGGACTGCTTTCATTTTCTTATCTGGAGACCCAAGTTTATTCATCATCCATTCCATTCGGCTTAAACCTGGCTTAATCCCTAGTCTTAGTCGCGCGTGGATCCATTCAAGGGCCTCATTATATGTAGTAAACATTTTTTGTAACACCCCTTTGTAAAAAATCGAGACGAATCCATTGCTGAATTCGCCTCACCTTGCCCATTAACCTCTTAATTCTTTAATCCGTGCTTCAACAATATTTCTCTTTTCAAGGTAATCTTGTTCCTTGGCACGTTCTTCCGCAACGACACTCTCAGGTGCCTTTTTCATAAAGCCTTCATTACTTAGTTTCTTTTGAACTCTGTCTACTTCTTTATTTAATTTTTCATATTCTTTTTCAAGCCGGGCAATTTCTTCATCAATATTAATTAAGCCCTCAAGTGGTAAGATAATTTCTAACCCTGTAATAACGGCGGTCATGGCTTTTTCAGGAGTCTCGAGCTCAATTCCCATTTGCAATTCTTCAGGATTACAGAAACGTTCTATATAGCTGCGATTATTTTCGATCGCTTTGAGAACCTGTTCATCCTTAGCTTTGACAAGCATTTTGATTTTCTTACTCATTGGTGTATTAACTTCGGCACGAATATTTCGGACGGAGCGAATCATCTCCATGAGAAGCTTCATTTCTCCAGCTGCTTGCTCATCGGAAAGATCTGGATTTACCTTAGGCCATGCAGCAGTTGTAATGGACTCACCAGCATGAGGAAGGTTTTGCCAAATTTCCTCGGTGATAAATGGCATAAATGGATGCAATAAACGCATCGTATTGTCTAAAACATGGGCAAGAATAGAACGTGTTGTTTTCTTAGCGGCTTCATCCTCACCATATAACGGCAGCTTCGCCATTTCGATATACCAATCACAGAAATCATCCCAGATGAAGTTGTAAAGGGCACGGCCTACTTCACCAAACTCATAACGTTCGGAAAGTCTTGTCACATGTTCAATGGTTTCATTTAAGCGCGTTAGAATCCATTTATCTGCAACCGACTTTTCACCGCTAAAGTCAATTTCCTCAAAGGTCATTCCATCCATATTCATTAAAGCAAAACGTGAGGCGTTCCAAATTTTATTAGCAAAGTTCCAGGTTGATTCTACCTTTTCATAACTAAAGCGAAGATCCTGCCCCGGTGAGCTGCCGGTTGATAAGAAGTATCTCAAGGCATCGGCACCGTACTTTTCGATGACATCCATTGGATCGACGCCGTTTCCAAGCGATTTACTCATTTTGCGTCCTTGTTCATCACGAACGAGACCGTGTATAAGAACATCTTTAAATGGACGTTCGCCTGTAAATTCAATGCTTTGGAAGATCATCCGTGATACCCAGAAGAAGATGATGTCATAACCAGTAACAAGGGCATCTGTAGGGAAATAGCGTTTGTAATCAGCTGCATCTTTATTTGGCCAGCCCATCGTGGAGAAAGGCCATAATGCCGAACTAAACCACGTGTCTAATACATCATTATCCTGTTTCCAGTTCTCCGCATCTGCTGGAGCTTCAAGACCTACGTAAACTTCTCCTGTTTCCTTGTGGTACCATGCTGGAATGCGATGTCCCCACCAAAGTTGTCTGGAAATACACCAGTCGCGTATATTTTCCATCCAGCGAAGGTAAGTTTTTTCAAAGCGATCTGGAACAAAGTTTACCTTCTCTTCTTTATTTTGTAGAGCGATCGCTTCATCAGCAAGTGGCTGCATTTTAACGAACCATTGGGTTGAAAGATATGGTTCTACAACAGCACCGCTCCGTTCTGAGTGACCAACAGAATGTGGATGCTCTTCGATTTTGAAAAGTACGCCTAATTCTTGCAGGTCTTTGACAATCTGCTTCCGGCATTCGAAACGGTCAAGTCCTTGATATTTACCAGCCTTTTCATTCATGGTACCATCTTCATTCATAACGAGGACACGCTCTAGATTGTGACGGTTCCCTACTTCAAAGTCATTTGGATCATGAGCAGGCGTGATTTTCACTGCCCCAGAGCCAAATTCCATATCCACATAGTCATCCGCGACAATCGGGATTTCACGGCCAACAATTGGCAAGATCACGGTTTTACCAATTAAATGCTTGTAACGGTCATCCTCTGGGTGAACGGCCACCGCTGAATCTCCAAGCATGGTTTCTGGGCGAGTGGTCGCCACTTCAATATGGCCAGACCCATCTTCAAGTGGATAATTCATATGATAGAATCCGCCTTGAACGTCTTTGTAAATTACTTCGATATCAGAAAGGGCTGTTTTGGTAGAAGGATCCCAGTTAATAATGTACTCTCCACGGTAGATGAGTCCCTTATTATAAAGCGTTACAAATACTTCTTTCACAGCATCCGAAAGTCCCTCATCAAGGGTAAAACGCTCACGGCTGTAGTCAAGACCTAAGCCTAATTTTGCCCATTGCTCCCGGATATGGGATGCATACTCTTCCTTCCACTTCCACGTTTCCTCCACGAATTTTTCACGGCCTAAGTCGTATCGGCTTTTGCCTTCATTGCGTAGCTTTTCTTCCACTTTCGCTTGTGTCGCAATTCCAGCATGGTCCATTCCGGGAAGCCATAATACGTCATAACCTTGCATCCGTTTCATACGTGTCAGTATATCCTGGAGTGTTGTGTCCCAAGCATGACCTAAGTGAAGTTTCCCAGTAACGTTTGGCGGCGGGATTACGATGGTATACGGCAGTTTCCCTTCATCGTCCTTTGCCTCAAAAAACTTACCCTTCAGCCACCATTCATATCGACCTTTTTCAATCGTTTGCGGATCGTACTTTGTCGGCATTGTTAATTCCTTTGTTTCCATTTTGTTTCCTCCTTCAAAATTCCGGTAAATACAAAAAACCCCATTCGTCATAAAAGGACGAATGGAGTTTGCTTCGCGGTACCACCTTTTTTCCAATCCAAAAGCACGATTGGCTCTTAACTTAGATAACGGATTTTATCCGTCTTCCACTACTAGGATTCCTCCGTTCGCAGAAGAAGCTCTAGGGCGACCTTCCAACGTTCTGCCTAGGAAATCTTCCAGCAAATGATTTCCCTCTCTATAAGCAGGAGTGCATCGTACTCTTCCCTGTCTTCGCATTACTTTTTAAATTATATTGTTATACTACCGAAAAAACGGGGTAGACGTCAACATGATATCCATTTTTTTTATATTTTATACAATATGTATGATTGTCGAGAACTTCTATAGGCTTTAGGAATATATATAAAATAAATGTCATTTCTATATGGGGAGGATCTCGCTTGAAGCGTAATTTCCACAAATACAAATACCGTCCTTGGTTTATCACTTGCCGAAAAATCGCGGCACAATTGATTGTCCCATTTAGCATTTTTCAATTTATCCGCACACTATTTTTACCGACCGTCCTAGATGTGCTATTATTAACCTGTTTTCTTGTTATTGCTGTGTCACTTTATTTTGACATTTTTTAAGGAGCCCATTATGCAGGTGACTACTGCGGCTGGGCTCCTTCTTTTGCTTGCTTCTGTTGGTTCTCAACTTCTGTCATCCGCATCACGATATATTCAGAATTTTTCAAGTGCCAATACCGGTGTTGCAGCTGGCGTACAAATTTCATTTCATTTTTAGGTCGTTTCTTACGGTAATAGCTTTCTGCCACCTGTATAATCGGGATTGGCAAGGCTAAATAACTGTAGAAGAGCAGCTTTTCATCCTCTTTAAAGGGAAAGTATTTGAAATAATGATACACCCAATCAAGGGCGGTATCATTCCGTTTTGGATTTGTATTTAGTGCACGTGATAAATAGGGGAGGAGATCGTGAATGGGGGAGCCATAACGGGCATTCTCAAAGTTAATAAAAAAGCCGTACCCCCGATCATCATAAAGAAAATGCTCTGACGATAATTTCCCATGGGTGATCACCATCCGGGCTTTCTCACTTTCCTTCGTGTTCTCATACCATTCTTCAAACTTTGATTTCGAAAATCGTAAGGCCTGACTAATTTCATTGTAGTATAAACAATATAATAATTCGAAGGGGGACATATAAGTCTTTTTTTCACATTCGTCAACGAAGCCATCAAGGAATTCTTGATGTTTTTCAAGCTGTTGGATGGTCATATCATAGTGCTCTGTTCTTTCTTCTTTGCTGACTGTAGTTTCTTTAGCAGACAGGGTATGGAGGCGTGCCAATTCTCGGAATAGCTGCTGATTTTTGTGCTCCCGATCTTCTTTTTGATCATTCGGCATCCAGGGCATTAAATAATAAAGATTATTTTCATGAAGCACTGCGTATCGCCCATCCATCGTTGGATAAATCGGGACAATACGGTTAAATCCTTTTTGATAAAGTAGGTGGACATGACGAATAAAATCAGTTCCGATCGTAGGTGGGATTTTCTTTAAAGCAAAGGTCCCTTTATTCGAATAAACCTTTTGAACGATCCCGTAATCCTCAACAAAATAAGGTTCAACCAAATAATTTTTTAAGATGGGCATAACACTTTCAATTCGATTTGAGTCGCTCATGACATCTCATCTCTCTTTCAAATAAACAGCGGTCTGCTTTAAAAGAAGGAGAGCAGGTCAAAGAAACCCGCTCATCTTTTCAGTTTGGTTTATTTTTTGGCAAGGGCATCAGGAATGTATAATACCTGACCCTCAAAAATATCTTGATTTAATTCGAGATTATTAACGCGAAGCAGATTAGGTACAGACACATCATAGCGGTCTGCCAAACTATCAACGGTATCTCCTTTTTGCACGATGCATACCTTTAATTTGGTTTGGGCGGAACTTTCATCCTTCCGAGCAAAAAACTCTGTTAAGGTCATACTCTTCTTTTTAGAAGCCTTTTTCTTTTTCACTTGTTTTGGAGCCTCATCAGAAGAAGACGATGAGCTTTCTTCTAAAATTATGACTTCTTCTTCAAAGTGAGGATTGGTTTCTTCTTCGACAATTACTACAATTTCTTCATCCTCATGCGGTCTATCTTCATTTCTAGCCTCTTGGAAATTCACTGCAGGCTCGTAATCTTCCACCTCATCATCAACCTGTGGCTGATAGTTGAAGGTTGGAAATTTCGGAAATACTTCAACAGGTTCTTCCTCCTGCCGTTTTCTTGCCTCTGCTTCAAATAAAAAGTTGTCTTCAAAACTACTCTGAACTGAAGGCTGTTCGATTTCCACTTCTTCCAAAGTGTCTTCTTCATATTCGGATTCAGAACGGTGAAGGACCTCATACTCCAGTTCTTGCTGAACTTGTTCCTGCGCTTGCTCCTCTTGTTGCTCAGTGCTGTATAAACCACTAATCGTCAGCTCTGCTGATAATTTCAAACAACTTCGTTCTGGCAGGGTATAATCGAATGATTCTACGAGGACATCAATATCATAAATACTTTGAATCCGATTATTCGGAATCGTGATATCAACTGGGAAGCGATGCGAAAATTCACAGCTCCCCTCTTCCTCTCGTTCTGCAACCCTCTCGACAAATTTTTGTGAAGTTAACCCTTCATCTTCACTTACCTCATTGGCATCGTAACTTTTATATTCACCGGTTAGCTCCAATGAACCACGTATGGTTACGTACTGATCGTTTTCCTGGATGGTGATGTCTGGGTCTAGAGAAATCGAGATTAGTTCCTCGACTTCCTGTCCTTTTCTAAACCACAACGACTCCTCCAAGGAAAATCGTAGGCACGATTGATTCTCCTGGGACAAAGCGACTCCTCCTTTCGTATCCTCCACGCAAAATCACTATGTCACTTACACTCTATGAGGTAAAGCTTCTAATTATGTTAAAAATACCTTTGTCGTAATAAAAAAACACCCACTAATAAAAGTGGGTGTCTGGGACCAATTCTTATTTGAGCCGTGAGAAGGCAACCTCAGCAGCTTTAATTGTCTTTTCAATATCTTCATCAGAATGCTCTGTTGATAGGAATAGGCCTTCAAATTGTGAAGGCGGTAAGAACACCCCTTGATTAGCCATTTCACGATAATAGGCCGCAAAGAATTCCAAATTAGAGCTCTTCGCTTTTTCATAGTTGATAACTGCTTCGTTCGTAAAGAAGAAACCAATCATCGAACCCGCGCGATTAAACGAAATTGGAATATCATACTTTGCAGCAGCTGCCTCAAACCCTTTTTGAAGCAGGTCACCTTTACGGATAAATTCTTGATAGTGCTCAGGTGTTAATTGACTTAAGGTTTCTAACCCAGCTGTCATGGCAAGTGGGTTACCTGATAAGGTTCCTGCTTGATAGATTGGACCACTTGGTGCAATTTGCTGCATGATCTCAGCTTTACCACCATAGGCTCCAACAGGTAGTCCACCGCCGATTACCTTCCCAAGACAAGTGAGATCCGGCGTTACATGGAAATATCCTTGAGCACAATTATAACCTACTCGGAAACCAGTCATAACCTCATCAAAAATCAGCAAGGAACCATTTTTTGTTGTAATTTCGCGCAATCCTTCTAAGAAGCCAGGGAGTGGTGGAACAAGTCCCATATTTCCGGCAACAGGCTCGACGATAATACAAGCAATATCTTCCCCAAACTGTTCGAATGCATATTTGACACTCTCTAAATCATTGTATGGGACTGTGATTGTATTTTTTGCAATCCCTTCTGGAACACCAGGGCTGTCAGGTAAGCCCAGTGTAGCAACGCCAGAACCAGCTTTAATCAACAATGAATCACCGTGACCATGGTAGCAGCCCTCGAATTTTAATATCTTATTACGACCAGTAAAGCCGCGAGCTAAGCGTAACGCACTCATCGTTGCTTCCGTTCCTGAGTTTACCATTCGAACTACTTCGATAGATGGCACGCGCTCAATGACAAGCTGTGCTAATTTATTCTCAAATAAAGTCGGTGCGCCAAAGCTTGTGCCTTGCTCTGCCGTTTTTTTCAATGCTTCCACCACACGGTCGTTAGAGTGACCTAAAATGAGCGGTCCCCATGAAAGCACATAATCAATATATTCATTGCCGTCGATATCATAAATTTTAGACCCTTTGCCTCTTTCCATAAAAATCGGACTCATATCTACGGATTTAAAGGCACGCACCGGACTATTAACACCGCCTGGCATTAAGGTTTGGGCTTCTTTAAATGCCTCAATCGACTTTGTATACGAACGCATTTTATTCCCTCTTTTCAAATATGGTTTATTCCTCTTCTTTTAACCAGCGGCATGCATCTTTGGCGTGATAGGTAATAATTAAATCTGCGCCTGCACGCTTCATCCCAACTAACATTTCAAGCACCGTTTTTCTCTCATCGATCCAGTCGTTTTGCGCTGCAGCTTTAATCATGGCATACTCGCCGCTCACATTATAAATAACAATAGGTAGATTAAAATTATTTTTCATATCGCGAACAATATCAAGGTATGGCATACCAGGCTTCACGATTAAGAAGTCAGCACCTTCTGCGACATCCGATTCTGCTTCTCTAAATGCTTCCATCCGATTTGCTGGATCCATTTGATACGTTTTACGATCACCGAATTGCGGTGCACCTTCTGCTGCTTCACGGAAAGGACCATAGAAAGCAGATGCATATTTCACGGCATACGACATAACTGGAATCTCAGTGAACCCGGCTTCATCTAACCCTGCCCGAATCGCAGTAACAAAGCCATCCATCATATTAGATGGTGCAATAATATCTGCCCCTGCCTTCGCCTGAGCAACGGCTGTTCTAACAAGCAATTCCAGTGATTCATCATTTAGGACCTTGTCCCCTTCAACCACTCCACAATGCCCATGGTCTGTATATTCACATAGGCAAGTATCAGCCACAATGATGATCTCTGGGAATTTTTCCTTTATATAACGGGTTGCTACTTGAACGATGCCATGGTCATGATAAGCTTGTTCCCCACAAGCATCTTTCGTTTTAGGGATACCAAATAATAAGACAGACTTAATTCCATGTGCCACAATTTCTTCCATTTCAGCTTGAAGATTGTCCATTGATACTTGGAAGACTCCAGGCATGGATGAAACCTCATTACGAATATTTTCACCTTCATATATAAATAATGGATAAATAAAATCCTCTGGTCTTAAGTGATTTTCTCGCACTAGTGAGCGCATGCTTGCACTTGAACGTAGACGGCGGTGACGATTAAATTGTTGTTCCATATTATGACCCCCAAAATTGATAAACTAATAACATATTTTTCATGAAATGATCCAATCAGTCCTGCGTTTTTTCTAAAAAGGCAATCGTACAATGAAGCATTTCATTCACTGTGTACTCCTGTGGTGAAGCATGAACTGTCAATCCATACTCAAGAAGTTTTTTTTCCGTAACCGGTCCAATACAGGCAATCAAAGAATCTTTCAGTTGCTCGTCCAAATGAAACTCTTCGACAACAGACATGAGATGATCCACTGTGGATGGACTAGTAAATGTGAGAATATCAAGTTGATGTTCAGCCAACATTTGTGCAAGCCTTAATTTGTTTTCCTCAGGCATATAGGTTTCATAAATAACCACTTCATCCACCAATGCACCCACATCCGTTAAAGAACTGGCAATGTATTCACGAGCGAGATTCCCCTTTGGAACCAGTATCTTTGTACCGCTCTCAATCATTGGCAAAAATTCATTAATAAATACTTCGGCAACATAGGCAGATGGAACAAATGCCACGGGTAACCCTAGCTCATTCAAAACGGCGGCAGTCTTTTTCCCGATCACAGCTATTTTCGGAAAGTTCTCGTTGACCTCCTCTTTTTTATAAAAAGAAAAAAAGGTTTCAACCGTTACATTACTCGTAAAAATGATCCAATCATATGTACTAAGAGCCTGCAAGCAGTCTTGAAGATGCTGATTATTTTCAATCGGACGAAAGGCAATTAGAGGGATTTCAATTGGAATCCCTCCGTACCTCGCAATTTGCTGTGAAAAGGATTTTGCTTGATCTTTTCCTCTAGGAACAAGTACTTTTTTATCAAGCAAAGGTTTGGTATTTAGCATTGACCCTCAAGCTCCCGCTTAACCTTATCAATTAGGTCTTTGGCTCCTTTTTTAATCAATAAATCGGCAGCCTGAATTCCCAGCTCTTCCGGATTTTGCCCTCGTAGCTCTTCTTTAAAGACCTCATGCCCTTCAGGTGAGGCAACTAATACATTTAATACTACTTCATTGTTTTCTTCTACTCGAGCAAAACCAGCAATTGGCACCTGGCAGCCGCCCTCCATTTTTTGAAGGAATGCACGCTCAGCCCGTACCGCTCTTTCTGTTTTCTTGCAGGTGAATTTCTCAAAAAGTTCCAGTAGTTCTGTATCATCCTTGCGGCATTCAATCGATAATGCCCCTTGACCGACGGCCGGAACACAGATATCTGCATCGATAAATTCCGTTACAACGTCTTTAGCCCAACCAAGGCGAGAAAGTCCTGCAGCAGCTAAAATAATCGCATCGTATTCTTCCGTTTCTAATTTAGCTAATCTTGTATCGACGTTCCCACGAATCCACTTAATTTCTAAATCCGGACGCTGAACTAATAGCTGAGCACTGCGGCGAAGACTACTCGTCCCAATTATCGCCCCGGGCTTTAAATCAGCTAATTTGACATGACCCCTAGAAATCAAGGCATCACGGTGGTCCTCACGAAATGGGATACAGCCGATGGTCAAACCTTCAGGTAGGACAGCGGGCATGTCTTTCATACTATGAACAGCCATATCAATCTCTTTATCCAGCATTGCCTGTTCGATTTCCTTCACAAATAGGCCTTTACCGCCAACCTTTGAAAGGGTAACGTCTACTATTTTATCACCTTTTGTCACAATTTCTTTTACTTCAAACTCAAAATTAGGGTCCAGTTTGTTAAGCTGCTCCATTACCCAATTTGTTTGTGTTAAAGCCAATTTGCTTCGTCTAGAACCCACAATAATTTTTCTCATGATTGCCTCCTAAGGTTATGCATACCATAAATGAAATGATGATAATCGACCAAATAAGAAAAAGTTAATTAAAACGATTAAGAATGATGCTGTATTCCACAATGCTAAATTTCTGCCTGAGAGATTTTTTACACTGCGTAAATATAAAAAAATACTATAGGCCGTTAGTAGTAAAAATGACCCAATTATTTTCATATCGTACCATGGCATTCCCGGAACCTTTAGAAAAGCCCACTGTAAGCCCAAGATCAGTGCAAGCAGGAGCATCGGAACACCTATAACAGCACATATGTAAGAAGATTTTTCAAGTTTATTTAAATCCGCCAGCCTGATCAGTCTCGCTCCCCACTTTTTTCTCTTCAACAAATCATATTGGAGCAAATATAAGGAAGAAAATACGAACGATAGGGAAAATGCCCCATAAGAAAGAATAGCCATAGTAATATGAATTAACAGTAATTCCGAAACTAATTGCTTAGCCATAATATGGGATGAGTATTGCACTGGAGCAAATGTATGAATGGCCATGACGGTAAAGCCAAGGATATTTGTAAAAAACACAATAAAATCCACACGTAATAAGTGATTGATGACAATTGATAATGTCACTAATATCCACGCATAAAAATAGAGACCCTCGAAGATAGTTAGGACAGGGAACCTACCCATTTTCGTCATATAAAAAAATAGAAATACCGTTTGCAAAATCCACACAAATGCAAGTAACCAGAAGGCAATACGGTTTGCCTTCCGGTTATGATGAATGTAGTCGAAAAAATATAACAACACACTGAAGGCATATAGAACAACCGTTAATTCATGAAGTCTTGTCATAAAGACGTCAAACATAGCTAGGACCCCTTATGACTGAAAAGAAGCCTGAACTTCTCCAACCTTTATCGAATTGGATTCGGCTATTTTCGAATGTTGTTCCTGAACAAGTTCTTCTATATTAAAGATTTTCATAAAGAATTCCATTGCTTGGTTTGCATCCGGTCTTGCTGCCAATTCTTTTGCTTGTAAAATAGGATCTTTTAATAATTGGTTAATAATGCTTTTCGTATGCTTATTTAATACTTTCAAATCGCGATCAGATAAGTTTGGTAGTTTTCTCTCCAAGCTATCCATTGTTTCTGACTGAATGGCAAGGGCTTTTTCCCTAAGTGCAGAAATAACAGGAACCACCCCAAGCATACCGAGCCATTGTTTAAAATCGACAATTTCTTTTTCAATCATGAGCATAATTTTTGCTGCTGCTTTTTGGCGCTCTTGTAAATTTGCTTCCACAATCCCCTCTAAATCGTCAATATCATACAAAAAGACGTTTTCGAGTTCGGCAATCTTCGGATCCAAATCACGTGGCACGGCAATATCAACCATAAACAACGGTTTGCCTCGCCGCTTTTTCTCTACCTTTGCCATCATTTCTTTGGAAATGACAAAGTCTTTTGCACCTGTCGAGCTGATGAGAATATCTGCCTCAACAAGAGAACGCTCTAATTCAGCTATATTTCTTGCTTCCCCATTAAATCTGCTGGCTAGGTCTTTGGCCTTATCATAGGTACGATTGATGACGGTAACTTTTTTCACGCCGTTTCCGTGCAGATTTTGAGCTGCTAGTTCTCCCATTTTACCTGCCCCAAAAATTAACACATGTCTATTCTCAAGGGAACCAAAGATTTTTTTGGCTAATTCTACTGCCGCGTAGCTGACAGAAACTGCATTAGCACCGATATCTGTTTCTGAATGACCACGTTTAGCAAGGGTAACCGCCTGTTTAAACAAATGGTTAAATACCGATCCAATTGTTTCTTCTTGTTGTGCTAACAAAAAGCTTGAGCGGACCTGTCCAAGGATTTGTGTCTCCCCTAAAACCATCGAATTAAGTCCGCAGGTCACATTAAATAGATGTTCAACCGCACCATCATCTTCATATACAAATAGGAATGGTGAGAATTCCTTTTGAGGAATTCCGAACCATTCGGACAGAAATTCCTTAATATAATAACGGCCTGTATGTAGTTGATCCACGACCGCATAAATTTCTGTACGATTACATGTAGACAAAATAATATTTTCTAGGATGCTTTTCTTTTTACTTAGCGTTTTGATTGCATCCATAAGGTCATTTTCATTGAATGTTAACCGCTCTCGGATTTCTACAGGGGCAGTTTTATAGTTAATACCGATGACTAATATATGCATGTAGTTAATACACCCCCAAAAAGTTTACAAAAGTAACTAGTAAAATTATATCACGAGCAAATTCGACTTTTGCTCGAAAAATGTGAACAGAAAACGAAACTATGTGATAAGATAAAGTGAAACTCGCGATCTACAGACTTTTTTATCTTAGATAGAGCTAAACTGCTTTAATAAATTTATAATCGATAATAAAATATATATGGCAAAATGCTTCCTTATGTACAGTATCAAAAAAACGGACTAGATTCAAGTGAACCTTACTGGAAGTGGTGTTTTCATGAAAAATCAACGGATTTTCCCAGGAATTATTCTAATTGGATTTGGAGCATACTTTTTATTACAGCAGACTGAGCTAACACTTTTTCAACAATTTTATTCTTGGCCTACCTTAATCGTTATAGTCGGTATCGCCTTTTTAGGTCAAGGCTTTTCGGCAAGGGAATACGAAGCCATTCTTCCTGGCGTCATCATGACGGGGTTCGGTCTTCATTTTCATCTTGCTGGTCATGTATCTTTTTGGCCCACTAATACGATTGGGATGTTGATCCTCATCATTTCTGTCGGATTTTTCCTTCGTTTTCAAAAAACGAATAATGGCCTATTCCAGGCATTCCTTTTCCTCATTATTTCTGTACTCATGCTTTTTTATGATAAAATTGCTGGATATCTAGGGTTTCTCCAAAGTGGGATGAATTTCATTTGGAAATTTTGGCCAGCACTTCTAATCGTTATTGGTATATATTTTCTACTAAAAAAGAAAAAATAACAGCTCAATCTTTTAAATCCATTTAAACATAGTAAAGCCAGGCGCATATTTTGCACCTGGCTTTCTTATGTTTACATATAACTCTTAAGAATCGACCATGCTTCATCTTTACCTAGACCTGTTTCAGAAGAGAACAGGACGATATGGTCATTTGGATCAAGCTCTAGGGTTTCTTTAGTAACCTTCAAGTGCTTTTGCCATTTCCCCTTAGGAATTTTGTCTGCCTTCGTAGCGATGATGATCACAGGAATTTCATGATGCTTTAAAAAGTCATACATCATCACATCATCATTGGTTGGAGGATGGCGCAGGTCCACAATGAGGACAACCGCTCGTAATTGTTCACGTCTTGTAAAATACGTCTCAATCATTTTCCCCCAAGCAGCCCGCTCAGTCTTTGAAACCTTCGCATATCCATACCCTGGAACATCGACAAAATGAAGGATCTCATTAATAATATAAAAATTTAGTGTTTGTGTCTTTCCAGGCTTGGATGAAATTCGAGCCAGTCCCTTTCGGTTAAGCATCTTATTGATAAATGAAGACTTACCAACATTGGAACGACCTGCAAGGGCAAATTCAGGAATCTCGGTTTCCGGATACTGCTCTGGTTTCACTGCACTGATGACGATCTCTGAACTTACTACTTTCATCTGTTGTCTCCTTCTAATAACGCATGCTTTAAAACTTCATCGACATGGGATACAGGAACAAAGGCTAATTCATTCCGAACACTTTCCGGAATATCATCTAGATCCTTCACATTATCCTTTGGAATAATGATTTTAGTAAGCCCTGCACGATGTGCACTGAGTGATTTTTCTTTCAATCCACCAATTGGTAAGACCCTGCCACGCAAAGTAATTTCACCGGTCATACCGACTTCCCGTCGAATAGGTCGGCCGGTTAACGCAGATACGAGCGCTGTCGCCATGGTGATTCCAGCTGATGGCCCATCTTTCGGAACAGCCCCTTCAGGAACGTGGATATGAATATCATATTTTTCATGGAAATCCTCGTCGATCCCAAGTTCATGTGTTTTTGATCGAATATAACTAAAAGCTGCTTGTGCTGATTCTTTCATCACGTCACCAAGCTTACCGGTTAACACAAGTTTTCCTTTTCCAGGGGATAAAGAAACCTCAATTTGCAAAGTATCGCCGCCAACAGTTGTATAAGCTAAACCTGTCGCAACCCCTACTTGATCTTCAGCCTCAGCCATTCCATAGTGGAATCTTGATTTTCCTAAGAATTCCTCCACATTTTTTTCGGTAATAATAACTCGCTTCTTCTCTCCAGAGACAACAATTTTCGCAGTCTTGCGGCAAAGAGTTGCCATTTGACGCTCTAGACTTCGCACCCCTGCTTCACGAGTGTAATAGCGAACTACCTTTAGAATGGCGTCGTCACGGACTTGGAGAGTGCCTTTTGTCAGCCCATTTTCTTTAATTTGCTTTGGCAATAAATGATCTCTACAGATATGAACTTTTTCAAGCTCCGTATAGCCCGCAATCGTAATGATCTCCATTCTGTCTAACAATGGACCTGGAACAGTTGATAAATTATTAGCAGTCGCGATAAACATAACCTTTGATAAATCGTATGTTTCTTCTATATAATGATCGCTAAAATTATGATTTTGCTCTGGGTCCAATACTTCAAGCAATGCACTTGCAGGATCGCCACGGAAATCACTCGACATTTTATCGATTTCATCTAGTAAAAATACAGGATTAATCGTACCCGCTTTTTTCATCCCCTGGATAACTCGGCCTGGCATGGCTCCAACATATGTCCTCCGATGGCCGCGGATTTCTGATTCATCTCGAACACCACCAAGAGAGACTCGAACGAAATTACGGTTAAGCGAGGTAGCAATTGAACGAGCAAGACTTGTTTTTCCGACTCCCGGAGGTCCTGCAAGACATAGGATGGGGCCTTTTAAGGAATTGGTCAGTTTTTGGACCGCTAAATATTCCAGGACCCGTTCCTTCACTTTTTCAAGTCCATAATGGTCTTCGTCTAAAATCTTTTCAGCACGGAGAATATCAATGTCATCTTCTGTCTTTTTCGACCATGGGATGGAAATAAGCCAATCAATATAATTGCGGATGACCGCACTTTCAGCTGAGCTTGTTGGCACCTTTTCATAACGGTCCAATTCTTTCATGGCGGCCTTTAAGGCATGTTCAGGCATATCGGCATTTTCTATTTTCTTTGTCAAATCCGCGATTTCACCCGTTTTACCTTCCTTATCGCCAAGTTCCTTTTGGATGGCCTTCATTTGCTCTCGAAGGTAATATTCTTTTTGTGTTCTCTCCATCGAACGCTTGACACGCTGTCCAATCTTTTTTTCAAGATTAAGGACTTCTTTTTCATTATGAATCGTATTAATTACACTATTTACTCGCTTCTTAATATCGATCATTTCGAGAATTTCTTGCTTCTCTTTTAATTTAATTGGTAAATGGGATGCAATGATATCTGCCATTCGACCAGGTTCCTCGATATCAGCAACAGAAGCATAGGTTTCTGCAGAGATTTTTTTAGATAACTTTATGTATTGCTCAAAATAGTCCAACATCGTTCTCATTAAGGCCTGATCCTCAACATCTTTTGTTTCAGGGTCCTCATAGGTAACGATATTAACGGAGTAATAGTCCTCTTCATCATAAAAAGAAATAACTTCAGCTCGATTTAAGCCCTCTACCAATACTCGAATCGTCCCATTTGGAAGCTTAAGCATCTGCTTAACCTTTGTTAATGTTCCAAGTTTGTATAAGTCCTCTGCGGTAGGCTCATCAATCGAGACATCCTTCTGAGTGGTTAAGAATATTAAATGGTCATCCACCATTGCTTTCTCAAGTGCTTGCACAGATCTTTCACGGCCTACATCTAAATGAAGAACCATTGTCGGATAGACGAGCAATCCTCGAAGCGGCAGGAGGGGAACGATCAATTCATTCTGTTTCGCCAAATTACTGCACCTCCACATGCAAAAATCCTGTTTTTCCACTGTTAAGCAGAATAGTCTTTGTTGTACAATTCTATCTTATTTGTTTTTAGGTGTCTATTTTTTGAGAATGGAGTCTGATTTCTTTTTCAATATAATTATTTTTCCCCAATAATATAATTTTCTTTCGACCAAAACATAAATAGCACCTCTCGACTTTTTCATAAAAAAACTTCGGAATGTTTTTTCAACAAACCGAAGCTTTTTTGTTAAATTGACTCTTTTTTCGTTAATTCAACCGAAGCAGGAATAACATCTATTTTTTGATATTCATTTACTAATGCAATTTCAAACACTTCATGAAGATGGGTAACGGGTACAATATTGATTCCCTGAATTTCATTTAAGATGGTTTGCATATTTTCTTCAGGAATAATGACCGTTTTGGCTCCAGCCTTACGGGCTGCCTTTACTTTAGGGTATACCCCGCCAATCGGTTTCACATTGCCATGAATACTGATTTCTCCTGTCATCGCCACGGTATTATCAATAGGAATTTTATAAATGGCTGAGTAAATTCCTGTCGCCATCGCAATTCCCGCAGATGGTCCATCGATTGGCACGCCGCCAGGAAAATTAACATGGATGTCATAATCATTTGCCGGCACCCCCATTGAACGCAATACAGTAATCACATTTTCAATTGAACCGCGCGCCATACTTTTTCTACGGATAGATTTCCCTTGACCGCCAATACTTTCTTCTTCCACAATTCCAGTAATATTAATCGAACCCTTTTCTTTTGCTGGAATGACTGTTACTTCAATTTCAAGCAGTGCCCCAGAATTCGGCCCATAAACCGCAAGCCCATTTACAAGACCAACATGTGAAATATCATTAATCTTTCTTTCCATTCTAGGAGTCATTTGGCTGGAATGGATCACCCACTCTATATCCTCATCCTTAATAAAGTTGCGGTCTTCCGTAATGGCTAATCCCGCAGCGATCTGAATCATATTAACCGTTTCACGCCCGTTTCTTGCATATGTAGATAAGGTGTTAATACCTGTTTCATTTATTTGCATGTTTACTTTATCCGCAGCTTTTTTCGCAACAGTTACAATCTCCTCCTGATTAAGATCACGGAAGAATACCTCCATACAACGGGAACGAATAGCGGGAGGAATTTCGCTTGGCGTTCTAGTTGTCGCTCCAATTAAACGAAAATCTGCCGGAAGTCCATTTTTAAAAATATCATGAATATGGGTGGGAATTTGATTATTCTCTTCATGATAATAAGCACTTTCGAGGAAAACCTTCCGATCCTCTAATACTTTAAGCAGCTTGTTCATTTGAATTGAATGAAGTTCTCCAATTTCATCGATAAACAAAACACCACCGTGGGCGTTGGTTACTGCTCCTTGTTTTGGCTGCGGAATCCCAGCCTGGCCCATCGCGCCGGCTCCTTGATAAATAGGGTCATGTACAGATCCAATAAGCGGGTCAGCGATACCTCTTTCATCAAATCTCGCTGTTGTCGCATCTAATTCGATAAAGACAGATGCTGGTTTAAAGGGAGATTTTACATTCTTTTTAGCTTCCTCTAACACGAGGCGTGCTGCGGCTGTTTTACCAACTCCTGGTGGTCCATAAATAATGACGTGTTGTGGATTCGGTCCACATAATGCTGCTTTTAAAGATTTAATTCCATCCTCTTGTCCTACAATGTCATTAAAGCTTGTAGGGCGCACCTTTTCAGATAATGGTTCTGTTAAAGATATCGATCTCATTTTCCGAAGCTGTTCCATTTCTTTCCGGGATTCCCGATCAATGGACACTTTTTGTGTACGCTGATTCCTCAGCAAATTCCAAAAATACAGCCCAATGATAATCCCGAAAAAAAGCTGTATAAATAAGGCAATCCCCGTCCAACTCATACTTTTCCCTCCTGCAACAAAATACTAAATATATATTAATCAGTATTTCCTGCATCACCACGGAATAAACCATAAAATATAAAAACAACATATGGGCTGGGTACACAAAAAGACCCAGCTTATCAGCCAGGTCTTTTCAATACTTATGCGGACTTTTCTTCGACCACAACAGTTCCATCTTCTAACACTAGTTTCGGAAGACTATTTTCTAAAACCGTCTCTTTTGTGATAATACATTTCGTGATATCCTCACGTGACGGAAGATCAAACATAACATCCAACATGATTCCCTCAATAATCGAACGTAAACCACGAGCACCTGTTTTTCGCTCAATTGCTTTTTTAGAAATTTCCGTTAATGCACCTTCTTCAAATTCTAATTCCACATCATCGATTTCCAACATTTTTTGATATTGTTTCACAAGCGCATTTTTTGGCTTTGTTAAAATTTCAATTAATGCTTTTTCATCTAATTGCTCAAGGCTAGCAATGACAGGAAGACGACCAATGAATTCTGGAATTAAACCAAAACGAAGTAAATCTTCAGGCAATACTTTTGAAAGTAGCTCTTTTTGATCAACTTCCACTTTCTTAACATCCGAACCAAAACCAATTACCTTTTGACCTAGGCGGCGTTTGATAATCGGTTCAATACCGTCAAATGCTCCCCCACAGATAAATAAAATGTTCGTTGTATCAATTTGGATAAATTCTTGATGCGGGTGCTTTCTTCCCCCTTGAGGCGGAACACTTGCAACCGTACCTTCAAGAATTTTTAATAAGGCCTGTTGAACACCTTCGCCAGATACATCTCTTGTAATCGAAGGATTCTCAGATTTACGAGCAATTTTATCAATTTCATCGATATAAATGATACCTTTTTCGGCCTTTTCTACATCATAGTCGGCAGCTTGAATTAGTTTAAGTAAGATGTTTTCTACATCTTCACCAACATATCCTGCTTCAGTAAGAGAGGTAGCATCCGCAATCGCAAACGGTACATTCAAAATCCGCGCTAATGTTTGTGCTAATAATGTTTTACCACTACCAGTTGGTCCAATCATACAAATATTACTTTTTGAAAGTTCTACGTCATCAATTTTGCTATTAGAATTGATGCGCTTGTAATGGTTGTAAACTGCAACAGACAGCGATTTCTTCGCTTGGTCCTGACCGATTACATATTCATTAAGAATTTCGCAGATTTCCTTTGGCTTTGGAACGTCTTTAAATTCTACTTCTTCTTCCGTACCAAGTTCTTCCTCAACGATTTCAGTACACAGCTCGATACATTCATCACATATATATACTCCCGGCCCTGCAACTAGTTTACGAACTTGATCCTGTGTTTTCCCACAGAAGGAACACTTTAATTGCCCTTTTTCATCATTAAATTTAAACAATCCTTTCACCCTCTCAAAACGTGTTAAAACCCTTGTGAAGCTCGTGAATTACACAAACAAAGTCCGAGTTTTTTCTCATTGCTCATTGGTATGTATTTTGCATTGTAACACATAAAACCTAGGGACTGGAAATAAAACGCTTTAGATCATTATGTTTTCATTTTCTCTTTTTTTGTTTGTGTAAGTCAATTAATAAACATATGTACCCATTCATCTTAACCATTATATTGAATAATAAATCTAAAACATCTTATGGAAATTATTATTCGATATCGTAAGCGTTTTTTCCTTCCTTTTTAAAAGAAAAGCGCAACTCGCAAAAATTTATTCTGTAACTCAAATTACCGCTAGATGTTGCAGCTAGTTATTAAAAAGGATTCCCTGTCCTTATTATAATATGTAATTGAAAAATATGTATAAAACAAGGCACGATTTTTATCGCGCCTTGTTTTTTTATTCATTATTTCTTGTTTTCAACAAGAAAGTTTACAGCTTTTTGAAGTTTAAGATCTCCTATGATACCATCAACGCCGCCAAGTGCTTGGATGATTGTATCAACAGTCATATTGTACATGCCAGCCATTTTCTCTAACTCAGCATTTACATCTTCCTCTGTTACTTCAAGGTTTTCAGCTTTAGCAATCGCTTCTAAAGTAAGGTTCACCTTAACGCGACCTTGAGCTTCTTCCTTCATTTGGCCACGTAGCGCAGCTTCGTCTTGACCAGAGAATTGGAAGTAAAGTTCAAGATTCATACCTTGCATTTGTAAACGTTGTTCAAACTCTTGAAGCATACGGTTCACTTCAGTGTCAACCATTACGTCAGGAATTTCAACTTCTGCATTTTCAGCAGCTTTTTCCACAACTGAATCACGAAGGTGATGTTCTGCTTCATGCTTTTTGCTTTCGTCTAAACGAGTTTTAATTTTTTCTTTAAGGGCGTCTAATGTTTCAACTTCATCATCGACGTCTTTTGCAAACTCGTCATCTAACTCAGGAAGTTCTTTTCCTTTAATTTCATGAACAGTTACTTTGAACACAGCTGGTTTGCCTGCAAGCTCTGCCGCATGGTATTCTTCAGGGAAAGTTACTTCTACTTCTTTCGATTCCCCAGCTGCAACTCCAACTAATTGCTCTTCAAAACCAGGGATGAATGAACCTGATCCAAGTTCAAGTGTGTGGTTTTCAGCTTTTCCGCCTTCGAATGCTTCGCCATCAACGAATCCTTCGAAGTCGAGAACAACGGTATCACCATTAACAGCTGTGCCTTCTTCTTTCACTACTAGCTCAGCTTGGCGCTCTTGCATTGTTTTCAATTCATTTGCAACATCTTCGTCTGTTACAGCAACTTCTAATTCTTCAACTTCTAATCCCTTGTAGTCGCCTAATTTTACTTCTGGCTTTACTTGTACAGTTGCTTTGAAGATTAATGCTTTGCCTTTTTCGATTTGCTCGACGTCGATATCAGGACGATCAATTGGCTCAATACCAGTTTCATCAATCGCTTCTCCATATGCTTCAGGAAGTAGGATATCTATTGCATCTTGATATAGTGATTCTACACCGAAACGTTTTTCAAACATTCCACGTGGCATTTTACCTTTACGGAAGCCTGGAACATTTACTTGTTTAACAACTTTATTAAAGGCTGCAGTTAAGCCTTCGTTTACTTTTTCTGCACTAACTTCAACTGTAAGAACGCCGCGGTTCCCTTCTAACTTTTCCCATTTTGCTGTCATTCCTTTTCCCTCCAACAAATCTATTCTCATTTCATTCGTAACGAATTTGAGTCGGAATACGGCTTGTCCATCAAGCCACTTTTCCATTTTTTTAATGTAAAAGATAGTTTTTTACACAATGCAACCCCTACATTATATCATAGGTTTACTTTCTTTCAACAGCGAGACCTAAATATTAGGGTAAGAAATTTTCTCAATTACCTGGATTTGCTCCTTGGCTTGGATGATTTCCTGCGTATCAGCATCATATTTAATTGCCATCCTACTAATTTCTTGGTCCATTCCCATATATTCATGAGCAAGTAAATGGAAGGCTGCCGCCCATGAAGTAGCTGCTTTTGGTTCTAATTCGAACGGATAACTAATAAAAAAAGTCTGTTCGATCATTCCAAGCGTATTTTCATACAGTCCTGGATTTGTACTTTCCAATTGATCCGCAAGTAACGCTTTTACCTCTATGATTCTTGGCTGGACTCTTACCTCAGGAAGTAATATAGGATTGACCGTTTCTTCTAATGCAAACTTTTTTACCACTATTTCTCTATCAATTTCTTGTTCTTTAAGAAGTGTCAGCAGCATCGTTTTTAAAAAGGGGTGACCTGTATCCGCTTTTAAATAATCCACTATTTCTTCTACAAAGGGTCGGATATTTTTCTCTGCCAAACCGGCAATTAAGAGCATTTGCTCATTAAGGCTTTTATCCGTAAATAGATGTAATGCTTGAACCTCCGGCGTAGGTTCTTCTACTAATGAGGGATGATTGTCCGCCATTCGCTGGCTAAATTGTAAGATTGTTAAAAAATGATCATGTTTTTCAGGTGGTATCTCTTTTTCTTCTTTTAATGCTTCAATCGTCGATACAATTTCCTGGTATTCATGAAGTTGAATAAGTACTGTCAGATAAAGATCAACCATTTGAAAATAGTCGCCAACCCCTCTTAATAAAAGTTCGTTTGCAAGTACTTTCGCTTTTTTAAATGAACCTGCTTCAAAATAGGCTACAACCAACCCGACTAAAATACTATCATTATCATGATCCAATTCTCGCGCTTCCTCTAAGAGAGGAATGGCTTCATTAAATTTTTTCTTTTCAAGGCTCTCAAGACCTTTGTCTGCTAATCTCTTGTCAAGTCCGGGAAAGAAAATCAGATTATCTTTTCGTTTTACTTGTTCCCGTTTTTTCATAAGAATCCGTCCTTCAGTATGTCATTGAGAAATAGTGTAACATAATGGAATAATAAAGAAAACTCACCAATGGCGCCTGGAGCTGGACAATTCTCAAAGTCAAAATTTATACGCTTATCTTATAAAAAAAACTCACCTTTATAGGTGAGTTGAAATTTTGGTATGTAGATTAACTGATACAAGATAATGGCGTCCCAGGAGAGATTCGAACTCCCGACCGTACGCTTAGAAGGCGTATGCTCTATCCGGCTGAGCTACTGGGACATTATTAATTATCAAAGACAAGATTTATTATATTACCCTAATGTCTAGAAGTCAACAGGTTTAGGTGATTATTTTAAGTAACCTGGCGGGGCAATCCCCCACCATGGTTACAATACAAACTCCCGTGCCAAAGCCGCTATTTCCCGACCATTTACTTCAAAAACTGTCATCTTGATTTTCTTGTCCAGTAATTCAAGGATAACATACGTTTTTTCTAGTCGTTCTCTCGGCAGACGAATACTGCCTGGATTTAAAAATAATCTTCCATCTATCACTTCTGCACCTAAAATATGTGAGTGACCAAAACAGACGATATCGGCATTTACTTCTTCTGCTTTATATTTTACATTCATTAAAGTAGATTTAATCGAATAGCGATGTCCATGGGTAATAAAGAACCTTCTTCCCTCAACCTCTGAAATCGTTTCGAGTGGATAGCTGCTTTCAAAATCACAATTTCCCATGACGGTTAAATATCCGGAAATGGCTTTATCATCTGGCATCAATTGTGAATCACCACAATGAATCAGTAAGTCTACTTCTTGTAAATGTCTTTCCCTAATGTCCACGAGTTCTCTCGTCAATCCATGACTATCACTAATAATTAGTACCTTAGCCATTCTGCTCAGCACCTTCAACAATCGAATCTACGATCAAATCAAGTTTCACTAAAGCATGGGCACGGTGGCTGATCTTATTTTTTTCATCAGATGACAGCTCTGCCATAGCCATCCCCTTTTCCGGCACATAAAAAACCGGATCATATCCAAAACCATTTGTTCCATGACGCTCTTCGAGAATCAGACCTTCACAAGTGCCTGAGACCGTCCTTGTTTCTTGACCGGGTATCGCAACCGCCAAAGCACAATAAAACCTAGCCGCTCTCTTTTCCACAGGAACACCTGCCAATTCAGACAGTACTTTATCTGTATTTTTCTGATCATTCTTCGGTTCGCCTGCATATCGGGCCGAATATATGCCTGGTCTCCCTTCGAGAGCGTCCACGATTAAACCTGAATCATCGCCAATGACCATCTTATTGAGGGCCCGAGCTACCGCTTCTGCTTTTAGAATAGCATTTTCTTCGAAGGTACTTCCGGTTTCCTCCACCTCGGGAATTTCAGGGTAATCTAGTAATGTCCGGACCTCAATCCCTCTTGACGCGAAGATATGCTCAAATTCCCTTGCTTTTCCAGAATTTTTAGTTGCAATAATAACTTCTTTCATTCTAATCGCCTCTTATTTCTTTCTTCTTATCTCTATTTTTTTTATAATTTCTTCACCAAGTGCCGTTTTCTGCTGTTCAAACAGCTCCATTAAACCCTCTTGCGCAGCATGTAGCAAACCTTGAAGCTGATCATAGGAAAAGGTGGCTTCTTCACCAGTACCTTGTAATTCGACAAATTCAGCTGATCCTGTCATGACCACATTCATATCAACTTCTGCCTTGGAATCTTCAGCATAGTTTAAATCCAGGACGATATTGCCGCCTGTAAGCATCCCCACACTTGTGGCGGCTAAATAATCGGTAATCGGAAACTTTGAAAATGACTTTTTCTCTGCAAGTCCATTTAGGGCTAAGACCATCGCCACATATGCACCTGTAATCGAGGCCGTCCGTGTACCACCATCAGCTTGAATCACATCACAATCGATCCAAACGGTTTTTTCACCTATTGCACTAAGATCGACAATCGCACGAAGGGCACGACCAATCAGTCGCTGTATTTCCATTGTTCGTCCGGAGACCTTTCCCTTTGAGGCTTCGCGAATATTTCGCGACGCAGTTGCCCGCGGCAGCATCGAGTATTCTGCCGTGATCCAGCCTTTCCCTTCACCCCTCATAAAATGTGGTACACGATCTTCTATGCTTGCCGTACAAATTACCTTTGTATTCCCTACAGAAATAAGGACAGAACCTTCTGGATGCATTAAATAATTTGTTTCAATATGTATGGGTCTTAATTGTAATGGTTCTCTTCCATCAACCCTCAAGAAACTACCTCCTTTAGTAATCTGTTTTCCTATTTGAATCATTTCTTCATCCACCATTTTGGGCCGCGCTCTGCCCTTTTACAAATAAAGAAGAGGCGGCCTTCAAGCCAACCTCTTTCATTGACACTATATAGTATAACAAAAAATTTTTTTTAAAAACTACCTGTATTTACTTTTTCTGGTCGAGTAACTGGTTCAGTTAATTTTTTCCCTTTGTCATTCTTTATTTCAGCCTTGCCGTTTACCTGAATGGCAATTTTTTCGACCCCTTGCTGTTCAGTTAATGACAGGACAAGTGTATCTAGCAATGATTGAGAAATTTCTTTTTCTTCAAAACTACCATAGACATTTTCATTAAAGTTCAAAGTTACTGTACCGTCTTGATATTTTGGAGCCTCCAGTAGTTTTACGTCCGACATAAATTCAGATACTAACGTAGATTTTGAACTTGGTCCATTAATCAGTTCATTGACGACTGCAACATATGGGTCCTTTTCATTATTACTAACCCTGCGTGTGACTGGGACATAGTAATAGGAACCTTCTTCACCACCAATATAGTAGACCGTTACTGGTTTTGTATTGGTAATATCAACGACATCGGTTGTATCAATATTGATACCTGTCGCTCTTGATAGGTTTTCACTAATTGGGGTGCCACTAACAGGCATTTCTGCTAGTTCATGACCATCCATTTTTAGTTTGACTGACTTGACACCATCAAATTGAGTTAGAGTCCATGTGACAGACTGGAGAATCTTTTGTTCATCTTCGGGTTTATAGTCTTTAAATTCTTTAGAAAAGTCCACAGTTGCTACGCCATTGTCTTTATTGATATCAACAGAAAGTTCCGTATCCTCGGGGAGGACTGCTCTAAAATCATTCGGGAGCATATCCGTGACCGGACCATTGGCTACTAAATACTGAAGGGCCTGCTTTGCGACAGCAGTGGTTTTTGGAAGTGCTAACGTTTTGGGTACCACATATCCATCCTTATCGATCAAATAAAGTTCTGTTTTTACAGTATTTTCAACCTCACTCTTTTCCTTCGCCGTTGTTTCTTTGCTAGCTTTTTCCTCCGCAACTGAAACCGTTTTTGGCGGATCAATTTTCTTTTGTGTTTCAGCACCAAACAACCCGCATCCTGAAAGGAGCACAGTTGAAGTTAGCACCGTCACCCCAATGATTTTCACTTTATTTTTAATCACATAAATTCCCCCCTAAGACAGTTTGTACTATCATGTATACGAGCCTTAAGAGAAATTAGACCGCGAGATGCAAGAAAAACGGAATAAAAATAAAAAAATTTCAAAAAAGATAGGAAAAACCAGTTAGTTAGATTAGTAGAGTTACAAATGGTGTCAGGCACCATCCGTGGACATCGTCCTTCTGTGAAGGACAATGTCCACGGATGGGCTCTACAATAAAAAGAGCTCCGATCTTGTTAATCAGAGCTCTAGGTATGGCTATAATTTTATACTATCGACGTTGCTTATGGGAACACCGAGCCATTGTGATGCTATTTTTGAGAAGATGGACTTTGAGCCTGTTGTGAAAAATTCATGTTCTGGCTCTTCTTCGCATGTATCAAGTTGTCCATTGTACTGGAGTATAGCACTTATTTCATGTGCCGTTTCGTCACCTGAGCTGATCACATGAACCCCGTCACCCATAACATTTTTAACTAGTGGCTCAAGCAAAGGATAATGGGTGCATCCCAAAATTAATGTGTCTAAATTCTGATCCAATAACGGCTTCAGCGCTTCACTGACAATTCTTTCGGCAATTGGTCCATTATATTCACCGCTCTCCACTAGCGGAACAAACTTCGGACAAGCTTGACTAGTGACAAATAGACGACTATTAAGAGATTTCAAAGCCCTTTCATAGGCGCCACTTTTAACCGTTCCTACAGTACCAATAACTCCTACTCGATAGTTCTTCGTCCGCTTAATGGCCGCCCGTGCCCCAGGATTAATGACCCCAATAACCGGGATGGACAATTCCTTCCGGATCTCATCTAGAGCAGCTGCCGTTGCAGTGTTACAGGCTATTACCAGCATTTTAATCTGTTTTTCTAATAAAAACGTAGTCAATTCCCATGTGAATTTCTTTACTTCCTGCCTTGTTCTTGGACCATACGGGCAGCGTGCAGTATCTCCCAAGTAGATAATTTTCTCATTTGGAAGCTGCCTTATAACTTCTTTGGCGACGGTTAATCCACCGACTCCAGAATCGATAACTCCTATTGGTTGCTTCAAAAATCTCGCCTCTTTTTAACGCATTTCCTGATGTAACTTCATCAAGTTAAGTTGGAGGAGTTTCATTTCCTCCGCTGAGAAGTTTTTTAACACTTCTTCCAAGTAGACTTGACGCTTTTTAATGACTTCATCAATGATTCTATTCCCCTCTTCAAGCAAGTGAATCCTAACAACGCGACGGTCATTTGGATCCTTAACCCGTTCAACCAATAGATTTTTCTCCATTCGGTCTACAAGATCAGTTGTCGTGCTACAAGCCAAAAACATTTTACTCGAAAGCTCACCAATTGTCATATCACCGTCTTCAAAAAGCCATTGTAAGGCTACAAATTGGGGAGGAGTAATCTTATAATGACTTAACATTTCTCGACCCTTTTGCTTGATAATTCCGGATATATAACGTAAATCCTTTTCAATATTGGCAAAAATATCTACAGATACTTTTTGTGAATTTTCTAGTTCCATTTATCTAACACCCCTATTAATAGGTTCCACTTGACTAACTAAAAAACAACAAGACCAACTGAATTACTCTTATTGCCTGTCCTTATTTTCCACTTTTTTCGCCAAAATTTCAAGCTGAATCTATTAAATGAAGTCCAATTGAAGACATGGAAGACCGGTACCTGTTTCGGATACCGGTTCCCCCTGCCTCTGATTCTCTTGAAATTTATTTAAGTGCCTCCCGCTTCGCCATCGGTAATATTACTTCGATCATTGTTCCCTTTTTGTCACTCCAAAAATGAATCGTTCCATCATGATTTTCGATAATTTGCTTAGAAATCATAATCCCTAAGCCTGTCCCATCCTTCTTTGTTGTAAAAAATGGCTCTCCGATACGAGTTAATATATGAGGCGGCATGCCCTTTCCAGTGTCTTTAACTAATATCTTTATCTTATTAAAACTGTAATTTTTCAACTCAATAGTGATGAGACCTCCATCAGGCATGGCCTCAATCGCATTTTTTAAGATATTAATAAAAACTTGTTTTAACTGATTCTTATCACATTTTATAATAAGATTTTTACAAGTATGAATCGTCTCTATTTGAATGCCATTCAGAATAGCTTGTGTATCAATTAATGTTTTAACACTCTCAATAAGCGAAATTAAATCGACTGTTTCAAATTTTAACTCATGTGGTTTTGAAAGGACTAATAACTCACTAAGGATAAGTTCTATCCGATCCATCTCTGACTGAATAATCTCAAAGTAGTCTTGTTTACCCGCAAATTGTGTCTCCATTAACTGAAGAAATCCTTTTATTGCAGTGAGAGGATTTCGCACTTCATGAGCAATACCTGCAGCTAGCTGTCCAGCCACATTTAATTTTTCGGAGTTAAGTAATAATTCTTCCGTTTTTTTCCTTTCTGTAATATCCCTCATAATAATATGCCTTGCGGGTTCATTTTGGTAAAAGGTAGGGATCTCTTTTACTTCTGCTACAAATATTGTTCCATCTAGTCGAATCAATTTGTACTCGAAGAAATTTGTTACTTCCCCACTTGTCACGATATCAATCCGTTCTTTTGCAATTTCATGATAGTCAGGATGGATAATTTCATTTATTTTTTTGCTAAAAATATCCTCTTTTTTTATTGCTCCTAATAATCTTGCCCCTGTATCGTTAATAAAAAGAATCTCATTATCTCTAGCGATCATAACTGCATCTGGCGAATATTCAACGAGATCCCGATATGTATCTTCGAGCTTATTCTGCTCTTCTTCAACTTTCAGTCGCTCTGATATATCCCTAACCACACTTACTACCTCTAATACATGACGGGTGTCAGGATCAATAATTGGCTTACTAAGGGTTTCCGCCCAAATATAATCCCCGCCTTTTGTCCGGATCCGATAACTACCCCTGCGATTTTCCATACCGCCAAGTACTTTTTTACAATTGATAACTGCCTTTTCCGTATCATCCAAATGGAGGAAGGAAAAGCAATTTTGTTGGAGAACTTCTTCCGCAGTATAGCCTAGGATATGTTCACACGAAGGAGACACATAAAGAATTTCCCCTTGTAAGTTAGTGCAAATAAACAGATCAAGGACATTGTTTGTTAAGATGCGTTGCATCTCTTCTACTTTTCGTAGCTCTTGTTTCTGACGCTTCAATTCGGTTATATCCCTTGCAACCGCACAAACTCCGACGATTTGATCATTCACACTAATTGGGATATTTGTTATATTAAGATCAATTAACTGTCCACTTTTATTGGTCATCTTACAATCAAAATTTTCAAATTGGCCTAGTACTGCTTTATGAAAATGATGGAATACCTTATTTACGTGATCTAGCGGAAATAGTAATTGTAACTTTAGTTGTTTTGCTTCTTCTGTTGAATATCCTGAAATCATTTCGAAGGCGGGATTCCCCTGAACTAAATTTCCTTCGATATCTACAGTAAATATACTGTCTTGATTAGAAGTGAACAGTGTTTTATATTTACCAAGATTTTCATCTACATAATCTAATAAAAGCACTTTCTTCTCATTTTTGATTGCCTCAACAGAACCGTTCATCTTTCTCAATCAATTCCTTTCTAACCATTCTATATACGAAATAGTAAAAGCCAAGATGAGAAAGACTCCCATCTTGGCTTGTGTCTAGCTCAAACAAGTTTCATTCACTTCTATTCTAATATAATTTGCCAGATTAATATGTATTTATTAGATGCCAAAAGAATCATTAATTTATTAGGAAAATGCTATTTTTCTTTTAACCTAACTTCAATTGTAAATTTTACTGAGGAAACTTTCAATATATTTCTACTATTTTCCATTCAGTTATGTAAGAAATATTCAATTTCCATCCAATCAGTGGCGTCTGATTTTTCTTATTATGATGAAAAAGTTCTTTTTTTCACTAAAAAGCAATTGGTATAGAAAATCAACCTGTGAATTTTCCTAATTGAAATATGAACCGGCCTCCAAAATCTCGGAGGCCGATCATCATTAAAGTTCTAGCTCTCCCATTCGAAGGAGCTCTACAACAGCTTGTGAACGCCCCTTAACACCAAGCTTTTGCATCGCATTTGAAATATGGTTTCTTACTGTTTTTTCGCTTATAAAAAGTTCACCAGCGATCTCTTTCGTTGTTTTGTCTTGGACTAAAAGTTCGAATACTTCTCGTTCTCGTTTGGTGAGTAATGGCTTGTGATTATAATCATTCTCCTTCAAGTATTGTAACCCTCCTTGCCTTCGCCAGTAATGAATCGTGGGGTGGGTATAAATTTAGTCAACATATCTTATGTAAACGATCTAAATGTAGTGACTATATTTACTTTACTATTTGGAGTTTGATTTTACCTAAAAAATTATAGATCCTATTCCCACTTTTTTGGATTGTTCAAAAACAAAAAGCCCCCATCAGCTTAGGAACTTTTCAACTTTGCATAAATAATATATCGTTTTGGCGCATTTCCTACATAACGGAAAGGGTAGCAGGTGGTGAGGATCAATTCTTCCTCTTGTTTTTGTAAGGTAATAATGCTGGTGTCGTCAGACTTTACAATTTTTGTATGGGTGATCTCGTAGGTAAAGGAACCATACGTCATTTTTATCTTGAGTGAATCACCTATTTCCAATTCGCCTAGTTTACGGAACACTGTGTCTCGATGTCCGGACAAAACAATTTGCCCCTTATCGCCAGGAAAATAAGAGCCTTTGTAATGGCCTACTCCCTTTTCCAAATCATCTGGATCTGTCCCTTCAACGATCGCTAATTCCGCTTTAATCTTGGGGATGGTTAATAGTCCAACTGTATCACCCATTTCTGGAGGAGCAGCTTTTTCTTTAGAATTTATTTGTTTATCACCCAGTGGTTTAGAGACTAGTTCCTTTGCATGCTTGAGCGAGGTCTTTGTTTGTACTTTCATATCAACGTATTGCCACAATCCAACACCCAATAGAATAAGTCCGAGCAAAATAATAAACAGGGGTAGCTTAGCTTTCACTATCAAGTACCTTCCTTTTTCATAGGGACATTTTCTTTAAGTATACCAAATGGCACACAAATGGACTATTAAATTTCTTATTTTATATAACGACAAAACCCTCCTTTTATTTTGTAGAAAAGGAGGGTTAAAAGTATTTCGCTTATCACTTGTCTTGCTCCAGCGCCCCTAGTCAAGACACTTTCGCTTATCTCTTACCCTTGATCGCTTCCGAAGAAGTTTCTAAATGCTTGCATAGTAGCATCACGGTTTACAGCTGCAATAGAGGTTGTAATAGGAATCCCTTTCGGACATGCTTGCACGCAGTTTTGGGAGTTCCCACAGCCTTGCATACCGCCATCCTCCATAAACGCATTTAAACGTTCGGCCTTATTCATCTCACCAGTTGGATGAGCATTAAATAAACGAACTTGGTTAAATACTGCTGGTCCCATAAAATCGGATTTGCTGTTTACATTCGGACAAGCCTCTAAACAGACGCCACATGTCATACATTTCGAAAGCTCATATGCCCATTGACGTTTTCTCTCAGGCATACGTGGTCCTGCACCTAAATCATACGTTCCATCAATTGGAATCCAAGCTTTAACTTTTTTCAAAGAATCAAACATTCTGCTGCGATCAACCTGAAGGTCACGAACAACAGGGAATGTTCGCATTGGTGCTAAGCGAATTGGCTGCTCTAATTGATCAACTAGTGCCGAGCATGATTGACGCGGTTTGCCGTTAATCACCATTGAACATGCACCACAAACCTCTTCCAGACAGTTCATTTCCCAAGTGATTGGGGTAGAAGCCTGTCCATTCGCATTTACGGGATTTTTACGAATTTCCATTAACGCCGAAATAACGTTCATATTTGGACGGTAAGGTACTTCGAATTTCTCCTCATAAGGAGCAGTATCCGGGCTATCTTGACGTGTAATGATAAAAGTCACATTTTTCTTTTCAGACATTCTAACCTACTCCCCTCTCTATTAGTGCTTTTTAGTATAATCGCGCTCACGAGGCTTAAGCAACGAGATGTCGACTTCTTCATAATGGAAGGCAGGAGCAGATTTAGAATCAACAAATTTTGCCATTGTTGTTTTTAAGAATTCCTCATCGTTCCGTTTCGGGAAGTCAGGTTTATAGTGAGCACCTCGGCTCTCATTCCGGTTGTATGCACCAATCGTAATAACGCGTGCTAGTTGAAGCATATTCTGTAATTGTCTTGTGAATGCTGCACCTTGGTTGCTCCATTTTGATGTATCATTAATGTTGATATTTTGATAGCGCTCAAGAAGTTCTTGAATCTTTTCATCCGTTTGGAGAAGTTTATCATTGTAGCGAACAACCGTTACATTATCTGTCATCCATTCACCAAGTTCTTTATGAAGTACATATGCATTTTCAGTACCATTTAGTGACATAATGGAATTCCATTTTTCTTCCTGCTCTTTCACATGACGATCAAACACTGTAGAAGAAATAGCTTCAGAGCTCTTTTCAAGTCCCTCAATATATTTGACAGCATTGGGACCAGCAACCATTCCTCCATATACTGCAGAAAGCAAGGAGTTTGCCCCAAGACGATTCGCACCATGTTGTGAATAATCACACTCACCGGCAGCAAATAGACCAGGAATACTCGTCATTTGGTCATAATCAACCCAAAGTCCACCCATTGAATAGTGAACAGCAGGGAATATTTTCATAGGAACTTTTCGTGGATTATCACCCATGAATTTTTCATAAATCTCGATGATTCCACCTAGTTTTACATCTAATTCATGTGGATCCTTGTGTGATAAATCAAGGAATACCATGTTTTCTCCATTAATTCCTAACTTTTGACGAACACAAACGTCAAAAATTTCACGTGTGGCAATATCACGAGGTACGAGGTTACCATAAGCAGGATATTTCTCCTCTAAGAAGTACCATGGTTTACCATCTTTATATGTCCAAATACGACCGCCTTCACCACGTGCTGATTCACTCATTAAGCGGAGTTTATCATCACCAGGGATGGCAGTTGGATGAATTTGAATCATCTCGCCATTTGCATAGGAAGCGCCTTGCTGATACACGATTGATGCAGCAGAGCCTGTATTAATAACAGAGTTAGTAGATTTACCAAAAATAATTCCAGGGCCGCCTGTTGCCATGATGACAGCATCTGCGGCAAATGATTTAATTTCCATCGTTTTTAGATTTTGGACCACAACTCCACGACAAACGCCATCATCATCAACAACAGCGCCTAAGAATTCCCAGCCCTCATATTTCGTAACAAGTCCGTCTACTTCATGGCGTCGAACTTGCTCATCTAAAGCATAGAGTAATTGCTGTCCTGTAGTTGCACCCGCAAACGCTGTACGGTGATGCTGTGTACCACCAAAGCGACGGAAATCTAGTAAACCTTCTGGCGTACGATTAAACATAACCCCCATCCGGTCAAATAGATTAATAATCCCAGGTGCTGCTTCACACATTGCCTTTACTGGAGGCTGATTGGCTAAGAAGTCTCCGCCATAAATCGTATCGTCAAAGTGAATCCACGGGGAATCCCCTTCACCCTTTGTATTTACTGCTCCATTAATACCACCTTGGGCACAAACAGAGTGAGAACGTTTCACCGGAACAAGAGAAAACAGTTCTACCGGTGTTCCTGATTCTGCAGCCTTGATGGTAGCCATTAAGCCGGCCAAACCGCCGCCGACTACAATCACTTTACCTTTACCCATTCGTGACTCACTCCCTTAATCCAAATTACAATAACTCTCCGACTAATAAAACATTTTATTTCATTGAATATTTAGATAAATACATTCGTTTTCTATTAAAAAGCAAATGCAATCAGTGTTTGAACACTAATAATTGATAGAACAACAAAAATACCGACTGTTACATATGTAGAAATCAGTTGTGACCGAGGTGATACTGTGATTCCCCAGCTAACAAGGAATGACCATAATCCATTAGCAAAATGGAAGATTGCTGAAAGTATACCAACAAGATAAAAGACGAACATAAAAGGTGATGACAAAATATCATGCATCATATCATAGGAAACTTCGGAACCAAAGGCTGCGGCCACACGTGTTTGCCATACATGCCATGCGATAAAAATTAATGTTAGAACTCCTGTTATACGCTGTAAAATGTACATCCAGTTTCTGTAGGTTTTAAAGCGATTGACATTGCCGGTTGCAGTAAAAGCAATATAAAGTCCATAGATTGCATGATATAACAATGGTAAGTAGATCACTACGGTTTCTAGGACAATTTTAAATGGAAGACTCCCCATAAAATCTGAAGCCTTATTGAAGGACTCCGGTCCTCCTGTGATGAAATGGTTAACTACAAGGTGCTGAATTAAGAATACTCCGATTGGAATGACTCCCAGCAATGAATGTAATCTGCGATTAACAAACTCTCGATTCCCTGCCATTATTTTACCCCCCTTTAATTTAAAAAAAATGATGTTAAGTTTCTTCCTTTTTATTCCCCTTAAAGATTCTTAACCTAGCATCACTGTGACAATAATGTGACATGTCCATTTTACTCCCATCCTTTTAGAGCGTCAAGAAAACGGATACACAAACTTTAGTAAAAAAAGAAAATTTTTAAAATATATTGATATTGTAATAGACCTGCTTCTATTTAAAATATCATTGGTTTATATTTGCAATCCATCCAATATTAATCATTTTATTTCCAACATCTTACGGTTGAATTTTTGTACATTAATGGAAAAGATAATTATGATGGTAGATAGGTGTAAATATTGTACTATAATAAAGTTTTCACCAAGGAAAACATACTGAAACTTTATCTAAATTGTATATAATAGAATGATAGAAAGAGGGGAAACATGTGAAAGAAAGTACAGTCGTTAATGTCACTATGAATGATGCTGAACCACGAACCATATCGATATTCGGTTATGAATTAATCAGGGAAGTCCTTTTACCTGAGATTCTAGGGAAAGATACTCCAGAAATCTTATATTGGGCGGGCAAGCGTCTAGCACGAAAATTTCCTTTAGCTGATTTTGATCAAATTATTGAATTCTTCTCCAATGCCTCTTGGGGGCAGCTAGTAGTAAAAAAAGAAGCAAAAAATGAAATTGAAATTGAACTTACCACTCCTCTGCTTGTCTCACGGGTGAAATCAAAAGCGGAACATTTTTTCCAGCTTGAAGCAGGTTTCCTTGCTCAGCAAATTGAACTTCAAAAAGAAGTCATCGCCGAAGCCTTTGAACATCCTGTCAAAAAGTCGAACAAAGTTCAATTCACAGTTAAATGGGATACAAAGGATCCCGTTTAATCATGTTGTTAGTAATGGTGTCAGGCACCCGTTTTGGTGCCTGACACCATTTTTCCTATTCGCCTAGTTCAAATGCTGTGTGTAGGGCTTCTACTGCTTTTAGCATATTTTTTTCTTCGATAACTACGGATACTTTTATTTCCGATGTACTAACCATTTTTATTTGGATATTATTTTCAGCAAGGACTTCAAACATTTTCGCGGCCACTCCTGGATTGGAAATCATACCTGAACCGACAATTGATACCTTTGCTAATTTATTTTCTGCATCGAGCTGTTCGTACCCCAGTACTGTTTTATTTTCTTCAAGAACTTTTACTGTCTCAAGCAAGTCATTCGTATGGATAGAGAAGGATAGATTAGCGGTTCCTCCTTCTGTCGTGCTTTGGATAATAATATCTACATTAAGATGATTTTGCGCTAAGGTCGTAAAAATCGTTGATAAACTTGTTAATGAATTCGTAAGGCCTAAGACAGTAACCCTTGTGATTTCATCTTCAAACGCAACCCCACGCACCACTAAATTTTGTTCCATTGTTGCTTCCCCCTCTATGACTGTTCCGTCTACTTTTTCCATGCTTGAACGTACAACTAACTGTACTTGATAGTTTTTAGCAAACTCCACTGCTCTTGGATGAAGTACACCCGCACCTAAATTAGCAAGCTCTAGCATTTCATCATAAGAAACTGACAATAATTTTCGTGCCTTTTTCACATACCTTGGGTCGGTCGTAAATACCCCGGTAACATCTGTATAAATATCACACTTATCTGCTTTTAATGCAGCAGCTAGCGCAACGGCTGTTGTATCAGAGCCACCCCGTCCAAGCGTGGTGATTTCACCGTCCTCTGTAATTCCTTGGAATCCGGCAACAATCACAACCTTCCCTTCTGTGAGCTGTGATTGAATAGCCTCTGTATTGATTTTTGCAATTCGGGCATTTCCATGAACAGGTTCAGTTAAGATTCCTGCCTGCCAGCCTGTATAGGAAACAGCATCTAGCCCTTGTTGATTTAAGGCCATGGACAAAAGGGAGATGGTTACTTGCTCTCCTGTCGAAAGAAGCATATCCATTTCTCGTTTATTTGGTTGATCGGAAATTTCTTTTGCAAGACTGACAAGCTGGTCGGTAGATTTCCCCATTGCCGACACGACCACCACAACCTTATTCCCTCGCTCTGTTTCTTCTTTTACACATGCTGCTACATTTAATATTCTCTCCACACTACCTACGGAGGTTCCTCCGAATTTTTGGACTACTAAACCCATCTCTTCCCCTACTTTCGATTACTTTCAACTCAAACAACTATTTAGGTAAAGGCACCAATCGGTTAACGCACTTCGCTATATGTGCTCTTTCATTTTCATATAAAAAAAGCAATGAGAAGGGCATCTCATTGCTTTTTGAACACGAAGAAATAAATTCCTGTACAAATAACGTAAGATAGCTCTCCAAGACAATCGTCTTGACAATCCTGCATTTATTTAATACAGAACCAGCAATAAAAGAAATGAGACTTTTATTACTTCGGCGAACATCCCCTTTCATGATCCATCTTCGAAGCTCATCCTCCTCAGAACCACTACTCTTGAAGCTCGCACCTCTACCTTCACTTTAGTACTATAAAGTGATAGTAATTTAAATTTTCACCTATTATAGCATGTTCTATTTTTTCTGACAATCCTTACGAACGAAGTTTATTCATTAATTCTTCTGCAACGGCGGAGGGTAAACCTAGAGCAGTAAATTCCTCGAAACTAGCTTCCTTCATTTTTTTCACCGAACCGAAATGTTTTAGTAATAATTTCTTTCGTTTTTCTCCAATGCCTGGAATATCATCGAGCAAGGATTGAAAGGCACTCTTCCCACGAATTTGCCGGTGAAACGTAATCGCAAAGCGATGCACCTCATCTTGAATTCGTTGCAATAAATAAAATTCCTGACTGTTACGCGCTAACGGAACAATTTCCAACGGATTCCCATACAGTAGCTGTGAAGTTCTATGTTTTTCATCCTTTACGAGTCCTGCTAAGGGGATATCCAAGCCTAATTCATTTTCAAGGACATCTCGTACGGCCTCCACATGCCCCTTGCCACCATCGATAATAATTAAATCCGGCAACGGTAAATCATCCTTCAACGCCCGTGTATATCTTCTTCGCGTCACTTCTCGCATGGACTCATAATCATCAGGGCCTTGAACTGATTTTATCTTATATTTTCGGTATTCCCGCTTATTTGCCTTACCATCAATAAAAACAACCATGGCCGAAACGGGATCTGTCCCCTGGATGTTAGAGTTATCAAATGACTCAATCCGATGTGGTGTATAAATGCCAATCAGTTCTCCAAGATTTTCAACTGCTTTAATTGTTCTTACCTCATCCTTTTCAATGAGAGAAAACTTTTCATTCAAAGCAATTTTCGCATTTTTTATCGCCATTTTAACGAGATCCTTTTTTTGCCCGCGCTGTGGCTGCAAGACTTTAACTTCAAGGAGCTGCTCCGCCATCTGAAGGTCTGCCTCGTCCTGAATCAGAATTTCCTTTGGCTTAAAGTGATTTGCTTTTGCATAAAATTGGCCCAGGAACGTTAAGATTTCTTCCTCTGGTTCATTATAGATAGGAAACAACGAGACATCCCGTTCAATGAGCTTTCCTTGACGGACAAAAAAGACTTGGACACACATCCAACCTTTGTCAACCGCATAACCAAAAACATCACGGTCAGTAAAATCGGTCATGGTTATTTTTTGTTTTTCCATAATGGTCTCAATATGGACAATCTTATCGCGAAATTCCTTTGCTCTTTCAAAATCAAGTTCTTCCGAAGCAGCCATCATTTTCTCAGTGAGTTCTTTTTTAATTTCCTTGTAGCCGCCATTTAAAAAACGTGTAATTTCGTCGGTCATTTGCTTATATTGTGCTTCGCTCACATCATTGATACATGGTGCCAGGCATTGTCCTAAATGGTAGTACAGGCAGACACGGTCAGGCAAGGTGGAGCATTTTCGTAACGGATAAATTCGGTCGAGCAGCTTTTTTGTTTCATTTGCTGCCCCGACATTGGGGTATGGACCAAAATACTTACCCCTATCTTTTTTTACTTTTCTCGTAATGATCAATTTCGGATGCCGCTCTGCCGTCAATTTGATAAACGGATAGCTTTTGTCATCCTTTAACATGATGTTATATTTTGGGTCATATTTTTTAATCAGATTTAACTCGAGAAGTAAGGCTTCTATATTAGAAGAGGTAACAATGTATTCAAAGTCCTCAATTTCATTGACAAGTCTTAGTGTCTTACCATCGTGTGACCCAGTAAAATAAGAACGAACGCGGTTTTTTAATACCTTTGCTTTCCCAACATATATAATCGTCCCCTGACGGTCTTTCATCAAATAGCAGCCAGGCTGATCAGGCAGCAATGTCAGTTTTTGCTTAATATTTTCATTCATTCCGGCCACTCCCATCCGTCATATAATATCTGTTAAAATTCTAAAGCAAATGACCAATAAAGGGAAGTAGGAGAGTTTGGTAAATACAAAAAACCTTAGCCAGAACGAATTCTAGCTAAGGCTTTTATATTTTAGAAAGATTATACGTGCTTTTCTAAGACACTTGCTAAGGCATCTTTTGGTTGGAAGCCAACTACTTTATCAACCACTTCGCCATCTTTGAATACCAATAATGTTGGAATACTCATAACACCGAAGTTAGCGGCTGTTTGTGGGTTATCGTCCACATCAAGCTTTGTAATCTTCACTTTATCGCCCATATCAACATCAAGTTCTTCTAGAACTGGAGCTATCATTTTACAAGGTCCGCACCATGGCGCCCAGAAATCTACAAGTACAAGGCCTGAACCTGTTTCAGTTGCAAAATTTTGATCTGTTACATGTGAAATAGCCATTTTATTGCCCTCCTAATGAATACTGAAATACTACGGAAAGTATACCATTTGTGTGTCATATCATGCTAATAATATGTCTCGCAAATAATTTCCCCATTATGACAGTAAGTATTCTATGTAAATCCATGATAAAAAGCGAGCAAAACGGTAGCTCGCTTTTTATCTTTTCCTCATTCTATTATGAGTGAACTTTAAGTTTTTTAAACTCTTCTGTTAATAATGGGACAACTTCAAACAAATCGCCTACGATTCCATAATCCGCAACTTTAAAAATGTTAGCCTCTGGATCTTTGTTGATTGCCACAATCACTTTGGAGTTGGACATCCCCGCCAAGTGCTGAATAGCACCAGAAATACCGCAGGCAATGTATAGATCAGGTGTAACTACCTTGCCTGTTTGGCCAATTTGTAAGGAGTAGTCACAATAATCAGCATCACAAGCACCACGTGAAGCACCGACAGCTCCGCCTAATACTTTTGCCAATTCCTTTAATGGTTCAAAGCCGTCTGCACTTTTAACGCCACGGCCACCTGAAATGACCACTTTTGCTTCACTTAGGTCTACACCCTCGCTAGCCTTTCGAACGACCTCTTTAATAATGGCACGAAGATCTTTGACATCTACCGATAAAGAGCTAACCTCGCCCGTTCTGCTTTCGTCCTTTGCCAAAGGGGCAATATTATTTGGACGAACTGTTGCAAAAATCAACCCATCGGTCACAATTTTCTTTTCAAATGCCTTCCCAGAGTATATGGGTCTTGTAAACACGATATTACCACCAGCTTCTTCAACAGCTGTTGCATCAGAAATAAGACCTGATGAAAGTTTTCCAGCGATTTTTGGAGATAAGTCCTTGCCAAGTGCTGTATGACCTAACACGAGTCCCTCTGGTTTTTCCTGTTCAATAACAGCTACTAATGCTTGTGCAAATCCGTCAGAAGTATATTGTTTTAATTTATCATTTTCTACTACGACAACTCGATCTGCCCCGTATTGTACGAGCTCTGCACCTAAAGCGCTTACAGATTCACCAACTAATACGCCAACCACTTCGCCACCTTCTGCAACCGTCCTTGCTGCAGCAATTGCTTCGAAAGAAACGTTTCGCAATGATCCGTCACGTACTTCTCCTAATACCAATACTTTTCTTGACATTCTATTACCTCCTGAAAACAATTTTATGTGAGTGAGATTAAATTACTTTTGCTTCAGTATGAAGAAGTTGAACCAGTTCCTGTACTTGCTCATTTAAATCCCCCGTCAAGACTCTGCCAGCTTCTTTTTTTGGTGGTAAGTAAATTTCGATTGTTTTTGTTTTTGCTTCTACATCCTCTTCTTCAAGGTCAAGATCATCCAATTCTAATTCTTCAAGTGGCTTTTTCTTCGCCTTCATGATACCAGGTAATGATGGATAACGTGGTTCGTTAAGGCCTTGTTGCGCTGTGACCAAAAGAGGAAGACTCGTTTCGATCACTTCAGCATCTCCTTCAACGTCCCGTGTAACGGTTACATTTGTTCCATCAATTTCTAATTTCGTAATGGTTGTCACATATGGAATAGTAAGTAACTCGGCAACACGCGGGCCAACCTGACCGGAAGCATTATCAATAGCGACGTTTCCACCAATAATTAAGTCAGCATCTTTGTCTTTTAAGTATTCAGCAAGAATTTTTGCTGTAGTAAACTGATCCCCATTTTCTATTTCATCTTCGATATTAATTAATACCGCTTTGTCTGCACCCATTGCAAGGGCAGTACGTAATTGCTTTTCAGTTTCTTCATTCCCAACAGAGATAACGGTTACTTCTCCTCCATTGGCATCACGGACTTGAATCGCTTCCTCAATCGCATACTCATCATAAGGATTGATAATAAACTCGGCTCCATCCTCATTGATTTTCCCTCCGGAAAGGGCGATCTTTTCTTCCGTATCAAAGGTTCTTTTCATTAATACATAAATGTTCATGGTTTCCCTCCTAGTGAATTTCAAACATTAAGTTAGTTCGAAAGATTGAGAAAATTTTTCATAAAAAAAATTTCTTTATATCACTTCCATAGCAGGATCACTGCCGTTGGAAGGTATTAACCCTTAAAATTCGGCTCCCTTTTTTCAAGGAAAGCTTGGATGCCCTCTTTGGCGTCTCCTGAAACAAAAACTTCTCCAAATAATTCAGCTTCCTTTTGCGTTCCCAGATAAAATTCTTCTGTTTTAGCATAATTTAGTAATTGTATCGCTGCATTGATTGAGCCAGGACTTTTCTTGGCAATTTTACCTGCAAGCTTGTAAGCCTCGTCCAAGACTTCAGTTTCTGGAAAAGCATGATTAGCTAGTCCATATTGGACTGCTTGTAAACCTGTGATTGGTTCAGATGTAAACAGCATTTCTGCTGCACGTGCCACTCCAACATACTTTGGCAGACGCTGCGTACCGGCAAATCCGGGAATTAACCCCAGCTGCAGTTCTGGCAGTCCGAGCTTTGCTGTTTCACTTACATAGCGAATATGACAAGCCATCGCCAACTCTAGACCCCCACCTAAGGCTGCACCATGTATTGCAGCAATAATTGGTTTAGGGAACTTTTCCATCCGGTCAAATAAATCTTGTCCGAACTTCCCTAGATTAGCAAAGCCTTCAGAAGAAGTCACAGTGGTAAATTCTTTAATATCCGCACCAGCTGAAAAGAAGCGTCCTTGACCATGAATAACAATAGCTCTTATCTCACTGTTTGGTTCAATTTCATCAAGTACTGCCGCTAATTCCCTTAAAAGACCTGATGAAAGAGCGTTCGCTGGCGGACGCTCAATCGCGATCGTGGCAATCCTATCTTGATATGACCATTTTAAATATTCCAATATAACTCCCCCTTTTCGAGTTACCTATCGGTTCCCGCAGCCATTGATTAAGAGACGATGAACTTGGGGTGCCAACGCTACCAAATCATACTTCTCCTCATTCATCACCCATGACGTTACGGTTTCATCAATAGTACCGAAAATCATTTGCCTAGCAAGACGAATATCCAGCCCACTTGAGAACTCTCCTGTTTCTTTACCATCGATGATAATCTTATCAATCACATGCAAATAGCCTTTTAGAACATCATTTATTCGCAGTCGTAGTTCCTTATTGGACTGACGTAATTCCAGTTGTGTGACAATTGCCATGTGATGGTCATCTGAAAGAAGTTGAAAGTGAGTTTCAATCATCATTAATAACTTCTCTGCAGCAGCCTGTTTTCCTGCTATTTTTTCTTCAATTTTTTCTACGAAAAAGCCCATTTTTTCTTCAAAGAGAGAGATTAGAATGTCTTCTTTGTTCTTAAAATAAAGATAAATGGTGCCATCTGCCACGCCAGCTTGTTTCGCAATTTTTGAGACTTGGGCCTGGTGAAACCCATTTTCTGCGATGACAATGACAGCTGCATCAATAATTTGCATATATTTCGGCTTACTCTTTTTCACGTCTATCCCTCCCTTATGAAGAATCTATAATAATCATTTCAAATAGTAAAAAGAAAAATATGAATGAATCATCATTCATATTTTAATAATAAATATTATCTTCTATCCTGTCAAGAATTTCTGCATATCCTTTTTTTATCCTAACTTTAAAATTCTTAGCAGACAAGCCTGATCGATCAAAAAAAAATAATATCTGTACTTAGGCTTGTTTCTGTCTATCATCATCTATTTTTCGTTTTTCTTCATCCACCAGCATTCTTCTTAAAATTTTTCCAACAGCAGTTTTCGGCAGCTCTTCTCTAAACTCATATAGTCTTGGAGCCTTATAGGCCGCAAGATATTTTCTTGCATACTTATTCATTTCCTCTGCTGTAACGGTTGAACCTTCTTTTAAAACAATATAAGCCTTTACTGTTTCACCACGATATGGATCAGGTATCCCAGCAGCAACTGCTTCAAGCACATCAGGATGTTCGTACAATACTTCTTCAATCTCACGCGGATAAATATTGTATCCACCTGCAATAATCATATCTTTTTTGCGGTCAACCACATAGAAATAACCTTTTGCATCCATATAGCCAAGGTCTCCAGTATAAAGCCATCCGTCTTTTAAAATTCCCTCTGTTTCCTCTGGACGATTCCAATAGCCTTTCATGATTTGCGGTCCTTTAATAACAATCTCACCAATTTCTCCTGCCGGCATTGGTTCACCCGTTTCAACAGAAAGGACTTTAACATCTGTATCAGGAAATGGAACGCCAATACTCCCTTTAATTCTTTCGACATCCCATAAGAAGTTGGCATGGGTAACAGGTGATGCTTCTGATAGCCCATATCCCTCCACGAGTTTACCATTTGTTACCTTTTCAAACTGTTCTTGTACTTCATGGGGTAATGGTGCAGAGCCGCTAATACAAGCCTCAATCGAAGATAAATCATATTTTTTTACATCTGGATGGTTTAGTAAGCCAACATAAATGGTTGGTGCCCCTGGAAATAAAGTTGGACGCTGTTTATGAATCGTTTTTAAAGTGGTCGATGCGTCAAATTTAGGCAATAAAATCATCTTACCCCCCATTTTAATCGCTAACAGCATACAAACCGTCATACCATACACATGAAAAAATGGAACGATTCCTAAAACAGACTCCTCTCCAGGCTTACATTTATAAATCCAAGCTTGAATCATGGTTGTATCAGCAGATAAATTTTTATGGGTTAACATGACGCCTTTAGGTGAACCCGTTGTTCCACCTGTATATTGTAGTAAAGCGATATCGTCTTCTGGATTCAAATCGATCTCAATTAAATCGATCGAACTTCCTTTTAACATTTCTGAAAGCAAATGAGTGCTTCCTTCATGCTTTACTTTCACGACTATTCCATATTGCTTTTTCTGGATGAATGGATACACTAGATTTTTGGGAAATGGTAGGTAATCTTTGATAGCGGTTACAATAATATGTTTCAAATTAGTCTGAGGCATAACTTTCGAGACTCTTGGGTAGAGGATATCTAAGGTGATGATGGCTTTAGCACCGGAGTCCTTCATTTGGTACTCAAGCTCACGTTCTGTATATAATGGGTTTGTTTGAACCACAATCCCACCAGCCATTAATATTCCAAAATAGCTAATGACTGCCTGAGGCGTATTTGGAAGCATGATGGCCACTCGGTCATTCTTCTCAATACCCATTGTTCGTTGCAGATAACTTGCAAATCTCATTACATCTTCATACAACTGTTTATAGGTCATTTCTTTGCCCATAAAATGAATCGCTATTTTTTCTGGGTACTGTGCAGCAGCATTTACTAAGTATTCCTGTACTGGCTCTCGGGAGTATTCAAGTGTGGCAGGAATTTCTTTTGGGTAAAGTTCCAACCATGGTTTTGACTCCAACTACATAACCTCCTTTTGTTTGTATAAACAATCATAAAATTCGAAACTCTCTTTTATTATAGTACAGTATTTTACAATAAACAATGGATAAAACAGTAGCATTCCTATTGTTAAAACGTACAAAAAAATCATCGCCAAGTTATACAGCGATGATTTTTAGTCTTCTCCTATACACGGCAGGCGCTTTTCGCCGCCATCCTTTTTATACAAAAAACACTAAATAGATAATACCAATTAGCAAAAACAATCCGCATAAGCCAATTAGTACCTTCGCCAATGTCTCCACAGTTTAATCTCCCCCTATGAAATTCCAGCACCAATCACATATGATAATCCAATTGAGATGATCAGCGAAATTAAACCAACTGCGCGATTATCCTGTTGGATTTCCTCGTCAATTTTAAATTTGGGGGTCAAAAATTCAAAAATGAAATAACCAACTAATAACAGAATAAAACCATAAATTCCCCAGCCGATCATTTCAAGTAATGAATTATGCACTTCAACAGTTGCGCGAAAAATATTCGCCACCCCAAATATTTTCCCACCTGTTGCCAATGCTACTGCTAGATTCCCTTTTTTGATTTCTTCCCAATTTTTATATTTAGTGACCATTTCAAAAATGGCTAAAAAGACAACCATACATAAAATAACTACACTATAATAGGCTGCAATTTGTATATATTGATTCTCCCAAAACTGGTCCATTCGGTTATCTCCCCGGACATTATTTAAATTCTACTATAGTGACCCCAGAACCACCTTCGCCGGCTTCTCCAAAGCGAATTTTCTTGACAGAACGATGGTTGCGTAAATATTCTTGGACGCCTTGTCTTAATGCACCAGTCCCCTTACCATGAATAATCGACACACGAGGGTAACTGGATAAAAGGGCATCATCAATATATTTTTCCACTCTGACCAAAGCATCTTCATATCTTTCACCGCGCAGGTCTAATTCTAGTTTAACATATGAGTCCCGACCTTTTACAATCGCCATTGGCTTTGTTTCCACTTGTTTCGGTGTACTCATATACTCCATGTCCTTCTCTTTAACCTTCATTTTCAAGATTCCGATTTGAACCTGCCATTCATTGTTCGAGACCCGATCAATAAGAGTTCCCTTTTGATCAAAGGTAAGCACCTTTACCTCATCACCAGGCATATAGACGTGTTGCTTATTTTTTTTATTGGCTAATTTAGTTGATTTCTTAATTTCTGGTGCCGCACTTTCAAGTCGCCTTTTAGCATCAATTAATTCATGCTCTTTAATTTCTGCGTGCTTTTCGGTTCTCATTTTACGAAGATCACGAATAACCTTCTCCGCTTCTTCTTTCGCTTCATCCACGATACCTGCAGCTTTTTCAGCTGCCTTTTCGAGCATTGCATCTTTTTTCTCGTAAAACTCAATCATTTGCCTTTGCAAATCTTGATGAAGGCTTTCAGCCGATTTTAAATAATCCCGTGCTTCCTGTTGTTCTATTTCTGCCTGCCGCTTACTATCTTCCAATGAGGCAATCATTTTATCAATTTGATTGGAATCTTCACTTACATGGGAACGAGCTGATTGAATAACTCGATCATTTAAACCTAACCGTTTCGAGATTTCGAAGGCATTACTCCTTCCTGGCACACCGAGCAATAGCTTATAGGTCGGGCTAAGTGTCTCCACATCAAACTCAACACTGGCATTCAACACTCCCTCACGATTATAGCCATACGCTTTTAATTCAGGGTAGTGTGTTGTGGCAATGACTCTTGCGCCACGATGATGCACTTCATCTAAGATGGAAATCGCTAGGGCTGCGCCTTCTTGAGGATCCGTTCCAGCCCCCAATTCGTCAAATAAAACCAAGCTATTAAAATCGACACTATTCAAGATTTCCACAATATTAACCATATGCGAAGAAAATGTACTTAAGCTTTGTTCGATCGACTGCTCATCGCCAATATCTGCATAAATTGCATCAAAAACGGCCAGTTCTGAACCATCCAGGGCAGGAACCTGCAGTCCCGCCTGTGCCATTAACGAGCATAAGCCCAGCGTTTTTAAAGTGACTGTTTTACCACCAGTGTTCGGACCGGTGATCACAATCATTGTATACTCGCTTCCCAACATCATATCATTGGGCACTACCTCATCAATCGCTATTAACGGATGTCTTGCTTTATATAATGCGATTCTACCCTCGTGATTCATAATTGGCATAGATGCCTTTATTTTTTTCCCATATCTCGCTTTTGCAAAAATAAAATCTAAATTGGTCAACACATCGACGATTATCTTAAGTTCTGCCTCATGTTCAGCAGCTTTTGCGGACAACTCCGTCAGGATTCTGTCAATTTCAAGCTGCTCCTTCACTCTAATATCCTGTAATTGATTATTTAATTGAACGATGACCTGGGGCTCAATAAATAAGGTTTGCCCCGATGAACTTTGGTCGTGAATAATTCCACCATAGTGACCACGATATTCTTGTTTCACTGGGATAACAAACCGGTCATTTCGAATGGTCACAATGGCATCCGATAGCATTTTTGCTGCATTCGAAGAACGAATCATACTTTCTAACTTCTCTCGAACACGGGACTCATTGGAACGCAGCTGATTCCTTAATGTTCGCAGCAAGTCACTCGCACTATCCAGCACCTCACCGTTTTCATCAATGGCATGCTTGATATCTTGCTCGAGATTTGTAAGCGGAATAATTCTAGCTACCTGTTCTACTAAGATGGGCAATTCTGTCCGTTCAGCGGCAATATCCTCAATAAAGCGTTTCATCTGCCGGCTGGCATGAATCGTACTAGCAATCTGAACTAATTCATTCGGGCTCAGGACTCCGCCAATGACGGAACGTTTAATATGGGCACGGATATCATGTACCCCAGCTAATGGGACATTTCCTTTTATACGAAAAACAGTGGTAGCCTCGTCTGTTTCTGCTTGAAGTCTAACCACTTCATCAAAATCAGTAGATGGGACTAGGTTGTTAATTTTTTCTTTTCCAAGTGTAGAAGACGCATGTTCTAGGAGCTGCTCTTTCACTTTCGTAAATTCTAATACCTTTAAAACTCTTTCTTGCATGGAGTTCCCCCCTTTATCGATTATGTAAAAACTCAAGCAAGTCATATTTGTCGAGTGCATTTAGCACTGTTGATTTTTTAATCCAGCCCTTCTTGGCTGCAGAAACCCCGATCTCCATATGCTTTAATGTATCCACTTGATGGGCATCCGTATTAATAAGGATTTTCACGCCTGCATCCTGCGCTTTCCGTAAATACTCCGCTGCAAGGTCAAGCCGGTTCGGATTGGCGTTCAATTCTAATGCCGTATTTGACTCTTTAGCAATTTGTATGAGCAAATCAATGTCCACATCGTAGCCTTCGCGACGGCCAATTTTCCGACCAGTCGGATGAGCAATTAAATCTACATGGGCATTTTCAAGAGCATTTTTTAACCGCTCCATGATTTTTTCCTTTGGCTGGGAAAAAGCGGAATGAATGGAGGCAATCACAAAATCCATTTCAGCGAGCAGCTCATCCTCATAGTCTAAAGTACCATCGGGTAAGATGTCCATCTCTACTCCAGAAAGAATGAGAATATCGTCGTATTTTTCGTTCAATTTTTTGATTTCCTCTTTTTGCTTCAATAGCCTTTCTCGAGTTAAACCGTTAGCTACTTTTAAATATTGCGAATGATCGGTAATAGCCATGTATTGATATCCCCGTGCACGGCACGCTTCCACCATTTCCTCAATGGTGTGGGCACCATCACTCCAGGTTGTATGCATATGGAGATCCCCTTTAATATCGGGAAGCTCGATTAACTGTTTAGAGGCAGTGAAGGTCTCTACTTCCTTACCGTCCTCTCTAATTTCCGGTGGAATAAACGGTAGGTCAAAATGCTTAAAAAATTCTTCCTCGGAGGAAAAAGTCAGAATTTCTCCTGTTTCCACATTTTCAACTCCATATTCACTAATTTTCTCCCCACGCTCTTTCGCAAGCTGCCTCATACGGACATTATGATCTTTTGAACCAGTGAAATGATGCAAGGTGGTGATAAATTCCTCTGGCTTAACAAGACGAAAATCCACGGAAACATCGTATTCAAGTTCAAGGACGACAGAAACCTTCGTATCTCCAGCACCAATTATTTCTTTTATATTTGGTAATGCTAGTAATCCTTCACGAACTAAATCTGCTTGGTTTGTAGCGATGATAAAATCAAGATCTTTAATCGTTTCTCTCATCCTTCTTAAGCTTCCCGCTCTCGAAAAACGGACAATCTCTGGTACCTCTACCAAACTTGCCTCGATTTGACTAGCAACGCCTAACATATAGGCGATGGGAAGCCGATCGGGTCTGGTCCCTACATTGGCGATTGCGCTCAATATTTTTTCCTCTGTCTTTTTACCAAAACCCGCGAGAGCTTGGACCTTTCCTGATTCACATGCTTCTTTTAAACTAGATACATCGATGATCTCTAATTCCTTATACAGCTTGGCAATCTTTTTTCCACCAAGGCCGGGAAGTTGTAGTAAAGGGATTAATCCTGCGGGAACTTCTCCCTTTAATTCCGTTAATACGGAAGACGATCCTTCTTTTATGTATTCCTCTATAACAGCGGCTGTGCCCTTGCCAATTCCTGAAATCGTTGTAAAGTCTTCAAGTTCTGATAAATTACGCTCATCCGTTTCGAGGGCATTCGCTGCTTTACGAAAAGCTGATACTTTGAAGGGATTTTCCCCTTTCAATTCCATATAAATAGCAATCATTTCTAATAAACGAATGACTTCTTTTTTATTTATGTCCATATCATCCACCATCCCCTTTTGTATAGCATTCTTCATTTTAGCTTATTTACAGTAGGAAAAGAAAAACTTCTCTGCTAAAGAGAAGTTTAAGCAGCTGTATATTCAATCCACAAGCTTTTAATTTGCTGCGACAGGATCGGAGTGTGATTTACAATTGCTTTTGCCAATAGTGAATGATCTAATTGATTTTGAATGAATTCGATTGGAATTAAAGCTCCAATGTATAATAGAATAAACATAATTAGATAGACTTCACAGAATCCTAAGATTCCACCTGCGAACACGTTTAGCTGCTTAAGTACAGGCAGATGGGCAATAAAATCAAGCATGGATCCAATGATCTGGAATAGTACCTTTACGGCAATAAAGATAATCACAAAAGCAATTGCACGGTAAAAGGCTGCTTCCATATTGCTTGAGTCCGTTAAAAGCTTAAGTGTAGAAATTTCACCAAAGTTCGGATAAGGAATCCATAATACTAACTTTGTTGCCAACTCTTCGTAGTAGGAAGTAGCGACAACATATGCAATAATAAAACCTATAAAATGAACAAGCTGGAGGATAAAACCCCTTTTAAGACCGACAAAAAATCCAATAAGTAAAAAAATGATAATGGCTAAATCTAACATAATCTTTAGTCCTTTTCCTTTTTTAGTTCTGTTTGCAGCCGTTCCAATTGATCTTTAATTTTAATATAATCATTGACTGCATTTACTGCTGTTAGTACAGCTAGTTTACTCATGTCTAGAGCTGGATTCTTTGAATTGATTTCGCGCATTTTGTCGTCAACCAACGAGGCCACAAGTCGAATATGACTTGGACTTTCCATGCCCATTATGACGTATTGCTGCCCGTATATATCAACTGTCGTTCGATGTTTTTGTGTATTTGACAACGTAAAAGCCTCCATTCAAGAATCCTACACTATATCATAACATGAAATAATAGAAGTCGAAAAGTCAAAAAGTCGGAAGCGCATGTTTAGCAGCGTTCATTTGTTACTGGATGTGGGAGACGAAACTTTGTATGAATATTAAGAAATGTGGTGTTTATTATGGGAAATGTCGTTATTAATTTGGAACAGTCTAAGATCACTGAAATGAAAAACTATTACGGAAAGCAGCTCTTAACTAAAAACATACCTGGGAGTGTCTTCGCCGCGAAGACTCCTTCTTGCATGATCACTGCTTATAAATCTGGAAAAGTCTTATTTCAGGGGAATGATTGTGAAAAAGAAGCTGGGAAATGGGGTTCTGCCAGTGAAAATAGTGCAAATGCACCTGGCAAAAAGGCAGCAGCGACAAAAGTAAAATCAGTGCCAAAAGGAGATCTCCCCATAGGAATCGGAGGAATGTCGGCCATCGGATCAGATGAAGTGGGTACCGGCGACTTTTTCGGCCCTATTACAGTTGTAGCTGCCTATGTAAAAAAAGAAGATATTCCCCTTTTAAAGGAATTAGGAGTTCGCGATTCGAAGGATCTAAATGATGAAAAGATTATTGCGATTGCCAAGATCATTAAAGATGTTGTTCCATTTAGTCTGATGACACTAAAAAACGAAAAATACAATCAGGTCCAACGTTCGGGAATGTCGCAAGGGAAAATGAAGGCTCTTCTACATAATCAAGCAATATTAAATGTATTGGACAAAATTGCACCTACTAAACCGGAAGCCATTCTGATCGACCAATTTGTGCAGCCCAGTACTTATTTCCAACATTTAAAAGGACAGAAGACGATTGCGAATAAGGACGTTTATTTTAGTACAAAAGCAGAAGGGATTCATCTTGCCGTTGCAGCTGCAAGTATCCTTGCACGTTATGCCTTTATCCAATATATTGATAAACTCAGTGAAGCAGCTGGATTTAAAATTCCCAAGGGGGCTGGGGCACAGGTGGATGTGGCCGCAGCAAAGTTAATTTTGAACAAAGGTCGCGATAGCCTCCCATCGTTTGTTAAGCTTCATTTTGCAAACACAGATAAGGCCCTCGCGATTGTTGATAAAAAACAAAAATAGGTTTTCTGAGAAAGCTAATTTAAAAAAATAAAAGTTAAACAAAAGAGTATCAAAAAAATTGATACTCTTTTTTGCTGTTGCTTATTCATTAACCTCTTAACACTGCGTCAGCCTTTTCCTTCAAGGCTTCAAGGACACGTCCATGAACCTTCGTTACCTCTTCATCCGTCAACGTACGCTCAGGATCTAAATATTTCAGCGAAAAAGCAAGTGACTTCTTGCCCGCCTCCATCCTATCTCCTTCATATAAATCAAACACATCCGCTTCTTTAAGAAGAGGCGCCCCTGCATTAACAATAATTTCCTTTAAGGTGCCTGACACCATTTCTCTGTTTACCACAAGAGCAATGTCTCTTGTGATCGCAGGGAAGCGTGGAATGGCTTGGTATTGTAATGGTGCCGAAGCTTCTTCAAGGATTGCTTTCAACGATAGTTCGAATACATAGGTATCTTTTAAATCTAGGTCTTTTTGAACGCTTGGGTGCACTTGACCGATAAATCCAATGTTTTCACCATTCAAGCGAATTTCCGCTGTACGACCAGGATGCATTCCCTCAAGCTGTGTCTGGACGTAATCAATACGGTCGCCAAGACCGAGCTTCGCAAACAAGCCTACTAATACACCTTTAACAACAAAGAAGTCAACTGCTTTCTTCTCTCCTTGCCATGGATGACTGTGCCACTGCCCGGTAATTGCTCCAGCTAAATGCTCCTTCTCCGATGGAAGTACATCCTTGCCGTTCGCTAAGAATACTGCACCTGTTTCATATACAGCTAAGCTGTCGTTCTGACGAGCGCTATTATATTTTAATACCTCTAATAGCTGCGGCATAATGCTTAAACGAAGAATACTACGCTCTTCACTCATTGGCATTGCCAGACGAATCGGCTCACGTTTTTCCATCGCAAATTGGCCAGCCTTTTCTTCACTCGTTAAAGAGTAGGTGATAGCCTGATAAAGGCCTGCTCCCTCAAGATACTGACGGACAACCCGGCGTTTCATTTGATAATCAGACAATTTCCCAGGAGTGGTTGATCCAATTGGCAGTGTCTTAGGAATATTGTCATAGCCATATAAACGTGCCACTTCCTCTAGCAAATCCTCTTCAATACTAATATCACCACGCCGTGTTGGAGCCGTGACAGTAATAGTATCTTCTTCTACGCTCACCGTAAATTGTAAACGATCAAAAATCTCTATAACGTCGTGCATTGTCAAGTCAGTACCAAGTACACGATTTATTTTTTCTAAAGTAATGGATACGACTGCTGGTTCAACTGTTAAGGTATCAACTTCAGCAGTACCTGCTAATACTTGACCATCAGCATACTTCATCATTAAGTAGGCAGCACGTTCACCAGCTGGGCGCACACGATTTGGATCAACACCTTTTTCAAAGCGAGCACTAGCTTCACTTCTTAGCCCATGATCTTTTGACGCTTTTCTTACGATTGCACCGTTGAAATAAGCTGATTCTAGCAAAACAGTGGTTGTATCAGCAGTTACCTCTGAATTGGCGCCCCCCATTACCCCTGCAAGTGCTACTGGCACATCGCCATTTGTAATGACTAGATGATCGGATGATAATGTCCGTTCAACGTCATCTAGCGTCGTAAACTTCTCCCCATCTGTTGCGCGGCGAATAAGGATTTCTTTTGAACCTAAACGGTCATAATCAAACGCATGAAGCGGCTGGCCATATTCCAACAAAATATAGTTCGTTATATCAACGACATTATTATGCGGACGAATTCCTGCTGACATTAAGCGCGCTTGCATCCATAAAGGTGATGGACCAATTTTGACATTTTTAATTATTTTTGCGACATATAAAGGATTATCCTCTTTTGCCTCTACGACAATATTCACATAATCAGAAGCCGCTTCAGCGATCGGTTGAAGGTTTGTTTCTGGTAATATAACATCGCGGCCAAGAATCGCTGCTACTTCGTAAGCAACCCCAAGCATGCTCAAACAATCCGAACGGTTTGGCGTTAAACTTAGCTCTAGCACTTCATCGTCACGGTTTAATAATTCAAGTGCATCTTCTCCAACCTCTGCATCACTCGGAAATACAAAGATCCCTTCAGAATACTCTTTTGGAATGACCTTTCCTTCTATTCCTAATTCAGTCAGAGAGCAAATCATTCCATTTGATTCTTCTCCGCGAAGCTTGGCTCGTTTAATTTTAAAATTACCCGGAAGCACTGCTCCCACTTTTGCAACTGCCACTTTTTGTCCTTGTGCTACATTCGGTGCACCACAAACGATTTGGACAGGTTGCTCTTCTCCAACGTCCACTAGACATCTACTTAATTTATCAGCATTTGGGTGCTGTTCACGCTCCAATACATGACCAATTACGACACCTTTAATGCCATCGTTTATAATTTCTACTCCTTCAACTTCGATGCCGCTTTTCGTAATCTTTTCTGCTAAATCCGTTGCTGATACTCCAGTAAGATCAATATAATCCTGAAGCCATTTATATGAAACGAACATGAAAGTCATCCTCCTTTATTTTTCTAGGTCAACACCTAGAGTGCTTGAACGATTAATGTTATTCGTGCTTAGAAAATTGGTTTATGAACCGAACGTCATTGGTATAGAAATGGCGGATATCATCCACTCCATATTTCAGCATGGCAATCCGCTCTGGCCCCATCCCAAAGGCAAATCCAGTGTACTTTTTAGAGTCGTAGCCAGCCATTTCAAGGACGTTTGGATGGACCATACCAGCGCCAAGAATTTCAATCCAGCCCGTTTGTTTACAAACATTACAACCATGACCGCCACAAATTTTACAGGAGATATCCATTTCAACAGATGGCTCTGTAAACGGAAAGAAACTTGGGCGTAAACGAATTTCACGGTCTTCACCAAACATTTTCTTTGCGAAAATTTCAAGTGTTCCTTTGAGATCACTCATGCGAATGTTCTCCCCTACAACAAGACCTTCAATTTGCATAAACTGGTGTGAATGGGTGGCATCATCATTATCACGACGATAAACTTTACCAGGGCAAATGATCTTAATCGGGCCTTTGCCATCATGCTTTTCCATCGTCCGCGCTTGTACCGGTGAAGTATGGGTACGAAGAAGAATTTCTTCCGTTATATAAAATGAGTCCTGCATGTCGCGAGCAGGGTGCCCTTTTGGCAAATTAAGAGCTTCGAAATTATAATAATCCTGCTCTACCTCAGGACCTTCTGCAACCTGATAGCCCATGCCAATAAATAAATCTTCTATTTCTTCAATAATTCTTGTAAGTGGATGGTGGTTACCAACCTTTACAGGATTTCCTGGCAATGTTACATCAATGCTTTCGGATGCTAGCTTTTCAAGAATGGCAGCATCTTCTAAGCCCTTTTGTTTTGCTTCGATTTTTACAGAGATGGCTTCACGAACTTCATTAGCAAGTGCACCCATCAATGGTCGCTCCTCTGCAGAAAGTTTCCCCATTCCTCTCAGTACCTCTGTTATGGGTCCCTTTTTCCCTAAAAACGCCACGCGAATATCATTTAATTCTTTTAAGCTTGCAGACTGTTCAATTTTTTGAATAGCCTCTTCCTGCAATTCCTTTAAACGTTCTTGCATGTGAACTCCTCCTTAATAGTATGCGGTGTCAGGCACCAGAAAAAAAACAAAAAAACCCCATCCCTGGAAAGGGACGAGGTTAAAGTTTCGCGGTACCACCCTTGTAAACACGATATGTAAAAACATTGTGTTCGCTTCATTCGGATAACGGCTTATGCCGGTGCACCTTTACATTTCCTGTAAGAAAATGGTCCCGATGCCAACTCAGGAGGTGAACTTCACTAATCCAGAACCATAAAAATGCTTTCAGTCTCGGCATTTTTTCCCTAAATGGTCTTTGACAAGCTACTTTTCTCCGTCATCGTCATTTAATATTCCATATTGTTCATTATTATATAATAATTCTCCACATAAGGTCAAACTTGTTTCCGCCTATTTTTTTAAAAAATAGAGCAGGATCCCGGTTGCAACAGCCACATTTAGCGACTCACTTTTACCATAAATCGGGATATAAAGATTCGCTGTTGTACTAGCAAGAAGATCTTTTGCAACACCATTTCCCTCATTCCCAACCATTAGCGCAAATGATTCACTACCGGAAATATCAGTATAGACACTTGCTCCTTCAAGTGCTGTACCATAAACAGGAATATTTTTATCTTCAAGCATATCCACCCATTCATGGAGATCGCCCCTCAGGATTGGCAGGTGGAAATGACTCCCTTGTGCGGACCGTAGAACCTTAGAGTTATAAATATCTACACTTCCCCGCCCAATGATCACTGCATCAATTCCCGCTGCATCAGCCGTACGAATCATTGTTCCAAGATTACCTGGATCCTGTACAGAGTCGATTAATAAGAATGTCCTTCCTTCCACTGCCATGTCCTCGATCTTCTTACTTGGCACTCGGCAAATAGCATAAATTCCTTGGGGTGCTTCCGTCTCAGTTAACAATTTAGATATTTCCTCTGTAACGAGGGTAACAGGAGTTGAACTTACATCCCAACGTGACGGTAGTTCAACTTTTTCAGAAACAATGATTTCTACTACCTGTTCTCCTTGTTTTATTGCTTCCTCCACTAAATGAAAGCCTTCCACGATAAATGATTCGGTTTTATCCCGCTCTTTTTTGGTTAATAGTTTTCTCCATTGCTTTACCTTAGGATTATTGATAGATTCAATATGTTTCAAAACAGGGTCTCCTTTTTTTAAAAGCTCATATGATTTTCTCATTATATCCTAATAACGATACATAATAAAACCACATAATAGAAATGATAATAAAGAATGAAGGTTGACATAAGGAGGGTATAACTATGAACTTAAACTTAAGAAATGCTATTATTCACAATGTTACAGGTAACACACAAGAGCAGTTAGAAGATACGATTGTAGATGCAATCCAAAACGGGGAAGAAAAAATGCTTCCTGGGCTTGGCGTATTGTTCGAGGTAATTTGGAAAAATTCATCTGAAGAAGATAAGAAAGAAATGCTCTCAATTCTAGAAAATGGGTTAAAATGAAATGGTCAAAGCTGCCAAAATGCTACTGGCAGCTTTTTATTTATAAAGAAAATTCACCGATTGGCGAAGACAGTGGCGTAGTTGCACTTATGCCTGTTAGGAAAGTTATGCTTTCCTATCGGCTAAAAAAATCCCCGGACTTCATCTGTCCGAGGATGAGCTATTTTTTTATTCAAAGGTAATTTTATCGACTGTTTCACGGTCTAAGCGCTTAATCACTTCAACAATTAACTTTACTGCATTTTCGAAATCATCACGATGGAGCATGGCTGCATGTGAATGAATATAACGAGTTGCAATCGTAATCGCCAGAGCTGGAACGCCATTATGTGTCAAATGGATAGAGCCTGCATCTGTCCCACCACCAGGGATGGATTCAAATTGATAAGGGATATTCAACTCATCCGCTGTGTCGGTAACTAAATCACGCAAGCCTTTATGTGCTACAAGTGACGCATCAAAGATGACTACTTGTGGTCCCTTACCCATTTTACTCATAGCCTCTTTTTCAGAAATTCCAGGAGTATCACCGGCAATCCCCACATCAACAGCAAAGCCGATATCCGGGTTAATCTTCGTTGCCGCCGTTTTGGCACCTCTTAGACCAACCTCTTCTTGAACATTACCTACACCATACACCACGTTAGGATGCTCGACATCCTTTAATTGTCTCAATACATCAATAGCAATTGCACAACCAATTCGGTTATCCCAAGCTTTTGCTAACAGCATTTTTTCATTATTCATCACCGTAAATTCGAAATACGGGACCACCATATCTCCTGGGCGGACACCCCATTCGATGACTTCTTCACGGCTTGATGCACCCACATCAATAAACATATCTTTAATTTCAACAGGTTTCTTTCGAGCTTCTGCTGATAAAATATGTGGAGGCTTAGAACCGATAATACCCGTTACTTCCCCTTTTCTCGTAACAATCGTCACACGTTGGGCAAGCATGACCTGTCCCCACCAACCGCCAACAGTTTGAAACCGGAGGAAGCCTTTATCATCGATTTTTGTAATCATGAAACCCACTTCATCTAAGTGACCGGCCACCATAATTTTTGGGCCATCCTCTTTACCAATTTTCTTGGCAATTAAACTGCCAAGCCCATCTGTGGTTATTTCATCTGCAAATGGAGCTATGTATTTTTTCATTACTTCACGCACTTCACGCTCATTGCCGGGAATTCCTTTGGCATCTGTTAAATCTTTTAACATCGTTAATGTTTCATCTAGTTTTGCCATAATTTCGCCCCCTTTTTATGTATTTTCCATGTTCATTATACAGAAGAAATCTGCAAAGTACCAAATTTTCTGCTAATAGTTATTCTTTTGTCTTTGATAATTTACTTCGTTTTTCTTAAAATATGCCGTTTCAATGTCATTATTTTTAAAACCAAGTTTGGACGCCAGCTGTAAATACGTTTCAAATAATTGAATATAATCCGTCCAGAGTTTACTATGCTGGAAAATGCTAACGATCTCATATATGCGAAGGAATTGCTCTGTTTCACTAAGATCAGACTCGTCTACTTGCAAAGTGATTGGCTGCTGATCAAAGCCACACACAATCCCAATTGACAAAATGAAATGGATCCCATCAACAAATTCTTCTAAAATCACATCCTTAGATGAAGAGGAGCGCACACTCCAAAATTTAAAACAGCGGGTTTCATTTGCCAATTCTCCTATTTCCACAAGCAAGGCTAGGACCTTCTTATCGAATAGATCCTCTCCTTGTAGTCCGTGCTTTTCTTCAATATGTGAGTCTAAACCTTTTTGCAGTTGAAACAGTTTTTCGAGTTGCATCCTGTTCATCACTCCTTCTGGAAAAATGATCTCAAAATGAGATTTAGTTGAAACTTTCTTCCTTCTAGATCGTATTAGAAGGAAAAATAGGTGTAGGGGGCTTAACCATGATTTGGTTGTTGCGCTTCATATTATTGATCTTCATTATTTTCTTGGTTTATTGGGGAATAACATTACTGTTTACGTCATCTCGAAAACTAGAAGCAGCACGAAAACATAAACGATTTTTACTAATTGATCATGATGATGTCAGAAAGAATTTCTTAGTTACTTATAAAGGCGCGGTGTTTGTCGGCGAAAAGTATATCGGTTCGATAGACAACACCTTTGACGTTGTCTCCATCCTTATTTGGCCGGAAAATACCGCCACACTTAAAGGAATGATGAAAGATGATTTTTTTTATTTGGATAAAAAAGTACATGAATATTATCCACATGCTCAAATCAACTGGAAGAGTCCCATTAAGGAATTTTTACAGCAATAGCCGCCAAACATGCGGCTTTTTATAATATGATTTTTATAAAAATAGCGAACTCAAGGATAGCCAGAATAGGAAAACCAAGTTTAAATGATGTATGCTTTGTTTTATGCCGATATACCTGCATACCGACAGTTGTCCCAATTGCTCCGCCAAATAGTGCTACAAGCCATAGCGTTCTCTCGCGAATTCGATATTCATGCCTTTTCGCTCGCCTTTTATCCTCTCCCATAATCAAAATCCCTACCACATTCATTGCAAAAAAAGCCACTAACCCTATCATCATATCCCATTCTCCCTTATAGAAAAAGCCATCCTCTTCAAGAGAATGGCTTTAAGTTTATTACTTGTTTTGTTGTTGTTTTGCAACGTTTGCTAATTCAGCAAATGCGTTTGCATCGCTTACTGCTAATTCAGCAAGCATCTTGCGGTTTACTTCGATACCAGCAAGCTTCAAACCGTGCATTAAACGGCTGTAAGAAAGACCGTTCATACGTGCTGCTGCATTGATACGAGTAATCCAAAGTTTGCGGAAGTCGCGCTTTTTCTGGCGACGATCGCGGAATGCATACATTAAAGATTTCATAACCTGTTGGTTAGCAACTTTGTATAATGTATGTTTGGAACCGTAATAACCTTTTGCTAATTTAAGAACTTTTTTACGACGCTTGCGCGTAACTGTACCGCCTTTAACACGTGGCATGTAATTTCCCTCCTATATATCGATCACTGAGATTACTTCATGTAAGTTAATAATTGACGAATGCGTTTGAAATCGCCTTTTGAAACAAGAGATCCTTTGCGAAGTTTACGCTTAGCTTTTGTTGATTTGTTCGCAAATAAGTGGCTTGTATAAGCATGGTCACGCTTAAGTTGACCAGAACCAGTCTTCTTGAAACGCTTTGCAGCGCCGCGGTGAGTTTTCATTTTTGGCATTATGATAGTCCTCCTTATTACTTTTCAATTTTAGGTGCTAAAACTAGGAACATGCTACGTCCATCCATTTTAGGATGGGATTCGATCGTTGCAACTTCCTTGCACGCTTCGGAAAAACGGTCTAACACTCGTTGACCGATTTCTTTATGGGTAATCGCCCGGCCCTTGAATCGGATTGAAGCTTTTACCTTGTCGCCTTTTTCCAAAAACTTAATGGCATTACGAAGTTTCGTATTAAAGTCATGCTCATCAATCGTTGGGCTTAGACGTACTTCTTTAGTGGTAATGATTTTTTGATTTTTACGAGCTTCTTTTTCTTTCTTTTGCTGCTCGAATTTAAACTTGCCATAGTCCATAATTCGGGCTACCGGAGGCTTTGCATTTGGCGCTACAAGTACCAAATCAAGATTTACTCTTCCTGCAATCTCCAACGCTTCAAATTTGGTTTTAATCCCCAATTGTTCGCCATTTTGATCAATAAGACGAACTTCACGAGCGCGAATACCCTCATTTAACAACATGTCTTTGCTAATAATTAGCCACCTCCAAGGTTTTTTCACGAATACACTGTCTGGGTACTAGAATAAATCACCTTACAAAATGACACCATAGTTGAATCAACAGGTATTAAAACTTTTCATCAGGCTATTGCTTAAGTACACAAATAAAAAAGTGTGGATGCACACACCCACACTTTACGAAACATAAGTAATAAACAAAAAGTTCACGTAAAACCTGCCAACTGCTGTATTGCGTCAACCAGGTGAGAAGCGGGTGCTTCTTCTTTTCCCAAAATTCGTATTCAATTTTCACTTTAGTAACTATACCATAAGCAAAGATGGATTGTCAAACGAACTATTTTCTTTGACAACGAAATTTATTGTAACAAGAAACCAGAAATTAATCAATATATTTTTTTAAAACAAAGAGAGATTACCCTCTCTTACCCAGATTATCCTCTTTTTACTTCTGCATTTAATGCTGCAAGGAAGTCTACAAACGGTTTTGTTTCTGAGTTTTGTTCACCATATTTGCGGACGTTAACGGCATTTTCTTCCACTTCCTTATCACCGACAACAAGCATATATGGAATTTTTTGCATTTGTGCTTCACGGATTTTATAACCGATTTTTTCATCACGGCCATCCAATTCGACCCTGAAACCTTCATTTTGCAGCTGTTCTTGAACTTGTTTCGCATAATCATAATGTACACCAGGAGACACAGGAATGACCTGTACTTGTACTGGAGCGAGCCAAGTAGGGAAAGCACCTTTATATTCTTCAATTAAGAAGGCAACGAAACGTTCCATTGTTGATACAACACCACGGTGAATAACGACTGGACGATGCGGTTTGCCGTCCTCACCAACATATGTTAAATCAAAACGTTCTGGTAATAAGAAGTCCAATTGAACAGTAGAAAGTGTTTCTTCCTTCCCTAAGGCTGTCTTCACTTGAACATCAAGCTTAGGACCATAGAAGGCTGCTTCTCCTTCTGCCTCATAGTAGTTAAGTCCAAGATCATCCATGGCATCCTTCAGCATACTTTGTGCTTTTTCCCACATCGCGTCATCGTCAAAATACTTTTCAGTATCCTGAGGGTCACGGTAAGAAAGACGGAAAGAATAGTCATTAATATCAAAGTCTTTGTATACTGCTAAAACGAGGTTCACAACCCGTTTGAATTCATCTTTAATTTGGTCGGGACGAACAAAGATATGTGCATCATTTAAAGTCATTCCACGAACACGCTGTAGTCCTGAAAGTGCACCAGACATTTCATAACGATGCATAGTTCCTAGTTCTGCGATTCGAATCGGCAGCTCACGATAGCTGTGGATGCTGTTTTTGTACACCATCATGTGATGCGGACAGTTCATCGGACGAAGAACTAATTGCTCGTTATCCATGTCCATTACTGGAAACATATCTTCTTGGTAATGATCCCAGTGACCTGAAGTCTTATATAAATCGACACTACCCATAATTGGAGTGTATACATGGTCATAACCCAGACGCTGTTCTTTATCAACGATATATCGTTCAACAACTCGACGAATCGTTGCGCCTTTCGGAAGCCATAATGGTAATCCCTGACCTACCAATTGGTTACTTGTGAAAAGGTTCAATTCTTTCCCAATTTTACGGTGATCGCGCTCTTTTGCCTCTTCTAATAAGCGTAAATGCTCTTTAAGGTCTTCTTTTTTGAAAAAGGCAGTTCCGTAAACACGTTGAAGCATTTTATTGTCACTATTCCCGCGCCAGTAAGCACCCGCAATACTCAATAGTTTGAATTCTTTGATCTTTCCAGTTGATGGTACGTGGATCCCACGGCAAAGGTCAAAAAATTCACCTTGTTCATAGATTGTCACTGTTTCATCATCCGGAATTGCCTCGATGAGCTCAAGTTTATAGGGGTCGTTCGCCTCTTTAAACAATTGAACTGCCTCTGCACGGCTTACTTCTTTACGGATAATTTCAAGATTTTCATTCACAATTTTCGCCATTTCTTTTTCAATCTTTGGCAGGTCTTCAGGTGTTAATGATTCCGCTAAATCCATATCATAGTAAAATCCACCTTCAATGACAGGTCCAACCCCAAGGTTCACATCGGGGAATAGTCTTTTTACAGCTTGAGCCATTAAGTGGGCCGTACTATGACGCAATACCTCTAGCGCCTCATTTGAATCTGGAACAACGATTTCTATGGAACCGTCTTCTACGATTGGACGGCGAAGATCAAACATTTCTCCGTTCCATTTACCGGCAATTGCCTTTTTCTTCAGGCCTGGGCTGATGGAAGCGGCAATATCTTCCGTTGTTGTTCCTTTTGGAAACTCCTTTACTGCCCCATCTGGAAACGAAATCTTAACAACGTCTGACATGGTAATTCCTCCTTTGAATTAAGCGTTTCGGGTCATTTTTGCCCAAAAATCCGCTTTTTGAAAAATAAAAAAACCCATCCCTGGAATAGGGACGAGTTTTGATTAACACGTGGTTCCACCCAATTTTTCATTTCTAATAAATTTCATTAAAAATGACTTTGGTCAGGATAACGGACGATTGCCGTCAACAATTACTTACGCCATAAAAAAATGTCGTGTTTACTGTTGAAGTTTAAAGGTGGTAAGTATTCATTCCGTATTAGAAGACTTTCAGCCGCTGGTCTTCCTCTCTGATAACCGTGAAGAAAATACTGTTGTCCTTATCATTACTTTTACTATAAATATTACATGTCTAGCGCAGCACCAGTAAGCTCTAATCATCCTACTGTTCAATATGCTTCCGCTTTTTTGACTATGTACGTTATTATAATGATTAACTTATAAAAAATCAAGGTACATAAAACTAAATATTGACATTATTTTATGATTCTATCCATGATTCTCCGATGACTGGTTTTCAGTTATCCCTTTTTTCCTTTCTCTCAGGGCCGCAAACGTTTTAATCGTCACCCGTTCTTCAAAGATATTGGCGATTGTTCTAATAAGCGGCTCATCAGGGTCATTTGTATAGATATAAATAGTTGTTGGTGCTAGCGATAAAAGTGGTGCGATCGAAGCTGAGTCAACATAGACAGGGTGATTAACTAATAATTTTCGATCAATCAATCTGATTAACTCCGCCCGTTTCATCTCGACAAACTGCTCATTATAGAAGGTAATTTCATTATCAACTAATAAATGTAATGTCCCTATTTTCGGCTCTCTGTTGATCAAAAAGTCTCGTAACATTTGCACAAACATTTGGTATTCCTGTTCCATTTTGTATTCATCAATGGCAATTTCCACATAGCCTTCAAGACTTTGAATATAGGGGCGCAAGCGGAATTTTAGCAATGCATCAAAGGAAAAGGAAACATTCTCCTTTATAATATGATGGATTGCCGTCATGATCCCAGCTGATCCCTCCGTCGTTTCTTTGACAAATACGGCAAGATCCGCTCTTTCGCCTTCTAGGATAGAATAAATGATCTCCATAATTTGCTGCTGCTCTTCGATATCCTGAAAATAATAATGATTCTTGATTATTTCTTTCAACCAATCATCACGTTTTATATTTGTAATAAAATCATAAAATGCCGTTTTAAGCTTATTAACTTGATCACTGGAAATGAAGCCATCTGCTATTTTTACTATATGTCGATCTTCTAAGAGAAGAATAGTATCTTCATCTGAACTAATTGGTATATACTTCAGCAAGTGTTGATAAAACCGATGTGATTCCATCTTGCTTTGGAAGATGATTTCCGCCAACCAAATCCCCCCTTTTGAGCAAATCTCTGTTTTAAATATATATGGGGGACTTGACCAAAATAGAAGTACCGTTACAACGTCTTTTAGGATATAAATAGAAAAAAGGATTACCGACGTTTCGCAGTAATCCTAACTTCTTTGGCAGCCTTTTATTTTCTTCTGTTTGGCCCGTCTACCAATACCGGTTCACTTAAGGTTTTAATCCTCTCCATGATTCGACGCGCTTTCATTTTCTCTTCTTCCCCACGTTGACTGTAGGTTAAATGATGCTCCAGCTCCTGAAAACTGAAATTAGAGGTGAAAAACGTCGGCAGACTTTCTAGCATTCGGAATTGCAGAATCGGTCCTAGAACCTCGTCTCTTGTCCAACTTGACATTGATTCAGCACCTATATCATCAAGCATTAAAATCGGTTCTTTTTTCAACGCTTCAATTTTTTCATTCAGTGTGGAGTCAGCGATCGAACTTTTCATCTCTCTAAGCAGTTCCGGTACATAGACAATCATTGATGAAATTTGTTTTTGGGCAAGCTTATTAGCAACTGCACCTAATAAATATGATTTACCAACTCCAAATTCGCCATGAAAGTATAGCCCTTTTGTAGGTATACCTTGTTTAAAATTATTTAAAAAGGCGAGCGTCTTGCCAAAAGCCTCAATCCGATCTTCATCTTGTATAAAATCATCAAAAGTAGCATTTAAAATATCTCGAGGTACATATAAGCTTTTAATGAGGCTTTCATTTTTACGTTTTTCATCATACATAATCTTTCTTGGACACTTTTCATATTTAACGTCAATGAAATTTCGTGACAAGACCAACTCAGGATGATACCCCTTCATCATATTAATACAACCATCAAGGCTTTCACATTTCTCACATTCCTTGCTTTGGTTGGTGTATTCATATAGCTTTACTAAGCTCTTGTCGATTATTTCCTTCGTTATGACCTCTTGATTTTTTCTTATAAACTCTTTAATATCAGGGTTTTCGAGTGTTGCCCGACGCATTTTTTCATATCGTTTTTGAAAATCTTCTTGTGAGGCTAACCTTTTTAAGGTTTTATTTATTTTCTCCATAAGACACCTCTAATCATCTAATGCCTTCAACATTTTTTCAATCTCACGTTTTTTAGCTTCTAAATCCGGACTCTTTTCTGGCTTAGTTTGTTTTTGTTTTTCTTTATCAAACCAATCCGGAAGCAGCTCGGTTCGGACTGGCTTTTTATTAAATGACTTTCCAGTTTTTTTACTTTCGGTCATCTTGTGTTCCTCATTCCTTGCCAGTTCCATTGCTTCCTTCACTGTTTTCACTTGCTTCCGAGCCCAATGACTTGCAACAGACTCCACAAAAGCCTTACTAAATTTCATATCCGTTTTAATCATTGAAACCTCAATCAATACATTTACTACGCCTGGAAGGAGCTTATACTTGATCATCACTTCTTCTAGCGTTTTCAAATTGGCATTTGAAGGCTCTATTCCCCCCGAGAACTCTTTAAAGACGGTTAACGGTGAGGTTGTTTCATAATAACGAATTAATTTCTCTTCTTGTGTGGTTGGTTCGTTTTTTTGAATTTGATAGGCAACTGGCTGGGTTCGGTTTATAAGGCTTGGAAGGTTGTCATAATTGACAAATTGATACCAATCACGCGCACCCTTCCGCAAATCCTCGATATCAATCTCTTCATGTTCGTTGATCGCACCTAATATTAAATTCTTCATTTCAATGGCATCTATATTGTAAAGAAAGGCAAGGTTACTTATAACGTTTTTCACTTTTGGCGTTAACGCTTTTTTCGGGACAAGCGACTCATTCAAACCTGCAGATAGCAAATCAAAATCAAACATGCTGTTATCAATTTGGATCGGCATTGTTTCATTTCTACCTATAAATTGTTCATTCGGTCCAGCATCAAGTTCCTCAGACATATCCTGTAGGTATTGAAGATTTCCGGGTGTTGCTGAAGCATACACATCTTGGAAAGCTCTTGTCACATCGAAATATTCTTTATCTTTTGGTTTTTGCTGGTCGGTAAAGAATCGTCTCAACCGAGAAAAATGGCTTTTACCTATCTTTCGAAATAAATAAATATTTAACATTCCATCTAAAAAGAATTGCTCAGGGTTTAAAGGCGGATACAACTCGTAAATAAAGGAGCGTTCCCCATCAACCGTTTTGACAAAAGTTTTTAACAATCCAATCCCCTCAAGCTTTAAGCGAGCTTCGTAAATCTCCTTTAAATTCATGTCCATTAGGTTCATTAAAAGGTGATGTGTTGAAGACTCAGACCAAAGGCGATTCTCTTCAAGCTCTGCCCAAAGTGACATATACAGGCTATAACATGTTGATCCGATCAAGGGCTGATATAAAAACGTCAGCACTTTACGGTCATACTCATGAAGCAACCCATTGGCCGCCACAATATATCGGTCAATAGGAAGAATTTCCTGCCAATGCTGCGCCATATCCTCCCGTCCTTTCTTTCATCTAATTTACATTCAGCCTCAGCCCCAGTGCACTTCTTTACACTAGCACATCCGCTAGACTAAAAAGAGCCAAAAGACAGGCCCCTTGGCTCATTCGGATTTTTCTTTTTTAATCAGTTCTTTTAATTCTTCAATAAACACATTTATATCTTTAAATTGGCGATATACAGATGCAAATCTTACATAGGCAACTTCATCCACATGTGCGAGCCTATCCATTACCATCTCGCCAATTGCTTCACTTTTAATTTCAGAAATCCCCTGACTGCGAAGATCTTTCTCCACACCATGTGTGATATCTTCTAGCTCCTTTAAGGCTACAGGCCTCTTTTCGCATGCCTTAATCAAACCTCTAAGTATTTTATCACGGCTGAATTCTTCTCTTGTACCCTCTTTTTTTACTACAATTAAAGGAATCTCTTCAATCTTCTCAAAAGTAGTAAATCGGTATCCACATTCTTCGCACTCTCTTCTTCGCCGCGTTGCACGTCCTTCATCAACAGGTCGAGAATCCAGTACACGCGTACCATAGTTTTGACATGAAGGGCATTTCATTATTAATCAACTCCAAATCTCAATAAAGAAAACTCGACAACTGCCACGCGCACCAACCGGCGTAAACAGAATCGTAGTTGAACTTATGCCTTCAAAATTCACCTTCATAAATTCTGACCGGCTGATAAATCCCGTACTGATCTCCATACTTTAATCTTATTAAAAAGCAGGAGTTTGCACAAGTAGATGTATTACGAGTTTTTTCCTGTCCCGACAAGATTATGTAGTTGATTAATCCGCTCGTAATAGGCGTTTATCCGCTTTTTTAAATCAGGATAGCTGCCAAGCAGTGAAAATTTTTCCGATGAAATATTAAAATCAACGGCAGTTTCCATCGGTTTAACCGAAACGATTGTGACAATTAAAAAGCAGGAAATTGGTTTTTTTACTTCTACCGCAATCTCTCCATGCTCCTTTGATACCGTTGTTACTCGGCAATCCGCATCTTCGTGGAAGACTTTCTCCACCGATTGAAATAATTGATTAAAGGTCGCTTTATAATAATGAGTTTTCAGAGATAGATCCGTGTTTTTATCTGAAGTCTCAATTTGTTTATGAAAACGTGTAAAAATATTAATTAAAATAGCCATGATACCCCTCCAAAATTTTTGCTTTACTCTTAGTTTACAACATTCTCAACAAAAAATAAAAAGAGGTGTACAAATGGTACACCTCTGGGATAATTAGTTTTATTATGATTAAAGTACCTTTGCCTGCTTCACATGCACTGGACCCATGCCTCGAGGGATTTCAATATTTTCACGTGTTTCAGCATTCAATGCCTCAGCAATATATTCAGCAGCAATATTCGGGTTTAGATCTCCACATGTATACACATCAATGCTTGCATAACCATGTTCTGGAAAACTATGAATAGTAAGATGTGATTCGGAAATAATGACAACACCACTAACACCTTGTGGCGCAAATTTATGAAATGCTACCTCGCGAACTTCTGCACCTGATTTTAGAGCCGCTTCAACAAAAGTCGTTTCAATAAAGTTTAAATCATTCAGTTTTTCAAAGTCGCATCCCCAAAGCTCAGAGATTACGTGACGTCCCATTGTTTCCATATTCTTTTTTCCCCCTTTAACCTTGATGGTTTCTTGAAATCCTATTATTGACGGTATCTTCGGAACTACCACGGGGGAAAGTTAGTCCAGAGAGGTCCTAACCCTTTAAGTAATTTTTCGCTACCTAATTTCAAGAAGTTCACGATGACTAGTATACTTTGTTTATATTTTTTTTGCAACCTATCAAATATTTTTATTTTTACAAAATATGGAACAAGGTACAGAGGAATATTTTCCTCCATGCATTATCCAAAAAAAACGCTAACTTCAACCATATTTTATGCTCCATTCCCCCAAATGGTACAAACCAACAAAAAAAAATACTGTCAACAGACAGCATTTTCTTGACTGTGTATAACACACTAATCCATTAGACAACTTAAGATATTAGCCGACTTTAACTTGCGATGATCTGGAGATTTCTTCCGCCACAAATAGGGCAAGGTCAACCACACGAGATGAATATCCCCATTCATTATCATACCAAGCTAAAACCTTCACTTTTCTTTTTCCCATCACCATTGTCGATAGGCCGTCAATAATGGCAGAATGTTCGTTTGTATTAAAATCAATCGATACTAAAGGCTCCATGGTTACATCGAGAATCCCTTTTAACGGCCCACGAGATGCCTCCATAAAAGCACGATTAATATCATCCACTATCACATCATGTTTTAAGTCTACAACTAAATCAACAAGTGACACATTCGGTGTTGGTACCCGCAGTGACATTCCATGTAGTTTCCCCTTTAGCTGTGGTAATACAAGTGATATCGCCTTCGCTGCCCCCGTAGTGGTTGGAATGATGGATTGTCCACATGAACGGGCTCTCCTTAAATCCTTATGGGGATTATCAATATTCTTTTGATCATTTGTATAAGCATGAATAGTGGTCATTAAACCACTGTCAATTCCAAATGCTTCATCTAACACCTTTGCAACCGGTGCAAGGCAATTTGTTGTACAGGATGCATTTGAAATAATATCGTGGTGAGTAATATCGAGCATATGGTCATTCACCCCCATAACAATCGTTACGTCCTCGTTTTTTCCAGGTGCCGTTAAAATAACCTTTTTAGCACCCGCCGCCAGGTGAAGCGCAGCTTGGTCACGTGAATTAAACTTACCAGTTGCCTCTATGGCTATATCAATTCCAAGTTCTCGCCATGGCAATTCTTCTGGGTTTCGACTACTTAATAACTTAATTCTTTTTCCATTCACGATTAATTCATTATCTAAAGGGATAATTTCACCCTGAAATATTCCATGGTTCGAGTCATATTTGAGTAAATGGGCTAGTGTCTCTGCTGGATAACTCGCATTTATTGCTACAATTTCAAGTTTTTGATCAAGGATTGCTTTCCTAAAAACCATCCTTCCAATTCTCCCAAACCCATTAATTGCAATTCTCGCCATCATTTTACGGCCCCTTCCGTATTAATGTTATACTTTTAACTTGTATTATTGTAAATAGTATAACATATTTGAGGTTAATTGTGATGGATTAATGGCGGATTTTTTAATTTTTAACCATTCAAATAATTATTCACCTTAAATTTCATACGTTTTAAAAACAA
>NZ_CCAS010000007.1 GCF_000612625.1 Neobacillus jeddahensis
CCCGGTTTTTCTTATTAGAAATAACCAGCAGTCGGAAAATGAAATGAAAGGGACTCCAACCAGCCTTAAAGGGAGTTAATGAATAATGTTATGATTTTTTCTTTTTGACGAATACTACCTATTACACATGAAAAGAATAGGGGATTCATCAATGGAGAATATTCAAAGAGTTGAAATAAAAAAAATTAACACTAATCACGATGAATATGAATTAATCCTGTATATAGACGATCAATTAACGGAATTATCGAGTGAATTAGGTACAGTTCCTATAGAAAAAAGGGATATGACAACGATTGCAAATAAAATCGTAAAGGAACGGTTTCCTAATGTAAAGGTGACGATTGCTAAGGTTTTTATTGGCGGAATTGCTATGGCATCTTTCAACCTTACTACGCATTCATTATCAACAGAAGCAGCGGAACCAAACTCAACTTCTGTTTCTTCTGTTCAAACAAGCTCCGTCTATTACAGCGTCGCATCTGGAGACACACTGTGGAATCTTTCCGTTAAATTCGGTAGTTCAGTTGATCAAATAAAAAAAGCCAATAACTTGACCTCTGATGTGTTACAAGTAAATCAGCATTTAATTATTCCAAAGGCTTATCATACTGTAGCAGTTGGGGATTATTTAACAGTACTAGCAAAAAAATATGGGGTAACCGTCAACGCGATTAAAGAGGCTAATGGGATGACGAGCGATGACACCCGATTGGGTCAAACACTCATCATTCCTCAAATAATTAACGGCCAAACAACCGCACCGGCAACAAACATTCCACAGCCAGCCACCCAAAATCAAGCATCTAAGTATACTGTAGTCGCGGGGGATAGTTTATCAGTTATTGCGAAACGGCTTGGTACAACAGTTGAAGCACTTCGAAGCACCAATAACTTAACATCTGACATTATAAGAGTTGGTCAAGTATTAACCATACCTGCGTCAGCAAATACTGAAACACAAACGGCATCAACTTCACCCACGATACAAGAACAGAGTAAAACGACCAGCAGTTATTCTGTTGTATCTGGAGATTCATTATCGGTAATTGCAAAGAAAAATAATATCTCAGTAGACCAACTAAAGCAAGCGAACCAATTAACGAGTGATATCATCCGTGTAGGCCAGTTATTAATTATTCCTAATGGACAATCAGGAATTAATGATGCACCTTCCCCGACACCTGCAGTTACAACGATTGAATTAAATGATGTACAAAAGAATTTAAAAGCTCTTGGATACTTTGCTGTATCAGCAACTACAACTTCAGGTAATGAAGATCAATCAACTAAACAGGCAGTAAAAACCTTCCAAGGTGATTATGGGCTCCCGGTAACAGGAAATGCAGACCAAGCAACAACGACGGCCATCGAACATGCAATGGTAAAAAAATCATTGATCAACGATACGAGCAGATATTTAGGAGTTCCTTATGTTTGGGGAGGTACAACACCATCAGGCTTTGATTGCTCAGGATTTGTTTATTACATGTTTAAACAGCAAGGGATAAACATGACCCGCAATACATCTGCTGGCCTTAATAACACTGGGATCCCGATTGATCGAAGTCATTTACAACCTGGAGACCTAGTTTTCTTTGCAGTCAACACGACTGGAACCATATCCCATGTAGGATTTTATTTAGGGGATAATCAGTTTATCTCCGCCACAAGTTCAAAGGGAATTGCAGCCGCTTCCATTGATAGTTCGTACTGGGGCAAGTATTATGTGGGTGCTAAAAGAGTATATTAATGGATGCGAAATTCGTGGGATCAATAATTTTCATATAGGGTTCTCCTTGAGTATTAAAAGGGCTTACTTAGGTAAGTCTTTTTATTTTGAGTGTCATTCATTATCTCTTTTTACTCTTCTTATTTCGGTAAGCAGTCAAGTTGGTTTTTAAGGAAGCATAGGAGCCGATTGCGGCATATCCGTAAAACCATCCCATGAATATCCCTGCATAAAAATTATGTTTGTGACTAATAAACAGGGAGATAGCTAAGCCTAGCAGGAGGGCAATCGTAGGGACAATCCATTTAGGGATAGAAAAAAATACCTTAATCAATTGTGTAGTGAACATGATAATAGGGATCGCAAAAATGGCATCCCAAACGTTTGTATGTATGGTAGGGAAATCCATGTGGGCACGCACCTTTTTAAGTTAAGATGTGCAGTAATCCACTGAATTATAATCAATTTATAAGAATAAATTAAAAATCCAAGTGTAGATAAAAATATAGATCTTGCTATAGCTTGATTCAGGAGAAACTATGATAGAATTGCTTAGTATTCAACACCTGAAAACTAAAACAATAGGGATCGAAAAACATTGATAGATAATAGGGAGGTAATTCTATGGAAATAGGTTTAAGTACATTTGTTGAAACCACTCCAGATGTTCAAACAGGGGAAGTAATCAGTCATGCCCAACGGTTGCGTGAAGTAGTTGAAGAAATCGTTCTTGCTGATCAAGTAGGGTTGGATGTATTTGGGGTCGGAGAGCATCATCGAAAGGATTATGCCGCTTCCTCTCCAGCTATCATCCTGGCTGCAGCGGCTCCCCAGACAAAACGAATCCGATTGACAAGTGCTGTTACCGTGCTTTCTTCGGCAGATCCTGTTCGTGTCTTTGAAGAATTTGCTACCCTTGATGGCATTTCTAACGGGCGGGCAGAGATTATGGCAGGAAGGGGTTCATTTATTGAATCGTTTCCGTTGTTTGGCTATGATTTGAAGGACTATGATGAATTGTTTGATAAAAAGCTTGAGCTATTATTAAAAATTCGTGAATCTGAAAAAGTCACTTGGCGAGGCGGGCATCGTCCGGCTATCCAAAATCTAGGTGTCTATCCTAGACCAGTGCAGGAGCCATTACCGGTGTGGATTGGCAGTGGTGGGAACACACAATCAGTTATTCGAGCGGGCATACTAGGACTGCCACTTGTTCTTGCGATAATTGGAGGAAGCCCACTGCAATTTGCTGGGCTCGTTAAGCTCTATAAAAGAGCGGCAGCACAGGCTGGGCATGATGTATCTAAACTGCCAGTTGCATCACACTCCCATGGATTTATTGCAGAAGACAATGAAACGGCGGCCGATAAGTTTTTCTCTCCGACCCAGCAGGCAATGAATGTGTTAGGACGTGAGCGTGGCTGGGGTCATTATGATAGATCTAGCTTTGATGCAGCAAGAAGCTTTGAAGGGGCCCTTTATGTAGGTGACTCGGACATGGTGGCAGAGAAGATTATACATCTTCGAAAAAATGTCGGGATTACACGGTTTATGCTACATGTACCAGTTGGCTCGATGCCACATGAAGATGTCATGAAGGCGATTGAATTGTTAGGTAAAGAGGTTGCCCCGCGTGTCCGTGCGGAAATCTCAGATTGGGAAGCCATGCAATAAAAAGGTAAAAGTTCGATTGGGAGCTTTTCCAAGTTATCTCATTAAAAGCTTGTAGAACTTGTCCAACAGGGCGGATTTCTATAAGCTTTTCTATGTTTACAAGTGCATTTGACACTATTTTTTAAACACATGTCGACCGATAACAATCGTTGTCGCTCTAGTATCAAGCCAACGACTTGTTGAAATGTCTGGATTATAGAAGAATAGAGAGTCTCCAACTGTATTTCGTTGAATGCCAAGAGCCTCATCGACGGCTTTAATTGAATCTTCATCGGCAGGCCTATCGATCTGTCCATTTCTAACCGGTTGAAATTGTCCACGTTCATAGATAACCTCTTGAATCGTGTCAGGGAACGATTTGCTGGCAACTCTATTTAATACTACACAGGCAACAGCAATTTTCCCTTCGTAAGGTTCAGTCTCTGCTTCTGCTCTCACTAGCCTTGCGAGGAGATCTTTTTCATATTGTGAATACCCATTTTGAATATGTGTGACTGGCGTGGTGGTTTCGATTACTTGATCAATAGTGATTAAATCAAGGTTTTTTATTTGTGGATTGAGTGCAGCTAATTCTTGGAGACTAAGATGATACTCCCTTGCGATACTAGACATTGTATCACCACTTTTAACGGTATAGGCAAAAGTAGGGGAAGCAAATAAGAAGGATGCTAGTAAAGTGACCAAAATGATTAGTTTTTTCATTGATCGATTTCCTCCTGGCTCATGTTCTCGTATTTTTCTCTATGTTTATGAGCAGGATTGCTAGAATAGTATTACAGTTTGTTTACATAGAAATAGAGCAATTGGATGGTAACTCATTTTCTTAGAATAGATATCTTCATTTATTTAGAAAAATGGTATGATGAATAAATAGAACGCATGACCAGAGAGTATTCCGCTTTTTTGGTGGAAAACAAATAATTCTTCGTTGGTGTAAGGAGTTTTTTTCATGAATCCAGTACAAATCTTCCAATCCCTTATCAATACGGAAAACCTACAGAAGGCTTCGACCGTTTCGTTGAAACCAGGGCAATTACTTTATGGCAGGGTGGTAAAATTTATGCCAAATGATACCGCTTTGATTCAAATTGGTAATGCTCGATTATTTGCTCAGTTAAAGGCTTCGTTAACCACTGAGGATAGTTACTGGTTTGAAGTTCGTTCGAATGGTGATGATGGAACCCAGCTTAAAGTAGTGGAAGGGAAAGGACAAAATGTACCAGCTGATTTTTTATTAAAGCATTTCCAACTTCCGGATACGAAACAAAACACGCAACTTTTGCAGACTTTTGTAACAAATAATCTTCCTTTTACGAAGGGGCAGTTGCAAACAGCTGCTTCGTGGATCGGTCATTCATTAGATATAAAAAAAGAAACAGCCCTAGAATGGATGATAAAAAAAGATTTACCGTTTACGAAACAAACATTTCAATCCTTAGTGGCTGTTCAAGACTCAGAGCCGCTTTCGCAACAATTGGTGAAAATAGCCAGTAATTTAGAGAATGTGAATTTTTCCTCCTTGCCAACAATCCAAGCCTTAACAGATAAAATCGCTACGATTCTCGGAAATCATTCGGTTAATGAGTTAAGTACTGGTTCAGAAGTTAAGCATTTACTAAAATCAATGATTCAAACATTAGGTTTAGAATTTGAAAGTAGCCTCCAATTGTTATCAAGCGATGAGAAGAATACAATAGAAACGCTCCAATCACTAAAGCCATTGTTAATGGGGGCCATATCGGAGTTAGGCTCGCATGGCAGGGCACTTGAACCTCTGTTAAATCGTATAACAGGAATGCAATTAATCTCACAGGATCTAACTGGTCAGATGCAGCAATTGATCATGCAGCTTCCCCTAACCATCGGGAATCGTCAAGCAGATATAACCCTCCAATGGAATGGTCGCAAAATGAAGAATGGACAGATCGACCCCGATTATTGCCGTATCTTTTTTTACTTAGATTTACAAAGTCTTCAGCAAACAGTCATTGACATGCAGGTTCAAAACCGAGTAGTTCACGTTTCGGTTATTAACGATACAAAGGATTTAGAGACAATTGTTGGCGCACTTACACCTGTCTTAAAAGAAAAATTAAATAATATTGGGTACCAGCTCTCGTTTATTCATGTTGTTCCGCCAGTTGATTCCATGAAAATGAGCTCTGATCAGATGACACCTGCCTTTTTCACAAAGGAGTTCTATCAAGGGGTGGATGTGAAAATATGAGTAAAAATAGAAAGCCAATCCAAGCGGTGGCTCTTTCCTATGAAGCTAGCAAACAAGCTGCTCCAAAGGTAGTTGCAAAAGGAAATGGGAAGGTAGCTGAAAGTATTATTGAGACAGCAAAACAACACCAAGTTCCCATTCAAGAAGATTCCTCATTGGTGGAACTATTAAGTCATCTGCAAATAAATGAGATTATTCCCGATCAGCTTTATGGGGCAGTTGCAGAGGTGTTTGCTTTTATCTATAGTGTCGATCGCCAACACTATGGAAATGGTAAAATAATGAATATTAAGCAAAGGAGCTAAACCATTATGACTAGAACGGAAATAGTTGCGCGAAGAATATTAGGCTGGAAGTTAAATAGATGGGATCGCTGGTTTGATTTCGAAAAAGGAAAATTTATTCAGGTTTCAGAGTTTCAACCTGAGCAAAATCTTGACCATGCGATGATCATCGTGGAAAAATTACAAGCGCTCGGATTTACATATACAACAAATGGTGTTTCTGAGGTGTGCTTTGATCACATCTGTGAAAACGGTGACACATTAGCAGCAGCGATTATGAATGCTGCCTATACTATTGCGGACAATAGTTCGATTGATGAGGCCTGGTTATAGAAGGGGAGGAAGAACTTTGCGCAAAAAACCGATTATTGGGATAACAGGTGCTTATGTGAAACATAACAACTATATGGAAGGAGTCTATGTTCATCATGATTATCATAAAAGTGTCGCAGCCAATGGTGGAATCCCAATTATCCTTCCGTTTTTGAATAAGGAAATGAGTGTAGAAATGTTTTCCATTTGTGATGGGATCATCCTTAGTGGTGGCGAGGATGTTGATCCACAATTTTATGGGCAGGATCCTCATCCTCATTTGGGACCAACAATAGCAGAACGCGATCGCGCCGAAATAGCGCTTGTACACTATGCCCTCGAGCACGATGTACCCATGCTAGCTATTTGCCGAGGCGTTCAAATCTTAAATGTGGCCCTTGGTGGTACACTGCTCCAAGATATTCCTAGCCAAGTAAATGAACCAATTCAACATACTCAATCAATTGATCGAAGTCATGATAGTCATTGGATAATGATCGAGAAAGGTAGTCAACTGGCTCAAATAATGGGGGAAGAGCGGGTGCGTGTCAATAGTCTACATCATCAAGCGATAGATACAGTCGCGCCTGATTTACGTATTGTTGCCAAATCAGCGGACGGTGTAACGGAAGCGGTAGAGTATATCCACCCAACCACGTTTACCATTGGGGTGCAGTGGCACCCTGAGTCGATGTCAAGTACAACCCCTCAAATGAACAACCTATTTGGTCAATTCATACAAAGCTGCATGAAGCTTAAGTCATAAAAATCATAATTTTTTGCCCGAAAGGATGATTCCTTCCATGGAAAAAATCTATCTTGATTATAATGCTAGTACTCCGCTGGCTCCTGAGGTTGTTGAGGCAATGAAACCATTGTTATATGATTATTATGGGAATTCTTCTGCCCTTCATTGGTCAGGAAAACCAGTGAAGCAATTATTACAGAAGGCACGAGAACAAGTAGCAAGTTTAATCGGCAGTTCGCCGAACGAAATCGTTTTTACGAGTGGTGGCAGTGAAGCTAATAATCTAGCACTTAAAGGTTTTTATTTTAAACATCGTTCAAAAGGTAATCATATTATTACCTCTAAAATTGAGCACCCTGCCATAATAAATCCCTGCAAATTTCTGGAGCAAGTTGGAGCAAATGTAACCTACGTTGGTGTTGATCGATATGGACGGGTGTCACTAGAGGAAATAAAAAAGGCGATTACAAAAGAAACGATTTTAATTTCGATCATGCATTCCAATAATGAAGTTGGAACATTACAGCCAATCAAAGCGATAGCGGAAATGGCAAAACAAGCGGGAATAGTTTTCCATACTGATGCATCTCAATCCGTAGGGAAGGTTCCGATTGACGTCAAGGAGTTGCAGGTCGATATGTTGACAATTGCCGGTCATAAGCTTTATGCCCCTAAAGGAATAGGTGCCTTATATCTTAAAGAAGGAATTCAGCTGGAACCACTTATTCATGGAGCTGGTCATGAAAGTGGGCTGCGTGCGGGGACGGAAAACACCTTATTAGCAGTTGGATTGGGGCAGGCATGCGAAATAGCAACGGTTCAGGTAGGGCGGAAGGAAATAAAGAAACTGACAGAATATTTCTGGCATCAATTGCGGACTGTGTTTGGTGAGAATGTGGTCTTAAATGGTCATGCAGAGGAACGATTACCCAATACCCTGAGTGTTAACTTTGTCAACAAAGTGGGACAGGACATATTAGCTGGGATACCACAATTAGCCGCTTCGACAGGATCGGCCTGTCATGCTGGAAGCGTGGAACTGTCACCAGTATTAAAGGTGATGGAAGTCCCAGAACATATCGGAATGGGGGCAATCCGATTTAGTGTGGGTAGAGAAACGACACAGGCTGAGATTGATCAGGTCATATCCTGGTTAAGGCAAATCATTACATAGATTTTTTTCAATATTAAAAGGTTGTTAGCATTTGACCTTTTGCTAACAACCTTTATATGGTATTTGTGGATGATATGGGTGCTAAATGAACAGAGTACCAGATACCATATAACTAAATAGAGATCCTAGAATTAATCCCATCGCTGCAAAAAACATTAAAATCATCCCATGGACCTTTCCGCGATCATGATAAGTAAAAAAACCCAATACAAGTGCTGCCATCCCGAAGACGATTGGTAAAATCAATAAGGAAATGGTAAAAAAGATCCATCCCGCTATCGGATAGCCAATCCCTTTCATTTTGTGTGTCGTTTCTTCCATCAGATGACTGGTTCTCTGACCACAATTTTGACAAACATTTGCCCCAACTACTTCGTAAGATCCCCCTTGCGAGTCTACCATCTTAAACCACTCCATTTCAATTTTTTTGGAAAAGTTGTGAAAAGCAACATATTTGTAATATTCAAAAAATACAGAAAAATTATTTTTGTCATTAGATTACCATATTTTTTATAAAATTCAAGTAATCTGCACAAAAATATTTTTTTAAAAAGTTTGCAAGAATATTATTATGTAAACAATTAAGGGTGTTTAGAAAATAATTATTCTTTAAAGTAGGGGTAAATATCGGATAGTCCATGAGTTCAATAGGAATAGAAAGAGGCAGACTCACATCGGAGTCTGCCTTTTATGGGCCTTATATCTAAATTTATATTCGATTAGCTCGCGAATTCCATATTAATCTGCTTGTTCTAATTTCAGGATGATTTCTCTAAGAGCTTCGGATTCATCGTCACCTGATGCTTCTAGTGTGATTTCTGCTTGTTTCGGGATTGCTAATGATAAAACGCCAAGCACCGATTTAACATTCACCTTTCGACCATTATGTGTCAGAAAGATGTCAGCATTGAAGCGGGATGCGGTTTGGACTAACTGATTGACAGGTCGAGCATATAACCCTGCTTTCCTATTGATTTTCACAGTTTTTTGAATCATCATGTTCCTCCTTGATGCGCGTTGTTAATTTCTAAAAATCATGCACCTTTCTTATGTATGAAACGAGATAGTAAAAAATGCATCGTTGACTGGAAAATGAGTCATTTGGTGTGAATGTCCGCCTAACTATAAATTAAATATAGTAGACCACAATATTTTGAAAAAAATTTATTATTGCACTAGAAAAACAAAGTCTATCTGTTATATAATTAAATACAAATAAATAAATTGTTATATAACAACGGAGGGGTAGAAAATGATCAAAATAGATTCGATTGCACGAAGAATACTAGGATGGAAATTAAATAGGTGGGACCGTTGGTATGATTATGAGAAGGGTATTTTTATTCATGATTCAGATTTTCAACCTGAGAAAAACTTGGACCATGCAATGATCATTGTGGAAAAATTAGCGGAGTTAGGATTTTCCTATCAAATAAAAGACGCTTCTAGAGTCTGCTTTAATGAAATTTGTGCGACAGGCGAGACGTTGGCACAAGCTATTACGAATGCCGCATATGCTATCATAGAACAACATTCGGTTGCAGATAGCTCAAGAATGTGGCAGAAATTATGCTGAATGGTTTGAACAAAGAACTTGAGGCGTTTATTTCAAGTTCTTTTTTTGCTGATAGGAAATTATAACTTTCCTATCAGCCAAAAGTGCAACTACACCTCTATCTTTGCCCTTTGTGCTTGCCAATCGGCGAGTTTTCTTTATGAAGTTATTGGTGGTTCCCCGATCTAGACCAATATTTTTATGTTATTTAGGACCGTAAGAGCAAGAATGAGGACGAAATCTGAGAAAATTCATTGTAAAATCAAATCCATAGTTGGTTATTTTGACATACTTGTACCTGACTAGTGTGATAAATATGGTCAGACAATGAGACAAATGTTTATAATGGAAAAGGACTGAAGTTAAGAATTGAAGCAGAAAAAGATGCCATAAGAATTAGGCTACAAGAGTCCTTTTTATTTTAGCTGTTTTTTCGGTAACTAAAAGATTGTTCTCCATCCGAATACAGAAGTCTTAATAGGTAAGGAGCTTTCGAATGAATTGGCAGGATCATGAAACATATATCGAAATTTTTCCACCGCGGGAATTTAATTTTCAAGAGTGCATCGTATTCTTGAGTAGGTCGGAGCAGGAAGTGCTTCATCAAATAATTGATGGAACGCTATATAAGGCTATTCCCGTGGAAGATGCCTTCATTTTATTTAAAATAACGGGGTCTCGACACGTGCTACGGATTGACTTCCCGATTGAGCCTCCTGCTCCAGAGATTCGGTCTCAGGTGGCTTTTTATATTTGGGGTTGGTTTGATCTAGATACAAATCTTCGCCATTTTTATGAGCTGGCAAGCACCGACCCAATCTTAAGGTCTGTCGTCGAAAATTATGCAGGATTGCGGATAATCGGAGTCCCTGATATATTTGAAGCATTGACATGGGCAATAATTGGACAGCAGATCAATTTAACGTTTGCTTATACATTAAAGAAGCGCTTTGTAGAACAATTTGGAGAATGTCTCACCTTTGAAGGCTCCACCTTTTGGGTATACCCATCCTATAATAAAATCGCTGAAATCAAAGTGGACGAGCTGCGGGAGCTTCAGTTCTCTGTCAGAAAAGCAGAATATGTGATTGGTGTTGCTCAAGCGATGTCAAAGGGCGAATTAACGAAAGAAGGTTTCCTTCAACAAGGAGATTATCTACAAATCAAAAAATCCCTGATGGCTATTCGAGGGATAGGTGCTTGGTCCGCAGATTATGTCTTGATGAAGTGTTTACATGAAACAGCGGCATTTCCAATTGCAGATGTCGGCCTACACAATGCCTTAAAATTTCAATTAGGTATCGAACGAAAACCGACATTGGCAGAAATAGCAGAATTAGCGAAAAATTGGGAGGGGTGGCAGGCTTATGCTACCTTTTATCTTTGGAGGTCTTTATACAATGACATTACATAAAGTAGATTACCAATCACCGGTAGGCGTTTTAGAGATAATCGCTACGGAGGAGGTGATCTGTTCCATTTTGTTTTCGGAACAGGATTCACCTGTAAATCGAATACAAGAAGGAACACCTGAGGTTTTAAAAGAGTGTTATCAACAGCTGGATCAATATTTTAAAGGGGAACGCCGAACGTTTACCTTCCCATACCAGTTTGAAGGGACCGATTTTCAAAAAAAAGTGTGGAATGCTCTTAAGAAAGTTCCGTATGGTCAAACTGATTCTTATAAAAATCTGGCGGTTGCGATTGGGAATGAAAAGGCTGTCCGTGCACTAGGGAGTGCGAATGGAAAAAACAAATTAAGTATTGTTATTCCCTGTCATCGAATTATCGGAGCAAACGGCAAACTAATTGGCTATGCTGGCGGATTGTGGCGAAAAGAATGGCTGCTGCAGCACGAAAAAAATGTTAAGGGACAAACTGAATAGCTCGGTGAAATAAATGAAGAGTTCAGTTCCTGTTAGAGGTACTGAACTCTTTTTGTTACTATATACTTAAACGTGAGAGAAGCCTATTTGGAAAAGTTAAAGAAACAATTACTGGAAAAAATTAAGTTGATTGAGTAAGAATTTTTTATTATTTATACATAGGCTGGGAGGCTGGTTACTCAGATGAATATGAATCCTTTAGGAGATTCAGCTATTATGATTCGATTTGATGACAACATAACGTTTGAGACGCATCAAAAGGTTATGATATTAGCAGCCCGTTTACAGGAGCGTCCATTTCCAGGCATGATTGAATTCGTCCCTGCCTTTACTACGGTCACCATTTACTATAATCCCATACATCTTACCTACCAAGAGGCGTACGCAGCCTTGGAGCCAATGGTGGCGGAGTTAGAAGTAAGTTCGGAAAGAACTTCAAGAATAGTAGAAATACCCGTTTGCTATGGTGGGAAATTTGGTCCAGACCTAGACTTTGTCGCCACGCACAATAGACTCACCACAGATGAAGTGATTCAAATACATTCTGAAGCTGAATACCTTGTCTACATGATTGGCTTCGCCCCAGGCTTTCCATATCTTGGGGGTATGTCAGAACGGATAAAGGCCCCGCGTCGCTCGTCCCCCCAGTTAACCATTCCAATGGGAAGTGTGGGAATTGCTGCTCAGCAGACGGGGGTCTACCCGATTGAAACGCCTGGTGGATGGCAGTTAATTGGTAGGACACCTGAAGCGCTGTTTCGTCCACACGAGAGCCCCCCTAGTTTGCTGCATGCTGGTGATCGGGTCCGATTTCGGCCGATTTCCCCTGAGGAATATCACCAATGGAAGGGGGTGACTTCATGACAATAAAGGTCATACGCCCCGGCTTGCTTACATCTGTTCAGGATTTAGGTAGATATGGCATGCAAAAAGATGGTGTCATCGTCGGTGGGGCAATGGATCTCTTTGCTTTTCGCCTAGCAAATATTTTGGTGGGCAATCAAGAAGAAAAAGCAGCGTTAGAAATCATGATGCTTGGTCCACAATTGGAATTTTTGGAAAATACCTTGATTGCAATTTGTGGAGGCCAGTTATCCCCTAGTGTTGATGGTCAACCGATTCCGGAATGGCGGCCCGTATTAATAAAGAAAGGTGGAATTTTATCGTTTGGAGCCATGAAAACAGGTTGTCGCGCCTATATCGCCATAACGGGAGGTATTGATGTCCCGGAAGTAATGGGCAGTAGAAGCACTTATCTGCGTGCAGAGATGGGTGGTTTCCAAGGACGTAGTTTACAAGAAGGTGATGTTTTGCTAACTGGATCCCCTTCCAAATGGGCGATTCGCACCCTTCACCGGCTTGTCGGTAATTCAGGCTCCTCCTTGGTCGCCGCCAGTAAGTGGACCATTAGTCAGTCCGTGATGCCAATCTATCGAAATAATCCTGTCATCCGTGTTATTCGTGGTGGTGAATTTCAATGGTTTAGTGCAAAAAGCAGGGAGCAATTTTTCAAAACAGACTTTTGGGTGACACCGCAATCAGATCGAATGGGGTACCGATTAAATGGTTCTGAGTTGAAATTATCCGAACAGAATGAACTCATTTCCACAGCGGTCACCGCTGGAACCGTGCAGGTACCAGCCGATGGCAATCCGATTGTCTTAATGGCAGACCGGCAAACGACAGGGGGGTATCCAAAAATCGCTCAGGTCGCTACCATCGATCTTCCCATCTTAGCCCAGGTCAAGCCAGGCGAGATCGTACGATTTCATGAAATACAACTTGAAGAAGCACAGGAGTTACTCCGAGTGAGGGAATGGGGAATACAACTTTTAAAACAGGGAGTTCAATTAAAAGACTAATAGATTCGCAAATAAAAGGGGAGACACTTTAATAGTGAGATACAAGTATTAGTAGATTCGGAGGGATTCTATTGTTCCAAGTGGATTTAAACTGCGACATGGGCGAAAGCTTTGGTGCTTATCGGATGGGAAATGATAAGGATATTCTAGAATTCATTACGTCCGCCAATATTGCTTGTGGCTTTCACGCAGGCGATTCGTCGACAATGCGAAAGACGGTTATGCTTGCCTTAGAGAAGGAGATTGCGATTGGAGCACACCCCGGCTTGCCTGATTTGGTCGGATTTGGCCGCAGGAACATGGATATCAGTGCGCAGGAGGCCTTTGATATGGTTGTGTATCAAATCGGTGCCCTTTATGGGTTTGTCAAAGCGGAAGGCACAAAAATTCAGCATGTCAAGCCACATGGTGCCCTTTATAATATGGCGGCCAAAAACAGGGAGCTGGCTGATGCCATCGCCCATGCGGTGTATAAAGTAGATTCCGGGTTAATCTTATTTGGCCTTTCAGGCAGTGAACTAGTCAAAGCTGGTGAAGCAATCGGGCTGCGCACAGCCAGTGAAGTCTTTGCCGATAGAATCTATCAGCAAGATGGTTCATTAACACCGAGGAGTCAGCCAGATGCACTTATTACTGACGAACAACAGGCAATTGATCAGGTTATTCGAATGGTAAAGAAGGGAAAAGTCCGCACGCAACAAGGGAATATCATCACCATCAAAGCAGATACTGTATGTATTCATGGTGATGGCGCACACGCCTTACGTTTTGCGAAGAAAATCCGTGAAAAGTTGAGCAGGGACGCCGTCCGTGTACAAGCCCCATCCAGGTAACTGGTCGGTTTTTAGGTTGTATGTGAAGGACTCGTATATCCTTATTCATGCGAATTACCTGCACAATGGCACCACGATTGTCTTGTCTGTTATTAGGGAAAATAGCTTTATGATTTCCCACCTTTATCTATTGAAGCAAAAGGGCAGAAATATAATTAGTATTACAACTGTAGAGTAGTTCAATTTGACATATTAATAAAATGACTAATGAAAGGATGTTCACGATGACATTTTTAGAAAAAATTAAACCACATTAAATCAGCGAGGACCCGCTAATTCAAAATACAGTTTTGTATGCCCTGCATGATTATCCTGAAGTGCCTGCGGATTGGACGAATGAATTCTTGAAGGAAGCATTTCGTAAGCGGGAGAAGCAAACTTCGATTCTTATTTATGTTGAAAATCAAACGATAAATGAGGAAGCAGTCAACCATCTGATTGAAAATATACCAAAAATGGATCAGTCGAATCTCCACTTAGCCGTTAAATTATTCGATCATCTAAGCCCAGAACTGGCTCTCACCTATCGGAACCAGTTAGAAGGCTATATTGATAAAGCTTTGTGGTCACTATATGAACAGATTGTAAACGGGACGGAAAAAGAGGTAATGATCCTATATCGGAAAACAATCCAGGACCTTGACCGGGTTAATACCTTCCAGCATGATCTCTACATACAAGCAAAAAAACTAGCAAGTAGCCTCGTACAAAGAGGCTGGATTACTAAAACGGACATAGATAGGACAATGAAAAAGGAAAGTAATGAAAAATGGTTCTCCTTTGAGGGAATTTTAACAGTTTATATGATTGGCTTACTTAAACTCGATACGTATATTCCTCTGCTCGCAGGTCTGTTAGACAGGGATGATGATTTATTACTAGAGGAAGTTTCAGTGGCGCTAATTGGCTTTCAAAGTGATGAAGTAGTAAAAGTGGTTGAACCATTTTTAAAGAAACAGGATTCAATTATTTATGCGACTTCAGTGGTTGAAAATATTAAAACGGACTTTGCCGTCCAGGTATTAATAAATGCTTATCAAGTGACTGAAGAGATTGAAGATCAGGATTTATTAATCGAAGCCCTCTGCCATCAGTTATCGATGGAGGCACTACCCACCATTCGTGAGCATATGAAAAAGGAGTATACCTCGAGTTTGGTGGAAATGGAACAGGCTGTTTATAGCTATTATCGTATTTTAGGCGAAGACCATCCTGAATTAGATGTTTGGAGACGAGCGGCGTTGGAGATGGGCTTAGTGGAGTTTCAAGATGCCGTCACAAATGTTAACGGAAATAAAGTTGGTCGCAATGATCCATGTCCTTGTGGAAGTGGAAAAAAATATAAAAAATGCTGCGGAAAATAAGCGGTTGGGGAATAATATAAAGGATATATTAAAATAGTTTGGATAATGGATAACAAAAAAAGCATTGATGCAAAAAGACTGAACAAGAAAGGAGATCCAATGACCGAGAAAAAAAAAGCAAACGAAATAGGCTGGAACTTTGATAATAGTTATACCCGTCTACCGGATATATTTTTTCGCACTGTCGACCCCAACCCGGTTCAAGCACCAAAGTTGATCATTCTTAATGATCGATTAGCAGCGTCACTAGGCTTGAATATTAAGGAACTTGAGAGTGAAGAGGGGGTATCTGTGCTTGCGGGAAATCGGAAACCTGAGGGAGGTACGCCACTTGCACAAGCGTACGCAGGACATCAATTTGGCCATTTTACGATGTTAGGGGATGGCCGCGCGATGCTTCTTGGTGAACTAATTACTCCCAAAGGTGAACGGTTTGATCTGCAGCTGAAGGGATCAGGGAGAACACCATACTCACGTGGTGGCGATGGTCGTGCTGCTCTAGGACCGATGCTGCGCGAATACATCATCAGTGAAGCGATGCATGGACTTGGGATTCCGACGACTCGAAGTCTAGCGGTCGTGACAACTGGCGAGACGATTATGCGCGAAACCCCTCTGCCGGGTGCGATTCTTACCCGCATAGCCGCCAGTCACATACGTGTAGGCACATTTCAATACGCGGTAAAATGGGGCTCGGTGGAGGAGCTCCGCACCCTAGCGGACCACACTATCCAGCGACATTATCCTGAAGTTGAAGGAGATAAAAACCGCTATCTTTCCTTGCTAAAGGAAGTGATCAAACGCCAAGCTGCACTTATTGCCAAATGGCAGTTAGTCGGCTTTATTCATGGCGTCATGAATACGGACAATATGACAATTAGCGGCGAAACGATCGACTATGGACCGTGCGCTTTTATGGATCAATATGACCCGGCAACCGTTTTTAGTTCGATAGACAGGGAAGGCCGCTATGCTTATGGTAATCAGCCTTACATCGGAGGCTGGAATCTGGCTCGATTTGCTGAAACCCTTTTGCCACTGCTCCACGACGAACAGGATCAGGCAGTTAAACTAGCTCAGGATGCGATTTCAGATTACATGAAGCTGTATCATGCAAATTGGCTTGAGGGAATGAGAGCGAAACTTGGCATCTTCGACAAAGAAACCGACGATGAAGTCCTAATTGCTGACCTGCTTACGTTAATGGAAAAGCAACGTGCCGATTATACGAATACCTTCCGAGCCTTAAGCTTTGTTAAACCCGAAGGGACAGGGATATTTGCCCACCCTGAATTTGCAAACTGGCATGAGCGCTGGCTGTCCAGATTAGAAAGGCAGAATAAGCCGAAGGATGCGGTCCAAGAGCTGATGCAAAGTAGCAATCCTGCTGTGATCCCACGGAACCATCGAGTTGAAGAAGCCCTGGAAGCAGCAGTTGAAAAGGGGGATTATAGTGTATTAGAACGGCTATTGAATGTATTATCAACGCCGTACGCAAATACCCCTGATCAAGCTGAATTTTGCATATTACCGACGCCAACCACTGTTCCTTATCGTACGTATTGTGGGACATGATATAAAAGGAGGGGGGAGAAATGGTTATTTCTCCTCTTTCGATTTTGTTGATTTTTTTTATTGCTATACATTAGGAGTAAAAACTAATTTGAAAAATTCTTTCACACATTTAATTATTCGTCATATAGTAACTTCTGTGTGAGAAACATGAAGGAGGAAGTAGAAATGAACAATCAAGTAATGACATCACGGAAAAACGACAACAAGGATGGTGGAAATGGATATAAGATCATTGAATTCAATGTATCAGATCCAACTGAAAGCTTATTTTCAGTGGTCACTCCCATTAAAAAACAATAAGTGGAGCAATTACTCATAAAGAAACTATCTTTTTTGTAACCATACATAAAAAGATGGTTATTTTTTAAAATCAAAATCTATTAAAAAATAGCAGCCTTTAGGAGGTTTCAAAGGGATTTTGTTGAAATAGTAAATTAAATAAAATTCTTTCCTATCGGTGAGGTGTGGCAGAATGGATGAAATGCAATATGCATTTTTAGACGAATTTGGTGACAATCGTTTTAATTTTAATCATGAGCACGTGTCAACTCACTTTATAGTCGTTTCAATTCTATTGAAAGATTCCAATAAAGAAATGGTAGAATCAAAATTGGAGCAAATAAGAGATAGTTATTTTCACAGCGGAGAATTTGAAACCCACATCCTTGAAGAAAATCCCATTCAAGCTATACAACTCTTAAATGACATCAAAGATCTCCCCTTTAGTGTCTGGGCCTATGTCATTGATAAAAGAAAAACACGTGAAGACTTTGGGATTATGCACAAAACACCATTCTTAAAGTATGTAAACCGTGCGATCTACGATGATTTAAGTCTTTCGTTTGAACAACTCGATCTTGTCGCGGATGACCAAGAAGAGAAACAATTTATTGGAGGATTTAGAAAATATATTAAGACTAGAAATATTCCAGACCTTTTCGATTATTCTACATTTGGCTTCAATAATAGTCAGTCCGATCTATTACTACAATTAGCAAAGTTGATGATAAGGATTCTAGCAGAAAATTGTGATAAAACTCAGTATTCCGAACAGTATCGTTCCTTCTTTAAAATCATCAAGAGTAGAATTTCTGCCATCAATCTATTACCCCACGATTATAAAAACTTTCTTGTTGACTTTCCAACAGAAAAGCAAAACTCACGTTATGACGAAGTGATAATTAGGCAGGCAGTAAACCTGGCATATCAATATATTGAAAAACATCGGAAAAGTGAAGAAGAGGATGAGCGACTTCGGATTGATTTTCTCAAGTTTCTTTTGTTCAATTTAAAGGAAAATCCAGATGAATATGTTTATACCGAAGAAGTATTAGATAACCTTAATGCGATCCGAGATATAAAAATGAATCCTCATTATTTTCGATCTAATATTGTATCAAAGCTTCGTGATAGTGGGGTCATTATTGCCAGTAGCAAGAAGGGCTACAAGTTACCGGTATGCCTAAACGATCTTTATGACTTTGTAAATCTGTCCAGTCTAACGATTCATCCGATGCTTCAAAGAATAGCAAAGTGCAGAGATCAGATTCTCGAGACAACAAATCATGAAATTGATATTCTCGAACCAAAAGAGTATGGATACCTAAAAAAAATCATTGAAATGGAGAAAATGAGGATATAAATGATGGTGCCTGACCCCCGATGCGTTAATGTATTAACGCATCGGGGGTCAGGCACTTTTTTTGATATAAATAGGCAGGGCGTAACATATATTTAGTAACGGTTTCTAGGATCTTCATACTTTTTGTAATCGATTACAAGTAAACCGTTCAATTTAAAGTGAAAGTGGGAAGCATCTATGGCCAATATTCAAGAAGTTGCAGATAAAGCAGGTGTTTCCATAGCAACGGTATCAAGGGTACTTAATAACATAACCACCGTAAGTTTGAAAACGAGACTAAAAGTAGAAAATGCCATTAAAGAACTGAACTATGAACCGAGTATGTTAGGTAGAAATCTTCGAAACTCCGAAAGTCGTCTGCTATTAGTCTTAATACCGAGTATTTCAAATCCCTTTTATACCGAAATTATCAAGGGAATTGAAACGATTGCCATTAGTAACCATTACAACATCCTTCTCTGTGAAACAGCCTCTGATCCAAAACGCGAAGACATTTATTTTAACATGGCAAAAAATAAACTTTCAGATGGCATTATTTCGATGGATCCAACCATCAATAGGCAAAAGCTCAATGAATTAGCGGAGCATCATTCGATTATCCTCTGTAGTGAATATGAAGAAGGCGGTCCGATTCCATACGTCACCATCGATCATAAGCTGGCTACTTACCATGCCGTAAAGCATTTGATTAAACTGGGGAACCAGAAAATCGCCTTGATTAATTCGGATGAAAAATTTTTATATGCGCGTCAGCGGAGGGAGGGGTATGAAAAGGCATTAAGAGAGTTTGACTTGCCTATACGAAAGGAATGGATTTATCATACGGAACATCTCGATTTTGAACATGGAATCCATGCTATGAGAAAGATGCTGCAATTAACGGTATGACCAACATTTATGGGGATTGCTGGCATTGATCATGGTATTGATTCTAAGTGCATGTAGTTCAACCAGTGAAACTTCAAGTGATGACAACGGGAAAACAAGTGACAGTGGAACAAAAAAACATAAGATTGGGATTCTTGCACCAGCCGTTACACATGGATGGGTGGCAGCAGTTGCTTACAATGCAGAAGCTCGTGCTAAAGAACTTTCTGGCGAGGTAGAATACAAGATTCAGACTAGTAATAATGCCGAAGAAATGACTTCTCAATTAGATGATTTAAAAACATGGGGAGCTGAAGCCATTGTTGCTTTCCCACAATGGGAGGGTATGGAGGTACCAATCAAGCAGGCACTGGATGAAGGAATCAAAATCGTGAACTTTGATATCAAGATCGATGTGGATGGCGTTTACCGAGTTGCGGGGGACAACAAGGACATGGGGATACAAGGAGCAAAATACATTGTTGATAAAATTGGGAAAGAAGGAACGATAGCTATTCTCGAGGTGCCATCTTCAGGTTCCGTTTCAGAGCTGAGAAAGGCAGGGTTTGTTGATACGTTGAAAGAGCTAGCACCTGATATGAAGCTGCTCACCTATGCCACACAGTTTACACGAGAGGATGGTTTGAAGGATTTTGCGGATATTTTGATAAAGAATCCAAAAATTGATGCTGTTTACTCCATGGATGATGAAACTTCGATTGGTGTCCTCCAAGCGATTAAAGAAGCTGGAAGATCGGATATTAAGGTTGTGACTGGCGGAGGTGGTATGCAGGAATATTTTAAAATGATGCCAGATAATAATGATATTTTCATCGAATCTGCCCTTTATAGCCCGGCGATGGTGAAAGATGCTGTTAATGTTGCCCTAAAGTTATTGAATGGTGAAGATGTTTCGAAGGAGACCATTATTCCAACAACGATCGTCGATAAAACCAACTATAAGAATTTCCTTGACGAAAAGTCACAGTATTAAGATGCTGATTTTAGGAAATGTAAATGACATAAAGAGGGGTTATGGCCATTGCTATAGCCTCTCTTTTAGCAATGGATTGGAGGTGATGTTATGAAAATTGAGCTAAAGAATATACGAAAATCTTTTGGAAGTAATACTGTCCTGAAAGATGTGTCGTTCACCATAACAGGCGGTGAAATCTGTGCGTTACTTGGCGAAAATGGTGCTGGGAAATCAACCTTGATGAATATTCTGGGCGGGGTTCATCATATGGACGAGGGATCGATCCACCTTGATGACAAGCAAGTCCAGTTCAGCACGCCTGCACAATCGTTGGAAGCGGGAATCGCCTTCATTCATCAAGAATTGAATCTTATTAATGATTTGCCAATCTATGAGAATATGTTTCTGGGAAGAGAACTAAAGACAAAGCAAGGGTTTCTTGACTTAGATCGTATGATTCGCGAAACAGATGTGGTGTTTAAACAAATGATGGTGGATCTTGATCCGAAAACGATGGTTCGTGATTTAGATGCTTCCTATAAACAGATCGTGGAAATATGCAGAGCGATGATGATGAAGGCATCGATTATCATCATGGATGAGCCGACAACATCCTTAACAGATCAGGAAATTAAACGAGTATTTACGATGATGAGAACTTTAAAGGAAAACAATGTGGGAATCATTTTCATCTCACATAAATTGAATGAGGTTATCCAGATTTGTGAAACATTTTTCGTGTTACGCGATGGTCAACTTGTGGAAAAAGGGAATGTGGTTGATGTCACAACAGACAAACTCGCCCATTTTATGGTGGGATATGATGTGAGAACGGAACCGCTTATCCGAGAAAAAAGGCAAGGAAATGAAGTATTGCGTGTTGAGGGACTTACCTATAAACCCGCCTTCCGGGATATCAGCTTTTCCATTAAAAAAGGTGAAATCCTTGGGATAACAGGTCTTCTTGGTGATGGAAGGAGTGAACTCTTTCAAGCCATTTTTGGAGCAGAGAAAGTATCGTCTGGAAAGGTTTTCTTGAATGGAAAAGAAGTGAAAATAAAGAATACAACCCAGGCAATCCACGAAGGAATTGCCTATCTCCCTCGAAATAGGAAAGAAAATGGAATCATCAGAGATATGAATATCTTTGAAAATGCCTCGATTGTTACATGGCCACAATTTTCAAAACGAGGAGTTATTCAATCACAAAAACATGCAATGGAGTTTGAAAAGCAACGACAAGCACTAAGGATCAAGCTGGGAAAGTTGACGGACAGTATCAATAGCCTTTCTGGTGGAAATCAGCAAAAAGTAGTGTTAGCCAAGTGGCTAGCGGCCGGTCCCAAACTGCTCATTTTAGACAACCCCACCCAAGGTGTAGATGTGGGGGCGAAGGAAGATATTTATGATATTATTCTAAAACTTGCGGAAGAAAACATTGCTGTTGTCGTGCTCTCGAGTGAAGGGCAGGAAATTATACGTGTCTGTGATCGAGCGCTTGTAATGTACCATGGGGTTATTCAAGGAGAAGTGGCTAGAGAATCCATGAATCTGCATAATATCATGAGTCTTGCAACGGGGGGAAAGCTGACTTAGGAGAGAGGAGGAGGAGGCGGATGATGAAAACTGAAATGGTTATTAATAACAACTTTTTTAGATGGTTTCGCTCAAAATGGACAGAAGAACCGTTATTTAGTACCGCTATCGCATTTTTGATTATGCTCATCTTGCAGACATTGGTTCTGGGATTTGATTATGATTCGCTGGGCAGTTGGTTCCAGTCCTGGTTGAACAACTGGATTAACATCTTACGAAACAACGCGAGTGTTGGAATTATTGCATTAGGAATGACTCTTGTCATTATGACTGGTGGGATTGATTTAGCTGTTGGTTCTACATTGGTGGTGACAGGTGCATTCACGATGATTCTTGTCGATACCGGTACGAAGGGAATTTTAGCTTTCTTGGGTTTAACGGGCTTTCCGGCATTTTTTGTGACAATCATTCTCGTGGTGGTGCTCGGCTGTTTGTTAGGATCACTAATTGGTTTAACGATTACGAAAGGGAATGTCCCTCCATTCATTGTGACATTAGGGGCAATGATGATTTTTCGAAGCGTGACTCAACACTTCATGCAAGGCTATAATCCAAAAGTGCCGCTTGAATTTTTGCAGATTGCCAGTTTTAAAATGGGAAATTATATGATTATGCCGATTGTTTATTGGGCCGTTATTGCTTACATCCTATACTATGTGTCGAAGCGAACAACATTTGGAAGGCAGATTATTGCCGTTGGCTCAAACGAAAAAGCGGCAAGGTTATCCGGAGTTCATGTTCATAAAGTTCGGTTGCGTGTATACGCTTTGATGGGACTCCTCGTTTCGATTGCCGCACTCATTCAAGTATCTCGTATTGGCTCGATGGACTTTTCAAATGCCGGCCGGGGAATAGAAATGGATGCGATTGCAGCAGCGGTAGTGGGTGGAACGAGTATGAGCGGTGGAAGAGGCTTCATCCTCGGAACAGTTTTTGGTATGTTGATTATTGCTGTTATGAATAATCTATTAAATTTATTTGGGGTGCCGCCGTTCTTAAGAGAAGCATTTAAAGGGATTATTGTGATTGGTGCAGTCCTTTTGCAACGAAAGGAAAAAATGGCTTAAAAACTAATCTCCTGGGGTAATGGATCAGGGGATTTTCTATGTTGTATTAGAAGGGAAGAATATTAATTTTAAAATCAAATAAATTAAGATCAACTCTTCGATTCCTTTGCAGTACTTTACTACATTGCTTTAATTATGTTTTACGTTTTTCTCAAATGTCATTTCCGTAGACCTAATATCCTAATAGTCTTTTTTGGCCATTCACATTGGTTCCTATTTTCTTTACTATTATCAGTAAAATAATAGAATTTTCGTTTTCAAAAGGTAGATTACTGTTGAATCACTTTTCTTTTTAACAAGGGAAGTGGGTAAGGAGGATCAAGGTGAATACGGACCAAGCTTTTGACTTATTAAAAGATGCAGGAGTGACAGAGGATAATAGCATTCAAACGGTTAGACGGTGGCTTAGAGAAGGAAAGATAAAGTTTAATGGAAAAGTAGGTCTTCAGAATACAGATTACACCCTTGATGATACAGATCAAGCTATTCACTTTTTAAGTGATGCGGGTGTTCCTGCAACGATTGGCGTCCAAGTAGTCCAACGGTGGTTGCTTCATGGAAAAATTCATAAGGTGGGGAATGGGGAACAAATCACTTCATATCTATCAAATGATACCAATTCCACTGCCAATCCGGGTTCCTATAAACCCTCAGATCATGATAAGACTATTCGTGAGTTAAACATAAAAATCAAAATGCAGGATGAGCACTTAAAGGGGATCGAAGAACTCCATCAGACGACAGTTAAGTCATTCATTCAAGAACGCGGCAAATTAAAGATGGAACTGTTCAACCTTGAAAAAGAGAAAGTCGAATTACAAGAAGAGGCGAGTCGTTTGTTAAAAAATAATTTGACACTACGGAAGGAATTGCTGCAAATAAGAGAAGAACTCTATAAAGTCAGCCGAAAAGATTCTGAAAAGTTGGAGACGATTGCTCCTTCGAAACCACTTGATTATCGAAAAAAATTAGGACTTTCCAAAAAGGCTAGCCAGAAAGAGGTTTTAACTGGATATAAAAAATTATTAAAAATAACACATCCTGATCATGGTGGAAATGACGCAGCTTTTCATTATATTAAAACTGACTATGATCAATTTAAGAATAGTTTGAAAGGTTAAATGAATTTTCAATGGAAGAACTTTCATTCATAAATAGACTACAATCTCCCTAAATAATGGTATAATAGGCGATGTTCCTTGGACAAATATGGTTGTAGTTTCTACAATCGAGTAAAGAAGTGTCGTGATATGAATCAGATAAAGTTGATTATGAAAAAGAAATCTGTTCGTTTACTAGATCGCTATTTTACTGGAGAATCGATCGATTACAGGCATATGTTTGCGATTATTCTCCCTATTTTTGTTGATCAGGCCTTTTTAATCCTTATGAGTCTCTTAAATACAGCTATGATCAGTTCTGCTGGGGTGGCTGCGGTCAGCGCGGTCAGTATGGTAGATTCATTAAATATATTTTTAGTCAACGTGTTTATTGCTGTAGCTACTGGCGGCACCGTGATGGTAGCGCAATATAAAGGCAGCGGGAATTCGGAAATGGTGTCGAAAACAGCCACACAAGCAATATCGGCGGTTACTATTTTTTCGGTGCTGATTAGTACTCTTGTGATTGTTTTTCATACGTCCACCTTATCTGTTCTGTTCGGAAAAGCAGAAGCAGGTGTGTTACAAAATGCCAAAATTTATCTTATTGGCAGCTGTATTTCTTATCCATTCATCGCCATCTTTCAAGCCGTAACAGGTGCTTTGAGAGGGGTAGGGGAAACGAAACCATGCCTTAATTTATCCCTATTTATGAATATTACAAATACCATTCTAAATGTGGTATTGATCACGATTTTCCATCTAGGGGTGGAAGGTCTTATTATTTCCACACTAGTAGCGCGATGTTTAGGAATGACCGCTTCTTTAATATATGTCTTAAAATACAATGAAACAATCCGTTTTCGGCTAAAAAATGCAGTCCGGATTGATTTATCCATTTTAAAGAAAGTGATGTTTATTGGATTACCATTTGCAGCTGAACAGATCTTTTTCAATGGCGGTAAGCTGCTGACGCAAACGTTTATTGTTCAATTGGGCACAATGGCTATGACGACCTATGCGATTGGAAATTCGATTGCCCTTTTATTTCAAATTGGTCCAAATGCACTGAGTATCTCGATTGTAACGATTGTTGGCCAGTGTATCGGCAGCCGAAATATTCAAGATGCACGAAAATTTATCCTATCGTTAATCGGCCTTGCCTCGGTGTTCTTTTTAGTTGCAGATGCGATATTATTGCCATTGTTTCCTGTGTTGATCCACATGTTCAACCCGCCTGATGAGATTGTTTCAACGATTTTTACACTCATTCTCATTTCCGCAATTGCCCATCCTTTATTGTGGTCACCCAGCTTTATTATGCCCTCGGCCTTACGGGCAGCCGGGGATTCGACCTTTACGTCAATTGCGTCATTACTATCGATGTGGCTATTGAGAGTAGTACTGGGATATGTATTAGGGATAACGTTTGGGTTTGGAATTATTGGAGTTTGGATTGCGATGATTGTTGAGTGGGGTGCACGAAGCCTCATTTTCGGATGGCGCTACAAAGGGAAAAAATGGTATGCACACAAACTTGTTTAAAGTTAAAAATTGTTGAAAGAAATCATAATTAAGGCACCACTTTCCATTTTGAGGGAGAGAGGTGCTTTTATTGTGTGATGTCTCTCCGTTCTCTTTTATGAAGAAACTAAATAAGAGCGAAGACAGGCAATATTTTTCAGCAAGTATAATGACTGGTACACCGTTCACAATAAAATCATATTATTCTTGGATGCCAAATCGACTACTGTGTCTTATAATAGGCAAATGGGCCTTTCACTACTATGGGAAGGTACTTCTTTTTCAGCATCATAACCCTGTTTACCAGGATTAAGATTATGGAAATAATTACAACAAGCAATGAGGAGATCGATTTTACAATGATAGATAAACCAAATAAAATTCCTTCGCTTTCATCGAATTCGTTTTCATTGGGTGTATTGTTAGCGATTGTGGGAGGCTTTTTAGATGCTTATACTTTTATCAGCAGAGACGGAGTGTTTGCTAACGCCCAAACTGGAAATATGGTCCTATTTGCTGTGAAAGCTGCATATGGGGAATGGCGAGAAGCAGTTCATTATATTCCACCTATATTAGCTTTTATACTTGGGGTCCTTGTATCAGAAATAGTAAAAATTCCTCATGTAAGGCAAGTGTTGCATAGCTACAGGAGGTCTATCCTTATTTTAGAATGTACTGTGTTAATTATTGTCGGCTTTTTGCCGGAAAGTGTTCCAAACATAGTGGTAACAGTGTGTATTGCATTTGTATCATCTTTACAAATTTCAACATTCAATAAATTAGACAAATGGGCCTACAATTCAACCATGACGACAGGAAATCTTCGAACGGCAACACAAGCAGCCTACTTAGCAGTAAAAGAACGTAACGAAGAAGCAAAAAGACAATTTAAAGAATTTTTTGTAATCATTCTATCATTTTTATTTGGTGCAATGACAGGTACCTTTTCTACCACTTATATTGGGAATAGCTCGATTTGGATTGCATCAGGGGTCTTAGTGATTGCTCTTATTTTATACCATCGTGATAGAGGGTATTTGAGTAAGTCCATTATAGTAAAATTAAAATAATTGGCAGTTGAAATGATGAAGGGATACAAAATTATTACTACATTAAGTTCTTGTGTGGTCGTTTTTTTATGGAGTTATCTTTTGTTATTGTATTTTCTACTATTATAGTGTCGAATATAGTAAAATAAAATGGAGCAACCTGTTGTATATAGCAGAAATTTTATAATAGTCCGGAGGATTTAAGGTGACGTATCAACTGAATAAAAGGTTTAAAATGTTTGCATTGAATTCTAATCAAAAACTAGCAACGGAAATGGCAGAACTTTTGGGCTGTGAGTTGGGCAAATCTACTGTAACCCAATTTAGTGATGGTGAGATCCAAATTGGGATCGAGGAAAGTGTTCGAGGCAGTGAGGTATATGTACTCCAGTCTACTTCCTATCCAGTCAATGAAAATATTATGGAACTCCTGATCATGATTGATGCCTTAAAAAGAGCTTCTGCTAGTAAAATCAATGTTGTCATTCCCTACTATGGATATGGACGACAAGATCGAAAGGCCCGATCTCGTGAACCGATTACCGCTAAGTTAGTGGCAAATCTTTTAGAAAAGGCTGGTGCGACCAGAGTACTAACGATGGACCTCCATACTCCTCAACTTCAAGGCTTTTTTGATATACCAGTTGAACATCTCATTGGTGTACCGATTTTGACTGAGTATTTTGAGAAGAAGGGCCTAGAAGAGATTGTCATTGTTGCTCCACATAATGGCAGCATAGGAAGAGCAAGAAAGATGGCAAACCTCTTACATGCTCCGATCGCCCTAATTGATAAACGAAAACTGGATGAACATTCTCCTGAAACCATCAGCGTGGTTGGAAATGTAACAGGAAAAAATGCCATCATTATTGATGATTTAATCGATACAGGCGAAACGATTACGTTTGCTGCAACTGCACTAGCAGAAGCTGGTGCTACATCTATTTATGCTGGTTGTACACATCCTGTTTTCACCGCCAATGCAATTGAAGTTATTGATGCCTCTCCAATTAAGGAATTAGTCGTAACAAATACGATTGATTTACCAGAGGAGAAAGTAATTGATAAAATTAAAACGATCTCTGTTGCTCCAATCCTTGTCGAGGCAATTGATCGCATACATCATGAAAAGGCTGTCAGTCCTTTATTTGAATAAAAGTAGCAAGAAGCCAACTATTGTGGATAGTTGGCCTTTTTGTTGCTTTTTCACAAATGTAAACTTTATGACCAGATGATAAAAACTAGTGTTAATAAAATGTTTGAATCTAAATGATTTACTTATAAAATTAAAGTGCTATTATGATAAGAGTATAGTATATTTTATTAGCTTGTATTATTACTAGGTATAAATTTTAGTATTACTACTCGCGGTTTTTGACCAGGATTACACATATTACTATTATGAATAGAGGTTGACTACAGTGGATTTGAAATCGTTGATAGCACCAAAGCACTTTAATTTAGCAAGTGAAATCTCAAAGCATGTTTCTGATAAAATTGCCTTACACTGGGAAAATGAATTGGGAGAATCAAGGACAATAACATATGCGGAACTGAATAGTAAGGCAAATAAGCTTGCGAATGGTTTAACTAGATTAGGACTTGTGAAAGGCGATAGAGTTGTTGTGATGACAACTCGGCTGATTGAATCCTACATTATTTATCTAGCGTGTCTGAAAGCGGGGCTTGTGATCAGTCCATCTTCTGAATTACTTCGAGCTAAGGATCTAGTCTACCGCTTGAATCATTCAGAGGCGAAAGCCGTTATTTCATACGCTCACCTAGTAAAAGAATTTGATTTGATTCATGAGAAAACACCGTCTTTACAATTCAAGATTGCATTTGGCCGTGAAGTAGCCAATTGGCTGTCGATGGAATCCATTATGGAACAAGAATCCGATAGCTTCCTTGATGTGAACACGTTAAGTGAGGATTTTGCTTTTCTAGCCTATACATCCGGTACTACTGGCCAACCGAAAGGGGTCGTCCATAGTCATGGCTGGGGCTATGCACATTTAAGAATTGCTGCTTCAAAATGGCTGAATATCAGTGAAGATGATCTTGTTTGGGCTACGGCAGCCCCTGGATGGCAAAAGTGGGTGTGGAGTCCATTTTTATCGATATTAGGTTCGGGAGCAACAGGATATATCTTTAGTGGTCGGTTTCATCCGCAAAAGTATTTACAGCTTTTACAAGATAATAAGGTTAATGTATTATGCTGTACCCCGACTGAATACCGGATGATGGCAAAATTGAATAATCTATCTACTTTTGATCTAACGCAGCTTCATACCGCAGTTTCTGCAGGTGAGGCGCTTAATCGTGAAGTGATTGATATCTTTAAAAGGGAATTTGATCTTTTGATCCGTGACGGCTACGGTCAGACAGAAAGTACCTTATTAATTGCCAATTTAAATATCGATGAGAATAAATTAGGTTCGATGGGTCAGCCATTGTTAGCTGAATTTATCGAAGTCGTCGACGAAACTGGTAAGCCAGCCTCTATCAATGAAGTCGGAACGATTGCTATTAGAAGAGATTTTCCAGCATTATTTAAACAATATTATAAAAATCAAAATACAACAGCATCTTCCTATCGTGATCAATATTTCTTGACGGGTGACCGAGCGTTAAAGGATCAGGATAACTATTTTTGGTTCCAAGGAAGAAAAGATGATGTCATCATTAGTTCTGGGTATACGATTGGGCCGTTTGAAGTGGAAGATGCTCTAATGAAACATCCTTCAGTGAAGGAATGTGCAGTTGTCGCATTACCAGATCCAATAAGAGGAAACGTCGTGAAAGCCTTTGTGGTCTTGAAGGATGAAATCTCTGAAACAGGAGAATTAACGAAGGAATTGCAAGGTTTTGTAAAAACATTAACAGCGCCATATAAGTATCCAAGGGTAATTGAATATATTAAGGCCCTCCCTAAAACCGATTCGGGAAAAATTCGCCGTGTCGCCCTACGCGCTCAACGGTAAAATATTATTAATTATTAAAATGTTATAGCCAAATGGGGCTATAGCATTTTTTTATGAATAAAAAATAGTTCCTGTCCTTTTCATTTATCTCTCAAATATGGTAGTTTTATAAAAAGCAGCAAGAGTCATTGGATTGAAGGGGGGAATAAAATGTTGGATTGGTTTGGTAGCCTTCCAGCTGTCGCTCAGGCAGCTTTAGGAACTTTATTTACTTGGGGAATGACTGCTCTCGGTGCAGCATTAGTTTTTACAACAAAAAATGTAAATCAAAAATTTTTGGATAGTATGCTTGGCTTTGCTGGCGGAGTAATGATTGCGGCCAGCTTTTGGTCCTTATTACTACCTGCACTTGAAATGGCTGAGGGTGGTTCAACACCAAAATGGTTACCGGCAGCGGTGGGTTTTCTGTTGGGAGGGTTTTTCTTAATGGTTGTTGATAAACTTTTGCCCCATTTACACCCTGATCTACCGATTGAAAAAGCCGAGGGTATCCATCCTGCAAACAAACGGAGAAGTACGTTACTAGTCCTAGCCATTACATTACATAATATTCCGGAGGGGCTAGCGGTTGGTGTTGCTTTTGGAGCAGTTGCAGCTGGATTTCCTTCAGCCAGCTTAACTGGGGCTGTTGCCTTAGCGATTGGAATTGGAATTCAAAACTTTCCAGAAGGGGTAGCCGTGTCTATGCCATTAAGACGTGACGGAATGTCACGGACGAGAAGTTTTATGTATGGTCAATTTTCAGGTTTAGTTGAACCGATAGCGGCTTTAATTGGTGCAGTTGCGGTAATGTTTATTGAACCACTTCTTCCATATGCACTTAGCTTTGCAGCAGGTGCGATGATATTTGTCGTTGCCGAAGAGGTTATCCCAGGATCACAAGAAAATGGAAATACGGATATAGCATCTATCAGTTTAATGATTGGATTTGTGATAATGATGATTTTAGACGTTGCTCTTGGTTAAGGAGTCAATATAGTGGGCATGAGTCGGTCAAAAGCCGATTCATGCTTTTTTTTGAGTTGTTCAAACTAAAGTTTAGTGCTTCTGAACGGAGTTCAGTGTACGCCTTCCCCACTTATGAAATAGCTTTTTATTTCAATATAATTTAACTATTATGAATTTAATCTAAATTCAGGTAAAATATGAAATAATCAATAGTTCTACTTATTTTAGGAGGCTCTTAATATGAAATACAGCTATATTTCTCACCTGAGTTGCCCGAAGTGTAACAAAACCTATGACCACCAGGAACCACAACAGCTTTGTACATGTGGATCCCCTTTACTCGTAAACTATAATTTAGATGAACTTGGTAAGTATGTCTCTAGAGATTCTTTCGTTGGAAGAACAGCAAGCCTGTGGCGCTACCATGAAATTTTACCAGTGGTGAATGAAAAAGATGTCGTAACATTAGGCGAAGGGATGACCCCACTTCTTCCTATGCCAGTGATTGGGGATGAAATGGATATTCCAAATTTATATATGAAGGATGAGGGGATTATTCCCACGGGGACTTTTAAGGCACGAGGGGCTGCCGTTGGTGTCTCCAAAGCCAAGGAATTAGGCGTGACGGAATTAGCGATGCCAACGAATGGTAATGCTGGCGCGGCTTGGTCACTATATGCAGCCCGGGCTGGTATAAAGTCGACGATAATTATGCCTGTAGATGCCCCGAAGATTACGAGAAATGAGTCCGCTATTTCTGGTTCTAATTTATATTTAGTTGATGGCCTAATTAGTGATGCAGGAAAAATCGTTGCAGAGGCCGTCCAGGATTTCGTCCTATTTGATGCATCTACTCTAAAAGAACCATATAGGATTGAAGGGAAGAAAACGATGGGGCTCGAAATTGCAGAGCAACTGAACTGGAACATGCCCGATGTGATTTTATATCCTACCGGTGGTGGAGTAGGTATTATTGGCATCTATAAGGCCTTAACTGAGCTTAAACAGCTTGGCTGGGTCGAAGGAGAACTACCTCGCTTGGTGGCGGTTCAAGCTGAGGGATGTGCCCCGATTGTTAAAGCATGGAAGGAAGGCAAAGCAGAGTCGGAATTTTGGAGCGATTCTGAAACGGTGGCTTTTGGGATCAATGTTCCAAAAGCATTAGGTGACTTCCTCGTCCTTGAAGCACTATATCAAACGAAAGGGTGTGCAATTGCGATCGAGGACCAATCCTTATTACAAGAGCAAAAGCGAATTGCTGAACTTGAAGGTGCGTTTATTTGTCCAGAGGGGGCAGCTACCTTTGTTGCCGCTAGGAGATTGCGTGAATCAGGTTGGATTAAGCAAGACGATGTCGTCGTTGCACTGAATACAGGTATGGGTATCAAGTATCCCGATACCGTTGATGTAGAAGTGGAAGTGTTACAAAAGGGGGAGATTTTAAGAAAATAATCTCCTTCATGGTCTACGACTATTGATTATGAAACTGTAAAAAAAATAGGAAGCTTGGGGAGCCCAAGCTTTTTCATTTTTTTCACTGATGGACTAGTTTAGATTAATAAACTTGCTAACGAGGGCAACATACTTGTCTTTTGAATAGTTTTTATATAAATTGCTTGATAATCGGATTGGGTCACCAAAAAAATACCTTTCGTATTGGGTCTGTCTTGTACCAAAAGAACTCATTGTAAGGTCCCAGGCTAATCGGAATATTTTCACTCGTTCTTCAGCATTCATACTTGCTGCTTGGAGATATTGATCGAGGTCCCCTCTAATTTCAGAAGCAAAATCATTTTCGGTTGGTAAGGTGACAATCCCACTTGCACTAATTAATTGGATAATTTCACAGAAACGTGGATAGATTTTGGGGAAAATGGTACTTGCAACTTGGAGAGGGAGATAACTCGGTCTCATATAGCCCCATTCATCAACTTCAGCATCATGTTCAGCCTTTTCCAAAAGTGCTTTCATTGTTTCTAATCCAATAATCATTTCTGAAAGTTTTTCTTGAATATGGTGATACTCACTAATATTAATGGTTTCAACAAGAAGCTCAGCAACGCCTAAAATAAATTCAGTTTTGACAATTTGTCTTGTTAGCACTTGATGAATGGCCTGCTGGTGAAAGGAACTTTGAAGGATAAAATCTCTAGCAGCCTCCAAATTGTCATAAAAAAAGACGCGATTCCATGGGACTAATACATGATCAAAAACAATCATAGAGTCCATTTCTTCAAATCTAGAGCTCAGGGGATGATTAAATGTGGAGTCTCCACCTACAAAGGATTCTCGGCAAATGAATTTTACCCCCTTTGTATCAGAGGGAATGGAAAAAGCAAAGGCATCATCGGAATGGAGCATACCAGGTGCTGAATAAACTAATACTTCATCGGTAATACCACCTTGTGTTGCTAAGAGACGAGCTCCTTTAATGATCAAACCCTGTTCGTTACGATCAATGATTTTAGCGGAAATGGGCTCTTTTGAAAGCTCAAAAAATAATTGTGAACGATTTACCTGAGGGGTAATAAAAGTATGAGTAAAAGACAAATCATTTTCCCTAGCCAGTTCATATAACGATAATATATGTTCGGGAAAGCAATTTTCGCGCCCATCCAACAAGGCAGCGGAGGAGGCAAGGCTCATGATAACTGTGTTCATATAATCAGGACTTCGTCCCATCATGCCACAGGTACTTCTGGCCCAAATTTCTATCATCCGTCTACGACTCTTTAGATCTTCCTTTGTTTTTGGCTGGAGGTAGGAAAGGCCAATTGAATCGCCCGTAATCGGTGATAAAAAAGTCATTTTATTTTTCAGTTCTTGTGATCCCTGTAGATCATAAAGGGTAGCTTTTGATTGTATAAGTCCTTTGAAGGTAGCGTGTTCCGAAAGTTTCCCCTCAATCATTTTCCCGTCATACCAAATTTCAGAATTTAATTTATTTAAGCGCTCAATAAATTGTTTTCCGTTGATAGCACCCATTATCCCACTCCATTTTTAATAAATATCGTACTTGTTCAGCTAGTTTCATTTTATTGAAATTCAAGGATGCTTGTTCCTTGTTTTTAGAATGGGAAGAGCCTCATTTTCCAGGGTGCGGGGAGAAGGCAGGGACGTATTCGTATTTTACAAAAAACAATAAGCCGGCAGAGGGGCTTTTTCCTTGACCGGCTATCCTAGATAACGAGAATCTTGATGTATGTCTAGACATCCATGTCAATGTAAAAGAATGAAGGACTAATAGGTGTTTATTTTTTTCTTGCCAAATAATAGACTATGAGCATTGCTTACTTTTTCTTCTAAGTAATCCAGCGAATAATTTCCTGACGGGTCAGATAGATCACCGACGGCACGTGACAGGTTATCGATAACGACCATTAAGGTGTCAATCGGTCGTTGCCTGTTACGCAAATTGACCTCATCCATAATTTCGTGAGACAGGCGTTGAATCCTTTGCAACCTCATACCATTCGTTTTTTTCAATATCCATTTCCTCCTTTTTAAATTTCATGTCAAAAAAAATATATGAGTGGAAATGAAATTATTGACCATAATTTTCAGTCAAATAAATTTCACAGCATAATGGGAAACAACGATTGACATTGATAATCATTATCAATTATTATTGAATTAATTGAAAATTGTTTGCAATCGCACAGTGTAGATTGGCCACCTAACATGCAATTTATATGTAGGTAAGAATCTTTTTTTGGGAGGTAGTGAAATGAATCATTATGTAAACCAATTGCAGGTCATAACAGAAGAATCCTTAATATCCTTCATTACCTGTCCCTATAAATTTTACTATGAGTTTTTAGAAAAGAAAAAGCGCCCGTATGACTGGAGACAGATCGTGCAGCATGTGGTCAATAAGGTCGTATCCTCCTATTATCAGGTTCCCATTGAACAACGCCATTCAGGAAAAGTCCTTAGTCTGATTGAATTTTACTGGGATAAGGTCAGTCCACAAATCTTTGAATCAAGAATTCAATACTATTTGGTAGTCGCAAAAATGACGGACTGTCTTATCCAGTATTTAACGACCGAAACTAAGCAAATCCCACCATTGTTTTTGTTTAAACGATTCAATACATATGTAGAGGAGTTGGATGTGGATCTGAGCCTAACATTTGATGTGGCAGAATGGTCCGAATCTTCATTTGTTATTAAAAAATACCTCCTAGAGGCTACACCAGAAATGTTAGATCTTTACTTTCATTTATCAATTGTTTTTTCGGAAAAAGTGTTAAAGCGTAGTCCACAAAGAATGGAAGTAGTAACGTTAATGGATGGGAAAAAACATGTCTTCCATCCGACAGTGGGTGATATAGAGGAGGGTCTCACTTATTTACAGGGAATGAAATTATTAATAGAGGATTCTTCTGGATATGTCAAGAATCACAATGAGAACGAGTGCCCAGTCTGTCCTTTTCAATCCATCTGTGACCGTGACGGACGAAAAGCATCACCCAAAAAATATTATTCTTAAATTCATATGATCAAGGGCCTTCTTTGCTGAAAGAAGGAGAAAACAGACAAACTGTTACAGAATGTTTGATATAATTGCCCCCTCAGTTCTTATGACGATTGTATTCGTTTTTTTAAAAAAAGGATTGTCTCATTGTATAGTGAAAGCGGGTATTGCTGATTTTTCATTTCTTCTGGAAGAGAAATGGTTACATAATGATCTATTTCCACTTGAGTGGAGGCTGGGTTTTCTTTTACTAATTGACCTATTACTGTAAATTGATCAGCCCATCTGGTTTGTTCAAACGTGTTCATAGTTCCAGCTTCGGACCAAGCTTTAAGTGTATCAACTGAAGAAGACAAATAGCTCAGTTCTTCTACAAGTAGCTCCCAATGTAATTTTGCTTTTTGAAGCTGAATCGCCTTCTTTTTTCCTAACAGATTGTATTGGAGACTATCGGTTGCCTCTTGCAGGACAGAATTTACTTGGTGAATCTCATGTTTCAGCCCTTTAAGCTGAGAATAGATCTGTTCTCCCGTCGATGCATCAAGCCCCATTCGAATCCAACGTGCCACATTTTGTAAGGATGTTGAAAGGGAAATTGAAAATTGGTGAATACGCTGTAATGCCTCGTTTGTATAGGTAGGCGGACGGACAATGATATGGATAACTACGGCAACAAGTGCCCCCATTAACGTATCACGAAAACGATCAATTGGATAATCTGAAGATTTATGACCCATCACAAAAACAAGTAATACTGTTAGGGCTACTTGGTGTATCGCTGTTTCATCATGCTTTAACCATTTAGTTAAAAATCCTCCAATTAGGATTAACAAACCAAGCGTCCATCCGTTTACTATTAAATAAGGTTCCAATAAAACGACGACACAAATTCCAATCACGGTTCCTACCATTCGATGATAGGAAAACTGAATCGACCGATTAATTGTTGTTTGTAAACAGAGGATGACAGAAACTGCCGCTAAATAAGGATGATCAGAGCCAGCCAGTTTGGCGAGCTCCCAGGATAGCGCAGAAGCAAGACCCATTTTCCAAATCAAGACAGTTTTATTTTTCATTTGGTTTGGTTGTTCCTGTTTCATTCTGAGAAAGCCTCCCACATAATGTGTGACATATTAGAAGTAGGTTTAACCATGTAAGGGATAGCTATTCGAATGTAGCTAATAAGAATGGAATATTCATATGATGGCAATGAAATTATTTTAGAGGATATCAAACCAAACAGCTGTATCATCATTAGGATCACCGTTGTAATTAATCAGGATCTCTTCACCGAAGGGAATGTCCGTATGAGCAAAAAAATCAATGGTTTTATTTGCTAGATTCAGTTTATATAAGGCATTTGGGGTAAAGGAATGGTTAAATAATGAACCATAGCCTAACGCTAAGGCGGTTTCGTCATAATCCTTGCCCCACCAAAATACATACTCTACCATCACCGTCTTTTTTAGATATTTGTACTCGCTCTTTGGTGAAACAATGACAGGCGCCTCGTGAATGAGTTCCCCTTTTTTTATATCACGAGTCGCGAAGATCCCTCTTCCATATATACTTTTCTTCACTTCAATCATGTTCACTCACCTCCACTCGAAATGATTTCGTATTAACGAAATTTCTTTTACTAGACTATGCAGAAGTGCGGCAAATTGTTTTTGTTAATAAATTGCAAAGAATCAGTGATAGCCTTTTTTTCTTCTTTATGATATATTCTAGTATAGTAAAAATAATTGAAAGAGGTTCTAGTCCCCCTCGTTAAAAAAACTAAGATGAAGCAGCACTTCGATCTTGGGGTGCTGTTTTTTCTATTTTGAAAGGAGATTTCCTTAGAATGTTAAAAGATGAAAAGGCCATTGTTGTATTCAGTGGTGGACAAGATAGTACAACTTGTTTATTTTGGGCACTAAAACAATTTAGAGAAGTAGAAGTGGTTACTTTTGATTATAATCAACGGCACCGTTTAGAGATTGAATGTGCCAAAAATATTGCAAATGAACTTGGTGTGAAGCACCATATTTTAGATATGTCCCTGTTAAATCAACTTGCCCCGAACGCCTTAACCCGGACTGATATTGAGGTGAAAGACGGCGAGGATGGGGAATTGCCATCGACATTTGTTCCTGGCCGTAATCTCTTGTTTATTTCATTTGCTGGAGTACTCGCAAGCCAGGTGGGAGCGAAACATATTGTCACTGGTGTATGTGAGACCGACTTTAGTGGGTACCCAGACTGTCGTGATATTTTTATTAAATCGTTAAATGTCACTCTAAACCTATCTATGGACAACCAATTTGTCATTCACACGCCGCTCATGTGGTTGAATAAGGCCCAAACTTGGCAAATGGCAGACGATCTTAATGCCTTAGAGTTTGTCAGGAGAAAATCCTTAACCTGTTATAACGGGATCATTAGTGACGGATGTGGTGAATGTCCAGCCTGTAAATTAAGGAAAAAAGGCCTTGACGATTATTTAGCCATAAGAGAGGGGCTATAATCCTATGTATGGTTTCCGCATTGTAGACAAGCTTCAGAAAATTAATGAAGATATCAGCCGTAATCAATTAAGATATCATTCTAAAAGAGTATTAGTCAGCAAGGAGTTTACCTTTGATGCTGCTCATCATTTACATTGCTATGAGGGGAAATGCAAAAACCTCCATGGACATACGTATAAAGTGATCTTCGGCATTAGCGGTTTTGTTGATGAACGTGGGCTGATGATGGACTTCGGCGATATTAAAGAGATTTGGAAAAATGAAATTGAAATATATTTAGATCATCGTTACCTGAACGAAACCTTGCCAGCGATGAATACAACCGCAGAAAATATGGTGGTGTGGATTTATGAAAAAATGGCAGCTGCACTTATGCACAAGGAAAGACAAACAAAATACTCTGGTGCACGGGTAGAATTTGTCCGTCTTTTTGAAACGCCAACGAGTTATGCTGAAGCAAGACGGGAGTGGATGGAAAATGAGTAAGATCCCCGTGTTAGAAATCTTTGGACCAACAATTCAAGGGGAAGGAATGGTCATTGGGCAAAAGACGATGTTTGTCCGAACAGCAGGCTGTGACTATTCTTGTAGCTGGTGCGATTCATCCTTCACCTGGGATGGTACAGGAAAAGATGATATTCAGATGATGGAAGCGGACGAGGTCTGGGCTGAACTGCAGCATATCGGAGGGAAGAACTTCTCATTTGTGACGATATCTGGTGGGAATCCAGCCTTATTAAAGAATCTCCATGAACTAATTGCGGTTCTTAAAGCGAACCGGATCAAAATTGGTTTAGAAACACAAGGAAGTAAGTGGCAGGAGTGGTTTTATGATATCGATGAATTAACGATCTCACCGAAACCGCCGAGTTCCAATATGATAACGGATTTTGCTGTACTGGATACCATCATAGAAAATCTCGTTCATCATCAACCAAAACAGCATGTAAGTTTAAAGGTAGTTGTCTTTACCGATGAGGATTATGACTACGCTAAAAGAGTGCATCAGCGATATTCAGAAATTCCTTTCTTTGTCCAAGTGGGGAATGATGATACAAGAACGATGGACAATCAATTACTTCTTTCCCATTTATTAAATCAGTATGAGAAATTGATCGATAAGGTCATGCTGGATTCAGATCTAAATGATGTGAAGGTCCTCCCCCAATTGCATACATTTTTATGGGGGAATAAAAGAGGAGTGTAAAAAAACACCAGGCGTCATCTATTTAGTAGATGACGCCTGGTGTTTTTTTATTGGGCATAACTGTAGTCTAATATTTATTTGGACAACTAGAAAAGAAACGCAAAAGTGGAAATTGATGATAGAATTATATATACATTTATTCAAATACATTAAGTTGAAGTTACTGTATGGGGGAACGGTTTATGGTAGAGGTTAAATCGGTGAAAATTGATGGCGAGGAGATCCATCTATTTAAAAGCGCAATCTATATCTTCGAATCAAGTTTGGCCTTCACCTTAGAATTAGATATGATTGTCACTGAGGTGGTTGTCAACAAATATCGAAAAGTAGACAATCTAATTATGGAAATAGAATTAGAAGACGGCAGTATCATAAATTCAATTATGCATGTGAAAACCTTTACGGGTGGATTACCCCAGCTGAATTTATTTTGTGAGCTCGATGACCCTGAGGAGTATTCAAATATCAATAGAGTAAATGAAAATGACTCCTGGTTTCCCACAATCGAAGAAGGCATCACATTAGAAGAAATAAGAAAAGTGGACATGCCGATTGAAGAAATTAAGATAAAATTAAACCTGCCTATCGATCAAGTCGAATGGTTGAAAAAACAAAAAAAGGGAGGATTAAATGAGCTCTTCAAAGAATTAATTAGTGAATACTGGAATAAGTCAGGTCATAAGGGATCGTAAAATATGTTTGTACCTAAAAGAAGCCTTAGACAAGAGCAGATATAAAAGATTTCTAGTAATTTAAGGATGGGAGGGAAATAATGAAGATTGTAATTGCAGGCGGTTCAGGATTTATTGGGCAGAAATTAACTGAATTCCTACTTGATGAAGGGCATGATGTGGTCATTTTGACAAGAAAGGCTCAAAACTCTTTAGGAAAGTTATCCTACGTAAAGTGGCTTGAAGAGGGTACCTCACCTGAAAATGGAGTAAGAAATGCGGATGCCATTATTAACTTAGCAGGTGTTTCCATTAATGATGGCAGATGGAGTAAGAAACATCAGAAGCAAATTTATGAGAGTCGAATGATAGCTACCCAAGAGTTAATAAGAATAATAGCAATTTTACCTGATAAGCCTTCAGTATTGATCAATGCCAGTGCGATTGGTCTTTATCCTCCATCAAACCATGCTGTCTATTCAGAGGACACTGTCGAGACTGCCGATGATTTTCTCGGTAAAACGGTCTTTGACTGGGAGAATATGGCGAAGCAAGTACAACAGTATGGGGTTCGTCCTGTTTTGATGAGATTCGGCGTGGTGCTGGGAAATGAATCTGGAGCACTTCCGCTTATGGTCCTTCCTTATAAAGTGTTCAGCGGCGGTACTGTCGGATCAGGTGAACAATGGGTGTCATGGGTACATGTGATTGACGTTGTAAGAGCCATCATCTTTGCGATAGAAAATGAAAAAGTAACAGGGCCCGTTAACGTTACGTCTCCTTCACCAGTCAGAATGAAAAAGTTTGGTCAGACCATATCTTCAGTATTACATCGGCCTCACTGGCTTCCTGTCCCAGCTTTTATGATGAAAGCTGTTTTGGGACAAAAGAGCTCACTGGTTCTTGAGGGTCAGCATGTTATTCCCAAGGTTCTTCTTGAAGCTGGGTTTAATTTTAACTATCAGTCACTTACCTCTGCATTGGAGGATTTACTTCTATAACTTGTAGGTGAGAAGACCTATTACATGTCAGTGTATAAAATGAAACAACATGGAAAAGTTCATCATAATCAGCTACCATTGAAATAGGTTGTTGAGTCTTTTTGTAGCCCAAATCGATTGGAAAATACTTGTACAAAGGAAGGTACTCATGAAATATAATTTTGATGAAATTGTTAATCGTCGTGGAACCTATTCCATTAAATGGGATGGGGGAGAGTTGCTTAAGCAGGTGGGTCTAACTAATCGGTATGATGAACAGACCATCCCATTGTTTACTGCGGATATGGATTTACCTGTACCCCAGCCATTAATCGAGGCATTACATAAAACCGTTGACCATCGCATCTTTGGCTATTCCATTTTTCCTGATGAGTATTTTCTAGCCATCCAGCATTGGTTTAAAAAGCGGCATAATTGGGAAATTCAAAAGGAAGAAATCATCTACAGTCCGGGTACGGTTCATGCCTTAAATATAGCTGTTAGAGCGTTTACTAATCCAGGTGATGGGATCATTATACAGCGGCCTGTTTATCCACCGTTTACTTCCGCGATTGAAGCTAATGAGAGGGTGGTCCTCAATAATGCCCTTAAATGTAATGATGAAGGGTACTATCACATTGATTTTGAAGATTTTGAGACAAAGGCGAAAGATGAAAAAACAAAAATGTTCATCATGTGTAACCCTCATAATCCAACGGGCAGGGTTTTTACTGAAGAAGAACTGCAAAAATTATCAACAATTTGTATGGAGCATAATGTCCTGATTGTAGCAGATGAAATTCATGGAGATTTGATTCGACGGAACCGAAGCTTTATTCCAATCGTAAAAACGGTAGATGATACGAGTCATATTATTACTTTTACAGCGATTAACAAAACATTTAATCTCGCTGGCCTTCATTGCACAAATGTTATTATTTCGAATCCAGAACATAGGAAAACTTTTAGTAGTGTCATGGGAATGCATTTACCATCCCCCTTTATGGTTTCAGCCCTAATAGCTGTTTACAATGAAGGAGAAGATTGGCTTGATCAGTTAAAAGAGTATATCGACAGCACTATGGAGTGGGTAGTCGAATTCCTTGCTGAAAAAATGCCGAAGGTGAAAGTAAGAATTCCTGAAGGTACCTATATTATGTGGTTAGACTTTAGTCAGTATGGGTTAACTGATGAAGAGGTTCACGAAAGGATCTACCACAAAGCCAATGTTATTTTAGAAGACGGAAAAATGTTTGGTGAAGAAGGTCATTCCTTTCAAAGAATTTGTATTCCGTCCCCTAAACCGATGATCAGGGAAGCACTAGAAAGAATAGCAAGAGAATTTGAGGAAATCGAATCGGTCTAATTGCCTTTATGGTAACGCCAGGATGTGAGCCATCCTGGTGTTTTAATGGTGCCTCGATAATGATAAATGAACTTTTAAGAATGCACTGTTATCTTTCAATATTACCGCTTTTCCTAAAGGAGACTAGGTTAATTGATGGAAACGTGATCGAGAGAAGGGGATAGAATTGGAATCATTACCAACCAATCAAGTCAATCGTGAGGTTACATACGTTCAACTATTTAAGAAATCCAGGCATTTCTCAGCATTGCTTTTTGGTCAGATTTTTTCTCTATTAGGAAGTTCTATCACTAACGTAATTCTACCCATCATTGTTCTCCAGATTACAAATTCAACTGCGATGATGGGTACGGTAATGGCGATTTATATGGCACCATTCGTTATCCTTCTCCCATTTACAGGCGTGCTCGTCGATAAAATGAACAAAGTAAAAATTATGTTTTTGGTGGATATCGTTCGGTTTATTCTAATGTTCAGCCTCTCTATTATTGCCTTCAGCGACCAATTAAATATGACATTTCTGTTTGTTTTTATGTTTTTTATGGGCGCAATGGATAGTTTTTTTCAGCCTGCCTATTCAGGTGTTAGAGCAAAAGTCTTTAAGCCCGAGATTCGGAATGCGGCAAATTCATTAAGTCAAGTGAGTGTACAATTTTTAAGGATTTTTGGCCCCATTATAGGAGGCGTAATTGTTTCCGCCTTTTCAGCAGCTTGGGGATTTGGTATTAATGCCATTACTTACATCATTTCATTATTCTTTTTATTTAGTTTACGTTCACTCTCCTTTCAAAAAATAAATGTGGTGCCGAATATTAAATCGTCAATGAAGCAAGATTTTATGGAGGGGATTGATGTCCTAAAACAGCAGTCTTGGCTATGGATTACGATTCTAGTATTCTCACTGGTCAATATTTTCTCTGGTGGTATTATTCGGATTATTATCCCGTGGCTTATTAATAGTCACTATAAATTTGAACCATTTGTCTATGGACTTGTACTCGCTGCATCAGGGGCAGGTGCCATCGTCTGTGGAATTATTTTCGGTTTAAGACCAGAATGGAAAAAAAGAGGTTTGCTCGCATATAGTGGGGTAATTCTTAGCGGGCTGGCACTTTTATTTATGTCGTTTACAGCAAATGTCTCTTTATTAATGGCGTGTATGTTTTTAGAGGGAGCAGGGATTATGCTATTTGGCTTGATTTGGGAAACGAGTTTACAAGAACTAGTTCCTGAAGAGAAATTCGGCCGCGTAGCGAGTTTAGATATGCTCGGTTCCTTTGCTTTGTTGCCAGTGGGATATCTTATCACAGGGTGGTTAGCTGAAGGGATTGGAGAGTTTTTCACGATGGTTACCTTTAGTATAGTCATTGTGATCCTTTCCGGAATCGCAATGATTAGTAAAGGGATTAGGAACTTTAATTAAACAATTGGGTGAATTCGGTAAAATCGCTGCCGTTATGTTTACATATGTCGCTAGTCATCCAAATTTCAGAAATGAATTCCTCCATCTCCTCTAATTGTAAAATCCCTCCGACTTTTTGCGTATTTTCGAGATAAAAATCGATAAATTGCTAGTTTCGTTGTATAATAAATACTTGTTATTCAATAGAAGGAGGAATCTATTATGATGGAATGGACATTAGCCGGATTATTTGGGATTTCCGCTTTATTGCTAATTTATTCTATTTACACATCTTCTCGTACAGCTAAAGTAGAACATAATCAAATTGACTTGATTCATATATCTACTATGAAGGAAATCAATAGCATTCAAGATTCAATTCGAAATATCGAAATTGACCTTGATGTGGTTACGAGAGAAGCGGGACTTCAGTTATCTCCAGAAGATAGAATTTTTAAGCGTGAAGTAATCGACTTATTTAAACGGAATTATTCGATTGCTAGTATTGCCGAAATGAAAGCTGTTACTGAAAGTGAAATTGAACAGTTGTTGGCCCCTTACCAAAGCACAAAGGAAGAAGGGAGAAAAGTTGCCAATGAAAATTAATTTTTTAAGCAGCTTTGCATCCGGGATTCTGATTGCGACAACTATTTTTGGAACTGTGTACTTTGTTGATCGAGGTAATGATGACAAAGCAGCAACCCAATCGACTACCGAGGTTAAAACAGTAAAGGTTTCATCGTCTGATAAAGAGATGAAAAAGGCGCTTGAATCGTCAGGTTATGTTGTACAAAAGAAAAGTGAGTATGACAAGACGATCAGCGATGCAAAGGCAGCCTCACAAAAACAAGACAAGCCAGCAGAAGATGCTTCTACTAAAACTGTTACGAAAGTCATAGTGAATGTGTCTGATGGAATGACGAGCATCGATGTGGGTAATATGCTAGTTCAAGCAAAAATGATTCCGAATGCGTATGACTTTTCGAAAGAAATAGAGCAAAAAGGTCTTGAAAACAAATTACGTCCAGGGGTTTATATTGTGGATAGTGAAATGTCTCACGATGCAGTAATCGGAGCTATTTTTAAGTAGAATTCTAGTTTTTTAATTTGGAAAAGTAAAAGCCGTTATCTTTTTTGATAACGGCTTTTACGCTTGGATAAGAAAATGGGATAATCAATAAATTTGAAATTTCAATTAATAATTTCTATAATCAATATATTGTTTCAATTTGATTCTTATAAGGGGATGAACAGTATAATGAAAATGGTAGCGATTGTCGGGAGCTTGCGGAAAGGGTCTTATAATAGACAACTAGCAGCCACCATTCAAGAAAGATTTGGAAGTGAATTTGATTTGGAAATACTAGACCTTGGATTGCTTCCACATTATGATCAAGATGAAGAAAACAATCCTCCGGAATCTGTAAGTGATTTTAAAAAGAAAGTTAAAGAGGCGGATGGTGTATTAATCATTACCCCTGAGTATAACTGGTCAATTCCTGGAGTGCTGAAAAATGCACTTGATTGGTTATCACGTGTTGATAAGGTATTAATAGGTAAACCAGTCATGACAGCGGGAGCAGCGACGGGGCCAATGGGTACGATTCGCGCACAGCTCCATTTGCGTCAAATCCTAACGGGTTTACAAGTTAAGTTATTACCTCCAGCTGGAAATGAAATTCTTATTGGTCAGGCAATGACTAAGTTTGATGAAAAAACAGGACAATTAATTGATGAAGTTACACTTAATTTTGTCGATGCGGTAGTAAAGCGATTCGTAGATTTTGTAAAAGAATAAATGGAATGCCTGTTCCCCAATGCTAGTAGTTTAGGTAAAGGGGAACAGGCATTTTTAATTAGACTGCCAGAATGACTAGCTTGCTAATTTTTGTACATATATCTAAGTAGGGTTCATACATTTAAAGTATGAAGACTAAATGTGGCCTTCTGTTGCAGAGACTGCAATCGGACAATCTGTAGCAAATTGTAGTTAATACATTTAGTTACCAACCAAATGGAAAAGGAGAAAATAATCCAGATGGAGTTCCTACAAGAAATTCTAAATAGTTATAGCACCATTTTTTCATTGGAGGCCTTTAAAAATGTATTCCTAAATCCTGCTAGTTGGGGTGTTATTGGGACACTCATTATTTTGGAAGGATTACTTTCTGCGGATAATGCCCTTGTTTTAGCCGTAATGGTAAAACATCTTCCAAAAGCACAACGAAAGAAAGCCTTGTTCTATGGAATTTTTGGTGCTTACTTTTTTCGCATTTTGGCGATTGGACTAGGGGTAACCTTAATCAATATCCCCTGGATCAAAATTGTTGGTGGACATTATCTTCTGTGGATTGTCTTTCAAAATTTCATTAAGAATCATGACGAGACAGATGATGCACCCAAAAAAATCCAAGCTTTCTGGAGAACCGTAGTAACGGTGGAATTAATGGATATTGCTTTTAGCTTTGACAGTGTGATTGCGGCATTTGGTGTTTCAAATCAAGAATGGATTTTACTTCTTGGAGGTATTTTGGGAATTTTAATGATGCGCGGAGTAGCCCAATTATTTCTGACTTTGATAGAAAAAGTGCCTGAATTTGAGATCACTGGGTTTGTCCTAGTTGGTTTTATAGGAATCAAAATGATTATTTCTGCTTTTGGATTCCACTTGGATGAAATAGTATTTTTCAGCATATTAATTACTATCTTTTTTGCAACATTTATCATTCATTCCATTAGAAAAAATTCTAGTAATGAAAGGACCAATTGAAAACAAAGAGGAAGGCGCCCTTGCCTTCCTTTTTATAATTTATAGTGAAAAATTTCTGATTAATTCGTGAAAATATGGATTAATATACTTAAGATCTAAGGGAGGAATTGCACAGCACCATTATCAGTAATTTCAATGGTTTTATAACTATTAAATACATCCATGTTGGTGATTTCGTGTTTGACTGGATGGGAAAAACTCTCCATGTATGGCTGGTACACCTCAGAATTTTTAACCAGATGATACATATTCACTCTTTGGCCGTCTCTCATATCGGTCGATCTTAGTAAAAACCGATCTAATAAAGATGTTTAAACCAATCCCTCGCTTCTTCATGGCTCTTGAAATTCGGTATTTTTTCATATTCTATAGTAAAATCTTCATCCATTTCCTCGCTCACCACTTTCTAATAAAATGTTTTCTTTTCGCTACTGGTGGCTTTTTTACTTCCTAATTAAGTTCAATAAAAATTAACGATATCAAAACCCGTTTCAGATCTATTATTCCCAATCAAAAAAAATAATTTCTAAGTTCTTTTTTTAATATGGAGTATTTTGGACAAGATTGTTAAGAGAAGGTAATTAAAGATGGAAGGAGACGTTATTATGAATCACCCTTTTGAATACCCAGAAATTTTTTATAATGAAGTCATCCACTATTTAGAATCTAGATGGGAGCGTCGACTAACTAACCATGAGCGGCATGTATTAATTGAAGGTTATCGATATGGCAGAATGATTGAGGCGGAAGCGGAGCTTAAAATCCTGTATGCAGATTAAGAAGAACAGGTAAAGAAAAATAATGAGAAAAGGGTGTCCTCATTGGGACACCCTTGATCTGAAATCACAAGTTATTGACCTTGTTGATTTCGTAATGATTGTTCAGCATAAGCGACAAGACGTTTTGTCATTTCACCGCCAACTGAACCGTTCGCTCGTGCGGTCGTATCAGCACCAAGTTGAACTCCAAACTCGTTGGCGATTTCTTCCTTCATTTGATCTAGGGCGTTGCCCGAACCAGGAACCAATAGTTTGTTTCTAGCCATGATACATCACTCCCGACGAAGTTTATTTTTTGAGCAATTAATAAATTGCTCGTCTATAATGTATCCCATTTACAGATAAAAATGAATAGACCCACAAACTGTTCTAATTTTTAACGCGGGGAGGAGGTCTTTAGGCAACTTCGTTTGAAATGATAATTTAAAGTTTTAATTTTTTTGCAAAAACGACTTCAATGAATTTCCACGGTAGAGTATTTTTAAGAATTAGATTGATTCTGACGCCTTTTCCGATCGGATAGCGTAGCTCGGGCGACTTTGCTTGACTAGCAATCTTTGCAATCAGCTGCGCCACGTGCTTGGGGTCACCGTGATTAACTTTGCCTTGTTCCATTTCTGTTAGAATCGTTTTCATATATGAATGGTAGGGTGAAGTTCCGACGATTTGCAGTGTACCGACACTTTGCCAAATATTTGTTTGATATGAACCAGGCTCAATCAGCGATACATCAATCCCAAATGGCTTAAGCTCCAAGCGTAAGCTTTCACTATAACCTTCAAGGGCATGCTTAGAAGAGGTGTAGGCAGATAAACCAGGAAAACCGATCTTGCCACTAATACTGCTCACATTAATAATTCTCCCCCGTCTTTTCGCCCGCATATAGGGAAGGACAGCGTTGGTCACAGCAATCACACCAAAAAAGTTTGTTTCAAATTGGGAGCGATAACTATCTAGGGTGAGTTCTTCGCTAAAACCTCCGAGTGCAAAACCGGCATTATTTACTAGCACATCTATTGAGGTATACTTGTCAAGTAGCGATTGAAAGTGGTAAATTGATTCTGTTGAAGTAACATCTAAAGAGGTAACATCAATAAGTTGTGCAACATTCTTTTCTTTCGCCAGTTTTAATAATGGTTCTGCTTTATTTGTATCTCTCATCGTTGCAATCACAGTGAATCCCTTTTGTGCCAATTCGATAACTGACAATAAACCAAACCCACTCGAAGAGCCCGTCACAATTGCTGTTTTTATACCCATCTATAGTATCTCCTAAATAAATTCTTTTCTTATATTTAAACTCAATAGACAATGCTTGTATACAAAAAGTTCCGTACCGTCGAATCGGAATTAAAAAATAAAGGCCACCAATCCCGATTCAAGAAAGGTAGCCATTCTTTATTATGATTGTTTCTTTACTTAGCCGATTTCCACTTTGCTAGTTGGGAGAACCTTCTGCAATGTCAACGTTTCATCGCTAGTTAATGGGACTAGTGGTAAACGCACACTACCTACACGGATTCCATTCATATTCAATGCTGCTTTTACTGGGGATGGGTTTGGTGCCGCAAATAAGGCTGTCATGATCGGAAGTAGGCGGCGATGGGCAGCAGAAGCCTCTAGAATTTGACCATTTTTAAAGCAGTTGACCATTGCTTGCATATCATTTCCAATAACATGGGAAGCGACTGAAACGACCCCGACGCCACCGATTGCTAAAACAGGTAAGGTTAAACCATCATCGCCACTATACAAGGTGAAATGATCCGGTGTCTGGCTAATAATCTCCGCCATCGCATTTAAGTTTCCACTTGCCTCCTTGATCGAAACTATATTAGGCAGCTCTGCAAGCCGAACGATTGTGTCGACAGACAGGTTGACGACACTACGTCCCGGAATGTTATACAACATAATAGGCAAGGTGGTGGATTCTGCAATCGCCTTAAAATGCTGATAAAGGCCTTCTTGGGATGGTTTGTTATAATAGGGGACCACAAGTAAAATTCCATTTACACCTGTTTCTTGAGCCTGTCTAGTCAAATTGATTGAGGCCCTTGTATTGTTAGAGCCTGTGCCCGCGATGACTGGAACCCTGCCCGCGACCTCATCTACTACAAATTTAAATAATGCTACCTTCTCTTCAGTCGATAAAGTAGGGGACTCACCGGTTGTACCAGCTACCACTAATCCATCTGAACCATTGTTAATTAAATAATTGATCAATTTTTTGGTTGCATTAAAATCAACCTCACCATTTTGATCAAATGGTGTAACCATTGCCGTTAAAACTTGGCCAAAATTCATTACAATCACCCTTTACATAATTTTTATAAATTAGAGGGGGGAGGCCAGTCTAAAATCGACGCAAAAAAGCAACAACGAGGACTCGCTGCTGCTGTAGAAACAAATAAAAAAATAGTTCCTATGCGTGAGATAGCCCTCCATATAGTTTCCTATATGACAATTCTGTGCTTATTCAACAGCAGAACCAGCTTCAAGACCAATGAGTATCTATCCGCTTCGGCAAATTCCCCTTTCCACCATTGTCATAGGATCTCATTTCCCTCAAATGGTGTACTATTGGTCTTTGCGCCTCTATCCTCACTTCAAAAGGTATTGAAGTAAGAAAGTATTTAATTGATTGTAATATAACAGATAATTCAATAGATTTCAAGATGAAACTACCCAAAAAAGACAACTATTGTAAAAACCCTACAGAACTACTACTTAAATCGATGAAAGTTTGCATATATATAGGAATAAAGAAGAGACGAGTAGAATGTATTATGGACCAAACTAAAAAGAGGGGATAGTGAGAATGAGCTCAAATCCTAGACTTGCCTCAACCGTTGTCCTGATGGACGATTTCGCGAAAGTTTATTTGACAAAAAGGCCAGAAACGATGAAATTCATGGGGGGAGTTTATGTTTTTCCTGGCGGTACAGTTGATCAAAGTGATGATGTATTAGGACGAGAATCCCTCATAGTCGGAACCTACCCGAACTCCTTTTCAATTGCCCATTGTATTGCGGCAGCAAGAGAATTATTTGAAGAGGTGGGGGTGTTAGTTTGTAAGGGGTCTAATGGGGCTACTGTTCACTTATCAGAAGAAACGGCAAGGGAATACCGCCGCCTCCTAATAAAACGAGAAATGACCTTCTTAGATTTCTTACAAACAGAAGGACTTCAACTTGACCTGGAGCAATTAACCTATATCGGTCATATCATCACGCCTAAACAAAGTCCGATTCGATTTGACACCCGCTTTTTTCTCACGCAACTTCCTACTGGACAAACGACAACTCCGGATCGATATGAGATTAGTGATGCAAAGTGGATCACCCCAACGGATGCATTGGCAGCTTTTAGGAATGGAGATATCTCGTTGGTTCCACCAACCATTCATACTTTGAGGACACTCATTCACTATCAAGAAGGTGGTCAGCTGATCATGCCAGAATTCAATGTGAGCGATTATAGGGCTGATTTAAAGGATTAATCTTAAAGAAACAGACCGTGTCGGACAGTTTATTTTGCATAAAAATTTTCTGTAAAGTAAGGCTGTGATTCATGATTAAAGGCAACGCCAACCCCTAAATATTCATATCCGTTCTTCAAGATATTTTCACGGTGTCCGAGAGAATTCATGAGCCCTTCATGGGCAAAAATACTACTGAACTGCCCATATGCAAGGTTTTCTCCTGCTAAATGAAAGAAGATCTGATCTTCTTTCATTCTATCAAAAGGTGATTGACCTTCAAGATTCGTGTGATCAAAGTATTGATTGACAGCCATATCGGTGCTATGCTTTCGTGCTGTTTCTCGGACATGCTGATCCCAAGTGAGAGTCGGCAGTTTATGATTAACGCGAGCGGCATTCGTTAAATCGAATAATTGATACTCAAAGCCCTCTTTTAAAGCGGTATTCGGTTTTGGATAGATATCTTGTTTCTTTTGTTCCAGTTGCTTGCTGATGATTTGGATAGCCGTAACGGTATTGTTCTCATGTTTATCATAAAAAACGGTCACATATTGTTGATCCAGTAAAAATAAATCATAATCATCATTTTCATTTAACTGGTAAAATATCAAGCCCTTCTGCATCTTGGTTAGTGGCTTGCCTAGCTTGGTGCGTACTTCTTCTTTTCCGCTTCCAAGCTTAATTCCATTCTTGGATGCTATTAAATCTTGGTCTGTATATAGGGCTGCTGCCTGATTTTTTTCATCATACATCACCATAAAAAAATTCTGGTAATTATCATGATAACTATACCAATTCGTTTGATATTCATTTAAGGAAGTACGCTTAGCAGCGCCGACCTGTTTTTCAATTTCTTCTTTTGGCTCGCCAAGTTCGACATTGTGAATAGAGAATACTTGAGTAGTAGGGACCTGTAACTCAACTTTATCTTCCTTTTTCCCTTCATCTTGTTGAGGTTTGATGGGGAGTTCCTTTAACTGTCCGCCTAACTGCTTCAGTGTTTGTTGAACACCATCATAGAAACTAGTGATCCATGTTTTTACTTCTGGATTGTCTTTCAATTGAGTAATTTCTGTAGAAACATGATCCATGCCTTTTTTGAGTTGGGTTTGATCTATTTGTTTTTCGATAAATGGCCAAGAAGAGTGAATGATAAATAGGATTATGAGCAACATAAGAAATCGAAACATCTTTTTTCCTCCATTTCTATTAGAATTTTAACCAATCTAGCGTAACAATATAAGTAATATGCTTATATTAAATTTTAGGAGAGGGAGCATTAACTACAAATAATATACTCTTCTTTAGGGCAATCTCAGTATGATGATTGATATTTTAATATAACAATAATTTCGGAAGCGTTTTCAAGTGATAATTAGCTAATCGACTATAGATCCTATAAATTAGTTTAAAGTAGGGAATTAGAACTATTTTTAATAAAAATTTCCAGTGTTCAAAGTTTGTTCAATATTTCACAAACTATTATATGAATTTCATGTTATGATAAATTTATAAAGAATAAGGAGTGATAAGACATGATGGTTTGTGAATGGAAAAATTTCGCTACAGATTCAGAAACTTATACCCTCGAAGCTTTTGAAGAAGTAGTTGGTGATGAATTTGAAGCCATGCTACTTAAAGAAAACGAGGGAATTCCTGCCTATATTTGGACAGTAAATTATGTAATCATTGTAAAAAGATATTCGAAAGTACTTACAGACATATTATTTGAAAAGATACCAAGGAATCCAGTGTGCGAATAACACGTTTTTATTTAACATCATCTTGTGAAATAATTCACAAGATGTAATGCAAGTATCCCAATTGTTAGTTTTCATTTTTTTATATAAATTTGTGAAATACTTCACATTTAATTAGACTTTTGGAGGGAATATCATGGCAGTCATTGAAAAAGCAGTTGAAAAGAAACAAGATGTAACAAAAATGGTGGACGTCTTAGTGGAAAATGGACTGAAGGCTTTAAATGAATTCCGTAGGTTTAACCAAGAAATGGTTGATGAAATTGTAAAGCAAATGGCCCTTGCCGGTCTTGATCAACATATGCCACTTGCAAAGCTTGCCGTTGAGGAAACTGGGAGAGGCGTATATGAAGATAAAATCATCAAAAATATGTTTGCCACAGAATATGTCTATCACAATATCAAATATGATAAAACTGTTGGAATTATTAACGAAAATGAACATGAGGGAATCATTGAAATTGCTGAGCCAGTTGGTGTTATCGCAGGGGTAACTCCTGTTACAAACCCAACGTCCACAACGATGTTTAAAGCGTTGATTGCGATAAAGACAAGAAATCCAATCATCTTTGCTTTCCATCCATCTGCGCAAAAATCTAGCAGTCAAGCTGCACGTGTATTAAGAGATGCCGCAATCAAAGCTGGAGCACCAGAAAATTGTATCCAATGGATTGAAACGCCATCCCTTGAAGGTACCCAAACTTTGATGAACCACGATAAAATTGCTTTGATTCTAGCAACTGGTGGAGCGGGGATGGTGAAATCTGCTTATAGCTCAGGAAAACCAGCTCTTGGCGTAGGACCTGGTAACGTACCGTGTTACATTGAAAAATCAGCTAATCTTCACCAAGCGGTGAATGACTTAATTTTATCAAAAACATTCGATAACGGCATGATCTGCGCCTCTGAACAAGCTGTCATCATCGATAAAGACATCTATGCAGATGTGAAAAAAGAGATGATCGCCAATAATGTCTACTTCTTAAACGAAGAGGAAAAACAAAAGGTTGAAAAATTAGTTATAAACGAACATTCATGTGCGGTGAATCCAAATATCGTCGGCATGCCTGCAGCAAAAATTGCGGAAATGGCTGGTGTGACGGTTCCAGAATATACGAAGATTCTTGTTGCCGAATTAAAAGGTGTGGGTCCACAATACCCACTCTCAAGAGAAAAATTAAGCCCAGTCTTAGCTTGCTACAAGGTTAGCGGTGTGGAAGAAGGATTAACAAGGGCCGAAGAAATGCTCGAGTTTGGTGGCTTAGGACACTCTGCCGTAATTCATACTACTAATCAAGATGTCATTAAACAATTTGGTCTACGGATGAAGGCTGGCCGGATTATTGTTAATGCACCTTCATCTCAAGGGGCAATTGGGGATATTTACAATGCTTATATGCCATCATTGACTCTTGGTTGTGGAACGTATGGTGGTAACTCAGTATCTACAAACGTTGGTGCCATACATCTCATCAATATTAAAAAAGTGGCAAAGAGGAATGTGAATATGCAATGGTTTAAGGTACCGTCAAAAATTTACTTTGAGAAGAACTCCACTCAATATCTTGCAAAAATGCCTAATATTTCTAAAGCATTAATTGTTACTGACCCCGGAATGGTGAAACTGGGTTACGTTGATAAGATTTTGTACTATTTAAGAAAACGTCCTGACTATGTACATTGTGAAATTTTCTCAGACGTCGAACCAGATCCATCGATTGAAACAGTGATGAAGGGTGCCGAATTGATGGCGAAGTTTCAACCAGATGTCATCATTGCTCTTGGTGGCGGTTCTGCAATGGATGCTGCCAAAGGAATGTGGTTGTTCTATGAATATCCTGATGCGGAATTCTTTGGCCTTAAACAAAAATTCCTGGATATTCGTAAACGGATTGTTAAGTATCCACATTTAGGTCAAAGAGCCCAATTTGTTGCGATTCCGACTACTTCTGGAACAGGCTCTGAGGTAACGTCATTCTCGGTTATTACCGATAAAGAGGCGAACATTAAATATCCACTTGCTGATTATGAATTGACTCCGGATGTTGCGATAATTGACCCTCAGTTTGTTATGACGGTACCAAAACATATTACTGCAGACACTGGACTAGATGTATTAACACATGCGATAGAAGCTTATGTGTCTTGTATGGCTAATGATTTTACAGATGGACTGGCAATGAAAGCCATTCAACTTGTATTCGAATATCTGCCAAGGGCATACAGAAACGGAAATGATGAAGAAGCACGTGAAAAGGTTCATAATGCTTCAACGATTGCCGGTATGGCATTTGCAAATGCATTCTTGGGAATTAATCATAGTCTTGCGCATAAATTAGGTGCAGAATTTCATATTGCCCATGGACGTGCGAATGCTGTTTTATTACCACATGTTATTCGTTATAATGCAACAAAACCAAAGAAATTTACAGCATTTCCGAAGTATAACCACTTCAAAGCAGACAAACGTTATGCGGAAATTGCAAGAACACTTGGTTTACCAGCAAGTAGCACGGAAGAAGGCGTAGAAAGTCTTGTTCAAGCGATAATAAAATTAGCGACAGAACTAGAAGTTCCGATGAGCTTAGCAAAAAATAATATTGATAAAGCAGAATTCGAAAGCAAGGTTGATTTTCTAGCTGACCGTGCCTTTGAAGACCAATGTACAACTGCCAATCCAAAACTACCATTAGTAACTGAATTAGCAGACATTTATCGTCTTGCATACAAAGGCGTTTAATCAACTGTGAGACATTAATGGAAAGCCCAAAAAACTCAACTGTTATATGATGGTTGAGTTTTTTGACTGCCTATTACAATCGCCTACAATTATGAGACTATTGATTTGTCCCCATAGATGATACTCTTTGATGGCAATATATGCATTTGAACACACTAATAATTTTAATAGCATCAACTCATAAAAGTACTTCTGGATTCACCAGGTTTTTAGGGCGTTCACCAGCTAAGCCTGCCACTAAATTCTCCACTGCGAGCCTTGCCATTTTAAGTTCTGTTTCAAACGTGGATGAGCCGATATGGGGGGTTGTTACAACGTTAGGAAAAGATAGAATGGGATGATCTGGATTTAAAGGCTCTAATCGGAAAACATCTAATCCAGCTCCATAAATTTCTTGATTTGTTAATGCATTAATTAGTGCTTCTTCGTTGACCGTTTTCCCACGGGACCCATTCACAAAGATACTAGATTTCTTCATTAATTTAAACTCACGTTCGCCAATTAAATTTTCGGTATCACTTGTAAGTGGTGTCATTAAGCAGACAAAATCTGCCTCCTTCAGCAAGGTGTCTAGGTCACAGTACGTAGCATCATACTGTTTCTCCGCTTCGGGATTTCGGGTCCGATTGTGGTATAAAATGTTCATATCAAAGCCTAAATGTCCTCGTTTTGCAATTTGAGCACCGATTTTTCCCATCCCAATGATCCCTAATGTTTTATGGTGGACATCAATTGCATACTGGTCTTTCGTCAAATGCTTCGTCCATTTTCCGTTCTTTACAAAGTGATCCAACTCAGCGATGCGGCGTGCAGCTGCTAGGAGAATGCCAAAAATAGCATCCGCTGTTGTTTCCTCTAAGACCCCCGGAGTATTGGTCCCCATTACTCCCCGTTTCGTCATCTCAGGAATAGATAGATTATTAAAGCCAGTTGAGTTATTTGAAACGATTTTTAAATGTGGTGCACGTGTTAATAATTCTTCATCTACAGGCAGTGCCAAACCAACTATACCGACAGCTTCCTGCAGTGCTTGAATAAATTCGCGATCTTTTTTTGGAACAATCCCATCAAAAAAGACAACATCATAGTGTTCATTCAGCTCCTCAAGGACCTCCGTAAATACAAAGTTATAGGCTATTATTTTTTTTCTCATTAGGAAAAAATCTACCCCCCGACTGAAAATACAGATAATTTCTCTTTTAAATTGACATAAACCGTAGCAGGAGTCAACAAATTAGAAATGAAAAGACAGAACCTTTCAAGATTGAAAATAAAATCAGTCCGTCCAATGGAGTGAAATATTATGTTTTCCAACTTATAAACAGTGAATGTAGAAATATGTCGATTTTTATGATGGGCACCTATATAATAATTTAATAGACTTTTTGAAAGAGCGACATTATCAGATAATACTTCAATACATTGTTAAGTATTAAATCATTTAAGGAGTATCTTGGCATGAATAAAAACCCCATTACTCTTACTGAAATAGAGGACACGTACAAACATATAGCATTAATCAATAAGGAAATGGCGGATTTAAAATTTGCACTCGATGAATCATCCATTATTGCTATCACTGATAATAAGGGTTTAATTGAAGTTGCCAATAGAAAATTCTGTGAAATTTCTAAATATAGTGAAGAGGAACTAGTCGGAAAGAACCATCGAATCCTGAATTCAGGATATCATTCAAAAGAATTCTTTCGTGAGATGTGGAAGACGATCGGTTTAGGAAAGGTTTGGAAGGGCGAGATTCAGAATAAGGCAAAAGATGGAGGCTGTTATTGGGTCCACACAACCATTGTACCGATCTTAAACGATAAGGGGAAACCACATCGTTATATTTCGATTCGTATTGATATTTCGGAACAAAAAAAACTTGAGTTTGCCATTCGGAATGAACTTACCGACGATTTTTATCTGACCGTTAAAAACCTCGAGAATGGGATTTTTAAGATGAAAATGGATGAAACTGGTCGGATCGTATATACGTTAGCAGAAGGAAAATTGCTCAATCAGCTAGGACTAAAGACAAATTTACTTAGAAACAAAACTCCGTTTGAGATATTTTCAGAGGATGTCGCTCAGTTTAAACAAAAAATATATCAAAATGCCTTCGAGGGTAATCGAATCCATTATGAAATTTCATTAAGCGGAAAATTGTTATATGTAGAAATAACGCCTATTTTATTAGGTGCACAAGTAGTGGAAATAGTTGGGTCCGTCCACGATGTTACCGAATTACGTTCAACTCAACAACAACTACATGAAAATCAGGCGCTTTATCAATCCATCTTCGATCACAGTCAGGATGCAGTTTTTAGTCTAGATATAACCGGTAAATTCCTTAACTTAAATCCTGCCACAGAGAAATTATTGGGTTATTCAAAAGAAGACCTGCAAAAAACTGCACTGCCGGAACTGATTTTGGATAAGTATCAATCCATTAATAATAGTTCATTTAAAAAGGCTCTTTTGGGTAAACCACAAAATTTTGATACTGCGGTATGTCAAAAGAACGGTGAAAAGGTTCACCTAAATATCACGTATTTACCAATTTATATTGATCAACAAATTACGGGGATTTATTCAATTGGAAAGGATATTACAGTTCAAAAAAATGCTCAAGAGTTGAATGCTTTTTTAGCTAATCATGATGAATTAACAAAACTACTGAATAGACGAGGGTTTGAAGAGAAGCTGGCAAAGACCATCAGTCTTGCTAAACGAAATAATCAGAAGTTGACTGTGATGTATATCGATGTAGATCGGTTTAAAAATATTAATGACACATTGGGCCATTATATTGGTGATCTTCTATTAGAAGAACTTTCTAAACGATTAAAGGAACAGGTGGGTAAAAATAATTTTATCGCTCGAATGGGTGGTGATGAATTCATGGTGCTATGTCCTTCGATTGAAAATGAAGTAGATTCCGTTCGAATTGCCAAGGACTTGCTTGATTGTTTAAAAGAACCCTTCTTTATTGAGGATAACGAGCTTTTAGTGACTTCAAGCATAGGTGTTAGTACCTATCCTACTGACGGTGACAATGTAATAGATCTCATGAAACATGCAGACGTTGCACTTTACAAAGCAAAAGGGTTAGGTAGAAATAACTATCAAATTTATTCTAAGGTTATGGATCTAACAAGTTATCAGTCTTTCATATTGGAAAGAGATTTGCGAAAGGCCGTAATGAAAAATGAATTCACTGTTTATCTGCAGCCGAGCATCGAATCTAAACAAAGAAAAATAATCGGGGCAGAGGCATTAATCCGCTGGAATCATCCAAAACTAGGTCTTATTCCACCCTCAGATTTCATTCCCTTGGCGGAAGAAACAGGGTTAATCATTCCGATTGGTCATTGGATGAAGAATACAATTTGTCAACAACTCGTAGAATGGAGAAATGAGGGGCTTCCCCTTGTCCCAATCAGTATTAATATTAGTGCCCAAAGATTTTTACAGAAAGATTTTGCCAGTAGTGTTCGAACGATGCTTGAAAGCTACGGGGTGGAAGGTGAGCTTTTAGAATTTGAAATTACCGAAAATTCATTAATGAAAAATGAATTACATGTCACCCAAGCTATTGGTGAATTAAAAGAATTAGGGATTAAAATTTTTATTGATGACTTTGGAACCGGTTATTCGTCATTTTCCTATTTAAAAACCTATAAGTTGGATGGCATCAAAATAGATCAGTCATTTATTCATAATATCTCAAGAAAATCTGAAAATGCTGGTATCACCGCGGCGATGATTCAGTTGGCGAAAATTCTCAACATGGAGGTTATTGCTGAAGGAGTAGAAACGGAAGAGGAATTATTATTCCTTCATGAACACCAGTGTCATCGTGTTCAAGGATACCTCTTTAGTAAACCAATACCAATAAATGAATTCCAGGATTGCTTAATAATAGAAAATTAGTATGATATCGAAGGGTCATTTTTGTTATTTGTACAGTACGGCTATGCTGGAATGAAAACTTAATGATATAAATGACTAAAATAAAATACCATTATTGGGGCGATATCATTGTTCCGGTAATGGTATTTTTGTACATAAATTTGTTTGAAGTGGGGATATATGACATTTTTGTGTATATCCGTTATTCCCCAACGTTATGTATTGTTTTACCAATGGAAGCGTTTTATAATGAAAGAAAAGTGTTTGTGAAGGAGTGAGCAAACAATGGAATTTGAGAAAAAGAAAGTTGTTATTTTAGGTGGTGGATATGCTGGGTTAATGACAGCAGTGACTTTACAGAAAAAAGTCCATCCTTCTAGAATTGAAATTGTTTTAGTCAATAAAAATGATTATCATTATTTCACGACTAAGGTTCATGAGATGGGGGCTGGAACAGTCACACCGGAAGCGATAAAACTACCAATCCGCGAGTTGATTGATCCTGACAGAGTTACGTTCATCCAAGATGAAGTCACTGGCATAGATTTGGAACGAAGGGAAATCACCTGTCAACATCACACCTTACATTACGACTTTATTGTATTTGGAATAGGTGGCACTCCTAAAACCTTCTCTATTCCCGGTTTGGATGAACATGCCTTTTTCTTGTTTGATTGGGAGGGGAGCTATCGTCTTCGTGAACACATTGAAGACCAGTTTTTGGAATACAGTCAACAGCCTCTAGGTCAATTAAATATTGTTATTGGAGGAACTGGTTTTACAGGGATGGAGTTTATCCATGAATTGAACGATAGAATTCCAATTTTTTGTAAGCTATATGGGGTGAACCGAGAAGAGGTACACATTATTGTCATCGAATCCAATCAACATATTCTTCAAGGTTACCCAGAAGCGATTGTCATGGATGCAGTAAACTCTTTGAAAAAAATGGACTGTGAATATATATGTGGGACTCCTGTGGAGAGAGTGGAAAAGGCGGTTGTCATTTTACAAGATGGAACAAAAATAGAAACAAAAACCTTCATTTGGGCAGGGGGAATTAAAGGACATCCACTTTTAGCGGAACATGGATTCGACCTATTGGATGGTCGAGTAAAACTGAATGAATATTGTGAGGTTCCTGGTTATCCAGATGTTTATGTATTAGGTGATGCCTCCGTAAGTTTTAATGAAAGGGGAGAACCTTACCCACCAACTGCACAAATTGCCATCCAACAAGGACAATATTGTGCCTATAATATTGGCATGAAAATTTATGGGCAGCCGGCAAAGCCGTTTCACTATATTTATCGAGGCATGGTTATGTCATTAGGCAATCGAAATGCATCAGGATTAGTGTATGATCATCATGTAAATGGAAGATTTGGGTCCTTTATGAAGTGGGTAATAGAGATGCGTTATTACTTTATGTTGGGAGGATTATCATTAGTCCGAAAAGAGTGGAAACAACGATGAATTTCTGGAACCTGTTGAAGAAAATACAGAAAGAGAGAACTCCAGCTATCTACAAATGGTTGGAGTTTTTTCTGTCGTTTCTACATTCCATTCATAGGATTGAACTTATATTTGATAAGTTTGAGATGATATTAATAAAAATATCACAAAAGATCAATAAAGGGGGGTTTATGTTGGAGCCCTGAGCAATTGCCGAATAGTAAAATATATAATATAATTATTAGAAAAGATTGAATAAGATATTATTTATAGGTAATTTAGAACGTATGATGTTAGAGGCGCACTATAAAGTGAGTTTTTTTACATAGTTTTAAAAGAAATAGATGGAGTGACCCTTGTACTATATGAAATTGACTGTTATTTTGCTACTATATTAATAAATGGAAAAGATGTTTTCCGCTTAAACTAAACTACTAATATTCTAAAGAAAATATTCTGAATAATGAAGAAATGTGGTTTTTAAAGCTAGGAGGAATTGTATGTGGGATTTTGACATGAATATAGATCAAATTGCGAGAATAAAAGTGATCGGTGTTGGTGGTGGAGGAAACAATGCCGTTAACCGTATGATTGAAGACGGAATTCAAGGTGTGGAGTTTATTGCAGTTAATACAGATGCACAAGCACTTAACCTATCAAAAGCGGAGATTAAAATGCAAATTGGGGCATCTCTAACAAGAGGATTAGGGGCAGGTGCTAACCCAGAAGTTGGGAGAAATGCCGTTGAAGAGAGTAAGCGTCAACTGCAAGAGGTTTTAGAAGGGGCAGATATGGTGTTCGTAACAGCCGGAATGGGCGGGGGAACAGGAACAGGGGCAGCACCAGCGATTGCTCAAATTGCCCGTGAGCTTGGAGCACTTACTATTGGAGTAGTCACACGTCCTTTTGGATTTGAGGGTCGTAAGCGTGCCGCGAATGCTTCAAATGGAATTGAATTAATGAGGGAAGCAGTAGATACATTAATTATTATTCCGAATGATCGTTTATTACAAATTGTTGATAAAAAAACGCCCATGTTGGAAGCATTTCGTGAGGCAGACAATGTCTTACGCCAGGGAGTACAAGGAATTTCCGATTTAATTGCCGTACCAGGATTAATCAACCTTGATTTTGCTGATGTGAAAACGATTATGACCAATCAAGGAACAGCTTTAATGGGGATTGGTGTTGCAAAGGGGCAGGATCGCGCCATCGAGGCAGCCAAGAAAGCGATATCTAGTCCCTTACTTGAAACATCAATTGACGGTGCCCAAGGTGTACTTATGAATATTACAGGGGGTAGCAATTTAAGCTTATATGAGGTGCAAGAGGCAGCAGACCTTGTTGCTTCAGCGTCTGACCATGAATTAAACATGATTTTTGGTTCTATTATTAACGAGAATTTAAAGGATGAAATCATGATTACGGTCATTGCTACAGGTTTTGTCGATAATGACAGTCAAACTAGAAATACTTCGTCCAATCCCATCAAAGAAACAAGCCCTAACATTAGACGTGGGACCTTTATTGAAGAAGAATCTGCTAGTCATGAGGACCAGCCACTGCGGCGACATGCTGAAGTACAAAAGGAAGAGAATAGTTGGCAGTTGCAAGCGAATGAGGATTCGCTCGATATCCCAACTTTCCTTCGAAATCGCAAAAATAGATCAAGATGAATTTTCGTTGTAATTAGGAACTCCCAATCCGAACAGGATTGGGGGTTATTTTGATTTTTTGATATCCTCAGAAAAATTACAAGTTGTCGGTCCTATGAAAATGCTTTTGAATCATTTTAAAAAGAGGGATTAATAATTCATTTTTTGATGAAAAATAATTATAGTTCTTTAGTGGAGGTTACTTGAATTCCTTTTTCTATTAATGATTGATGACCTCTATCGAGCATATGCTGTTTCCGGACATTCATACGATCACTCTCATTCGTAATGAATTTATACTAAATGTATAAAATAAATATCAGATTTTTATTACTGCTACAAACCCATTAAATAATAGATTGTTTCAATTGCAATAATTGAACCATGGGTATAAGATAGAATCTATGTGAAATTGGAGTACAAAATATTGAACAATGTGTATAAGGGGGAACATTAATGGAGAAATCCGTTGAAAAGCACAAACGTCCACCATACGGGGTTATTGCCGTGTTAATGGTCGGAGCATTTATTTCTTTTTTAAATAATACATTATTGAACATTGCACTGCCTTCCATCATGAAGGACTTGAATATTGAAGCATCTACTGTGCAATGGCTAACCACTGGGTTTATGCTAGTGAACGGAATCTTAATTCCAACTAGTGCCTACCTCATTCAGAAGTTTTCTGTCCGTCATATCTTTTTATCAGCTATGTTTTTATTTACAGCAGGTACAATCCTGGCAGGATTTGCCCATGTATTTCCACTCCTGTTGTCAGGCCGAATATTACAGGCTGCCGGCTCAGCGATTATGATGCCATTATTAATGAATGTTATGCTAGTTAGCTTTCCAATTGAAAAAAGGGGCGCTGCGATGGGCGTTTTTGGTCTCATCTTAATGTTTGCTCCAGCTATTGGACCAACGCTCTCAGGCTGGATTATCGAGCATTATGATTGGAGAATGTTATTCCATTTTATTACGCCGATTGCGATAGTCGTTATTTTACTAGGCTTATTCATGTTAAAAGATAAGAAAGAAAAAGTGAATATTCGTTTAGATTTCTTATCGCTTCTATTATCAAGTATTGGTTTTGGCGGAATTCTCTATGGATTTAGTTCTGCGGGAAGTAAGGGCTGGGATAGTCCACAGGTTTATGGGACGATTGCGGTTGGTGTCATTTCGTTGTTCATATTTATCGTGCGCCAGCTTAAAATCGAATCACCGTTGTTGAATTTTCGAGTTTATAAATACCCGATGTTCGCCTTATCATCTTGCATTTCAATGGTTGTCAACATGGCGCTTTTTTCAGGGATGCTATTGCTGCCGATTTATGTACAAAACCTAAGGGGGATATCTCCAATGGATGCCGGGCTATTATTGATGCCGGGTGCCATCTTAATGGCATTTATGTCACCTGTTACCGGTAAATTATTTGATAAAATTGGTGGTCGTGTTTTGGCCGTTGTCGGATTAGCCATCATCACAGTAACTACCTTTGGTTTTAGTAAATTAACACTTGATACATCCTATACACATTTAATCCTATTGTACTCTATTCGTTCATTTGGGATGTCGATGGTCATGATGCCCGTATCCACAAATGGTTTAAATCAGCTACCAAAACGGTTCTATCCTCATGGTACAGCCATGAATAATACTTTAAACCAGGTTGCTGGTGCGATCGGAACAGCATTAATGGTTACGATCATGTCAAATCGGACGGAGTCAAAGGCGCAAGAGCTTGGCGCAGCTGCGATGAAGCAAGTAACTGAGCAGCCGACCCAGGCTGCTCTCGCCGAAATGAAACAGCATATCTTAATGCAATCCATGCTAAATGGAATCAATTACGCTTTCCTAATCGCCACTTTTATAGCTGGCGTAGCTCTTGTCCTTGCCTTCTTTATTAAACGAGCAAAACAAGCCGAAGATCAAGAGGGTGGAAGTCCAATAAAACCTTTCAAAAGTAAAACTCCTACCAAATTGGTTGAGAATTAAGGTGCCTGACACCATTTCTCATATAAGCAATTTGCCAAAAAGCTTATTTCATTTTATGAAATGAGCTCTTTTTTTCGGAGAAGGATCTGCTTGTGATTGAATTTTAATCATCAATGATGTTAGGTAGCAATTTGATGATAGAGTAGTGATTATTTTGGAAAATTCGCAAAACAAATATTATTGAAAGCGTATGCTATAATGGAATAAAAAACACCAACAAGGAGTAATCGCAATGTTGAAAGATATTTTCATGGGTTTATCACAAAACCAATTTCTCAATAGCACAGCTAAAAAATATGGATTAAAGATGGGTGCACAAAGCGTTGTTGCGGGAACAAATATACCTGAAGTTATTAAAAGTATTAAAGAACTAAATGCACAAGGGATTTCATGTACAGTCGATAATTTAGGAGAATTCGTTTTTAAAGAAGAAGAGGCAACAGCTGCGAAAGAACAAATCCTTAACGTCATCGAAGCAATTCATGAGAACCAAGTGGACGCGCATATCTCGTTAAAACCAACACAAGTAGGGTTGGATATTGATTACAGATTTTGTTTAAATAATATTAGAGAGATTGTCCATAGAGCAAGCCAATACGATATGTTTATTAATATCGATATGGAAGATTTCAAACACCTTGAACTAACCTTTAACCTATTGGATGATCTGTCACTTGAATATAATAATGTTGGGACAGTCATTCAAGCGTATTTCCATCATGCTTTGGAATATGTTGAAAGATATAAAAACTTTAGGGTTCGCCTTGTTAAGGGAGCTTATAAAGAGTCTGAAGAAATCGCTTACCAAGATAAAAAAGATATCGATGCAAATTATATTAAGTTGATTGAATGGCATCTATTGAATGGGAAATTTACGTCAATTGCCACACATGACCATCACATCATCAACCATGTGAAAGAGTTTGTGAAGCAGCATGATATTCCCAATGAGCAATTTGAATTTCAAATGCTCTATGGTTTTAGGAAGGAATTACAGCTTAAATTAGCCAGTGAAGGCTATAACTTCTGTACGTATGTTCCTTTTGGTAATGATTGGTACGGTTATTTCATGAGAAGATTAGCAGAAAGACCACAAAACTTAAATCTTGTCGCCAAACAGGTGTTTAATAAAAAAAATAACACGATCATTGGTGTTGCTGCAGGGGCATTTTTATTAGGTAGAGTAACAAAGGCTAATAAAAAAAGACGAAAATAGATTATTAAACCAGGCATAAATGGAATAACATGATTAATAAGCTAGGATCCCTTCAAGTACTTTGATGGGATCCTAGCTTATTTTACTAAAAAATCAGGTTTTGTTATTTGTACTTTACAGGATATTTAGTTTAAAAGAATTAAGGGATCATTTCGTAAAACGAAGGATGTCATATTGTTAAGGTAGAGAATCACCCTTTTGTGCATTTTCACTTTGGAAACTTGTTAAAGAACAATTTTTTAATATTTTCAAAATGAATGGACAATGGTGATCTTTTAGCCGTAAACTTTATGTGTCAGGAAGAAGGGCGATATGAATCGAAGTTGAATTTGTGAAATGGTGAACATGATATTACCATCACTAGGAAAACTGGAGATGAGAAGGAGAAGGAGAAGATGACTCATTATAATTGGTTAGAGGCAATTAATATAACCGAAGAGATGGTTATGAAAACGGAAACAAATAGGAGACTTCCTGTTATTTGGATTAGTGCTTTGGATTGTACTGGCTGTAAAGAGGCTTTCACCCGTTCCTTTGAACCAACGATGTTAGATACCATTTTAAATTTTATTTCATTGGAGTATAGTGAGCTTCTCTCGCTAGCAAGTGGAGAGCAGATAGAAGCTCATAAGGAATCTATTTTTGCAGAATATAAAGGTGAATATATTCTTGCAATTGAAGGCAGTATTCCAAGAAGAGATGACTTCTTGCTGATTGCAGGAAAATCAGTAAGAGAGGAAATTAGGAGAGCATCAAGAAATGCAAAGGCTGTTATCGCGATTGGCAGCTGTTCTGCTTGGGGAGGAATACCAGCTGCGGGGATCAATCCTACAGATTCAGTTGATATTAAAACCATGATCCCTGAGGATGTCCCCCTTGTATTAGTTCCTGGTTGCCCTCCCATTCCGGAAGCCATTATCGGAACATTTTTACATGTCCATTTTCATGGAGTACTGCCCGAGCTTGATAAAAAGAACCGCCCCAAAATTTATTATCAAAAAACGGTGCACATGACTTGTCATCGCAAACCATTTTTTGATCAAAAATTATTTGCAGAGTCCTATGATGATGAGGGTGCAAAAAAGGGATATTGTTTATTTAAACTAGGCTGTAAGGGCCCATCAGCCTTTAACGCTTGCGAATCTATTGGATATGATCGTTGTATTGCAGCAGGATTTCCTTGCATCGGTTGTTCAGAAAAAGGGTTCTGGGATAAAGGTGGCTTTGTTGCCAGAAGAAAAAAGTGACAAGAGGATCACAAGGATTAACTAGTATACATATGGGGAAAACCGTCTTGAATAGTTCATTTTTTCAAAATTATAACGAGTGGAAGTCTGTTACCCACGAAAACTTATAACTTATTTCCGCTAATTCGTTTAAGGATGAGACAAAAAAAAGGCACCTTGCCTTTGAATGGTATTCAAAGGTATTAGGCACCATTTGGAACAGCACTGTAGGAGAAATTAGCGTCATCCCATTGATATAAACCTTCTTGTAACTTAATTACTGCATCAAATGGACGTTGGATATGCTGATCTTCAACTAGTTGAACGTTTTCCACTTGTTCTCTTTGCTGTTCTAACAAATGTTTTTTTAATCGAAGTAAATCTGTTTTGGATGCTACTCGAATAATTTTATCTAAGGTAATTTTCTTTTCACTAATCCCATAACAATTACAAATACTTGTTTGAAAACTTTTATTATACTGGATCATCATGTGTAAATCATTGATACAGGCAACACCAAAAACCTCTTTGATCACATCTTCATAACGAAGTTGTGTTCCAGTAGCGAATTTAATAATATTTTTTTCAGGATTCTCTAAGAAATAAACCGTCTCTATTGCATTTTCCATGACATAACACCCTTCTACCATTAAGGTCTATTGCAAAACCTAACTAAGGAAAGTTTACATTGATTCCGTACTTAAACAGTCATTGTCATTTGAATCGATCAATAAACCGTCCATTATCTATTAGTATAACATACTTTGTCCTCGATGCCTGTGTGGCAAAGGGATTTATGTGAGTATTTGTCGAAGAAAGGAATAATTTCTATTGTAAGCGCTTTTAAATAATTAAAGAAATATTCACATGTTCAAATGAGTTTTTACTATAAAATAGTAGTATGTTAATTATTTCACAAACATACGATTATTAAAGGAGAACTTCACATGGGCTATAGTAAACCAGATAAAATTATGGAAATCACAGTCGAAAATGGAGTAAAAAAAACAAAATACCCCCTGATTGAAACTTTGATATTAGGTTTTGAGGCAGGAGCATTCATCGCCTTAGGTTATTTACTTTACATCCGTGTAACGGCAACGTTAACCGGAAATCTAGAGGGATTGGGCAGTTTGATTGGCGCATCGGTGTTCCCAATAGGCTTAATTCTTACCTTACTTGCAGGTGGTGAGCTTTTGACAGGGAATATGATGGCGGTCCCGCTTGCGAGAATGGCAAAAAGAATCAGCACAGGTAATGTTATTTATAATTGGTTGCTGGTCACTTTAAGTAATTTTGTTGGGGCCATTTTTGTTGCTTACTTCTTTGGACATCTTGTTGGTTTAACTGAAACTGCACCATACTTGGCAAAAACGGTTAGTATTGCTGAACATAAACTTGACGCAACATTTCTTCAAGCCTTTATCTCTGGGATTGGATGTAATTGGCTTGTTGCATCGGCAGTGTGGCTTTCATATGGAGCAAATGATATGTTTGGGAAAATCACCGGTATTTGGTTCCCTACGATGGCATTTGTGGCGATCGGATTTCAACACGTTGTAGCCAATATGTTTGTTATCCCCGCAGCTATCTTTGCCGGGCATTTTACTTGGTTAGAGTATCTTCAAAACTTTGTTCCTGTCTTCCTAGGGAATGCTGTTGGGGGAACCGTCTTTATCGCGATGGCATATTGGTTCGCATATAGGAAAAGTCAACCAAGCTATCTAGAACCAAAGGTCGTCCACCACTTACCTAAAAGTGGCACGAGATAGTAAATCATAGTATAGGAAAAGCAGTGACGGACCGTGAGTTTGGCGCTGTTTTTTACTTTAAATAATTTGGCCATTAAATGCCTTCCCAAAGAAAGACTTCTCCATTGTCATAATGACATGCAAAACGGAATAAAATGGGTGAATGGATACACCACAAACCGCAATTCCTCATATGTTAGCATGATGGAATAATTTTTGTTTAAGAGGAGAAGTTGGACAAAATGGCTAAACGAAAATGGATAATAACAGTGATAGTAATCGGGGGCTTAGTTGGAGTAACCGGGTGTACCGAAAAGACGGTCAAGAAGCAGCCTCATGACGAACAAGTGACAGAGCCGCAAAAGAAACCGGATCAAAAGCCGCCTGAGGAACCGCAGAAAGAAGAAGAGAAAAAGCCAATTGTCGTCAATGTCGTCGACCCAAATACAAAAAAAATAATAAAAACCTTTTTACCAATAGAATTAGGGTTTGAGAGTAATCCAGAGTCATATAAACAGGAATTGGAAAAATGGGCAAAGGATTTGGCTAGGGGTACTGATTTAGCAACTGGATATGACCAACGTATGATTCTTGATAAAATTAGTCCAGATGGTCAGATTATCAAAGGGAAGCCGCTCATTATATTAGACGAAGCGGTTTTAGTTAAAAAGGTGATGTCGGCCTCTAGTACAGGTGGAGATGTTGAATTACCATTAACCGTGACTGAAAGCGGCTATTTACCTGAGGATGTTGCCAATTTAAATGAAGTAGTACTCTCCTCCTATACAACCTATTTCGACAGTAGTGTAGTAGGGCGTTCAAAAAATATTGAGCTTTCGGCTCAAGCGATTGATAATATCATTGTAGGTTCACAGGATATATTTTCGTATAATACAACAGTTGGCCCTAGTGATGTCGAACATGGCTATCAACCAGCAAAGGAGATTGTCAACAAGCAATTAGTTGATGGAATCGGGGGCGGAATCTGCCAGACTTCGTCTACATTATTTAATGCTGTTGATCAAGTCGGGGTTAGGTATGTCGAAAAGCATCACCACTCTTTATCTGTTGGCTATGTACCGGAGGGACGAGATGCGACCGTTTCTTATGGTGGGCCCGATTTTCGCTTCCAAAATACAACCGGTATTCCATTTCTTATAAAAGCCGTTTATGGAAACGGAAAATTAACGATTGAAATGCGAACATCCACTAAGTATCAAAGTCTCCTAGTAAAAGGGAACGGTGGTTGACCATTTTATGTTATTAAGTCCCCATGAGGGCTGACTATATTAACAAAAGCCAACTTCCATAGTTCTACCGGAAATTGGCTTTTGTCGGTTCTGCATATCAGAGTGTTCTGCCGATAAAGATTCTTCTTTACAATCCCTCGATCACCATTTCTTTAGCAGGAAGGAAATCTTCGCCTGTTTCCAAATAGTGAACGGATACTTGATCCCCTTCCTTTAGATAGATCGCCATGGGGGCTTTTTCAGATGAAATAACGAAATTTTTATGATTATCAAGTAAAAAGGAAACAACAGTAAAATCTCCAGATTTCTCTTTAAATACTCTTAAGACTGTTCCAGAAATTTGCTTTTCATCCGCTTTTGAGCTGCCATCGACTGTTCCTTTACCTCTTTGCAGGGCAGTCTTATATTGTTTTAATGCTTCATTTGGAGTGCTTCCATAAACTGAAATCTCCGGGTTTGCCGCCGATATGACAAAATAGTTTTGCAGAAAGCCATTCGAATCTAATACAGGGGTTAACCAGCTTGCCTCGCCATAGAAATTGTATAGAATCGGCATTTGGCCATGCCATTTCTTCTCGATGAATTTCTTTTCAATAATCTGCAGGGTACCTTGTGAATCCATATAGGATTCTTCTGGATTCCCTGTAAAGTAAGTAGCCTTCCCGGTCCTTGAATTTGTTAAAGAGTAACCAAGCATTGAGTCGACGCCTTCTTTAGGACTGGTAAAATCAGTGAAATAATACATAACTCCTTGTTCGTCAAAAATTGGACTTACATTGGCCTCTGTCCCTTCATCGGACGGAAGCTTCACATCGGATTTACCGAATTTGCTATTCCAGAAGCCGTGGATATAGTTCCCGAAATAACTGTTTTGAAGGCTGACTACTTCTGGAGAAAGGGCACCATCAATAAAATCGGGAATCTTTGATAAAGGATAATCCTTAGTTTCGCCAGACTGGGAATTCACGGTAACTATTCCTTTCACGTGAAATCCATTTCGTGCCGAGATGAAATCACCATAGGAACAAATGTAAAAAGGTTGACCATTTTCATCAATCTCTAATTGGACATCCCCATAGAATATCTTTTTCGGATAAAGCATGCGAATATGTCTCTCAATATTTTTATTAAAATAGGAAGAAGGAGTGTACATCATTTCTGACTTAATGAATTTAGGATTGGCGGATGAATCGGTGGCACTTAAAGTAAAGTAGCCTGGGGTCAGTTCACCCTTCCACCATTTAAAAAACCCAGAGAACTCAACAGGAGCAATGTAGACGAACTCCCCATTGACCTTTTGAATTTGTAGGTTACCTAGTTCGTAATAACTTGTATTCGGAACCTGCCCGAATGCTTTTTTCATTTTATTCCTTGCAAACTGTGGTGGGACACTTGCAGGTGTTTGTTTATCGTCAAAGGATTTAATTTCCACCTGTTGATCCATTTTTGCTAGTTCAAACTTTTCATCAGCATTAAAAATAAATGCAGAAACGAAATAGCCACCTATAATGATGCTTACCACAAAAAGAAGGGCCTTCCATTTCCGTTCTTTACCTTTTGAAAACACAACTCCTCCCAGAGTTACGAGGATCGCTAATGGCCAACTAGAAGAGAAGTTTCTGTCGAAATTTGTAAAATAGTAAAAAGCAAATATGGCTGGCATCAGAATGACAACTATTGCAACGATAATACCTGTCTTTATTTGTTTACTCTCTTTTGTACTTAATTGCTCATTTTTTATTATAGGTAATAAAATGAGGGTAGACGTAAGCCCAATAATTAGTGTGAATAAAAAAATATTCCCCATGAAAAATCTCCTTTTAAGTTAGTCTATCATTATAGTATGGGTAATACGGATGACATACTAGAAAAGTTTCGTTAAAAGTGGGGAATAAAAAGACTATAAAACTTGACAGGTACAAAATTCCATCTAATGGAAAAAGGTTTTAAGTTTTAATTGATTCATTAGTGGTAGGATTGTTCTAGTTCGTCGATTAGGGATCCGACGTAGGCAACAGCTTTTTTGATAGGCTCTGATTTAGACATATCGATGCCAGCATGTTGCAATAAGTCTAGCGGTTTCATCGTTCCACCAGCCCTAAGTACTTCTAGCCACCGGTCCACAGCCGGCTGACCTTCTTCCTGAATCATTAGTGCAACTGCCGTTGAAGCAGTTAAACCGCAAGAGTAGGTGTAGGGATATAACCCCATGTAGTAGTGCGGCTGCCGCATCCAAGTAAGACATGCTCCTTCATCAATTTCAACTGTATCGCCCCAAAATTCGGAAAGGACGGCACCTGTTACTTCAGATAATGTTTTGGCCGTTAGGGCATTGCCTTTCTCTGCAAGTGCATAAACTCTTCGCTGATATTCCGCTTCGAGCAAATGGGTGACAAAATTATGATAGTACGTACCGAGAAGCTGTAAAACGACCCAGCGTCGCATTTGCTTGTCGTCGTTTTGTGCAAGTAAATGTTGGCCTAACAACATTTCATTCATGGTTGAAGGCGCTTCTATAAAAAACATGGAAGGCCTGACATTCATGATTCGCTGATTTTTATTGGCTAAATAGAAATGTCCAGCATGACCAAATTCATGTGCTAAGGTAAAGCATCCCCGCATATTATCCTGCCAAGTAATAAGAATAAAAGGGTGTGCTCCATAGGGGCTAGAACAGAATGCTCCTGTCGATTTTCCGATATTATCGGCGCGATCCACCCATCGTTCCTTCAAGCCCGTTTCAATAATTGAGCTATACTCTGGTCCCATTACTTGTAACGATTCCAAGATTAATTGACTTGCTTCTTCGTACGTAGTAGATGGATTGAAATCTGGATCCAATGGGGCCTTTAAATCACAGAAATGCATTTGTTCAAGACCCAAAGCCTTTTGTTTTAATCGAGCAAAGCGACGCATATGCGGGGCCAGTTCTGTAAAAATGGTGTCAATCTGATTGTTGTACATGTCGAATGTGACCTGTTGTGGTTCAAGGAGCATATGGGTTACCGACTCATATTTGCGCAATCGAGCAAGTGTAACTTGTTTACTCACTTCGGCCGCATATGTAGCGGCAGCTGTGTTTTTATACTGCTTTAATGTTGTCACGAAAGAGTGATAGGCTTTTCTACGAATATCTGTATCGGCTGAAAATTCGTACCGGTTCTCAAACAAGGCAAACGATACGGGCATTTCGTTCCCTTCCGTATCTTGCAGAGGTGCGAATTCCATATCTGCTAATTTGGCCATTTGATAGATTTGATAGGGAGCACCTTGAAGTTCACCGAGTGCAGCGAGTGCTTCTTCAGTTTCTTGCGATAAGCTATGCTTTTTTCTATTAAGTAGCTCCACTAAATTTTTCTGAAACGGCAAAAGACCAGGTTGTTCTTCCAAATACTGTTCCATTTTTCCCTCGTCGAAGGCTTGGATTTCGGAATCGATGAATGAGAGGGCGGCCATGCTTTTTGTACGAAGAGACGAAACTTTTACTATATTTGCTTGATTGGCAGGATCAGTCCCATCAGCTGATTGTTTTAAGCTAGCAAAGGTATAAGCTTTTGTGAGCTTCATGAAAAGTTGCTCTTGAGCGCATAAGCAATCTAGCAATACTTTTGAATTAGTATGTAAACTCCCTTTAAATCTTTCAAGTTGTGTAAGTTCTTTCTTTATAACGGCTAATTCTTCTTCCCATGCTTTCTCTGAAGGGAATAAATCATCTAGATTCCATGTTAATTCCTGAGGGACCTCTATGCGTTTGAGGCGTTCTTCCACCATTTTTTTCATTAAAACTCCTCCTAGATTCTTCGTACTCCTAAATATTATCATATCTTTTCAAATATGTTATACTTTTCTGAAAAAGGAGGAATGCAACTTGGAGAAAAGGTTAGAAACTGCAATTCAAGATGAATATCCCGCTGATTTTGCCTGGTGTTATGGCTGTGGTCGATTAAATGAAGGAGGTCATCATTTTCGAACTGGATGGCTAGGTGATCAGACGGAAACCATTTATTCACCCAAACCTGAACATCTGGCACTTCCTGGATTTGTATATGGAGGGGTGATTGCCTCGCTCATTGATTGTCATGGAACGGGGTCAGCTGCACTTGCACTTCATCGAAAAAATGGGAACGAACCTGGAGACGGTGTAGAGCCACCTCGATTTGTCACGGCCTCCTTAAATGTGAACTTTCTAAAGCCTACTCCACATGGGGTACCATTAAAAGCGATTGGAGTAGTGCAAGAGATCCATCCGAAAAAATTTAAAGTGCTAACAGAAGTATTTGCGGAAGATATCCTTTGTGCACGTGGTGAGGTCGTTGCTGTCGTGATGCCAAGTAGTTTTATTAAATAGTTTAATATAGACAACACAAATCCACTCCATATTACCTAACGAGTGGATTTTATTTTTGTGCCTTTTGTAACTGTAATTTATTTGAAATATTTCCAAATGAAACAAAAAAGTCTGTTGATTCGTCTTAATAATTAGGTGTAGCAATCTCGGGAGGTAGGTGGATGAGAAACTATAAAAGAGTAGCCATGACCATAATCCTTGTGATCTCGATAGGATCTGGTATTTTCATTGCATTATTTGGGTCTATCCTATTTCAGGAAGAGAATCCTTTGCCATTAGCTGTTTCCATCCTAAAGTTAAAACTGTCTGATCAAGAATTTGTGCAATTTTCGAAAACCGAAAAACGGAGCAGTTACTTATCAATTAACACTGGGAATCAGCAATATGATAGTGTAAAAGAATTCATGAAGTCTAATGGATGGGAATTCGAGGAACAAATGGGTTCAGGGCTCATCTTTATAAAAAATGGGATAGAAGCCATTGTAGAGACGAGACAATTTTCGAACGATTTCATCATTTGGGATGTACAAAAAGCAGTCTTACATACTGACCTTTGACATGTAACATGTGTATGAACCATGTGCAAGAACTACTGGAGTAGTGTTGGATTCAGCTCAGAATATCCAAGTTAACCACACAGTAATCATAGAAAATACGAAAAACAAACCCCTAATCACAATGGATTAGGGGTTGCATCATTATATTGTCTTTTCTAATTCATTAAAATATTCTTCAATTAAACCTTCAAGCTGCTGAAGTTCCTTTTTCCAAAAAGAGTGAACCTTCATTGTCGAAAGAGTGCTCTCAATGATAAATTTGCGTGGTGAACTAGAATGAAGTAATTCTTCCTGAATGAACTCGATTAGTTCCGTATATTTCTCTTGTTCCTCTTCACTAGCTAAATTCTTCGTAATCGCTTTCCTACATGCACCAGACAAATGAAGTAGTTGATTTTTAAACCCTTTATTATTTTTTGAACAAGAAGGCAACCATTTTTCCAATAGCATAGGGTCAAGCAATTGCTCACCTGTTGTAGAAACTTCCTCCACCATCTTCACCAACCGACCGACACTATAACGAACTACTTGGCTAATTCGTTCAACATTTTCGTTGGCCAAGCGACTATATTGAATATTGTGTTGGAGGATTCCTAAAAACATGATGGAACAATCTAATAGATAGGGTTTTTTATCCTCACCAAAGATATCTATGAACCTACCGTAAATCCACTGTAGTGAATTTAATCGAATATGCTGAATGAATTGTTTGAGGTCAGGATCGTTTGAGACCATTACTTCTTCATAAATTGTAATAAGCTTGGTTTTTCTATTGGTTATCATTTGTAATTCTAGTTGTTTAATAAAAATTTCAATACTTGCAGGGTTTTGGCCAAACAATAGATCATTTCGTTCCTTTTCCATTTGCTTGTATATGGATTTATATATACCGATGATGAGTTCATTTTTAGACGAAAAATAATTATAAAATGTGCCTTTCGAGATGCCGCTATAATCTAAGATTTCCTGAATGGACGTGGCTTGGAACCCTTTTTCAATAAATAATTGATGAGCCATCTTAATGACATTTTGTTTCCGATTGTACATATAATCACCTTTAATCAAATTTGTACCGCCTGTATAAATTCATACTACAGTAAATCTAGGACCATTACAAAGCCATATTTTTTTCTGTTTTTTTTGATTGCAAAAACTACACTCGCAGTATATTATTATGTAAGTGTGAAACAGGGGTATAAAAAATTGAACAAATAGTTTAAAAGGGGGAAGTACATTGGAACATTCCAAAAAAGAGACTAATCGTCCACCGTACGGAATTATTGCCGTATTGATGATTGGCGCTTTTATTGCATTCTTAAATAATACTTTATTAAATATCGCATTACCAACGATTATGAAGGACTTAGAGATTGAAGCATCTACGGTTCAGTGGTTGACGACAGGGTTTATGTTAGTGAACGGTATCCTGATTCCAATTTCGGCATTTTTAATTCAAAAATTTTCTGTTCGCCAGTTATTCCTTGCCGCAATGGGGTTATTTACAATCGGGACTATCCTAGCAGGTTTTGCACATGTTTTCCCATTATTATTGGCTGGACGAATGATTCAAGCCTCAGGTTCCGCGATTATGATGCCATTATTAATGAATGTTATGTTAACAAGTTTTCCAGTTGAAAAACGGGGCGCAGCCATGGGCGTTTTCGGTTTAGTACTCATGTTTGCTCCAGCTATAGGGCCGACCCTATCAGGCTGGATTATTGAACACTACGATTGGAGAATGCTTTTCCACTTTGTTACGCCAATTGCAATTATCGTCGTATTAATTGGCTTTTTCTTACTTAAAGATAAAAAGGATAAAGTCGATATCCGTCTAGATTTCCTATCAGTATTATTGTCAAGCATCGGGTTTGGCGGCATCCTGTATGGATTTAGTTCGGCTGGCAAAGAGGGCTGGGATAGTCCACAAGTTTATGGAACTCTAACCGTTGGGGTCATTTCCCTTGTAACCTTTATTATTCGTCAATTAAGACTTGAAAAACCATTGCTTAACTTCCGGATATATAAATATCCAATGTTTGCATTATCATCAGCGATTTCTATGGTTGTCACTATGGCAATGTTTTCAGGTATGCTATTATTACCAATTTATGTCCAAACCATTCGCGGAATTTCCCCAATGGATGCAGGACTCATGTTGTTACCAGGGGCCATTTTGATGGCCATCATGATGCCGATCACAGGAAAATTATTTGATAAGTTTGGTGGTCGTGTCATTGCAATCGTTGGCTTAACGATAACAGTTGTCACAAGTTATCTTTTTAGTCAGTTGACGCTTGATATTTCATATACACACTTAATTGTTTTATACACACTTCGAATGTTTGGTATGTCGATGGTTAATATGCCTGTTACGACCAATGGGTTAAACCAATTACCAGCAAGATTCTATCCGCATGGTACTGCCATGAACAATACCATGTCACAGGTTTCAGGCGCGATCGGTACGGCATTATTAGTAACGGTTATGTCGACTCGGGCGAAAACACATGCAACTGAGATTGGTGAAGCGGCCATGAAACATTTAACGTCACAGCCTACACCAGCGGTACTTGCCGAAATGAAACAACAGGTTGCAATGAAGGCGATGTTAGAAGGAATCAATGATGCTTTCTTTGTCAGTGTCTTTATCGCTTTGTTAGCATTAATTCTAGCACTCTTCATCAAACGAGCTAAGCAAGCAGAAGATCCAGGCGAGGCAAAGCCAACTAGTGAAAAAGTTTCAGGGAAATTAGCAGAAAATTAATCATGGATGATAGGGCTGACTTTCATAGTCAGCCCATTTTATTTGCATAATTTTGTAAGAACGAGAAAACAATTGGGAAAATCGCTAGGATTTGCTTTTTTATCAAAAAAAACCGAAAATAATAGGGATACGTGTTACTAGGAGGAAAATATATGTTAAAAGAACGAATTAACCAATACATAAAAGAACAAAAAACAAATCAAGGCGATGCTAAGATTTCCATTTTTCCAGAAGAAAAAGAATATATTGAAAAAAATAAACTTGATGAAGCTCTTTCTTTCATAGAGAGAGACCCAAATAATCGCTTTGAAGACGCATATATGGAACGATGTGATAAAGAAACAGAAAATATGTTGAAAAACGAATCATCCTCATTTTTACAAGAGCCACTTACCTACTTAAAAGAACACAAGAATGAGTTTATTTACATAGAATCAAAATGGTTTGATTTTGTTCATGTGGATGCCATATCCTTAGAGGCGGATGATGTATTCGGAACGTATGATGTCATGTTAGGACTGAAGCTGCAAAAGAAATATGAAAAAGTAATAAAAGAACAATTAGATGCAAATTTACATGGTGATGAGGCAAAATTTGATTTAATCTTTAGTCATGATGATGGTTTATGGAATTTGAATTTTGCCTTGAATTATGTTGAAGGTTTCGATGAAGAAATGACAATTGGGAAAGCCTTTCAACTGATTTACCATTTCCTCTTTAAATTGGTGGAAGCTGTAGAAATGAATCAAAACTGATTGGACAGGCAAAAAGTTTTGTATTTATTAATATAGAGGCATAAGAAAACGACCTAGAATTTGCAGCTGTTAGCAAAACTTTGGTCGTTTTCTTAAATCATTGGTTCGGAATGAAACCAGGGGAGATTTTGCAGTAAACCAATAGTGGGGAGGTTAGGTTAATGGAAAAAGGTTTAGCTGGCAGACGGATTGTGATTGGTGGTTCACGCAAACTGGACGAAATCAGTACATTAATAGAAAAGCAGGGAGGAATACCGCTAGTTAGATCCCTTCAGGGCACCATATTTTTAGAAGAGCAGGAAGTAGAACCAGATTTACTGGAATTTATCCAAACAGGTGCCGATTGGGTCATTTTTACGACGGGGATTGGAATTGAAACACTTGTCAAAATGTCGACAAAGCTTGGGCTAGATAAAGCATTTTTAAAAAAGATACAAGATGCAAAGGTGGCATCAAGGGGTTATAAAACACTAGCAGCGCTAAAAAAATTAGCGATTTATCCTGTTGCCACAGATGAAGATGGAACAACCAAGGGGTTAGTCCGTCAACTTAAAGAGGTTGACTTCTTAGAGAAAAGGGTAATGGTTCAGCTTCATGGAGAAACTGCGCCAGCCTTAACTCAATTTCTCGAGGAGCGTGGGGCAATTGTCCAAAAGATTCTCCCCTACCAGCATATTGCGCCAGATGAAGAGACACTGAACCAATTATGTGCTGAACTGCTGGCAAGTCAATGCGATGCCGTTTGTTTTACCACCGCCGTTCAAGTTCGATCATTGTTCAATTATACGCGAGAAAATAATAGGTTCGCAGATATTGTAGAAGCCTTCAAGAATCAGACCGTTGCCGTCGCCGTTGGAAAGGTCACTGCAGATGCTTTAAAAGAAGAGGGTATTGATCGAATTCTTGTCCCTGAGAATGAAAGAATGGGTGCGATGATCATCACCCTTGCAAAATATTTTCAAAATGGAGGTTTTTAAGTGTACCGGTCAATGGTACGCTTTTTTGTTGGTACGAGATACGTTTGGTGAAAATTGTCGAGAAGTTTTTTAGACCTTTCCATAAAATATGTCCGGCAACTGTAAATCAAAAGTAATAATGGTAATGAAATGAAATGGTTGTTAACCTCCCATCACTAATAAAAAACCATGTGAGAAAAGTTAACAGTTCGCTATATTTTTACATTTTTTTTGGTATGCTTGTGTTAAATTGAAATAGTATTCAGAAAAATGTACAAGGATATGATGGTCAATCGTTTATGGAAGCTATACTTCTTACCGCCTTGCATATCTATAAGTTTTTCACTCAAGAAAAAAGAATGGGATGTATCAAGCAATAGTTACATAATGGATAATCAAAGGCATGCATCATTTTACAGGTTGTCAGCTGTAATCCTCGTCACCTAACTGTACAATAGTTGTAAGATGCAGAATTTTTCGCCTAAAAATAAAACAAGATAAAGGAGGACTAGATAGATTTCGACGTCCATTGTTAGGAATGTATTTTTTAAAGCGCTTACAATATGGTCTTTAGTGTAATTGAAGCTGAAAAAATGTCAGTCAGGAATGAACTATTCATATAAAAGGAGGGTTCTCTTTGGCAAGTGAAAAAATACCACGCATTTCCCTGATGGACCTCGAAATGAACTTTTTAGAGGTGGAGCAGGGCTTAACCAACCAAGAGGCAATGGAAGAATCAAATCGATGCCTCTATTGTTATGATGCTCCGTGTATTAAAGCCTGTCCGACAGGTATTGATATTCCAACATTTATAAAAAAAATTGCCTCAGGAAATTTACTTGGATCCGCTAAAACGATCATGTCCTCAAATCCGGTTGGAGCCAGTTGCTCAAGAGTATGCCCAACGGAAGAACTTTGTGAGGGGGCATGTGTCCTCAATCACTCTACAAATCCCATCATGATTGGTAACCTGCAAAGGTATGCTACAGATTGGGCGATACAAAATGAACAAACCCTCTTTCAACCAGGTGTTTCAAACGGAAGAACAGTTGCTGTTATCGGAGGAGGACCTGCAGGTTTATCCGCTGCACGTGAACTAGCTAGATTAGGGTACGAGGTGACCATCTTTGAGGCAGCAGATAAAGCGGGTGGATTAAATACATTTGGGATCGTGTCCTTCCGATTACCACAAAAGATCTCTTTCTGGGAAGTGGAACAGGTTAAGAAATTAAATGTAACTATAAGAACTAACACCGTCGTAGGAAGGGACATTTCAGTGGATAAAATAACTGAAGATTTCGATAATGTTATCTTGGCGGTCGGTATGGCCCATGTTCCGAATTTAGGGGTTGAAGGTGAAGAGTTAAAGGGTGTTTATGATGCGATTGAATTTGTGAAGGCAACAAAAAGCGGCCAACTTTCCCAGGATTTCGTCGGTAAACGAGTGGTCGTAATCGGGGCAGGTAATACCGCCATAGATGGTGCGACTTGTTCAATTCGGCTTGGGGCTGAGAATGTGAAAATCCTCTACCGTAGGACTGAAGAAGAAATGACAGCGTATGACTTTGAGTACGAATTTGCTAAACAAGATGGCGTAGAGTTCCGGTGGTTAACAGCCCCAAAACGGATCATCGGAAATAGCCTTGGCCATGTAATGGGCATTGAGTGCATCAAAATGAAACTGGGTGAGGCTGAGCCAGACGGCCGTCGGAGACCTGTACCAATAGAGGGATCAGAATATGTGATTCCGGTGGATGCCGTAGTGAAAGCGATCGGACAAACAAGGCACAAGGAACTCATCGAGGCATTTGGTCTTCAACATAATGGTGGGGTAGTGACGGTTGAACTAGGGACATTCCGGACCTCCAATCCGGCCATATTCGCTTGTGGTGATGTGGTATTTGGTAAAGGTAAAGGTGACGCTATGGTTGTCACTGCGGCACAACAAGGAAAAGATGTTGCCTATGCCATTCATAAACAATATTCGCCAGTTGGAGTTGTGAATTAACTCTGGAAGGACAGGAACGAATGACAAAGGGGGAAAAGGAATGGCTGATTTACGTATTAATCTTGCGGGAATTCAATCACCAAATCCGTTCTGGCTGGCGTCCGCACCACCAACCAATTCAGGCTATCAGGTTCAGCGGGCCTTTGAAGCGGGTTGGGGAGGAGCAGTTTGGAAAACATTGGGTGATCCTATCTTGAACGTCTCTTCCAGATTTGCTGCTAGTAGTTTTAACGGAAAACGAGTGGCTGGATTTAATAATATTGAGCTGATCACTGACAGACCATTAGATGTTAATTTAAAGGAAATCTATGAAACGAAAAAGAAATTTCCGAACCATGCTATCATTGCTTCCTTAATGGTCGAGCCAACGCAAGAAAAATGGCATGAAATTGTTAAGCGAGTAGAGGATGTTGGCGTTGATGGGCTCGAATTAAACTTTGGCTGTCCACATGGAATGGCCGAACGGGGAATGGGCTCGGCGTCTGGGCAGGTACCCGCATTGGTTGAACGCCAAACTTATTGGGCCAAAGAGGTGGCCAAAACCCCTGTGATCGTTAAATTAACACCCAATATAACGGACATCACTGCGACTGCAGAAGCGGCCTGCCAAGGCGGTGCTGATGCGATTAGTATGATTAACACGATTAACAGTTTAATGGGAGTGGACCTTGATTCATGGAATACGATTCCCCATGTCGCCGGTAAAGGGGCGCATGGCGGCTATTGCGGACCTGCTGTTAAGCCAATTGCCTTAAATATGGTGGCAGAGTGTGCCAGACATCCACGAATTAACGTACCGATTTCCGGAATCGGTGGAATTTCAAATTGGCAGGATGCAGTTGAGTTTATGCTGATGGGGGCAACGGGAGTTCAAGTTTGTACAGCTGCGATGCACCATGGTTTCCGCATCGTTGAAGATATGATTGATGGCCTTAGCAATTATTTAGATCAGAAAGGTATTTCGTCCGTGTCCGAAATCATTGGAAAATCTGTTTCTCGATTCTCCGATTGGGGCAATTTGGATTTGAACTATAATATCGTTGCCCAAATCAATAACGATGTGTGTATCAACTGCAATAAATGCCATATTGCCTGTGAAGATACATCTCATCAATGTATTGATATGTTGACGGATTCCTCTGGAAAAAGTTATTTAAAGGTTCGTGACGAAGACTGCGTCGGATGTAATTTATGCTCGATCGTTTGTCCAGTAGATGGGGCGATTGATATGGTTGAAGTACCAAGAGAGCTTGCGCCTATGACATGGAATGAGCGCCAAGCTGCGCTAAGTGTAGCTGTGGAATGCCAAGCAGATGTGACAAAGTAATCTGAAGGAGGAACAAACAAATGAAAAAAATTATTAAAAACGGAACAATCGTCACTGCATCAGACACCTACAAAGCTGAAATCCTAATTGAGGATGGTAAAATCACACAAATTGGTACAAATTTATCTGCGGTTGGCGCAGAGATCATTGATGCAAAGGACAGATTAGTATTTCCTGGAGGGATTGACCCGCATACCCATTTGGATATGCCATTTGGTGGAACGGTTACAAAAGATGATTTCGAATCAGGAACGATTGGTGCGGCATTTGGCGGCACAACGACCGTTATTGATTTTTGTTTAACGAATAAGGGAGAACCCCTCAAAAACGCTATTCAAACCTGGCATGATAAATCAAAAGATAAAGCCGTAATCGATTATAGCTTCCATTTGATGATTTCTGAAATTAATGAGGATGTCCTTAATGAACTTCCTCAGGTCATAAATGAGGAAGGGATTACCTCCTTCAAGGTTTTTATGGCCTATAAAAATGTCTTTCAAGCAGATGATGAAACCTTATTCCGCACGCTTATTTCTGCAAAGGAACATGGGGCATTAGTTATGGTTCACGCAGAAAATGGTGATGTCATCGATTATTTGACCAATAAGGCAATTGAAGAAGGGAAAACGGAGCCTATCTATCATGCATTAACTAGACCAGCAGAATTAGAGGGAGAAGCGACTGGCAGGGCAGCGAAGCTTACGGGACTAGCAAACTCACAATTATATGTTGTTCACGTTTCTTGTGCCGATGCCGTTGAAAAGATTGCCGAAGCTCGCAGTAAAGGCTTTGATGTTTGGGGTGAGACCTGTCCCCAATATTTAGTGTTGGATCAAAGCTATTTAGAAAAGCCTCATTTTGAAGGGGCTAAATATGTGTGGTCACCACCACTTCGAGAAAAGTGGAATCAGGAAGTATTGTGGAATGCCTTGAAGAGCGGACAACTGCAAACATTGGGATCGGATCAATGTTCTTTTGATTTTACTGGTCAAAAAGATTTAGGTCGAGATGATTTTACGAAAATTCCTAATGGCGGACCGATCATTGAGGATCGTCTATCAATTTTATTTTCTGAGGGGGTGAAAAAGGGACGGATAAGCCTAAATCAGTTTGTCGACCTTACCTCTACCCGTGCAGCTAAACTGTTTGGTTTATTCCCACAAAAAGGAACCATTTCCATCGGTGCGGATGCCGACCTGGTTATCTTTGACCCAAATGTTGAGCGGGTGATTTCAGCAGAAACCCATCATATGGCCGTGGATTACAATGCCTTTGAAGGAATGAAAGTGACGGGTGAGCCTGTTTCAGTGTTAGTACGGGGTGAATATGTGGTTCGGGATAAGCAATTTGTAGGTAAACCAGGATCAGGTCAATATTTGAAGCGAGCGAAGTATAATTCCAATACCCCCTTAAAGCAAGATCAAACATTAACAATTAACTAAATGATCCAGCACTTGTTCCAACAATGGTTGTAGCACTCCTGCAATTGCTCAGGTTTACTGAGCAATTGCCCATTTATAAATACATGTTGTCCGGTTGTCTGAATTTTGGAATCTATTTTTGGGCTCGCTAATCTGCGGGTTTTCTTTAAAATCAAACCGATAACGAGGAGTGTTCATATGAAAAAAAACCATTTAAAATCACCTGACTTATTTCCCATTCAACATAAAGATAGGAAAATATCAAAATTAGGTTTCTCTTTTATGTGGGTAGGAATGGTTGTCGTTCTAGCGACGTTTGCAATTGGTGGGGCAGGTGTAATGAGTTTATCGCTGCCATTGGTTATACTAGCCACTATTATTGGAAGTCTTGCGATTGGGCTGTTCATTTCTTTAATTGCGGATATTGGCATTGAGCACGGTTTATCGTTTCCTGTTTATATGAGAGCACCGTTTGGAACGATTGGCACCCATATCCCTTCCATCACTCGTGGGATTACAGCCTCGATGTGGTTTGGGGTAAATACGTATTTTGGATCAACCGCAATGAATGGGATCTTAAATATTTTATTTGGCTTTGATAATTGGTTTGTTTGTTTCCTCATTTTTGCAGCCGTTCAATTGGTTAATACAGCTTTAGGGATAAAGTCAATTGAACGCTTTGCAGATTTAGCAGCCCCAATTATTCTATTAATCTCCATTTGGATGTACTCCTCCTTATCAGACCAGGCTGCAGAAGCTGGGCGAGACGTATGGAGCTGGGTGGAGTCTCCTGTCACTGGTGGAGCGGCCTTTTCTGCCTTTTTAGTAGTTATTTTTAGCAATATGGGTTTTTGGGCTACATTAAGTGCAGACATTCCCTCCATTTCACGATTTATTAAAGCCCCTATGAATGAGAAGAATTGGTTTAAACGAAACAAAGCATCATTAATCGGAAATATGGTAGCCATGCCAATTGTCCAAACCTTTATGATCATTATCGGAGCGGTTTCCTATATCGCCGTATTAAACTCGGATCCAGTAGTTGCTCTCCAAAAATCAGCAAGCGGAATCATTCTTGCCGTTTTATTATTAATGCTTGTGTTAGCGCAGTGGTCAACGAATACGGCAGCAAATGTCGTTCCAGCTGCTACCATTTTCTCAAACGTTGGTGGACCTAAGTTTCCATTTTGGGCTGGGGTCATCACTGCTGGGATTGTTGGAATCGTTGTGCAACCATGGCAATTGTTTGATATCATCATTCAAGTTCTTTTATTTGTCGGCGGTATTTTAGCAGCGATAGTGGGGATCTTGTTCGCCGATTATTATTTGATTAGAAAAAGACGTGTAAATGTTCCTGAGTTATATGAACAGAATGGTCAGTTCAGATACTTAGGTGGAGTAAACGTAGCCGGGTTTATAGCCTGGATCATTGGGGCAGCCGCATCCTACTTTGTTCCGGACTTTGGCTTTTTAGTCGGTTTTATTTTGGGTGCAGGCATTTATTATCTGCTCGCAAAATACTGGTGGTTCAACAAATATCAACAAGCGGAAATCAACGATCCTAGTGATGAAAAATTTTTAGGCATTTCGGTTGGACGTGATTGGGTAATCGAAGAAAAAGCATATGAACCGGTATTAGAAGAAATACCAAATAACGTAGATTTATATTAATTAAGAACTAGAGGGGGATATCATGTCAGACTATCAACAATTTCTCTCAGAGAGGGATAAAATTGATTTTCTAATCCAAAAGGGTTGTCAGATTAGCGGAGTAAAAGAACATTTAAATGGCGCAACAGTTGATTTTTTACATCCGAATGGAAATGTAACAGAAACGCTCCTGATTGGAACAGCAAATGGACGAAAGTATTTTTCTAGTCTTTTAGTGAAACAAAATCAATTGAAAAACTAAAACGGGAGAGGATTGGTTTGTATGCCAATCCTTTTCTAACTAAATCTTAGGAGAAAATTACTTATGAAGGAATATTTTCACTTAACTGTTGCAGATATTTTTATACGAAAACACTTTGAGCAGGCGTTGGTGATCGCCGGAAACGAGGGCATTCAGCGGGTGGTTAAGTGGGTCCATGTCGTTGAGGTCACGTCCATTCGTAATCTATTAAATGGAAATGAATTGATTCTATCTACGGGAGTTGCCTGGAGAGACAACACGAAATTATTTGTCTCAATGGTGAGAGAATTTATTGAAAATGATGCGGCAGGGTTATGCCTTGAAATGGGAACATACATGTCAGAGGTACCTGCTGAGGTGATTACTCTCGCCAATGAATATGATTTTCCCATTATTATTTTTCAAAAAGAGGTACCGTTTGTTGAAATCACCCAAGATATTCATTCAGTCATTATTAACCAACAATATCAAAAGATATCAGACTTAGAGAATTATTCCCAGCGGTTAAATAAACGGTTACTTACGATTGAAGCATATGAGGATATATTGCAATTTATTTTCTCCGCTTTGGATGTTCAAATTATTTTTCGACTTAAAAATCAGGACTATGTGTTTGTGCCAGAGATTAGTGGCGGTGATCAGGACATAATCCTTCAACAGATGGAAGGAGCCAAAACGCAATCCTATGATCACCTGGCAATTTCACCGATCTTTTTATTTGGACAGGAATACGCCGAGCTGGCCATCCACTCAAAGGAAATACCAATCAGTGAATATGATCTGTTGATTTTAGATCGCACTGCCACGGCGCTCGCACAACATTTATTAAGAGAATTGTTTGTCGAGGAAAAAAAGCGGGTTGAAGAGTTTGAATGGCTGCATGGTTGGCTCGACGGGGAGCATTCACCAGAAGAAATTCAAGAATATTTAATCGAAAATGGCATAAAAGCGACAACGAACGAGGCCGTCGTGTTAATTGCAAAAAATATCCCCCTTCAAGAAAAGTTAAGTCAGGATGGAACCTATTTAAAACTAGTCTTTCGTTCTGTTTTTGAACAGAATGGCTTTGTTGTATTTTTTGTTGAGAAAAGAAACGAGATTACCTTTATCCTGTTAAACAATCGAACAAAAAAGAATCTAAAGGATCGGATAAAGAAATCGATTGGATCAATTCAAGACTCGGAATTTATTCGAAAACAAAGTTCGGCAAAGTTAATCATTGCAGCTGGGAAGTTTATTCATTCTGCCAGTGATGTACATAAGAGCTATCAGACAGCAAAAGAGACTCTCCGTATTCAACAAAAAATGACCAATAAACAGGTTTATTATTTTTATGAAGATTTGCATCTTTATCGGTTGATTTCGCAAATGAGTAAACATACCGATCTGCAGGCGCTTTCCTCGGAATACTTACAACCCGTTATTCAATATGACCAAAAATACAATGGAAAGCTACTCGAAACCTTAAAAGTCTATTTGGAATGCAACGGCTCAAAGCAGGAAACTTCTAACAAATTGTTTATTGTCCGTCAGACGCTATACCATCGTTTGCAAAAGCTCGAAAACTTATTGGGTGACGATTTCATGGAGCATGAGAAAAGGATAGCAATAGAATTTATGCTTCTGGTTCATGATTATTTGTCAGCATCATTGCCAAAGGCGACTAACCAAGTTCTCTAAAAAGTGGTTGAAATAGTCTTAATGTTAAATAGATAAGCAAATTGTTGCAGAATTTCCGCAAGACATTTTACAGACTGTCTAATGATAGGGATCTATAGATACGAGATAATGGAAATAATAGTAACTATTCAAAATATTATTGTAATGGAGGGTTTGAAATGAGTGTGACAAAAAACGTTACGGCTGTCTTAAAAAATTATATTAATGGGCAATGGGTAAGTGCAACTAGTGAGGAAACGCTTGATGTGCCAAATCCGGCCACCAATGAAGTCATTACAAAGGTACCGGTTTCATCAAAGGAGGATGTCCATCTTGCCGTAACAGCGGCAAAGGAAGCCTTTGATAAGTGGAAAAATGTACCCGTTCCAAAGCGCGCAAGGATTCTATTCAAATATCATTATTTGTTAACGGAGAATCATGAAGCATTAGCTAAATTAATCGTTCAAGAGAATGGAAAGGCATACAAGGAAGCGTACGGTGAGGTGCAGCGCGGGATTGAATGTGTTGAATTTGCGTCTGGTGCACCAACCTTAATGATGGGCGAAACGTTATCAGGAATTGCTGAAGACATTGATTCTGAAATGTTCCGCTATCCATTGGGGGTTGTTGCTGGCATTACCCCTTTCAACTTCCCGATGATGGTGCCGCTATGGATGTTCCCGCTTGCCGTCGCCTGTGGAAACACCTTTGTGTTGAAGCCATCAGAACGGACACCAATTTTAGCGAATCGATTAGCTGAATTGTTCTCAGAAGCTGGTGCCCCTAATGGAGTCTTAAATGTTGTTCACGGTGCACACGATGTCGTCAATGGGCTGCTCGAGCATAAGGATATTGCTGCGATTTCTTTTGTTGGCTCCCAGCCTGTTGCAAAGTATGTGTATGAGCGTGCAGCTGCTGAAGGAAAGCGAGTTCAAGCACTGTCTGGTGCAAAGAACCATCATATTGTCATGCCAGATGCCGACATGGATAAGGCCGTTCAACATGTGATAAGTTCAACTTTTGGTAGTGCTGGGCAGCGCTGTATGGCTTGTAGTGCGGTCGTTGTGGTTGGTGACAATGACCTATTTGTTGCGGCACTAAAGAAAAAAGCAGATGAATTGATCATTGGGAGCGGTATGGATGATGAGGTGCTATTAACACCGGTAATTCGCAAGGAACATCGTGAAAAGGTTTTGGGTTATATTGAGAAAGGAATTGCCGAAGGAGCTGACCTGATTCGGGACGGACGTCGGGAAATCGCTGAGCTGCCGGAAGGGAATTTCATAGGACCAACTATCTTTGACCATGTTACCACTGAAATGACCATTGCCAAGGATGAAATCTTTGCACCGGTTTTAAGTCTCCTTCGTGCTAACAATTTAGATGAAGGATTGGACTTTATCCGTCAATCTAGATATGGAAATGGAGCGACGATTTATACAAATAACGCAAAAGCGATCCGTCAATTCCGTGAAGAAGCGGATGCAGGAATGCTGGGAATAAACGTTGGAGTACCAGCAACCATGGCCTTTTTCCCATTCTCAGGCTGGAAAGACTCATTCTATGGCGATCTTCATGTAAACGGTAAAGACGGACTAAACTTTTACACCCGCAAAAAAATGATCACATCAAGATTCGACGCATAAACATGGTGCAAAAGTAATATAAGGTGTCAGGCACCAATTATACTATGGAGGGATGGTTTATGGTTCAAATTAGGGGTCCACATGAGACGTTATTAGAGCAGGATGATCAGTATGTTTGGCATTCGATGAAGCCGTATAATCCGAATGCGACGCTGGTTGCGACGAAGGCTGAGGGTTCTTGGGTTACTGATGCGGATGGAAAACGATATTTAGATGCGATGGCTGGCTTGTGGTGTGTGAATGTTGGCTACGGGAGAACGGAGCTTGCGGAGGCTGCTTATGAACAATTAAAAGAAATGGCTTATTTCCCGCTATCCCAAAGCCATGTTCCGGCTATAAAACTAGCAGAAAAATTAAATAAAATGCTTGGCGATGATTATGTTATTTTCTTTTCTAACAGTGGGTCGGAGGCAAATGAAACGGCTTTTAAGATTGTTCGGCAATACCACCAACAAAAGGGGGAACATAGTCGCTATAAAATCGTGTCCCGCTACCGGGCCTACCATGGGAATTCTATGGGTGCCTTAGCAGCAACTGGCCAGGCCCAACGAAAATATAAATATGAGCCACTCGCACCAGGTTTTATCCATGTATCACCACCCGATTCCTATCGAGATGACACAAACGTTGACGATCCGATGGAGTTGTCCTCGGTAAAAGAGATTGATCGAACGATGACGTGGGAGCTGAGTGAAACGGTTGCCGCCATGATTATGGAACCGATCATTACCGGCGGAGGCGTCCTTGTTCCTCCTGAAGGCTATATGAAGGCAGCAAAAGAAGTTTGTGAAAAACACGGCGCACTGTTAATAGTTGATGAAGTAATTTGTGGGTTTGGCCGGACAGGTAAATTATTTGGCTTTATGAACTATGGTGTGAAGCCTGATATTATCACGATGGCAAAGGGGATTACCAGTGCCTATTTGCCCCTTTCGGCAACGGCCGTCCGAAAAGAGATATATGACGCGTTTAAAGGGACAGAGGAATATGATTACTTCCGGCATGTCAATACATTTGGCGGGAATCCTGCTGCCTGTGCACTAGCGTTGAAAAATCTCGAGATCATGGAAAATGAAAAACTATTTGATCGATCTAGAGATTTAGGGGCACAGGTCCTAAATGATCTGACAAACCTCCTTCAAGATCATCCGTTTGTTGGAAATGTTCGGGGTAAGGGTCTATTGATTGGAATTGAACTAGTGAAGGATAAAAATACGAAGGAACCGTTAGATACGGGACTTGTCAATCAAGTTATCGCAAGTTGTAAGCAGGCAGGCGTTATTATTGGGAAAAATGGAGCGACTGTTGCTGGATACAATAATGTCCTCACACTTGCACCGCCACTGAATATTGAGAAGAAGGATCTACAATTTTTAATAAAGACATTGACAGAATCACTCAAGAAATTAATGTAGGCAAAATTTTTTCCCTATGATGGATCATTATGTTTACTATTTTAAAGCAACTCATAAAATGGTATAGTAATTTTCATTAGCAGAAACGTTCAATCTGTCTGTTGCAGATTGAACGTTTCTTATTTAAAAGGAAGAGATGAATGACGACTACAGTTTCATATATAAAAGAATGGCAAAAAGCCCTTCAAAACGAAATTATGCATTTGAAAAAGTTCGGTAGTAACAAATGTATTGTGACAAATGGACGGCTCCTAGCCAATGATGGTTCGTTTACCTATTATTTTGATACCACTGGCTCAATCCGAATCCCGGTTGGTTCCTCGATTCGAATCGAGTGGGGTGGGATGAAACAATCAGGACGTGTCCTGTCCTCAGAAGGAAAGGGGGTCATCCTTACCTTAGACCAATCATTCGGGGAGTTAATTTCAGTGGCTACCTTGTTCCATGATCCGTGGGAACTGCTCGAGCAGTTGATTCAACGATTGGATGAAATGAAAAAGAATAAGCAAAAGCGTTTACGTGTAAAAAAATTGATGGATCCCTCGATGCCAGCAAAGCACCCAGTTGAAAAAAGTAAAAGTACTGTTCATGAGCTAGTGTTACGTTCAAAATACAACCCTGTGACATTTGTTTGGGGACCACCTGGCACAGGTAAAACCTATACACTTGCTCGAACAGCAGCAAATAAATACTTCCAAGAAAAGCGAGTTCTGATCTTGTCACACAGTAACCAGGCAGTAGATGTCTTAATTAGTGAAATTTCAGCTTTCATCACTAAGAAACAACGTTATCATGAAGGGGATGTCCTTCGCTATGGATTCCATACTGGTGAACAACTCGCCAATCTTGAAGCAGTCACCACAAGCCAATTGCTTGAGAGACAGGATCCCCATCTTGCTGAAGATAAAGAAAAGTTAATCGAAGAAAGACGAAATCTGAAGCAGGACCTAGCACACTCCTTTAGTAAAAGGGATACAAATCAACTTCTCGAGGTGGAATCAAAGATCGCCAGAGTGCTTGAAAAGATTCGCCAAAAGGAAATTCAGTTTGTCAAGGATGCCTATATTGTCGGGACCACTCTGGCTAAAGCTGCGAGTGACCCGGCCATTTACGAAAAGAATTTTGATGTGGTTATTCTCGATGAAGCCAGTATGGCATATGTTCCTCAGGCTGCCTTTGCTGCTTCCCTCGGGAAACGGGTGATTATTTGTGGCGATTTCAAACAATTGCCCCCTATCGCTTCATCAAGAGATGCGTTAGTAAACATGTGGTTGAAGGAGGATATTTTTCATCGCGCTGGTGTTGCCGATTGGGTCAATGACGGCAAACTTCATCCCCATCTTTTTTTACTGAAAGAACAACGAAGAATGCATCCGGATATCTCTGCCTTCACCAATCAATATATCTACCATTCGCTTGTGGGTGACCATGAAAGTGTTACGAAAAGCAGAGACCATATTGCCCAAAAAACACCATTTCCAAATCGGTCTTCCGTATTAGTGGATACTAGTTTTACGGGGGCTCACTGTATGACAGAACGAACATCGCATTCACGCATGAATCTTTGGCAAGTATTATTGTCGTTTCAATTAATTCATGAATCCTATCTGAGCGGTATAAGATCGATTGGTTTCGTGACTCCTTATCGTGCGCAGGCCAATTTAATGGAGCTGATCCTCGATGATATTTACGAAAAGGAGCGGGCAACAGCTGATATTATCGCTGCCACGGTTCACAGGTTTCAAGGTAGCGAGCGTGATGTCATGATCTTTGATACCGTTGACAGTGACCCGCAAACTCGTGCAGGCATGTTATTAACGGGGAAAGACAGCGAACGTTTGATTAATGTTGCCATAACGAGAACAAAAGGGAAATTTATTCATGTCAGTAATCAAGCATTTATAAGGAAGTATGTCTATCAGGGGAAAACACTAAGGCAGCTTGTGGAGCACCATGAAAAAAACCAGCAAACCGTCCGGACAAAAGAAATTGGTACATGGGTGCGGAATCAGCATCCCAGATTACAGTGGATGCATGCTCTTAAGGTAGACAAAGTATTTTCCGATCTGCAGGCAGCAAGAACGTCGATAGTGATTTCCATTCCTGTTCAAACGAACCTTTCAGAACAATGGCTGGAAAAACTAAGGGACAGGGATCAACGGGTAAACTTAACTGTTATTTCCGAGCGTGACCTGCCAGAGTTGCGAGCAAATCAATACCTAAATGAGCGAGTGGCCTTCCCCTTTGTCGTTATCGACAAGCAGATTATCTGGCTGGGCCATCCGTTGGAGGGGTCAAGTGCCGTCCGGCCACCCTTTATAGCTGTTAGACTGCAGTCAGAAAAGGTTTCTGATTATTTAGTAGGGCAGTTTGTTCTGAAGGAGTAGTGCTGTAGCGATTTGTACTAGTAAATTTGCCATATTGTAATGGGAAGCAACGGTTAGCTTTTTTTATGACAGTTCTTCTTGACAATTTGTTATTTTCTAAGGATAATCAAATAAATCGAAAAAATCAAAAAATAGAATGGTATGGGATTAGTAAACCATTGGAATGTGCTAGAGAGTGAAACCCACTGGCTGAAAGGTTTCTCACAGAAAAATGATTGAACCTGCCCTAGTATACTGCTTATGCAAACATAAGCCGATCAACTCACGTTACGAGTACGAGTGGATGCATGGCATCAATGAAGGTGGTACCGCGGAACCGATTTTTCCGTCCTTTTCAAGGACAGAAGAATCGGTTTTTTTATTTATTAAAAGAAAGGTCGTAAGGAAATGAAAAAACAGCTGGTGGTCGTAAAGATTGGGAGTAGCTCGCTTACAAATGCTTCAGGAACTATTTCTGAAGGGAAAATACGTGATCATGTTGAGGCACTCGCTCATTTAAAAGATCTGGGTCACGATGTCATTTTGATCTCATCCGGTGCAGTTGCAGCAGGATTCGGCTCACTTGGTTATCCGACACGGCCAAAAAGCACAGCTGGAAAACAGGCCTCAGCAGCAGTTGGGCAAGGACTGCTCATGCAAAATTATATTCAATTATTTAAAGAGTTTGATAGGGTACCTGCACAAATATTATTAACCCGTGAAGATTTTTACAGTCAGACTCGATTCCAAAACTTGTTTTCTACGATCCATGAATTACTGCAACGCGGGGTTATTCCGATTATTAATGAAAATGATTCGGTGTCAATTGAAGAATTGACCTTTGGTGACAATGACTTATTATCGGCACTCGTCAGCGGCTTTTTACATGCCAATGCCTTGATTATTTTAACGGATATAAATGGCCTTTATGATGGAAATCCAACCGTCTCAAAAGAAGTGAAAAAGTTTCATTTCATTCCAGAAGTTTCCGAAACACTTCTCAGTGTGGCTGGAGACAGCGGTTCTTCACTTGGTACGGGTGGAATGAAGTCAAAGTTAGTTGCTGCTAAGAAGGCCTTATCACTAGGGGTAAGTGTTTTCGTAGGTACGGGGACAGGCAAAGAAAAACTAGTAGATATATTAGCTGGAAAAGGTGATGGGACATATATTGGAGGTCCGTTCCAGACGCAAATGCAGATGAGAAAGCAGTGGATTGCTTATCACTCCCATGTGGGGGGAACGATTGAAATTGACGAAGGAGCAGAAAAGGCGATTCTGTTCCATGGGAAAAGTTTATTGCCTGTTGGCGTCACAAATGTAATTGGCGAGTTTAATGCTTTAGATGTTGTCATCGTGAAAAATCAAAAGGGTAAAACGGTCGGAAAAGGGCAGATTTATTATTCCTCAAAAGATTTACTGCTGGTGAAGGGATTACCAAGTGAACAATCGAAATGTTATTCCATAAACAAAAAGGCAGAAGTGATTCATCGTGATAATTGGGTCACTTTGCCAAAGGAGTGAGTGTCCAATGGGTGAGTTAGTAGAAAAAGCAAGAAAATGTAAAAAAGCAGCCAAACAATTGGGATTGTTATCAGCAGTTGAAAAAAATGAGGCCCTTTTGAAAATGGCTGATCAGCTAATTACAGAAAAAGAATGGCTATTGAGGGAAAATGAAAAGGATATAGTAGCTGGAAAGGAAAAGGGACTTTCCCCCTCACTGTTGGACCGGTTGCTTTTAACGGGAGAGAGATTGGAACAGATTGTGGAGGGAGTTCGCCAGTTAGTTCTGCTTGATGATCCGATTGGTGAAAGGATCGAAGCGTGGGAACGACCAAACGGATTACGAATTGAAACGATTCGTGTTCCGCTTGGGGTAATCGGAATGGTGTATGAAGCCCGTCCGAATGTAACGGTGGACGCAGGAAGTCTCTGCTTGAAATCAGGAAATGCTGTTCTTTTACGAGGAAGCTCAACTGCGATTCATTCCAATAAAGCACTTGTTCACGTTATGCGAATGGCACTTGCAAGTACAGCGATTCCGGCTGATGCTGTTCAACTTTTGGAGGATACAAGTCGGGAAACAGCTGCTGAGATGTTTCAATTAAATGAATACTTGGATGTCCTTATACCACGGGGCGGTGCAGGGTTAATTCAATCGGTGATCCAAAGCGCCACAGTTCCAGTATTGGAAACTGGGGTGGGGAATTGCCATCTGTTTATTGATAAAACGGCCAAAAAAGAGATGGCAATTGAAATCGTCCTTAATGCTAAACTACATCGTCCATCGGTTTGTAATGCCGCAGAAACGGTGCTGATTCATGAACAATGGCCCTACCGTTCCGAGCTTATCGGCAACTTGCTTGATAACGGAGTTGAACTGCGTGGAGATGCGAAATTAGCCTCTACTTTTCCAGCTGTTCAGCTAGCAACAGAAGAAGATTGGCGGACTGAATTTTTAGCTCCTATCTTAGCCGTCAAGACAGTTAAGGATGTGAATGAAGCGATTGACCATATTGATCTATATGGTACAAAACATTCAGAAGCAATTATCAGTGAAGAATCGGAACATGTTCAGCAATTTTTTAAAGCGATCGATGCGGCTGTATTATATCATAATGCCTCCACTCGTTTTACTGATGGTGAACAGTTCGGCTATGGTGCTGAAATTGGAATCAGTACGCAAAAACTACATGCCCGCGGACCAATGGGACTGAAAGCATTAACCACAACAAAAGCGATTGTACAGGGTACAGGGCAAATCCGTGTGTAATCTTAAAAATAGGTGCGAATGCGCGCCTATTTTTTTCGTATTCTGATATATTCAAAATACAATTAAATGCTCTTCCCTCAGGAGTAGAAAAGCTTTACAATCTTAAAGTAATCAGGCACAACTTCATTTACCTAAATAATCGAAAAGGAACATAGTTTGACTATTTAATCTAAGTTTATTAAAATTAGATTAAATAGTCTAATTGGGGTGAGTGAATATGGGCAATCAGTCTTATCCAATCTCGATTTTTATATTAGATGTAAGTAATTCTTCGACAAATGCAATTGGGGACGAACTGACAGCATACCTTGATGAACTGGTGAACTGGATCAATATTTGGACGAAACCGCTTGGAACGATGAAGGTAAAGCATCGAGCAGGGGATGAAATTATCTTTGTTGGGTATGGCTATTCTACAGCCTATACGATTGCTTTTTTTATAAGCAGCATATGGAAATACCACCAGTATCGGCCCTATTTTGGGTTGTCTTTTGGCGATATCGAGAAGGAATTAGCCGATCTCGATATTGAAAAATGGATTCACCCATTAATTAAGCAGGCAAGGTATGCAAATGATTTGTTAAAGCAAGAACAAACTAGACAGCCATTTAAATTTGAACTTGACCTTTTTATTCAAAGCCAACCAAATCATCCCTTTTTATACAATCAGTTTCGGAAGGAATTCAAGTCGTTATTTAATACCTTGTTGTCTTTGCAGCACAGTCTTACCCAAGCACAAACGAACATCCAAACGCTCGTCTGTTCTGCGTACCTTATCTTGCAGCAACAAAAAGCAGTCGGACATCTGCTAAACAAGACGGCACCTACCATCTCCAGTCATATGAAAAAAGGAAAATGTGAAGAAATTCTTCATAGCTTCGATGAATTGCTAATCATCTTAAACTCATTGGAGAAGAAAACCTATCCAGAAGAGGTTAATCCGAAAGAGCGAAATGAGCAACTAATCCAGTCCATCAGGAACTATCTGAAGGAACATATCAATATACTGCTTACAGACTAGCACTTTTGAAACTGAGAGGAGAAACCATGCTTATGTTATGTCTCATTCTTGCCCATTTGATTGCTGATTTTTATTTGCAATCAGATTATGTTTTTAGGACTTAAGGTCAGCAAAATACTTGAAGTATTCCAACATGGACAGCAGTTAGGGGCGGCAAATGCCCTTTTGTTTCTCACCATCATCTTCATTTTAGCCACCAGTGTTAGTGGCCATTTAATTCGAATCCTTTTAGGTTCCTTACCAAACCAATTGTTAACCTTTGAAGGAAAGTATACGTTTAAAACAGATAAACAGGAGGAGCAATTTGCCCAAAATAGTATCGGGAAAAGAGGATTAACGGAAGAATATCAGTACACGATTTTCTCAAAACATGACCTGTCGCGTGGAAAATTAATTGGCTATATTGAGAGACTGCTAGTTTTAGTGTTAACGTTCTACAGTGCTTATCCTGCAATCGGGTTTATCGTTGCCGCGAAATCGATTGCCAGATTTAAGCAAATGGATGACAGGGATTGGGCCGAGTATTTCTTGCTTGGTACACTTACTTCCATGTTTATCGGCATTTCACTTGGTATTATCTTACGAGAGGTTTTAACCTAAAATAAATTGATTGTTTGGCTGCCTACTAGATAGGTGGCTTATTTTTTTGAAAAAATAGTGGCATTTTTAGGAACTATTTCATATAATTAAAGAAAAGTTGCACGCGGGAAACATTTTGAAAAGGGGGAAAGAGAGATGGGTAAACCAAATATTATTAAACTAGTGCAGGGTGAAAAGGGAAATACCATAAAAATCACTTCGTTAAATCTAGAGGGAGTAATGCGGAGAAGATTGTTAGATTTAGGATTTGTTGTGGGTGCACACGTTGAGGTGATTCGGAAAAGTCCGTTGGGGGATCCCATCGCTTACCGTGTCAGTCAGACGACGATTGCTTTAAGGAAAGAAGAAAGTTCACGTATAGAAGGGGAGCTGTTGCCTAATGGTGAATGAATATCGAATTGCGTTAGCGGGGAATCCAAATACAGGTAAAAGCACCTTATTTAATGCACTGACTGGACTTAGACAGCATACTGGAAATTGGGCGGGAAAGACTGTTTCCCTTGCGCAAGGGAATGTGGAATATAAACACAAAACTTTTCATTTGATTGACCTCCCAGGGACATATTCACTGTTTTCCAATTCAACGGATGAAGAAGTAGCGCGAAATTATATAGTTTTTGAAAAACCGGATGTTACACTTGTTGTCTTAGATGCCACTTCACTGGAACGGAATTTCAATCTTGCCTTACAAGTACTAGAGATGACGAAAAATGTGGTAATTTGTATCAATCTAATTGACGTAGCTGAACAACAAGGGATCCAGATAAATGAACGTCTGCTGACCAATCGCTTAGGAGTTCCGGTCATCAAAATTTCGGCGCGAAATAAAAAGGGGTTTCCGTTGCTTCTCGATACAATTGATCGTATTGTGACAGGAGCAATAGAATGTAATCCAGCACCGATGACCTATCCTCCCATGATAGAAGATAAAATTAAGCTGATTGAACCAAAAGTGCGTGAGCTTGTAGGAAATGAGATATCTTCACGGTGGGTTTCACTTAGATTGTTAGATGGAGACGAGACATTACTTAATGAAATTAGTAAACGATTGGTGCCAGAGGAGGGGTAAGCAATGAGCATACAAGATCTTTATACCGAGGCTCAGGCTTTGTCGACAGCCGAGCTAAGGGATGATGTTGTTCAACATCTATACGAACGAAGTCATAAATTATGCCATGAAGGGATTTCTTATACGAAAACGAAGCGGGATACGCGGACAGAAAAACTTGATGCCATTTTTACTTCACCTATTTTTGGCTTCCCAATTATGATTGTAATGCTAGGCGTCCTGTTTTATTTAACCATCGCTGGGGCCAACATTCCATCTTCGATTCTCGCTGAGTTTTTTGGTTTCCTGGAGGGGTATTTAACCTCCTTATTTACCTATCTTCACGCTCCTGATTGGCTTCATGGGATGTTGGTTCTCGGTCTCTACCGTGGAACGACGTGGGTGATTAGTGTAATGCTGCCGCCGATGGCTATTTTCTTCCCTGCTTTTTCACTCCTAGAAAATTACGGCTACCTACCGCGAGTTGCTTTTAATATGGATCGATTATTTAAGCGAGTAGGAGCACATGGGAAGCAATCATTAACAATGGCGATGGGATTCGGCTGTAATGCCGCTGCCGTTATCTCCACTAGAATTATTGAATCACCTCGCGAGCGGATGCTGGCAATCCTGACAAACAATTTTGTCCCATGTAATGGTCGGTGGGGAACGCTAATTGTGTTAGCTTCCTTGTTTATGGCAGCCAATTTTACTGGGGGCATAAAATCACTTGTCACCACTGGGGTCATCGTTGGAATTGTCTTATTTGGGATTATCGTCACTTTCTTTGTCTCATGGGTATTGTCTAAAACGGCCTTGAAAGGAATACCGACGCACTATACGTTAGAAATGCCACCGTATCGGAAACCAAAAATCTTTGATACCGTTATACGTTCATCACTAACGAAATCCTGGTCTGTTTTAGTAAGGGCAGTTAAAGTGGCCGCGCCAGCCGCCATTCTCACCTGGGTGTTTGCGAATATTTACATTGGCGACACCAGTATTCTTATGTACGCAGTAGAATTCCTTGACCCGTTTGGTAAAATGCTCGGTCTTGATGGGTACATCCTGATGGCCTTTATTCTTGGCTTACCAGCAAATGAGATCGTCCTTCCCATCCTATTAATGGGGTATTTATCTACAGGTTCTTTAACGGAAGTAGATAACCTCGTTGATTTAAAGCAAATTTTTCTGGATCATGGTTGGACCTGGTTAACCGCCTTGAACATGATGTTATTTTCTCTGCTTCATTATCCATGTGGAACAACTTTATTAAATATTTATAAGGAAACGAAGAGTAAAAAATGGACATTTCTGGCCTTCGCCATCCCAACCGTCCTGGCCATCCTAGTTCCCCTTATCATCACGCAAACGGTGAGAATGTTTGATTTGATGTAAAATGGAGAATATATAAAGTCTGGAGGCTGAATCTTAGCAAAATCCAGTCAAATGAAGAAAGGTAAGCACTGTTTATCAGGCCTACCTTTCTTCATGTTTGTACACTTTTACGGTATATTTGAAATATTACTATTGGTAGTGTCATAATGAGTGTCAAAGAGGAGGTGGATGATCCATGCGATTACGTGGAAAGAAAATTGTTAGCCTTGTTCATCATGATTTTGAAGATCTTGAATTGTGGTATCCGATATTACGATTACAAGAAGAGGGAGCAATCGTGCATTTAGCTGGAGAAAAGGTACAGGAAAAGTATATTGGCAAATACGGTGTTCCTGCTGTCGCTGATTATTCCTATAGTGAGATAAACGGAGAGAAGTACGATGCCATCCTTGTACCTGGAGGCTGGGCACCTGATAAAATTCGGCGGTTTCCAGAAGTTCTTTCACTTATTCAGGATTTTGAAAAAAATAAAAAGCCAATCGGTCAAATTTGTCACGCTGGCTGGGTTTTGATTTCAGCTAAGGTGTTACAAGGGAAAAAGGTAACCAGCACACCTGGGATAAAAGATGACATGGAAAATGCTGGAGCGACTTGGTTGGACGAGCCTGTGGTGGTTGATGGTCACCTTGTTTCAAGTCGTCGACCTCCAGACCTTCCTGATTATTTGCGAGAGTTTATAAAGATAGTAGAACAAAAATAATCCATAATCAAGCAGACATGAATTTCTCTCGTACATGTCTGCTTGATTATTGGAGTTTCCCTTGTGTGAGCCCAAGTCCATACATAATAAAATTATGCCAATTTTTTAATCTCTTCCGTCACCACAAAAGCAAGGTCATCGTTCCCGAACAACGATAAAACCCCCAACAACGTCTCATCGGATACTTCTCCTGCCTCTTCTTTCGGTACTGTCAGCTCCAATGCTTCTTTCAATGCAGGATTGGCCGATTGATTTGGGTAGGCCCGCAAGTATAATTCTTCAGGATTTAGTTCATGATTCACACACCATTGCGCAAAGATGAGAATCATCATTTTTTCTTCCCCTTGAAAATGTTGAATAATCTTTTCTTCTACCTCTTTAGGATTCATATCGAAGTCTCCTTTAAATGCTTTCTAAGTTCATTATAAGAAATAGTAAATTTGTTTTAAAGTATTCTTTTATGAGATACTATTGATCGTAATACTTTTTAATAAGAGGTGGATGATAAACATGAGTAAAATTGAAGTTGGCGAAATTTTTACGATTAGTGATGAAAACAATGATGAACAGGAAGTAGAAGTACTAGGTGTCATGACGATCGAAGCGAAGGATTATGTTGCTGTCGCTTTTGCGGAAGATGTGAAGGAAGATACAGAAGACGACATTGATATCTTCTTTTTAAAGGTTGATGAAGATGGCGATTTTTCAGCAATTGAAAGCGATGAGGAATTTGATAAGGTTTCTGCCGCATTCGACGAATTGATGGATGAAGAGGAAGACGAAGAGTAATGTGTGAATGGAGAGGGATTACATCCTCTCTATTTTTGTATTATATAAATACTTTTTTCCATAATTATGCATGTATAAAGATTGGTAGGGAATACTTCAAAGAAGAATACCTTACAAAGGAGAATGGCATCATGATTGAAGTAGGAACGAAATATCAAATTTCACAAGGTGCAAAAGGATTTTTTAATTCTGCTGAAACGATGACGGTGAAAAGTAATAATGGGGTGACTGTCCAGTTTACACTCGGTGATAGTAAAGGACGTGGTTCGATGCCGATTGAACACCTGAACTATATGTTGAAAAAGTCTAACTTAACGCTAATCCCCAACAAAAGATCTTTATTGAATTCGGACTTGAATGAAGAACAAATAAGTTAACCGTCAGGCATTGCTTCGAAAAGAGGTAATGCTTTTTTTATCCAATCTCATATTTTAGAATAAAAGCAAGAGAGGAGTGATTTCATTTATGGATACAAAAAGTATCACACTACAGGGAGCTACGCTTACATACCAGGATAAAGGAAAAGGGAGTCCCATTATTCTATTGCATGGCTTTTGTGGTAGTTCACGTTATTGGGATAAAGTAATTCCCGAGCTGGCGAAACATTACCGCGTGATTGCCCCGGACCTACCTGGGCATGGCGGAACATCTGACGATTTAGCAGTTGATTCAATTGAAGAGATTGCTGATTTGCTAGACGCCTTAATGGAGGAATTGAAGATAGACAAAGTGACCGTGTTTGGGCACTCATTAGGAGGATATATTACCCTCGCCTTTGCTGAAAAATACAGTCATCGTTTAAATGGATTTTCCCTTATCCATTCCACGGCCCATCCTGATACAGACGAAGCCAAAAAAGGGCGGACTGCGAATGTAGCTAAAGTAAGAAAGGATGGGATTAAGCCGCTCATTGATGGTTTAATACCCAAGCTATTCTCTCCAAAACACCTGGGGACGGATTATGTGTTAACAGCGCAGGAGATTGGTAATGAAACAACAAAAAAGGGTGCTATGCAAACACTGGTTGCGATGAGGGATCGACTAGATCGTAACGAGATCTTAAAAACAACCACTTTACCTGTGCTTTTGATTGCGGGGGATCAAGACCAAATTATCCCAGCTGACAAAACTTTTTCTGTAAGTAAAGAAAATATTCAGCAAGTAATCATAAAAAATAGTGGTCACATGAGTATGTTTGAAAATCCTAACGAACTAACAAAGGTCATAAAAGACTCTTTATCCATAACTGCTGAGCTTGATTAGTTGTCATTTCAGTTAGTCCACGTTAAAAGCGAAATGAAAACCCCAACCAGATTGTGGTTGGGGTTTTCATTTAATCTTTACTCCACTGGGGAAGTACCTACATATGTACCATTTACAAACACCGCCATAATTTGAACACGATCCTTATTGATGAATGGAACCCCAACAAGTACTTGTCCGGATTGGTTATCTTTAATCACTTCGATGTCTTCAGTAATATTCCAAACGAATCCTTCTTTTAATTGATTTACAACCGTATTCAAAAACGCTTTACTAGTGATTAGATTTAGAACAATTTTAGTTTTTTCTTTTCCCACAACAGTCGAAACATCGCAGCCACAGTCATCTTCATGTGATACGGCAACTTTAGGGCTGATTTCAGCTGCTTTAGCTGTATTCCCTGTCGTCATAAATAAAGACAATGCTACCAACACACCACATAAAACGGTTAAAAATTTCTTCATCTAGTCTTCCTCCTATTTTTTAAACTCCTATTCTACATTCTCTTTTTTTCGACAATTCCCTTCAATAAATTTGAAAAAATCTTCTAAAATGGCAAAAATTATAACATTTTGTGACATTTGAGTGTCAGGTACCAAATTCTCATTTATGGGTGATGGAATTTAGTGCATAGACTTCGCGATTATATAATCAAAAAAGCTGCATTCTCTATGATGAGAAGTACAGCCTGATTAGGATTGTTATTGTTTTGCAGTATAGTATTTTAGAGGGGTTGTGCTGGATTGCGTTAGGGTCTCGAATATCGTACTTGTTAAGCTATTGTCCCCTTGTGCATCAAGGCCAATCTCCCAGCACATCATCCCGCCGAAACCATGATTTAGCGCTAACGTTGTTTTCATTTTCATGGTTGTCCCGCCATTATAGTGATAAGTAGTACCATTCATGCTAACGGTGTCCTTCGAGGCATTGTCCGCGTCCTGATTAATAATGGCTCCATAGGATACTTGTTTAATCTTCGGATCTTCAGGCTGGGCGTAAAAAGGTACACCTAACACTAATTTTTCCTTTGATAGATGGTGCGTTTCAAATAAATCAGACCAATAATTTACAATTTTCTCTGTAAAGGGATAAGGTGATAAATTTGCGGCGTTGTAACTGCCATCCCATTGACCGTCATAGGCCATAATATTGACATGGTCAACATCTTGGAACATTGATGGTTCATAGACAACAAAGCCAATTTCCGTTAATGTCACGGCATGAATCTTTGAATAGACAGCGACTGATAATTCTTTTTTCTTAGGGTGCAGTTGTGCCCCCAGCTCTTTAGCAAACGCCGCAAGATTAACGGCATCAGCTTGAGAACGAGGATGTTCAAAATCGATATCAATGCCATCTAGTCGTTCTCGATCTACTATTTTTGTTAATTCATTTACGAGTTTTGTCCTCGAAGTAGGATTTGAAATAGCTGTTTTAAAATATTCATAGGATTCACCACCGTTGATGTGAAACCATCCTCCTACTGCTAACATCACTTTAGTATGAAATTTTTCTGCATGGGCAACGGTGGCCCGTAGATTTGTTAGTGCAGAATCCCCATTAAGTAAAACTTCACCCTCCTTTGTCGGGTGGGCAAAAGAAAAGATAACATGTGTTAATTTTGAATAATCGACGATAGTGGGATCGCGAAAATCCTGTACATAACCGATCAGTACTTTAGATGATTTTTTTTCTAGCTTCGGTAATTCTTTCGATTGCGGCTGAATCGTCGATTTAGGTGCCTGCTTTATATGAATATTTTCTTTTGGGTTATTGTTTTTTGCTACATAAATACCAGTAATAATTCCTCCGATGAAGGTAATCGCAATTACCAGTGTTAGAAGGAAGGATCGTTTCTTAATCACAATGGTTCCTCCTCATTTTTTCTCATCCTTGAAATTGTAACAAAAAAAGGAGCTAAATTGATTGGTAATATCCACCGCTCTACGCATCAATAAGTCATAAACCGTTAATTTATTTGAATAACTATGTTAGTTTTTGATATAATCATAAGGTTAATGTTAAAAACATAGTAAATTTTTATTAAGTGTAAGGTGGTTAATCATGAAACAAGAATATAGAGTGTTACTGTATTATAAATATGTTCAAATAGAAAATCCTGAAGAATGTGCGAATGAACACCGCGAATTCTGTACTGATTTAGGTCTGAAAGGCCGAATTATTATTGCGGCCGAAGGAATAAATGGAACGGTGTCAGGCACCATTGAGCAAACAGACGCGTATATGAAATATATGGACGAACATCCACTGTTTGCCGGAACTATTTTTAAGATAGATGAAGCTTCTGAGCATGCATTTAAGAAAATGAAGGTTCGCTACCGCCCAGAACTTGTCACTTTGCGTTTAGAGGATGATTTGGATCCAAATGTGGTTACTGGAAAACATTTAAAACCATCTGAGTTTTTTGCGGAAATGCAAAAAGAGGATACAGTGGTGATTGACGCTCGAAATGATTACGAATATGATTTAGGTCATTTTAGAGGGGCCGTTCGTCCTGATATCTTGAATTTCCGAGATTTACCCCAATGGATTCGTGACAATAAACAGGAATTTGAAGGCAAAAAAATTCTTACCTATTGTACAGGCGGGATTCGTTGTGAAAAATTCTCGGGCTGGCTTCTGAAAGAAGGCTTTGAAGATGTTTCTCAGCTGGATGGTGGTATTGTCACCTACGGGAAAGACCCTGAGGTGCAGGGGGAACTATGGGATGGACAGCTCTATGTATTCGATGAGCGGATTAGTGTCCCGATTAATCGAAAAGAAAAAGTCATTGTCGGCAAGGATTATTTCAATGGTGAACCATGTGAGCGCTATGTGAATTGTGCCAATCCTGAATGCAATAAGAAGATTCTCTGCTCCGAGGACAACGAACACAAGCATTTACGTAGTTGTTCGCATGAGTGCAGAGTTCATCCAAGCAACCGTTATATTGCTGAACACGGTTTAAGTGAAGAAGAAGTAAATGAACGACTTATGGCGATTCATTCTTAATCGTTAATAAGGGAAAGCAGGTCATAAAATGGCCTGCTTTTTTCTATATATAATAAGACGAGTAAGCGTAAATTTAGTATGATGAAATATATGTGACTTGAAAAGTTTGAAAAATAATACAATGATCGATAAAGGAGTAGTCATATGCCAACTTATGGAAACAGAAATGAAATACCTCTTCATGAAAAATGGGATTTATCAGATATTTACGCTGACCTAAGCGATTGGGAAAAGGACTGTCAGTCAATTGAGCAAATGTCTGCAAAACTGAACGAATTTGATGGGGAAATTATCGATGGGCAAAGCTTGTATCAATACCTTACGCAAAGAGAAAAGCTAAGCTTTCATTTTAATAAGGTGTATGCCTATGCGATGTTGATGGTGGATGAAAATACGAGGGAGGCGATGTCACAATCCTATTTAGACCGAGCCAAACAGCTCAGTGTAAAAATTAGTTCCGCTACCTCTTTTTTTATGCCCTTCCTGCTCGGCTTGGATAAGGAAACATTGGAAGGCTATTTTACTGCCGAAGAGAAGTTAGAATACTTTGCAGAGGACATCTGGGATTCATTTCGCTACAAGAAACACGTTCTAAGTAAGGAAAAGGAAGAATTACTCTCACAATTAGGTGAAGCCCTTTCCGCTCCAGGTCATACCTTTGGGATGATCAATAATGCTGATATTAAATTTGGGGAGGTAACGGGGGAGAACGGTGAACGGATCGAGTTAACGAGGGGATTGTATGCAAAATTAATTGAGGATGAGGATCGTGATAAACGCAGAGAGGCCTATAAAGCCTACTATCAGCCCTATCTCCAGTTGAAAAATTCGATTGCTTCCACACTTGCAGCCGCCATTAAGAATAATGTAACCTTAGCCAAGATCCGTCAATATCCATCAGCGCTTGAAAAAGCGTTATTTGGCGATAATGTACCAAGAGAGGTTTATGAGAATTTGATCAAAACCACAAAGAAACATATATCTACACTCCATCAATATACAATAATCCGGAAGGAGAAACTGGACCTTAAGGAAATCCGTCAATATGACATGAGTGTCCCGCTTGTGAGCGGAGTTAAACAAGTGATCCCCTACGAAGAAGCCTATGACATCATGCTGAAGGCATTGGCACCATTAGGGGTGGAATATTGTAGCATTCTGAAAGAATTCAAGGACGCTAGGTATATTGATGTTCGGGAAACCCCTGGAAAACGATCTGGCGCATACAATCTGGGAGTGTATGGTGTCCACCCTTATATTTTGTTAAATCACCAAGACGATTTGGATAGTTTGTTCACACTTGTCCATGAATGCGGTCATGGCGTCCACAGTCGATTAAGCTCAGAGCACCAGCCACAAATTACGGCCCGTTATAGTATCTTTGTTGCAGAGGTGGCCTCCACCGTCAACGAAGTTTTGTTAATCAATTATTTATTACACAATGAAAAGGATCCTGACCATCGAAAACACTTACTGAATCACTTTATTGACCAATTTAAGGGGACGTATTTCACTCAAGTAATGTTTGCTGAGTTTGAAATGAAGACACATGAAATGGCAGAACAAGGGCTTCCCTTAAATGTAGAAGTATTTAATCAGACGTATGGGGCTTTGTTCAGAGAGTATAATGGCGATGAAATCATTTTTGATGACGAAGTAAAATATGGCTGGTCAAGAATCCCGCATTTCTATCGTCCGTTTTACGTTTACAAGTATGCAACTGGATTTGCTTCTGCTATCCATCTAGCAACCAAGATTCTTGAAGATGACCAGACAACCATCCAAACCTATTTAGCATTTTTAAAAAGCGGCAGCTCGGAAGATCCGCTCGAATTGTTGAAAAAAACCGGGGTAGATTTAACCACTCCATATCCAATCGAAAATGCCCTCAAAAGGTTTGGGGATCTTATTGAAGAATTCTCTAGCATTTAAGAGCAGATTGACATGTAAAATCATAAATTGGCCTAATTCTTTTTTATAGTAAAAATGGAGTTAGGCTATATTTATGTTTTTTCCAACTTACTGCTCCAAATATTTCAGATTAATGTTAAAATAAGCGGTAATAATAACCATTTTTTACATTCTAGGGGGGTTGCTCATTGGACACAAAATTTACTAAACCAAAGGCGTTCGGGGAAATACTCGATCATACATTTAGTTTAAGTAAAAACCACTTTAAGGAATTATTCTTAATTCTCCTTATTTTTATGGGACCAATTATTTTACTTGAAGCGATTATCCAGCTGGCTTCAGGCACGAGCTTTTTTAGAGAGATAGGTAATGGCAGCGGTGACTGGTTTACCAAAACACTATCAAACTTTGAAGTAACAGGAACCTATGATTCAAGCGGTCTTGGTTTTGACATTGGGTTAATCTTGACCGGCTTTTTAAGTTTTCTTTTCATGCCCATTGCTGAAGCAGCGATCCTGTTTTCGATTCATCATATTCGCTGTGGTGAGGAATTTACTGTTGGTGCTGTGATTAAACAAGCCTTTTCCCGCTTTTGGCCGATCCTTGGAAGCAGCATCTTATTTGGATTGATCTCTTGTGCGATCGTTTTGATACCGATTGCAATTATTGCAGTCATTGGTGGTGTCATGGCAACGTTGGTCAATCCAATTGTCGGAATCCTGCTAGGTATCGTGTTATTCTTGGGGGCTGCAATCGGAATCGGGCTGTTATTAACACGTTGGAGCTTTTACTTCGGATCTGTCGTGCTTGACAGGGAGTCACCAGGTTTCGGAAAGAGCTGGAGATTGTCAAAAAAACAGTCTTGGGTATTAATGGGTCTGTATATCGTGTTTTATTTAATCATTTCCAGTATTAGTTTTGCCGTTGAATTAACGTTTACTGCCCTGTTAGGAAATAGTGTCTTATTAACGATGATTTCTAATATTGTTTCATTATTTACGACATTGATCTTTGCAGTCGGCTATGGTGTTATGTATTTGGATTTAAAAATAAGAAACGATGCCGATGATTTAAAGGAAATGATCGCAGACTACGAAACGATTTAATTTTAAACCTATAACGTTAGGTGATGATTATGGTAGATAGAAACAAAGCCCGAGAAGATCTGGAAGAAATAATAAATAAGCGAGAATATACCGTTTATTACGATCAACCAAGCGGCATTATTCAAACCTGGTGGGTGAATGCCAAAGAATGGATCGCCACACATCTGGAAAAATGGTTTCCGGCTGTGGAATCGGCAAAGGGGGCATCAGAAGCTATTCTCATTGTATTAATGGTAATAGTGGTAATGTTATTTATCCTTGCTGCCTTTTTCATCATTCGAAATATGAAGCGAAACCGCTTGTTACGAAAACCAAAGCCACTCCAAACCCGTCAAGAAAGAAATTGGACCTATCAGCGTCATCTTGAAGAGGCATACAGGATGGAATCCTCTGGCGAATATTCTTTATCCACTCGCCATCTGTTTATCGCGCTACTCCTGTCATTCCATGAGCGGGGCTGGCTTGAGATGAAAATTTGGAAAACCAATTGGGACTACTATGATGAACTAGGCCGTGTTAATCAACAATGTGCGAAGCAATTTTTTGACCTTGCATCATTTTTTGACGAGGTGACCTATGGCGAAACAGTTGTCCAGAGAGAGGAATACCTACAGTTCCGGTCTGGAGTGGTAAAATGGCTTGAAGAACCAGGCCGATTCTTAGAACGAAGGGGCCAAAGGGGGGGTAAGTCGTGAAATCTACCAAACCATGGGTATTACTTGCTGTCCTTCTCGTCCTGTTACTGCTAGTTAGCTATATTAGTTTTTCGCCTAAGGCGCAAACCTATCCGGACTATGCGTTAGAATCACCTTCTCCAACAGGATTGAAAGCAATCTATACTTACCTGGAAAAGGAAATGGATGTGACGGTCTGGTCAAAGTCGCCTGATATGCTGCCGAATGGCGGGAAGAAACTCCTTATGATGGTAGAACCGCCTGAGAATATGAAGAACGAGGAAATGCAAAGGTATAACACCTTTATGAAGCAAGGAAACACGATCCTGTTATTGGCAGATAATCCGAAGGGACGGTTTGCTGTTGAAACCTTCTCTAATGAGAATATGGTGGCTGCCAATCTCTATGATAACAATAATATAGTGGTAAAGGCGCAGCTAAACAGTAAATATCGCTTAAAGTCACTCAAACAGGACAAGGTCCTCATTCACGATAATCTAGGAGCCATCGCTTTACAACGTACATTTGGTAAGGGTCAATTGATTGTAGCTGTTACGCCTGAATGGCTGACAAACAAACAGATTTTAAAGTTTGATCATTTGTCAAAGCTGCTCGATTTTATCGATGACGGCAACTCAACAACGATTATGTTTGATGAATACATACATGGCGAAAGTAATGTATCAAACTTGTTCATGGTGTATCCAAAGTGGTTCCTATTCCTGCTGTTACAAGGAATCTTCTTTACCCTTATCTGGTTTTGGTATAAAGGGAAACGGTTCGGACCTATTTTCCTTGCCCGTGAGGATTCGGTACGATTTAGTGATGAGGGGATTCAAGCCATCGCTGCCTGGTACATTAAGGGTAAACGGTACCAGGAATCATTACGAATTCAGGCAGATTATGTCAAGCTGCTGTTACAGGAACACTGGCAGATCCCGTATCGTAAGGAATGGATTGAGTTGGCAAGCACCTTTGAGAAGAAGCGGGTCCAACTACCAGCAAATGAAATTGGCCCACTGTTAACGGGGTTGTCCACCGTTCTTGAAAAAAAAGTATTAACGAAACAGGAATACTTATTGTGGTCGAGAAAACTTGACCAATTACGAAAAGAGGTTGAGGCATGAACAAAGAAGTGACATCATTTTTAGAAAAATACGAGGAACGCATCTTAGGACAAAGCTTAAATCTAAGACTCTTGTTATCTGCCATATTAGCAGGAGGACATGTATTGCTAGAAGGTGTCCCAGGCACGGGTAAAACACAAATGGTTCGTACCCTTGCAGACCTTCTTGGCGGCAGCTTTAATCGGATTCAATTTACCCCTGACCTTTTGCCGAGTGATATAACAGGAAGCATGATTTACAATATGAAAGAAGGCAGTTTCCAGACCCTTAAGGGGCCTATTTTTACCAATATTTTATTAGCGGACGAGATTAACCGCACACCTGCAAAAACACAGGCTGCCCTGTTAGAGGCAATGGAAGAAAAGCAAGTGACCATCCAAGGGGAAACCTACTCATTGCCGGAAGTATTTTTCGTTGTGGCTACCCAAAATCCGCTTGAATTTGAAGGCACCTATCCACTGCCTGAAGCCCAGCAGGATCGGTTTTTGTTCAAACTGATGATTGATTTCCCCTCATTTGAGGAAGAAAAAAATGTCATGAAAATGGTAATCGAACGTAATTTGAAAGAGTCGCCGCTTTCGATCATTCTAGAGATGAACACTTTTTTACAAATTAGAGAAGAGATTGAAAAAGTAACCATAAGCGAAAATGTCTTGGAATATATGCTGACAATCATCCGGAAAACACGTGAAACGGAAGCGATCCGCTATGGTGCCAGTACACGCGCAGGTATTTCGATTGGTAAGTCAGCACAAGCATGGGCCTACTTAGCCGGACGGGATTATGTGACTCCTGACGATATTAAAATGGTTGCTAAACCGGCATTAAGACATCGGATTAAATTATCTCCACATGTGGAATTGGAGGGAGTAACCGTTGACCAAATCATCGAAGAGCTTGTGGGCTCGGTTCCTGTTCCAAGATAGGGGGATAATCCCAACAAAACGATTATGGTTAGTTTTTCTACTCATTTCTCTATTGATTATCGTGGCAGCCATTTGGGATATCTCATGGACATGGGCCATTATGATTAATCTAGTTGTTTTTTGTATCAGTCTTCTAGATTTGTTATTTTCACCTAAGAAGAATCAGCTAACCTTTCAACGGAATGTTGCGGAGGAGTTTGAAAGGGGTCTTACCTATTCGATTACCATCGATGTAAGGAATACATCTCGCTATTCTTTTTCGTTTCGGATCATCGATGGGTTACCTCAATCATTTTACAGACCCTTTCCGTTAACGGGCCATATACCAAAGGAAGCTATTATTCAAATTCAATATGATACTACCGCAGTGGTAAGAGGAAAATATGATCTAGAAAAGTTATATGTTCGCTATACGAGCATGTTGGGCTTATGGGAGAAGCAATCAACTGTTGAGCTTCCACGATCAGTGAAAGTGATTCCCGATTTAACGGAAACGAAGCAGTATTTAGAAAATGCACAAAAATTTTTACAATATGAAGGGAACAAGATTCGGCGCCAGCGCAGTGGAATAGGGGACTTCTCGAAAATTCGCACTTATGTGGTCGGCGATGATCCTCGTAAAATTAACTGGCGGCAAACCGCCAAGCTCCAAGAAGTCATGACCAATGATTATGAGCCGGAGCATGGGAAGTATATTACGATTTTAATTGATTGTGGCAGAATGATGGGGGCAGAATTAACGAAGGGGAATCGGTTAGAAAAGTCGCTAGAAGCAGCCATTACCGTTGCAGCTGCCGCGCTCCAAAAGGGCGATTATGTGTCTGTCCTAGCCTTCTCGAAGGAAATTAAGGTTTTCGTCCCTCCCGCAAAAGGAATGTCACATCTACAAACCATTCTCCAGGCGATTTATCACCTTGATGTGGATGCAGCTGAGTCGAACTATGCTGTGGTTATGCAATACTTAGAATCGGTCCAAAAGAAGCGCAGTTTGTTGCTATTATTTAGCGATGTTCGAACCTTTCTTCATGAGGAAAGTGCCTTGGTTTATTTAAAGAGACTTCGACAACGACATTTGTTTTTTATGATTGGGGTAGAAGATCAGGCGTTATTGATGAGAGTAAATGAGGAGCCGAACACGATCCAGTCAGCAATGAGGAAAAGTATTGCCCAGCAACAGGTACTGCTGAAAAAACGTGAAAAAATTAAATGGGAAAAACAGGGCCTCCAACTAATAGAGGCCCCTGAGGAAAAATTGACAGTTGCTGCCGTATCCCGTTATATCGATATTATGAATCAAAACCTTTTATAACAGGGGCCTTCATCCATTTGAGTTTACCGATGATCACATAAAGAATTAAACCGATTACCGTGAGTATAGCAACAAGGTATTTGGCTTCTAATGAAATAGCAGCGGGAGTGATATAGCCCTCAATCAAGCCAGCAATGACAAATAGAGGGAGCGTTCCAAGCAGCAGCTGCACAGAGCGCTTCGCTTGTTGTTTCAATTGATAACCTCTGCTATATTCACCTGGAACGAGAAGCTTATAACCCATTAAGAGACCCGCGCCGCCAGCAATAAAAATGGCTGTTAGCTCGATCATACCGTGTGGAACAATGTAAGCCCAGAAATCATAACTTTTGTCATAATGCCAAAATAGGGCAGCAAGTGCACCAATCATGATCCCATTATAGATTAGTAAATAAACGGTCACGAGCCCAAATGTTATGCCACCAGCGAAGGCAAAAATAGCAACCTGCATATTATTGGTCATAATACTGGCAGACATGAAAGAGGAATCCACCGCTGCAGTACCTTTCCCTAGTTGATCAGGGTCAACTCCGCGTGCAATTTCTGCAGGAAGGACGGAGTGAATATGTAGGGGTTCATTCAAAACGGCAAAAAAGCTTCCAATCGCACCAATGATAAACAAGATCATGGCAAGGAGAACAAACTTCCACTGTTCCACCAAAAGCCCAATAAATTTTGTCGTCAGGAAGTACCGAAGCTGTTTGGCGCTCGATACTTGATCTTTATACAAAAGATTATGGGATTTTGACACGAGCCCATTTAAGTACTGTGTCACTTCGTCTGTTGGAAAGTAGGTCTGACTGTAAGAAAGGTGCTGTGCCGCCTTTTGATAGAGGCGATGGTATTGCGTGATCATCTCGCCGGTAATATGTTTCCGACGTTTACTAAACATTGTCACTAATTGTTCAAGCTGTTTCCATTCTTCACGATGCTTTTTTACGAATTGATTCACATTCATTCGGACACCTTCTTTAAAGGGAACTATAGTCAGTAACGATTGCTCTCTCCTTATTATAGAAAATTAGAAGTAAAATAGAAACCATTATTGTTAAAATCAACCAGACGTTGGGGGACATGTAATGAATGCAGATCATGTAGATATCAAAACACCTGAATACGTTTCGATTCAGTTTCAGATAGCTGGGTTAGGAAGCCGTGCTGCTGCGTTTATCATTGATCAGGTATTATTATGGATAATTGATATTTTATGTTTAGTTCTCCTTTATTTTAGTATGAATGAGCTGTCGTCAATGCCTTTTTTCTTTATGGATAATGCCCTGCCTATCGCCATTACGATTATTGTCTTATTTATTGTGAATTGGGGCTACTTTTTTTTGTGTGAGTTTTTTTCAGGAGGAAGAACACTTGGGAAGAAGGTTGTCGGGATCCGCGTTATTCAGGAGAATGGACATAGCATCACCTTACTTGCAAGCTTTATCCGAAATCTCGTCCGCCTTATCGATTCGTTACCGACTGCTTATTTGCTTGGCATCCTCATGATATTTTTTCACTCGAAGCATAAGCGTTTAGGAGATCTTGTGGCAGGGACGATTGTTGTTCATGAACGGAAAGCAAAACGCAAGAAAAGGAAACTGGCACCGATTGATAAAGAAATCGACAAAAGAGGGGTGAGCAAGGATCTACTCCGCATCGATGAATGGACGATCAAATCATTTACGCCCAAGGATTGGAAGCTTATTAGTACATATGCGAGTCGGTTCCACCAGTTACCACTTGCTGAAAGAAATCAATTAACATCACAAATCGCCACGCTTCTTTTTCCAAAGATGGGTCTAGTGATTGAAGGGCTGGATGAACGTCAGTTAGAAGATACATTACTTTCTCTTTATGTGAATTTACGAGAAGAATGGGAGTTTGAATTGTGAGTATTAAAAAAACTCGGACACCGTGATAGGTGCCGGGTTTTTTTGAGTGAACCGATCATTCTGTTGCAAGTTCAACAACTGTGGTTGTTGTATGTATTACCCCACACATGGTGCCAGGCACCATCACTATTAGTACTACTAAAGCTTGATTATTTGTGTTAAAATTACTAATAGTCAGAAATTTAACTATGGTTGTGTAAACGTTTACACGCCTTATGAGTATCCAATTTATTAACTTTTTTGGAGGAGTGTAATGTTAGCGGTTAACGGACTTCGCTTTAAATTGTTAATTTATTTTTTTACTTTGATTTTATTGCCATTTACAACCCTTGGTGTGCTGGGAAACTGGGTTTCTAGCAGTACGTTGGAAAAAGAAGCAACAAGGCATACAGAGCAGATGATTGAACAAGTTCAAAATAATACTGAATTCTACATTAAAGATATGGAAAATATTATGAAGCTGCTTGAAGCAGAACCGGAAGTTGTTGACTTTCTAAATCAAGACCAAAAACAAGAGAATTTACATAAAGGATCAGCAGAAACGGAAATTAGAAGATTAATGACAAATATCCAGGGGAATCATCCAGAAATTGCTGGAATCCTTCTGGTAAATGAAAATGATCTTGATATTAGTAATGAGATGTTTCGATCCTCAAAGGATGCTCTAACAAATGAATCGTGGTTTAAAGAAGCCATACGAACTCCCTTAGAATATCATTTCTTCAGTAATCCGATCGGTAGAAACATTAAAAACCGAGTCAATTATAGTGCTGATGAAGTTGTATCAATCGTAAAAGCAATTAAGGAACCTGATTCTGGAAAATACCAAGGCGTTATTCTGATAGATTTAAAGCTTGAAATCTTAGAAACGGTTATAAAAGGGGTTACGCTAGGAAAAAATGGCTTCCTGTTTCTAATGGATAATAGCGGAAATGTAGTCTATTCTCCGACTAATCCTGTTGTTTATCGTGTCAATCCTGATTGGCTCCATTCAACGAGTCAAAACATTGTTAAAACTATTTCTGGAAAGCGTTTTCAGATTCTAGTTAGTGAATCAAAATATACCGGTTGGAAAACTGTCGGGGTATTTTCACTTAACGATACGTTAAAAGAAGTAACTCAAGTAAGAAATTATTCCATTTTGCTCGGTTTAATTACTCTTCTATTAGGGATTGCAACTGCTTTCTTTTTTACTCAATCTATCGTGAAACCAATAGGAAGACTTCGTGGACTAATGAAAGAGGCTGAAGCGGGAAATTTAAATGTCTTCTTTAAGAGTCGTTCCCATGATGAGATCGCTGAGTTAGGGAATAGTTTTAATAATATGATTGGTGAAATTAGAAACTTAATCTCTCAAGTCTTCAAAGAGCAAAAAGGCAAGCGTGAAGCAGAATTAAGAGTATTACAGGAACAAATTAAACCCCATTTTCTTTACAATACACTTGATACAATTCAATGGCTTGCCCATGAGGGGAAAACGGATGATATTGTCAAAATGATTGCCGCATTAACCAATTTATTTCGAATTGGTTTAAATAAAGGAAAAGAAATGATCCGGGTCGAGGAAGAAATCGAACATATCCGCAGCTATCTTCTTATCCAGAAGGCCAGATATGAAGATAAACTGGAATACGAGATTCATATTGATAAAGAAATTCAAGATTTCCTCGTGTTGAAGCTGATCTTACAGCCACTTGTTGAGAATTCCATCTATCATGGCATTAAAGCACGCCGTGGAACAGGAAAAATACAAATTTTTGCTAAACGAATAGAGGAAAAGCTAATATTTACTGTCAAAGATGATGGGGTAGGGATATCGCTTCAAAGACTGGAGCAGTTAAAAGACTTACTTAAGGATGGGATTCCTCTTAGCGATAAACCTGCATATGGTTCATTTAATATTAATGAAAGAATTAAGCTTACTTTTGGACAAGAATATGGGCTTCACATGTCAAGTGTGGAAGGTGAAGGAACAACAGTCGAGATTTGGCATCCAATTATTAAGGAAGGAGACCGTTATGTGGAAAATGCTAATCGCCGATGATGAACCAAAAATTCGCCGCGGGCTTAAAAGTTTAATTAACTTGCTAGAATTAAAAATTGAGGTAGTGGGTGAGGCAGAAGACGGAGAGATTGCCTTAGAAATGGTAAAACAACATTTACCGCAAATTCTCTTAGTGGACATTTGTATGCCTTTTATAAATGGGCTGGAGTTAATTGAAGAAGTTCAAAAAATAAATTCCAAGTGCCTAGTAATTATCGTAACGGGTTATGACGAGTTTTCCTATGCCCAGCAAGCTATTAAACTAGGGGTGTTTGATTATTTGCTGAAACCGATCGTTAAAGATCAGCTTCAAACGGTATTAAAAAAAGCCATTGCCCAGCTTGAACTCCAATTTTCTAATGAAAAATATAGTGAATGGACAAATGATCAATTAAAAAAAAACCTACCATTTTTAAGAGAACAATTTCTTGATGACATGATGAATGGCATAGTTTCAGAGCAGGATATTATCGAACAAATGGAATTTTTACAGATTTCATTAACGGAAGGTCAATTGGGTGTATTGGTTGTGAAACCTTTAGGAAAATCAACCCAACAGCCATTTGAGCTGGATTGGGACCAACAGCTCCTGTTGTTTGCTATCCAAAATGTGATAGTAGATATCCTTATGTCTTGGCAGCCTAGCCTTACCTTTAGAGATCGGAAAGATCATATAGTTTTTATCATTCCAAATAAATCATGGGTTGATTGGGTAGACTTGCCTAGACTAATTATGGGAACGGTCGAGGAAGTTCTAAAAATGAAGCTGCTTGTTGAAGCAAAAGAAACAAATGGTGGTTTAGCAGGGATTTCTACTATTTACAAAGAACTCGTGAAGAGAATCGAGAACCAGCCCAATAATTCACCATTAGTCACACTAGCGAAACGATACATTGATACCCATTTCCAAAAAGTTGATTTATCTTTACAAGAGGTGGCCGATGCCATTGGAATCAGCCCTACTTATTTAAGCAAACTATTACGTCAAGATATGGGAGCTTCTTTTATCGATTATTTATCGCAATTTCGTGTGCAGCATGCAGTAAAGCTGCTAAATGACCCCACTGTAAAAATTTATGAAGTTGCTGAAAAGGTTGGGTACAATGGACAACATTATTTTAGCACGGTCTTCAAAAAAGTCCTTGGTATTTCCCCAATGGAATATAGAAAAGGGGGAAAAGGATAACCATGAAATTAGGGAAATCAATTCTAATTATTTCACTATGTAGTTCCTTTCTATTTTCGATTGCTGCCTGCAGCTTTCAAAAAACAAAGAAAAGCGAAGCCGGTGAAATTAAGTATTTAATTGGGATGTCTCAGGCCAATTTGGGAGAACCGTGGCGTGTAGTCATGAATGAGGAAATTAAAGAGGAAGCCTCACACCATGATGGTACAAGAGTTATTTTTACTGATGCTGGACAAAGCAGCCAAAAGCAAATCAGTGATGTCGAAAAGCTGATTGGCTTAGGAATTGATCTTCTTATCATCTCACCAAACGAAGCAGAACCGTTAACTCCCATCATAAGAAAAGTGCACAAAAAAATTCCGGTGATTATCCTTGATCGTGCCATAATTGGTGATGATTATACGATGTTTATTGGAGCGGATAATAAATTAATAGGCAAAATGGCTGGCCAATTTGTCCAGGATTTATTGGGTCCGAAGGGTGGTAATGTCGTCGAAATCACGGGCCTGCCTGGATCACCTCCGGCAAAAGAACGGAGCGTTGGATTTAGAAATGAAATTGCCAAACAGGCTAATATTCACGTTGTCAAAACACTTGTTGCGGACTGGCTCCGCGATAATGCCGAAAGCAAATTTCAGACCTATTTAACTCAAAATAATCAAATTGATTTGGTTTATGCCCATAATGACCCCATGGCCCTGGGAGCATACCATGCCGCCAATTTAGCAGGGAAAAAGGGGATTATCTATGTAGGAATAGATGGGCTTCCAGGTCCTAATGGTGGACTTGACTTGGTTAAAAGACATATTTTAAAAGGAACCTTCATTTATCCAAATGGAGGAAAAGAAGCCGTAAGATATGCCTTGAAAATTTTACACGATGAAAAAGTTCCTAAAAAGGTAACTCTAAAGAGTATCAAAATAACGGAGAATACTTTAGATGAAGTGGAATAAAGCTTGCGGAGAAATTACCGCAAGCTTTTTTAATGGAATTAGAATGTAAATGTCCCGACTTTGAAACTGGTCCAGATTCGGATTCGTTTTTTATTCGGAAAATTATAAAAAATAACGGAAAAGTGGAAATACTTTTGACTAGTAAAAAACTATAATAAAGCCCAAGGAGGAAGGTGGTGTAGAGAATGGAGAAAAACTTGATCCTACAAATGAAAGGGGTTACAAAATCATTTGGGTCTGTCACAGCTTTAAGTGAGGTACAACTAGATTTAAAGCAAGGAGAAGTGTTAGCACTTATGGGGGAAAATGGAGCTGGAAAATCAACCCTTATGAACATCTTGAACGGTGCCATAACGGTTGACGAGGGTGAAATTTTTCTTCAAGGAGAAAAACTGGAGATGAACTCCCCATTAGAAGCAAGGAAACGAGGTATTGCAAAAATTCATCAGGAGCTTCAGCTAGTTCCGGAGTTGTCAATTGCTGAAAATATCTTTTTAGCAAGAGAACCGAGAAATAAACTGGGATTCGTAAACTTTAGGAAGATGTTTCTGCAAGCAGAGGAGTATCTTGAGGCATTGGAGCTTCAAGTTAATCCTAGGCAGCCGGTAAAGAACTTGAGGGTAGGAGAACAGCAGCTAGTCGAAATTGCCAAAGCCCTATCTGTTGATGCAAAAATTATCATTATGGATGAACCTACATCAGCCCTCAGTAATGCTGAGGCAGAAAAGCTTTTTACCGTTATTCGAAAGTTAAAAAAATCTGGGGTATCCATCATCTATATTTCACACCGGATGGATGAGATTTTTGCTTTAGCAGATCGGATTACGATCCTAAGAGATGGTCAGTTCATTGATACAGTCAAAACTACTGAAACCAACTTAGAACAACTGATCACGATGATGGTAGGCAGAACATTAACGGAACTGTACCCATTAAGACAAACGTTAATAGGGGAAGAAATTTTACGAGTGAAAAATTTGTCGTTCTCACCCATAGATCGAAATAAAAAGGGACTCGAAGATATCACCTTGTCATTAAAAAAGGGGGAAGTATTGGGAATCGCCGGGTTAATGGGGTCAGGCAGGACAGAGTTATTTGAATGCTTATTTGGGATGCACCCAAGATTATCAAAAGGAGAAATCCTCATAGAAGAAAAATCAGTCAAGATAAAAAGTCCTGAAGAAGCTATTCGAAATGGTCTTGCCTTCGTGACTGAGGATCGGAAGGGACAAGGGCTCGTCCCAACAAGATCAATTGGAGAAAACATATCTCTTCCAAAGCTGAAGGATTTCAGCCGGTTGATGTTTATGAGTAAAAACAAAGAGAAGAATGCTTGGAAGACACAAATGAATAATTTAAAGATTAAAGCACCAAGCTTCGATTCCCTCGTTTCAAAGTTAAGTGGTGGAAATCAGCAGAAGGTGGTCATTGGAAGATGGCTGCTGACGAGTCCGAAAATACTACTGTTGGATGAACCAACTCGAGGAATCGATGTTGGTGCCAAAGCTGAAATCTATCATTTGATCAATGAGCTTGCCTCACAAGGAATGGGAATTATTATGATTTCCTCAGAATTACCGGAAGTCATGGGTATGTCGGACCGAATCCTAACTTTTTGTGAAGGTAAGCAGACTGGTGAATTCCTGCGGGAGGAAGCCACTCAGGAAAAACTGTTACTAAGTGCAACTTATAAAGGAGGGAGGGAGGAAAATGTCAGCTGAGAGAGCTACTGTCCCCAATGTCGATCAAAATCCGAAGAAACTAGATGTTCGTAGTATTTTACATTTTCTGCAGCGATTTCAAAGTATTTTAGGGTTAATTGTTGTAGTTGTACTAGCATCCATCCTTTGTGTTCGCGACGGAGTTAACTTGTTTCTGAATCCTATTAATCTAGCAAATATTGTTCGCTCCGTTTCTGAAAATGGCATTATTGCGATTGGTATGACTCTAGTCATTCTAATTGCCGGAATTGATTTATCCGTGGGCGCCATTCTTGGACTCACGGCAACAGCAGCAGCGGATCTAATGATGCATAAGGATTTAGGGTTCGGATCTACACTTGTCATTGTCTTGCTTCTTGGAGCTTTTATTGGCTGGTTAAATGGCATCGTTGTCACAAAGCTTTCCATCCAGTCCTTTATTGTTACATTGGCGACCATGAGTATCGCCAGAGGGGTTGCTCGGTTTTGGTCAGGTGGAATCGGCATACCCATCACGTATGGTGATGAACCTAATTTAGCTCCACCAGCTTTTAGTTGGTTTGCTGAAAGAATAAGCGGTGTTCCTGTTCCAGCCATTTGTTTCATCTTGCTATCCATTATTTTTTATATTGTATTAAAATTTACCCGATTCGGAAGGTACGTCTATGCCATTGGTGGTAATGAAACAGCAGGTCACCTATCCGGGATTAAAGTAAATCGAATCAAGATTATGGTCTTTATTATTTGTGGTGTGTTGTCAGCTTTTGCAGGCATCATTCATGCAGCACAGCTTAGCCAAGGCAGTCCAAATGATGGAAACGGTTACGAGTTAAATGCGATTGCAGCAGTTGCCATTGGCGGCACGAGCCTAGCAGGGGGAATTGGCACTATTTTTGGCACCATTGTCGGGGCTTTGATCCTTGGTGTATTAGACAATATGCTCGGACTGTTGAATGTGGATAATAATTTGCAAATGGTTGTGAAGGGCTTAATCATTATTGCTGCCGTCGTTCTTCAAAAATCACGCAGCAATAGGTAATTTTGAAGCTAAATAAAAAAAGAAAAGGGATGAAGGGTATGAAAAACACAAAAAAGTGGCTTTTCCTCGTATTCGTATTGGTTTTATCTTTATCATTATCATTAGCTGCATGTAGTAATACTTCAGAAAACACTTCAGGAACAAAGAAACCAAGTGGTGGGGACAGCGGGGAGAAAAAGAACTTCTTAATTGGAATGTCTCAAGCCAACTTGGGCGAACCATGGCGGGTAGCGATGAATGACCAAATTAAAGCAGCAGCTGATGAGTATCCAGAACTTAAGGTCGTTTTTGCCGATGCTGCACAAGATAACTCTAAGCAAATTGCTGATGTGGAGAATTTTATTCAGCAAAAAGTAGATTTATTGATCATCTCACCTAACGAAGCAAAACCGTTAACAGCTGTTGTAAAGAAAGCCTATGATTCTGGGATACCTGTAATTGTTCTGGATCGTAAAGTCGAAGGGGATGCCTATACTCAATATATTGGCGGCGATAACAAGCTTATTGGTAAAAAAGCTGGAGAGTTTGTTGCGAAAATGTTAGGCGATAAAGGTGGAAATGTAGTAGAAATTAAGGGATTAGAAGGAGCCACGCCACAGCAGGAACGTCATGATGGATTTTTAGAAGGAATTTCAAGTAATCCAAATGTAAAAATCATTGCGGCACAGAATGCCGATTGGTTAAAAGACAAGGCTATTACCGTAATGGAAACAATGCTTCAGGCGAATAAAAAGATTGATGTCGTTTATGGACATAATGATCCAGCTGCAGAAGGTGCCTATATTGCGGCGAAAAATGCCAATCGCGAGAAGGATATCAAATTTATTGGGATTGATGGTCTGCCAACACCAGATGGCGGTTTGAAGGCAGTCATGGAGGGCAGACTTTCTGCAACTTATATCTATCCAACAGGCGGGAAGGAAGCCATTGAAAGTGCGATTAGTATTCTTGAGAAGAAGGAAAAAGTTGAGAAGACCGTGATTCTTGATACGATTGAAGCAACAAAAGACAATGCAGAACAAGTTTACAAACAATTCGGTGGAAAATAATGAGAGTGTAGGGAGTTGTATGAATGATCAAACAGCGAATTCGGAAGTTAACGAAAGCCCCATTACTAATTTTACTTGGAATCGGACTTTTAGCAGCTCCTATCGTTACATTTGGGAAAAGTGAAACGGATAATAAAGGACCAATCGGCTGGGATATTTATCGGCAGCTTGACAGACTGACGGAACTTAAAAGTGGTGTCGAGACTTATCAATTCTCAAGCTATGACCGCAAAGGCTTTAATGATGATGGCTTTGTCGGAACGTACTCATGTATCGAAAAAACATCCGATGGCTGCGTGATTGCCGATTATAAAGGTGCAGGTGAAATTGATTCCATTTGGTTTACGCGAGATGAGGGTGACGTAACTAAATCAGGAAACATCCAGATCATCTTAGATGGAAAAAAGGTAGTGGATTCCCCGCTTCAGGATGTGGTCAATGGTAAATTAGGTGCTCCATTTGTCTATCCATTAGTAGCAAATGCTGATCAAACTTCTGGAGGAGTATACATTAAAATACCAATGCCGTTTAAGAAAAGTATGCGAGTAATCACAAAAAATAACCCGTTATTCCACCATGTGACCTATCGTACTTTTACGGATTCAGAAAGTGTAAACACATTCGATCCAGCTGATCAAGCACTAGATGTTGTCGAGATGCTGAAAAAGGCAGGGACGGAAGATCCAAAGCCAAAACTAGAAAAAGCAGATCAGTTTAAGAAGAATTTCACGTTAAAAGCAGGCGAAAAAATAACACTAGCTAACTTAAATGCACCTGGGATTATTTCCGAACTGCGGCTGCGCATACCACAAATTGAGGGGCCTAAAGTTGGTGAGCGTGCGATTGACGACGGAAGAGCCTTTACTGGTTACAGTGAGTATCAGGCTAAAATTGATCCTAAAAATGAAGGAATTCGGATCACTCGGAGGTTAGATACCGTTATAGGGAATCAATTGGCAAATATTTTAATTGATGGTGTAAAAGCAGGTGAATGGTCTAAATTACCAACCGGTGGTCCGGGATGGACTGATCAAGTAGTGGAGATTCCAGGATCATTTACAAAGGATAAGGCCTCAGTCACAATTCGTAATGCATTTGTATCATCTGATGTCGACTTTAATGAATTTACTTATTGGGTAGATTCTAAAGTAAATGGGGAATGGGTAAGAACCGACACGATGAATATGGGTCCAGATTCATTAGATAATGAGACGGCCCACAGTTATAAAATAGTGGATTCAAAGTGGGAAGGTGTACGAAACTACCAATATCCGACTACTGGTGATGCTAGTGTCATTGCCGCATCAGATGAAATCCTACAAAAAACAAGACTACGAATCTATTTTGATGAAAAATTAATGGTCGACTCGCCTGTCGGAGAATTTTTTGGCTCAGGCTTAGGAGAATATAATGTAAAATCTTTATTGTTCTCAATGGATACAACGGGTGATGGCTGGTACACATCCTGGTGGCCAATGCCCTATGGAAAGTCAGCGAAAATTGAGTTGGTCAACGAGTCTTCGCAGGATCTCAACAGCAGTGAATCTAGTGTAACCTATGAAAAATCAGGACATTGGGCAAAAGCACTTGGGCCAAAACCGACTTCAGGTTATTTTAGAACTACTTCCGTCAGTGGAGAAACAACAGCTGGATTCGATTGGCAGTTCTTAAATGCAGTTGGAAAAGGGACTGTTGTGGGTGTAACCCAAACGATGGAAGGAAAGGATTTAAAGCGGGATTATTTAGAAGGTGACGAAAGAGTTTTTACCGATCAATCAGCGGTACCGCAAATACATGGAACGGGCACAGAAGACTTTTATGAATCTGGATGGTACTTCAACAGAGGAACCTTTAGCAATCCATTAAACGGAAACCCGGTCCATGAGGTAAACGTATTTGGCAGTCAATTTGATAGTACTGGAGCATACAGACTATTCATTGGAGACAGTATGCCATTCCAAACATCGATAAGATTTGGCATCGAACACGGACCAGTCAACGACGTCTCAGCACATTACGGCTCCACCACCTATTGGTACGGAAGCGAACAATAGGGTGTCAGGCACCAAGAAAAGACAAATCAAGGCAGGTGTCCACCAGTGTGATCATGGGAATATATATCAATGGGACACTTTATGCTCTGAAAGTTGTTCGGAAGCAGGAAAAAGCCATGGCTTACAATGAAGGGTAAATTACAAAATGAAAAAGTGCATTAATCCGGGATTGGATTAATGCACTTTTTTAAAATATTTAAAGTGTAGCATTTGGAAAAAAATACTACACTAGAACAGTTTCATGAATTCAAAACCCGGCGGGATAAAGGAGAGTTTGATAAACAATTAAAGTTAAAAACATCCTAATGCTTTATCATGATAAAAACTGCGTAAAATATAAATTTGACGCAGTTAAGGTGATGGGATAAAATAGAAGTGAGGTGTTTTGATGGTAAATCAGGAAAAACAAACTAATTTTAAAAAGCTGCAAGCCTTACTTCAGGAATTGCCTTGGTATGTGGATGAATACATCAATCATAAATTACGAAAGCTTTCCACGGCATCACTTTTTAATTACTGCCATGACTATAAAATCTTTTTCAATTGGATGATAAGTGAACAGTTATGGATTGGCAGTATCAAGGATATCCCATTGGATCGTATGGAGAACATGACGGTTTTGGAGGTTGAAAATTTCTTAAACTACCTTCATTACCAATTAAATAATAAGGAACTAACCGTGAATCGGAAGTTATCTGCCTTAAAATCGCTGTTTAATTATCTGCAAAATATTGCGGAAACCCCTGATTTGAAGCCGTATATCAATCGAAATGTGATGGCGAAAATTGAATTTAATGAAGTAAAAGACAGTATGGAAACGAAAGCAACAAAAATGGAAGGAAAAATTCTGCTAGGTGATGAATACGAGAAATTCCGCTTATTTATTGCCAATGATTATGGTGAAATAAACAAAGAAAACAAGCGGTTGTATAACTTTTATCAATTAAATAGAGAACGTGATACCGCAATTGTATCGTTAATCCTAGGATCGGGCCTTCGGCTTTCGGAGCTAGTGGGGATTGATTTAGGCGATATTGATTTTAGCAAGTATTGTGTCCGCGTTATCCGTAAAGGAAATAAAGAACAATTTGTTTATTTTAGCCAGGTGGCCATGGCAGATTTGCAGGAATATTTAGCTGTAAGAACTGCCAAATACAAAGTTGATAAAAATGAAAAGGCATTATTTGTTGGTGGTCCGACCGGTCCAAAAGTAAAATCACAAAGATTAAAAGCTCGAGCCATTGAATATCTGATTGAAAAATATGCGTCAGCGTTTGGTAAACCATCATTATCGGTCCATAAATTGAGACATTCATTTGCAACTAGATATCATGCTGAAATCAATGATGTGCCTAAATTAAGGCGCCAATTAGGTCATTCATCGATTCAAACGACGATGATTTACACACATATTAAAAATGATGATCTAAAAATTGCCGTCGACAAGATGGATATGCCAAAAGAACAACTAGAATAAAACCTAACTGCTGCTGTTATTGTGGCAGTTTTTCTTTTTATCAGTTTACATAATATTATTATGGTTCAAAAACCTTGTTTTGTCTCAATCTCTAAGTATACTTAAGATAATGAGACGATTAATTTTTTTAAAATAGATGAGCATAAATAAAGGTTCAAATCCTATAGATTTGAACCTTTATTTATTTAGTTTTTATACTCTTAACCACTATTATTAATTGAGTCAGAACCCGACTTTTTTGTCCCGTACCCAACTTTTTTGTTTTTCTACGACCTTTTCGATAGTATTTTTGCTCGTAAACTGACTATTATATAGATCAGCATAAAAGCCGCCCTTTTCTAATAATTCCTGATGATTTCCTTTTTCTATGACGCTTCCGTTATTCATAACAAGGATGATATCTGCATCACGAATTGTTGATAATCGGTGTGCAATAACGAAGCTAGTACGTCCCTTCATTAAATGATCCATCGCCTTTTGAATTTGTACCTCGGTCCGCGTATCAACACTACTAGTCGCTTCATCGAGGATCAGAATGGCTGGATTAGCGAGAATTGCTCTTGCGATCGTTAGTAACTGTTTTTGACCTTGAGAAATATTGGATGCTTCCTCATTTAAGATTGTGTCATAACCATCTGGTAAGGTTCGTATAAAGTGATCAGCATTAGCCGCTTGAGCAGCCGCCACAATCTCTTCTTCTGTGGCCCCTTCCCTTCCATACGCGATGTTATCACGAATCGTGCTATTGAATAGCCATGTATCCTGCAGCACCATTCCGAATAGGCTCCTCAGTTTTTCCCTCTTTAGTTCCCTTGTATCAATCTCATCTATTAATATTCTACCCGAATTGATTTCATAAAACCGCATTAATAGATTTATAAGTGTGGTTTTACCTGCCCCAGTTGGTCCAACAATCGCCACCTTTTGACCTGATTTCACATTAATGTTCATCTCTTCAATTAACAATTCGTCTTCACTATATCCAAATGAAACATCTTCAAATCTTACCTCTCCTTTTGGTGCGGTAATAATTTTTGGTACGGAAGACTCCGGTACCTCCTCTGTTTCATCTAATATCTCGAACACACGTTCTGCACTCGCGATAGTGGACTGTATTACGTTCGCAATTGAAGCGGTTTGCGCAATAGGTTGGGAAAATTGTCTCGCATATTGGATAAATGCTTGAATATCCCCAATTTCAATTGCTTTTTTTGTGACTAAAATTCCCCCCACAACGGAAACAAGGACATAGCCAATATTATTGATAAATGACATTAATGGCATGATCATTCCAGAAACAAACTGGGCTTTCCAGCCAGATTGATAGAGCGAATCATTGATTCCTTCAAACTTCTCAATCGATTTTTGTTCGTGCCCAAATACTTTGACTACTTTGTGACCCGTATACATTTCCTCAACGTGTCCATTTAGTTGACCTAGGGATTTTTGCTGCCCTTTAAAGTATTGTTGTGACTTTTTTGCGATTTTTGCAATCGCCACACCGCTTAAAGGCAGGGTGACAATCACGATTAGTGTCATTACTGGACTAATCGATAGCATCATGATAATGACACCAATGATGGTCACAATAGAGGTAATGAGCTGCGTTAGACTTTGTTGTAAAGTCGTACTAATATTATCGACATCATTGACCGCCCGGCTAAGAATTTCACCGTGTGTACGTGCATCAAAGTATTTCAGTGGAAGGCGGTTAAGCTTCTCTTCCACTTCTTTGCGCAGATTGTACACAGTCTTTTGCGCGACTCCCGCCATAATATATTGTTGTAAATAGGCAAACGCGGCACTTAATATATATAGTCCAATGAGTAGGATGATGATTTGCCCAATATAGTCAAAATCAATTGTTGCCCCAGGTTCGCCCTTTAGCTTCAACATCAAGCCTTCAAATAGCTTTGTTGTGGCCTTCCCCATAATTTTCGGGCTGACAATCGCAAAAATTGTACTAATTATTGCCGTAATTAAAACGGAGATCAGTTGTAATGTATAGGGTTTTAAATAGCCAATTAATCTTTTTAATGTACCTTTAAAGTCCTTTGCTTTTTGAACGGGCATACCCATCCCCATCGGACCAAAGCCTCCACCAGGACCACCTTTCCCTCCTGGACCTTGTTTCGGCTGTTGATTTTCGGAAGCCTTGCTCATGCGATTTCCTCCTCTGACAGCTGCGACATCACAATTTCACGATAGACGGCACTTGAGTCCATCAATTCTTTATGTTTCCCGATTCCAGCGATCTCCCCATTATCAAGGACAATAATTTGATCGGCATCGATGATAGTACTCACACGTTGTGCCACAATTAATACGGTTGAATCGACAGTTTCTCCTTTTAACGCAGCACGAAGCTTGGCGTCTGTTTTAAAATCCAATGCGGAGAAGCTGTCATCGAATATATAGATTTCTGGTTTGCGAACGAGGGCTCTAGCGATCGATAAACGCTGTTTTTGCCCTCCAGAAACATTTGTTCCCCCTTGGGCAATTACGGCATCATAGCCGTCTGGCATATTGGCGATAAATTCTTCTGCTTGGGCAATTTTAGCGGCATGCTCGATTTCTTCTACCGTTGCCGTTTCTTTCCCGTAGCGGATATTTTCTGCAATGGTCCCGGTAAATAGTACTGCTTGTTGAGGAACAAACCCGATCTTTTTGCGCAGCTGCTCCTGTGTCAGTTCCCTAACATCTACTCCATCAACCAAGACTTTTCCGCTATCGACATCATAAAAGCGCGGAATGAGATTGATCAAGGTCGATTTCCCTGAGCCGGTACCTCCGATGATGGCTGTTACTTCACCTGGCTTCATCGAAAAGGAAATATTTGAAATAGCAGGCATTTCTGCACCAGGGTAACTGAAGGTTACATCTTTGAATTCTACATAACCTCTTTCGCTTTTTGCTGATAAAGAAGACTTTGGGTCTTTAATATCTGCAACAGTATCTAATACTTCGTTAATACGTACGGCGGATACTGATGCCCTTGGAATCATGACAAACATCATTGATAGCATAATAAACGAGAACATAATTTGCATTGCATATTGTATGAACGCCATCATATCGCCGACTTCCATTTCACCATGACTAATGCGAAGCCCGCCAAACCATACAATTGCTACTGTGGAAAGGTTAAGCACAATCATCATAATCGGCATCATCGCCGCCATGATTTTATTAACCTTTATAGCCGTTTGGGTTAGATCCCAGTTTGCCTCATCAAAACGTTTTTTCTCATGCTCCACCCTATTAAAAGAACGGATGACTCGAATACCAGTTAAATTCTCTCTTAAGACACGATTCAGTCGATCCAATTTTACTTGCATGGCTTTAAAAAGTGGAATTCCTTGTTTGGCAATAATGACAATCGTTAGTACAAGCACGGGAATGGATACCGCAAGAACTAATGTCAATTTTGCATCCTTTGAATAGGCCATGATAATACCGCCAATACACATCATTGGTGCCATTGCCATCATTCTGAGAATCATCACTAATACCTGTTGGACTTGAGTAATATCATTGGTTGTTCTGGTAATTAGTGAAGCCGTCCCAAGCTTATCAAACTCATGAAGTGAAAAATCGCCTACATGAGTAAATACTTTCGTACGTAGTAGTTTTCCAAACCCCGAGGCTGCTTTGGCAGAGTAGAAACTAGCAGCTATGGAACAAATCATTCCTCCAGCGGCGACAATGAGCATAAAACCGCCTATTTTCCATATATAGTGGGTGTCACCCGTCACCACTCCTTTGTCGACAATATCGGCCATTAATGTTGGTAGATACAATTCCGATAATGACTGTAAGAGTACGAGGACTAAAACCAGGTAGATTGGTATTTGGAATGGCTTTAGATACTTAATTAATTTTAACAACATTATTCATCTCCATTTTTATTTGTTTATACTTGAACAATACATGACATTTATGAACTGAATATGAACAATAGGGGGCAACTAAATCATTTACATGGCTAAGTTTATTCTTTTCAGATTTTGTCGTCAATTTTTAATCACAGAAAAAACACAGAAAATTAATTTTCTGTGTTTATTACTTACACCCCAAGTGAACGAAAATCAGAGATATCAAGGGGTGTTTCCTCGACTCACGTTTGTACTATTTAGCTTCCATTGGCCATGATCAAATAACCAAATCGATTCCACGCTAGCGATAGTGTCAGAATCTACAATACCAGTTACTTGTTGAATGCCTTTTAAGCCTATTTTTTTACCCCCCAGTTGTATCGGTTCAAGACTGTTATAGCCGTTTACAACTAATTCCGTTGGCTCATTTAGCTTACCTTTATAGTAAAAACCAAGTTTTTTATAATATTTTTTACGATTCTTTAAATCAAACAAATAGGTTTTCTTTGTTTGTGGTAGGTTAATTTCTGCTTTATAGCCATTTAAGAATTTTGCCTCCATTTCTAACGGTTCTGGTACAGTTAGATCTGTATGGACAAAATTCTTTAAGGAATACAGGAAGTTGATCACATTACCGCTCGTTCCACCAGTGAGGACACTGGCAAATAACTCCTTCAAACCATCATGGTTTACATCGACCAATTTAAGTGCTGCTTTAGAACCACTTTCTAATGGAAAGGTATAGGTTTTCCCATTTGAAGCGAACACCTCTATGTAAATTTTCTTCAAGAAAGACTTTTCTTCTTGATAGGGAACACCTTTTAAATAAATCCCCTCATCCTGTCCATCTCCTGTTAAATCCACCTTATCCTTTGAAATGGTTACTGTTTTTGCATTTTCTTCGAAGGCGTAGACTCCTGTAATGGCAGTTAGTGATAGGAGAAAAAACGAAACAATCGCAAGCAGTATCTCTTTTTTCATTAAGATTCCCATTCCTTCCATACTCTGTTACTAGTTAGTATGTCCAATTATGGAAAAAAGATGAAAAGGACTCTCTAAATTTTAGAGAGTCCTGAAAGAACTATTCAATTGGCTTATCAGCTGCTTCTACTTTCCAAACGGTTGTTACCTTTCCATTGTCTCCCTCATCGAGGATAAAAGAACCATTGGAGTACCGATCGCTAAAGCGAATTTCGCTCGTGGTCAATGTTTCAAGGTATCCTTTATCAGTCTGGATAAAAATAACGTCCTGTTCGTTGGCGACGACAAAGCCCACAATACGATGTGGATTGGACTTGAGTTCTCTTAGAATTACGACACCGCGTTTAGCACGTGACGTTTTTTCAAACTCTTTTAATTTCATCCGTTTTAAGGACCCACGTTGTGTGGTAATGATGATCGATTCCTTAGAGTTAGGAGTAATCAGTTGACCATTGACAACATAATCACCATCTTTTAAGTTTATTCCTTTAACACCAGCGGCTCGTTGACCGACAATGCTGATTTCATCCTCGTGGAACCATAAGGAATAGCCATAATTCGAAACGAGGAACAATTCCTTTGTTCCATCGGTAAGATGGACATCGAGAACTTGGTCATCGTCCTTAAGATTAACAGCAACAAGTGGTTTTGAGTAGCGTTGCGCTTTGTAAGATTTCAACTCTGTTTTCTTTACCATGCCATTTTTCGTCACAAAGACAAGATAATCTTCTGTTTCGAAATCCTTGACTGGGATCGCTCGAATGATTTCCTCATCACGTTCAATCGGAATGATATTAGCGATATGCTGACCAATATCCTTCCAACGAATATCTGGCAGCTCATGCACGGGACAGAACAAGTAATTCCCTTTATTCGTGAAGAGTAGTAATACATCCTTTGTATTCATATCGAGCTGCGCCAGGACACGATCAGATTCCTTCATGGCAAGGTCTTGTCCACCTGATGCGGCAAACGAGCGCTGACTTGTCCGTTTGACATATCCATGCTTCGTGACCGTGACAATGACATCTTCACTAGGGACGGTGACATCAAGATTTATTTTTAACTCTTCAATCTCTGCTTCAATTTTTGAACGGCGTCCATCAGCAAAGCGTTTTTTCACATCTTTTAAGTCTTTTTTAATGACAGCAAGAAGATTTTTCTCACTAGCTAAGATACTAGTTAGTTCAGCGATTTTTTTCGCTAATTCTTCTGCCTCACTCCGTAATGCCGTAATATCTGTGTTTGTTAAACGATATAACTGCAAGGACACAATCGCTTCTGCTTGAAGCTCAGAGAATGCGAATTTAGCTATTAAATTATCCTTCGCATCACGCTTATCTTTAGAAGCACGAATGGTAGCGATGACTTCATCGAGAATGGATAAAGCTTTCATTAACCCCTCGACAATATGCTGGCGTTCCTTCGCTTTGGCAAGATCAAATTGCGTTCTTCGTGTCACTACCTCTTTTTGATGCCCAATATAGGCATCCAGTAATTCGCGAATGCCCATTTGCTTAGGCCGCTTATTATAGATAGCAACCATATTAAAATTATAGGTAACTTGCAGATCACTATTTTTATATAAATAATTCAAAACACCTGCAGCGTCTGCATCCTTTTTCAATTCAATCACAATTCTGAGACCAGTCCGGTCTGTTTCATCACGGACTTCAGATATTCCTTCTACTTTTCGATCAAGGCGGAACTCATCCATTTTTTTGACGAGGTTGGCCTTATTGACTTCATAGGGAATCTCTGTAATCACTATTTGCTGCTTACCACCGCGAGTCTCTTCAATATCGGCTTTACTACGAACAATAATTTTGCCTTTACCAGTTTCATAGGCTTTTTTAATGCCATCAATTCCTTGAATGATTCCACCTGTCGGGAAATCCGGCCCCTTGATAACGGTCATTAGATCATCAACCGATACGTCTGGTCGATCCATTCTCATGATAACCCCATCGATTACTTCACCAAGATGGTGCGGAGGAATGTCTGTGGCGTAGCCAGCTGAAATCCCTGTCGATCCATTGACAAGTAAATTCGGGAACATTGCAGGTAAGACGGTTGGTTCCTTTGACGTATCATCAAAGTTTGGAATAAATTCAACGGTGTTTTTTTCGATGTCACGCATTAGCTCTGCCGATATGGCGGATAACCGTGCCTCTGTATAACGCATTGCTGCCGGTGGATCTCCATCGACACTACCGTTATTTCCATGCATTTGTACAAGCACATTTCTTACTTTCCAGTCTTGACTCATTCGGACCATCGCTTCATATACAGACGAATCACCATGTGGGTGATAGTTACCGATGACGTTACCAACTGTTTTTGCTGATTTCCGGAAGCCTTTATCAAAGGTATTTCCCTCAACATGCATTGCGTAAAGAATTCTTCGTTGAACTGGCTTTAATCCGTCCCGTGCATCTGGCAAGGCACGTTCTTGAATAATGTACTTACTATATCGTCCAAAACGATCACCAATGACTTCTTCTAGAGGTAAGTCCCGGAATTTTTCATTTGCACTCATCCTTCAGAACCCTCCTCGGAGACCGTTATATTTTCATTTTCTAAGATGGAATCATCTTCTTCTAAACCAAAGGCCACATTTCCTTCAATCCATTTGCGGCGCGGTTCGACCTTGTCGCCCATTAGGGTGGTCACACGACGTTCTGCTCTGGCAACATCATCAATTTTCACTCGGATTAAGGTGCGTGTTTCTGGATCCATCGTGGTTTCCCAGAGCTGATCGGCATTCATTTCACCAAGACCTTTATAGCGCTGGATTATATAACCACGGCCCACTTTTTTCATCGCACCCTGGAGTTCATCATCATTCCAAGCATACTCAATGATTTCCTTTTTGCCCGACCCTTTACTTACTTTATAAAGTGGCGGAAGGGCAATAAATACCTTGCCTGCCTCAACAAGCGGCTTCATATAGCGATAAAAGAAGGTAAGCAATAATACTTGAATATGAGCTCCGTCTGTATCAGCATCGGTCATAATCACAATTTTATCGTAGTTAATGTCTTCCACACTGAAATCAGCACCTACCCCGCCACCAATGGCGTGAATAATGGTATTAATTTCCTCATTTTTAAAAATATCCGCAAGCTTTGCTTTTTCGGTATTGATGACTTTACCTCTTAAAGGGAGGACCGCTTGGAAACGACGATCGCGTCCTTGTTTGGCAGAACCTCCTGCCGAATCACCCTCCACCAAGTAAAGTTCATTTCTTTGTGGGTTTCGAGATTGTGCTGGCGTTAATTTCCCAGACAAAACCGTTTCAGAACGTTTTCTCTTCTTCCCGCTCCGAGCATCCTCACGTGCTTTTCTTGCTGCTTCCCGTGCCTGGTAGGCTTTAATCGACTTTTTGATTAACAGCGAGCTGATGTCAGGGTTTTCTTCAAGAAAATAGGTGAGATGTTCTGAGACAACAGAATCAACAGCGGATCTAGCCTCACTCGTTCCAAGTTTTCCCTTTGTTTGACCTTCAAATTGAAGTAACTCTTCAGGGATTCTAACGGAAATAATGGCGGATAATCCTTCTCTAATATCGGCACCGTCTAAATTTTTATCCTTTTCTTTCAAGAAGGATACCTTGCGGGCATAATCGTTAAAAACCCTTGTCATTGCCGTTTTAGATCCGGCTTCATGTGTTCCGCCATCTTTTGTGCGGACATTGTTGACAAAGGAGAGTACATTTTCTGAGTAGCCATCATTAAATTGAAAGGCAAATTCCACTTCAATTCCATTTTGTATGCCTTCAAAACTAACGACAGGATGAAGGACATCCTTTTCTTCGTTCAAATATGCAACGAAAGCTTCGATTCCATTTTCATAATGGAACACTTCATGAAGGTCATTCCTGTCATCATGGATCTCAATTTTTAATCCTTTTAGTAAGAAAGCTGACTCTCTTAACCTCTCACATAATGTTTCAAAATTATAAGTGGTAGTCGAGAAAATGGACGGATCCGGCTTAAAATGTATCGTCGTTCCTGTTTGATTGGTTTTCCCGATTTTCTCAAGTGTTGTGACTGGTTTACCGCCCTTTTCAAAGCGTTGTTCATAAACAAAGCCGTCTCGTTTAATCGTCACGGTTAACCATTCGGATAAGGCGTTGACGACTGAAGCACCGACGCCGTGCAAACCACCACTTGTTTTATAGCCGCCTTGACCGAATTTTCCACCTGCGTGGAGCACGGTTAAGATAACCTCAGTTGTCGGTTTACCCAATTTATGCATACCAGTTGGCATTCCGCGTCCTTTATCGATGACGCTGATGGAATTATCTTTGTGTATTTTCACAATGATGTGATCACCAAATCCACCAAGTGCTTCATCAACTGAATTGTCTACAATTTCATAGACAAGATGGTGAAGACCGCGTGAATCGGTGCTGCCAATGTACATTCCCGGGCGTTTACGAACGGCCTCAAGACCTTCTAGTACCTGTATGGCATCATCATTATAATCAAAAGTTTGCTGATTCCTTGCCACTAAAATACCCCTTTCGTACTTACAAAACGTAAATGGCCGTCCTTCCCACCATTTACTTTGAAAAAAATACAATTAATTATATGCTCCCTAATAAACCAGAGGATGAGCAGAATTAATTGTTCCATCATTTCTTTTAAGTGAGTTACGTTCAATTAAATGTAGTGTTACTGCATTAGAACTAACGTTTGCCACATATTATTTTAACACATGTTCTTGTGGCGTCTATGCTTAATTGTAGCGATTTATTTCAATTTGGCAAATGCGATTTATAATACAAGCGCTTTTTTTTCGATATTTTTGTCATATTTTTTACAGAAAAAACAAAAAAACTGCTTCGATTAAGCAGTTTTTTTGAAGCTTATAAAGCCTTTGTTACCGCATGTTCAACTTTGATACAGCGATCCATGATCACAGTATAGCCTTTACTCTTTAAAAATTCGTATGCTTCTTCATTGGCCAAACCGAGCTGTGCCCAAAAGACGTCCGCATCCATATCGTCAAATTCCTTCGCAACATCGAACAACTGCTCTGAGCGACGGAATACATTTACGATATCGACATGTCCCTCGATTTCCTTTAAGGAGGCCACCGCTTTTACCCCCAGCACTTCATCTACAGTCGGATTAACAGGAATGATTTCATAGCCTGCTTTTTGCATTTCCTTCGTAACTTGGTAGGAAGTGCGTTCAGGATTCTTGCTTAATCCTACAACCGCAATTCTTTTTGCCTTTTTTAAAATAGCACCAATTTCCTGACGACTTGGATTTTCAATTGCCATGATCATCACTCCAATAGTTTGTTTTCTATATTTTACCTCTTTTTTTATAAAAACAAAATAAAACCGCTTACAGAGTAGTTTGCATGGCGAAAAGCCCTCGTTGAAAGAGGGCTGAGATAGGTAAATGATATTGTCGAAAGGTCAAACATAGCGACCAATCTCTTGATAATCTTTCCTGTACAAGGTAACACTATTCCGTCCATTATTTTTTGATTGATTAAGGGCTTGTTCGGCCTCATGCAGCAAGTCACTTTTAGTAATACCTGGAGAAAACTCAGTTACTCCAAAGCTGCATGTGACCAGGCCGATATTTTTAAATTGAAATTCTTCTATGATGGTGCGGATCGATTCTGCAAGATCAACGGCACGATCACCGTCCGTTTCGGGTGCAAGCAAGATAAATTCCTCTCCGCCCCAGCGGGCCAGCAAGTCACATTCTCTTATCCGCTGTTGTAGGATGGTCGAAATTGTGATTAACACCTTATCCCCTGTTTCAGGACCAAAACGATCATTAATGGCAGTGAAGAAATCGATGTCCATCAAAACAATGGAGAATGGATGATCAAACCACTCTGCCCGCCGCATCTCCCTTGTTAAAATATCTTTGAATTTCATCCGATTTAATGTATTCGTCAAGGGATCCATCATCGATAACTGTTCATTTTTGCGACTTTCTTTCTCTAGCTCAGTGATGTCCGTACAAACAAACAATAATTGTTTCGTGTCTGAAAGGGTGGATGCCTTCATCACATAGTTACGATCAGCCCCTTCATGCCCCTTCCATCGTACCTTTGCTACAGCATTTCCCATTGCTAAAAATTCCTCGATCCAATTCTCCTTATCTTTCGGATAAAAATAATCGGGGTCTTCAACAAAAAAACTAGCGAGCCACTTTCCATTCTTCATTTCAAGATTATTTTTGTTCATTCCTGTCAAACTAGAAAAAGCTTGATTCCATTCTACAATTTCGTCATTTTCCATAAAGAATATCAAATTATCCTGAAAATCAAGGATGGATCTTGTTAATTTTTTTTGCATTTCAAGCTCTTTTTCCAACTGATGTTGATTATAAAAGTATGGTAAAATGCTTTGGGTCATATAAGGATCACCTCTTTACACATATTTGAATGTATATGTAAGTCATCCGGCCTATTTGCTTGTTTACTGGCCGGTTCTTTTTATGTTTAGTAGATATTATCTAAATTATAGGGGCTTCATACACGGCTTACAATGACTAAACGAATGGTTTGGAAATTCTCCATATTTTTGTAAATAAATTGACTTGAATTGTTCTTACTTTAGACGAAAAATAAAAAAGGAACCATTGCGGCTCCTTTTTTATGATTATTATTTTTGTGTCACGGACTGGTCGACATTTAGTTTTATCGCTGTCCAAGCAGTTGGATCAGCAAATAATCTTGACCATGATCCAATCCCTGCAAGTTTATATTTGTTCACTAATTCCGCGCGCTTCTTCAAGGATAAATCATCTTCGATCCAAATTTTATAGGTGGCATGTTCATCAGCAGACACGTATTCTGCATAGTTTTGACCCGTTTCTTCGTCATAAGTAGGCTGTAGTCCTTTTTCTGTAAGCCATGCTTTTACTTTATCCATAGAAAGTGCTTGTGAGGTTATTTCAGTGCTGCCATCTGCATTTTGTTGTTCTTTCCACAGTCTTGCATACAATGGTACGCCAAGAATGATCTTTTCATTTGGAACTTCCTTTAGTAAGGTTTGTAGATTACTCTCCACCCAGGGGAAGCTGGCGACACTTCCGACTCCGGAAGCTGCCCCAATATGTTCATCATAGGCCATAATCATTAGATAATCAGTGATTTCTGCGAGCTTGTCTCTTTCGTAGAAGGAAGACCAATTGTTATTTTCACCCGCTGAAAAGGTAATATCCATGGAAACCACTAAACCAGCCTCATGAAGATAAGGAGTAATTTCCCTCATAAACTGTGTCACTATTGGACCATCTTCTGGATTGACGTTTTCAATATCAAAATTTATTCCCTGTAATTGGTACATTTGACTAAATGAGAGTATCTGCCGGATTATATTGGCACGAGTGTCAAAGTCCTTTAATGCTTCATGGGTAAGCACAGGATCAAAAGAGTTAGAGAACACTCCCCAAACTTGATAACCCTTTGCATGTGCCCATTTACTATATTCAAGTGATGCAAGATTTTTAATTGAACCATCAACAGCCGCTAGTGAGAACCAGGTGGGCGAAACCACGTTGACCCCATTCATATCTGGGATATTTGCCAAATCAGGATTTTTTGAATAGACTGCTTCCCATGTTAATTGAACAGGGCCATCGAGCTTTGGCAGGTGAACGGCAGGAGTTTGCTGCGCGATAGTGATTGTTACTTCATCCTTCTTGACGACATAATCCTTTTTTATATAACCACTTATCCCATTTGCTTTTCTGACAAGGTAAAATTCATCCTTTTCAGCTTCAATCGTGATGGCTTCTTCTTTGTTCATATCAGCCACGTAAGGTGATTGCCATGTAGGCTCGGTACGTAGTCTAACTTTTTCCTTGTTTATCACTTTATCTACAATTCTCCCATTTGCATAGTGATCCCCATCTCGTTGAATCCAAATGGCCTTACTATCTGGCAATTGTTTAAATTGAATTGGGAAAAACGAGAGAAGCGGTTCAAGAGCAACAAAAATTTCACCATCCCGTGAGATGATTGGAGATAGCTGCAATTTAACCTCCTTTTGATTAACAAAGTAGGTTAAAGAATCTGTTGGCATTTGGACAACTTGATTAGCAGTTGTAATAATGACTGACTTTGATTTCTCATCATAAATAATGCTGTCATCGATATTTTTTTGCATGAATGTAAGTGGGACAAACCAGGTGTTTTCTTCTAACAAAGCATTTCCTTGCTGCTTTCCTTGATAGAGAATCGGATGTTCTCCTTGAAAAAAGATTTTTTTATCCGTTGAAGCAAAAGGATATAGTAATAGAAAAATGGAAGAAATAATAAGGATGCAAGCACCAATCAATCCCCCAATTATCCACTTAGTCGCTAATTTTTTATTATTTTTGTAAACAATACTCGTCATGATGTCTTTCCTCCCTACATCTATCCTAAGGTATGTAACCAAAATTGAGAAGGGATTTTTATTTCCTATAAGACGGTTAGGGACATTTTATTCTCTTCATTTATTCAGAAAGCAATAGTGTTTTTTCAGAAATACATGGTAAAATAGAAGGACTGGATCTTTTATTGAAGGAGAAATCGTTAATGATTCAAATTATTTTAGTGTTAGTCCTAGCATACTTGCTTGGTTCAATTCCCTCTGGCTTAATCGTTGGTAAGGTTTTTTACAAAACAGACATCCGCGAACACGGAAGTGGAAATTTAGGTGGAACCAATACCTTTCGAACGCTTGGCGTGAAGGCTGGAATAGCTGTCACACTTGCCGATATATTGAAAGGAACGTTAGCTGCCTCCTTACCTATTATCTTCAATATCGATATGAATCCATTACTTGCCGGTATATTCGCTGTAGTGGGGCATACATACCCAATCTTTGCTGGGTTTCGGGGGGGAAAAGCGGTTGCCACTTCAGGTGGGGTCTTATTGTTCTCTGCACCTTATTTATTTCTAACCGTCCTACTATTCTTTTTTATTAGTCTATATGTAACGAAATATGTTTCTCTTTCTTCAATGATTGCTGGATTAATCGCTGTTGTTTATACGGTTGTTTCTGGGTTTATTCAAGATTGGGACATCCCTCTTATGATAGTGGTTTTATTACTAGTATCATTTGTTATTTACCGGCACCGAGCAAATATTAAAAGAATTATTGATAAAACTGAACCAAAAATCAAATGGCTATAAAGGAACCTATTCAGGCTTTCTTTATAGCTTTTTTTCTTTCGATTAAAGAATAATTTTTAAATGAATTAGAAA
>NZ_CCAS010000008.1 GCF_000612625.1 Neobacillus jeddahensis
GTACCATCTTCTCAAAATAAAAAGAAGCCACAGCCAAAACGGCAACTCCCGCTCAACTGCGACCCCTTCCCCTATTACCCATTCGTCGAAATCATCACTAAGCACATATCATCCTTTGGAGCATTTAGCTGCTGGGAGCTTAGTTGAAGACACTGCAAGACACCTTCCGCATCCCTCATTCCCGGCTCCTGTAAACAATGAACCAGCATCGCAGACGCATCCCCATATTCATCCTCGAGCCATTCCGACAGCCCATCCGTAAACAGCAAAATCCGGGCCCCCTGCTGGTAAGGGATGATTCCCTTCTTGACCTCGATCTCCTCAAAAAAGCCAAGCGCACAACAGCCTTCGTCCAACAGCTTTACCTTATCATCGACGATGGCAATTCCAGCCGGATGACCGGCATTCACATACTCAATCGTCTGCTGCTCCGTATCAAGCACAAAATAAATCGCCGTAAAATAGTAATTGATCAAACTATCAGGCAAATGCAGCTGGTTCATGCGGCGATTCAATTCCTTCATCACGTCCTCTGGATCGACCATGCCCGTGATTGTGTCCTTGAGCGCCGAATAAATGTACATGCAAACGAGTGAGGAAGAAATCCCATGTCCCATCATATCGAGCAAAATCACCCCATAGCGATGCGGGCTAATCTGATACCAAGCATACAAGTCACCAGCCAGTTCAAATGAAGGCTTGTAGACGGCGGAAATGGACACATCGCCTGCTTCGATCGGCGCACTTAACATGCTTCGCTGCACCTGCTTGGCCAAGTCCAGCTCATATTGGATCCGCTTATCGCGTTCCTTCCGTAAATCCTTCTCGTACTTGAGGCGGAGGACAGAACGGATCCGGGCCAAGAGCTCGACCTTATTGATCGGCTTCATCACATAATCCAGCGCACCGGCATCCATCGCCTCCGCCATCTTATAAGAATCTCCCATCGCAGTGACAAATATAATCGGCAGGTCATGGAACCGTTCATTGGCTAGAACGGTTCGGCACGCTTCCATGCCATCAATTTCCGGCATCATTAAATCCATTAAAATCAAATCGACCGGGACCTCGACGGGTTTCTGGGTCTCAAGCTGCAAATAATCATATAACTTCCTGGCAGAGGACAGTAACACCAATTGATGATAACCAGCCTTCTGCAGAATTTTCTCAATAATCATTAAATTCGTGACATTATCGTCCACAATGACAATATTCATAGCCATCCCCTCTACTGTCAGCACGCATAAACCAAAATTTTCCTAAAATTGTAAATTGGTACCTGACACCATTTGCTTTATCTCCACTATTCCAATAGTGTCAATCAATCACGTCTTTAAGGCAAACCGACTGATGTTTGCGTGCCGATTGCTGTTATCTATCGTTTATTCCTTGATAGTTGTCGGTGGTGAGGGCTTTACGTAGTTTGGCGATCGCTTTTCTTTGCAGGCGGGAGACATGCATTTGTGAGATTCCTAGTTGCTCGCCTGTTTCTTTCTGGCTCTTGTTAGCGATATACGTGCAGTGGATAATTTCCCGCTCTCGTTCTGAGAGCACATGCAGTGCGCTCTCCAGCAACAGCCTTTGATCCACTTTTTCAAAGCCCGCATCCTGTGATCCGATCATATCCAAGGTCGTCATCGTGCTGCCCTCAGACCCTGTTTCAATTGGATGGTCAACCGACGCTGCCTGATAACTTTTTCCCATTTCCATCGCCTCTAACACTTCCTCCTCAGAAATGTCGAGATAGGCGGCAATTTCCTGGATTTTTGGTGACCGTTGATATTGATTGGTCAGTTCATCGACGACCGTCTTCACCTTTGGCCAGACTTCCTTGATCCGTCTTGGCACATGGACACTCCACGTCTTATCGCGCAAAAAGCGTTTAATTTCCCCGATCACAGTTGGAATCAAATAAGATTCGAACGATTTTCCCAGTTCTGGATCATATCTGCGGATCGCCGCCAATAACCCCACCATTCCCACTTGCATAATATCTTCATGAAAATTTCTTCCCTTAGAATACTTTCTTGCCAAGCTCGCCACTAAGGCGGTGTAATTCTCAACCAAGATGGTTTGCGCTATTGAACTTTCAGTCTCCTGAAACTCTAAGATTAAGGCATCGATTTCCTCTTTAGTTCGTTTCATGGGTCGAGGCAGTTGTGCCATGGACTTCACGCTCCCCACTCAGGTACTTCACCATGAAGACTGTTACGCCAGAATGATTCAAGACATGAACCTCATCCATGAGCGTTTCGATCAAATATAGCCCTAAACCCCCCTCTGCAAGCTGCTCCACCGTACTTGATGCGGTATACGGGCCTAGTTCATTTTTCGTTTGCAAAAAATTAAAGCTCTTACCACTATCGGACACCATCATTTCAAGCTTGTCCTCATAAATGCCAAAGCCGATAATCACCTCGCCGCCTTCCTCCTCAGGGTAGGCATGCTGGACAGCATTTGTACAAGCTTCGCTAAGAGCAATTTTAATATCCTCGATTTCCTCATATGTATATCCCATCCGGCTTGTAATCCCTGAAATCGTCAATCTGATCACACCAACGTATTCCGGCTTTGCTGGAATCTTCATTTCAATATAATCCATCACTTGTTCATCGTCCCCCACCCTCTGAATTTGCCGATATATTTAAGATATTGCTTAAACCAGTAATTTCGAAAAGGCGCTTTAGTCGATCCGACATTTCCACCAGTCTTAGTTCGCCGTCATTTTTCTTCAGCTGTTTGAAGAGGCCGACAAATACCCCTAGTCCGGTACTGTCTAAATAGGACACATCCTTAAGATTGATCGTCATGATTTTATTTTTCCCTTCAGCTAGCGGCAATAATTCCTCTCGTAGCTTTGGAGCCGTAAAGGCATCGATTTCGCCCGCCACCTGCACCGCTATTTCCACTTCATTCTGATGTTTATCTACGTTCAGATTCATATCCTCATCACCTCTGAGTTTATTTAGTTGTTACATACCCGCATCGTCACAGGTCTAAACCTATTTTTTTTAAAAATAAAAATGAAGGGGCTTACCAGCTGCTGGCTGCCCAAAGAACTTTCTCGTATTATACCAAAATATGCTATTTGCTCGAATAGATCATCCGACCTAGCCTGTTTTATTTTTATAAAAATAGGGTAGATAGAGTGGGAATAGCAATCTACTAGGATAGGAGTGTTGAAAGATGGCAGACTTCAAGCAACCGAAAAAGGATGGCATCGATATTAAGATCGAGGTCACATCCGCTAATAATAGTTCGATGGCTCAGGATTTAACCGAAATGAAGCGGCTTGGCAAGGAAATGAAACAGGCAAAGACCGGCACCGAGCTTCAGGACGAAGACGAACTCACCCCCGATCCGCTACAATAATTGGACAGCGCCCTTTCATAGGGGCGCTTTTTTTCGTCTAAACAACTAGTGGAGGCTTGCCCTAGTTCTGGGCAAGCCTCTTTGTATATTTTATCGATGTTCATGTGGTCAGTTTTGCCTTGACTCCCTCTGATCAGCATCATCTTGCATATGACGATCAGCTTGGATCGAGATGTCATCTCCGTATCTGCGGTTATCTTCTTCATCACGACCATCTTTGTGACGCTCATCGTTGGTGTTTTTTTCAGGTGCTCCTTCTTGATCCATTTGCTGCCCTTCGTTGCCATGCTCGCATGCACCTTCGTCAACTCTTCTACGCTGATCTGGTGCACCCTCATCCATCCTGTGTCCATAGCGCTGATCCAGATCCTTATTCACCTTCAGCGGGGCAGATTCGCCTTCCTGACTTTGAGGAGGGCGATCATCTTGGCCGGAGGTAAGCTTTCCATCGTGCTGGCCTAACAATTGTTGAATCTCCTCGGGTCCTTTCAGCGGCTGGTGAAAGTTCTCCTCGTCTTGTTCGGAATTCTTATTGGCTGCATCCTGTTTCTGACCCGTTCCACTCATAAACCCTTTGTGTTCTTGATTTTCTAAATCAGTTAGATGTTTATCCATTTCCATCATCCTCCTTGTTTTTTGAGATTGCTGCTTCTCTAGTGACTACAAGGTCGTTCGAATAGGCAACCACATATTTACATCACCCTCTCTCGTTTCACTGGATTCTTCAGTTAGGTTAGCTAGTTTATAACCTTGATAGTGTTGTACCACCATCACCCGACTCCGAAACCTATTTTTCGACTTTCTTTGATGCTCAGTTCATCTTGCCTGTTCAACATAGTGGGCTTTAACCGTACACCTATTTGAAAAATGAACCTTTCTTTTTCCCCTTTAAAAGGTCGCCCGTCCAGCCCCTCATTTTTAAATACCCATACAGTAGAAGTGTTGAAACAACGATGAGAACGATCGAGAGAACGTAGCCAAAACGCCAGTCGAGCCCAGGCATATGCTTGAAATTCATCCCCCATAAAGACCCGAAGGCCATGATCGGCGTAAAAATCGTCGTCATTACTGTTAAGGTTTTCATAATCTCATTGCCGCGATGGGAAGAGATGACCTCCTCTAGATTGATCAAGGCATCGAGCTCATGCTCATACTCACTGAGCAGCGTCATCGCCCGGTTGATCCGTTTACAGGTCGTCGTAAACACCTTTCCCTCATTAACACCAACGAAGTCCAGTTCATCAATCGCCATTCTCACTTCATTCATCGGTATCAGTAGATTTTTCCAAATAAGCAGGTCATGCCGGCGCCGATAAACCTGCTCAAGGATGCTCGTTTCATTGCGCTTGCGGACGCTCCAAATCAGGTTTTTCAGGGCCTCTTCAAATTGATCAATTTCACTGAGCATTTCATTCATCAGCTCGCCTAAAAAAAGCAAAAAGCCGTCGATTGCATTGCCAGTCCGCTTCATTTGCTGAAACAGCTCCTCCTGATTCAATAGGGTAAACGCGGACCAATCCAGTTCAACAGTCACGAGCCGGTCGATGGTCAAATAAAAGTGAAAAATCTTATGATCGTCTTCCTCGGAAAAATTTTGTTGATAAATCAGCGAACCCCTCAGCACCTTTTCACCGACACGCAGGCAATTTGTTTTATTTTTCTCGACCTGCCCCAGCCATGTATGTAAGGATTCATCCTGCTCCATCCTGTCCAGCTTATTCCAGTGCAGCTGTACCCATTGCCACTTGCTCGCACCACTATCCACGGAACCACTCCTTTTTAGGAATACATCCCCCCTATTTGCCACGCTGAAACTTCGTAACTAGGTTTACTTATTAAATAGACGGGTATGTATAGTAGTAAATCTAAAGGAGGGATTGGATATGAAGCGAGTCGTAAGTATGAGTTCCTTGGCGATCGTTGGGATTGGGGCATCGGCAGCGATGTGGTTGTCGAATAAACCGAATCGCATTAAAGCGGAAACGTTTTTGCGAGAATGGAAGCGAAAGATGATCCCGACTGTTTTTGAAAAAAGTGAGGAGTTACCGATTGAAAAAGGTGGTAACCCACATCCTCACGATATTGACGATAACAACATGGTCAGTGAAGGCGCGATGTATTCCGTCCAATTTTATAATGAAAAAATCCAGTAATGGGGAAAAGCAGTTGGGGCCGAGTCGCCCCAACTATTTTTATGTGAGGTGGAAAAATGAATGTACTTTTTCTGTTCATCTATTTTGTGATTATCCTGGCGGTGATTGAGATCTTTGTGATTCTATTTCGCTTAACCGGACTGAAGGTGGAGGTTTCCAGGTTTCAGGTCATTTCAATGATGACCGGGACGGGCTTTACGACTGGAGAATCCGAACTCATTTTGGGGCATCCGGTTCGCCGAAAATTGGCAACCTTTTTGATTTTGTTTGGCGCCTTCTCGCTCGCCGTGGTTATTTCTTCGATCAGTCAATTCCTGTCTGAAGGACTGCGAACGAAGGAAATTGTAACTTGCGCCACAGTTGTTCTTGTCCTCTTTGTCGTGTTAAAGCTAGCGCGGATCCAGCAATGGTTCGGTGATCTTTTTAAGCGCCGGCTAGAGGATAAGGTTGACCTCGCGGACATGCCGCTCCGCGAGGTCTTTTTGAAAAATAAAGAAGATGCCCTGTTGAATCTTCATCTTTATCAGGATTCCCCGCTCGTTGACCAGACGCTTAATCAGGCCGTCAGCGGGCTTGACGAGCTCGATTTGGTGGTTTTGTTTATTCAACGCGGTGATGTGATGATTAGAAAGGATGTTTATGATACCGCCCTCCAGGAGGGGGATCTGCTCTTGATTTATGGCATGGAAATGGTGCTCGGACAAACATTCCCAACCGATATTAGTATTATGAGGGAAAAACTAAATGACCAGCTGCCAGGAGTCGGTGAAGGAATGTCGTGACGGGCTGGGGCATCTATTTTGAAGTAGTTTTTATTAAGGGGACCTGCTATCTCTCGTTTGGATCTTCACCCCCTCGATGAAGACCGTTTCCCGCCAACAAACAAACAATCCGAAGCCCCCTCAGACTTCGGATTGTTGTTTCTATGAGTGAGGTTTTCCCTCATCAATTTTATCGTCGAGCTTCTCTAAGTATTTACTGGCAAACGCTTTGCCGCCGAGGCCGAATGCCAGGCCAAAGGCAAGCGCCAATCCGCCTAAGATAAGAATGAAGGCCGCATTGACAATCGAATGCGCGACGCCCAGTTGATCTAAGGCCATAAACACTGTAATCACTACAATCGTATACTTGGCAATTCCAGCAAGGGTGCGCGCCTGGCTATGTTTGACTAGCGATTTGACCAGCCGCTCAACAAGATGACCTACATAAAAGCCAACGCCGAGAATTAAAATGGCGGCAAACAACATCGGTAGATAGGCAATTACCCCTGTTGCCAAGGTTACTACAAAGTTTAAGTGGACAATTTGTAAAGCCTCGACCGTAAATAAGAGTACGACCACTATTTTGGCGAGGATGCCGACAAGCTGGGACAAGCTCGTTTTCGATGGTTCCGGTGTTAGCGTCCCAAGACCAATCTGATGTAGGACACTATCGAAGCGCAGCCGCCATAGCATTTGTGAGACTAATTTTTCGACCCATTTTCCTAGCCAAATCCCCACTAATAAAAGCAGAACCGCTACAACGATATTAGGAATTAACGTCACAATCTTATCGAGCATCGCAATTGCCGGTGCCGAAATGCCGGTCAACGCTAATTTTTCTAATGCCGTAATAATCGTTGGAATCATAATGAGGATAAAAACAATGTGGCCGATCACCGCGGCGAGACTCGTCGCTTCTTCGCCATTCTTCATCAACCCGAAGCGCTCACCGAGCCGGTCTATCCCAATGCTTTTTAAAAAGTTAGTGACAATATCGCGGACAATCTTGGCAATAATCCAGCCGACGAACACAATGAGTGCAGCCGCAAATAGCTTTGGAATAAACGCAAGCATGGTCGCAAGGACATGGGAGAACGGTTCAGAGACCCCTTCCATTTCCAATGCACTCAGTACCGCTGGTAAAAATAACAGCAGGACCAGGTAGTAGATTGCTTGTGCCAGACCGTCCACTTTACGGTAGGCTTCCTGTTCGCCAGGGGCCATTTTCCATTTCACAAGTCTATACTGTAAGCGAACGAAGGTGGCTGCTTTTTTAAACAGAAAGCGTAATGCCATTGCTGCAACCCAGGCAAAAAGTAGAATGAGGGCAGCTTTTAATAGATGCGGGATCGCCGCTGTCATCATTGATACCATTCGGACTAACGGTTCAGCAATGAAACTAAGGTGGAGCATATTAAAGAAGATAATCCAAACAATGACTAATAACGTATAGTAAACTATTTTTCCAATGATCCGTTCGGACGTGTACGTTCGATTGCCGAGGCTGGAAAATAACTTATTATCCAGGCTTGTTTTCTTTAGGCCAGCTTCGACGATATTTCCCAGCCATTTCGCTATCAGCCAGCCGACTGCTAAGACGAGCAGGGCTAATAGTAGCTGGGGAATTTTATCCGTGTATATGTACCAGCCTGCCATCATATCTCTTACATTCATTTCACATCTCTCCTTTTCCATCTTCTCGTATTCGTCCTTTGTTGTCATACCCTGTCGATCATTTTTTAAACATTGCCCCCTATTAAATGGAGAAGTCTACTATTCTTTTAAAAATGGTTTCACTTCTTAGTGCGGAGGGAATATACTCACCAACACATGAAACTAAAGGAGGAAACGATATGAATAAAAAGGCATTAGTAGTAAGTGGAATGGCGGCATTGTTAACGTTTGGCGGTTTGGCCGGCTGCGGCGATGGGATTGACCAGGATAATGGCATTAGTGATGGCGAGCAAAAGGATGCCGTCGATCAAGATACGAAAGAGAAAGCTGAGGATACCAAAAAGGATGCCAATGACTCTTTAAAAGAAGCGAAGGAAAATTTAAAGGATATTCAGGAGGACGTGGAAACTGAATTAGAGGAGCACGGCGTCGGTGACGGCGTTGATCAGGATAATGGCATCAGTGATGGTGAAAAAAAAGATGAGGTAGATAACGAATAGAAGTTTGCATCGACCCGACAAGCTGGGGCCTGACCCCCATTGAATCAACGCTTTTATGTAGCGGGGGACTGACCCCTTATGCATAATAAAAAGAAGAGGCTACCCCTAGCCTCTTCTTTTCTTATAATAACCTCTTTGATTTGACTGCTTCAGCCCCCTGCCGAAGCATTTGACACTTTCTCCCACTTCTGATTCCTGACAGGCTGCCTTCCCCAAGGCAGCCTGCCTAGTTTCATAGACTATTCCAAGTACCACATTTTAAAGAGCACAGAACCGAGGCTTGATAGCAAACCTGGGTTTATTCCCCAAAGGTTAGTGCAGGTTGTTCAAGAAGTCAAGCGCAATGTTTGGCATGATGCCGAACAAGATGGAGCCCACGACTGCGACTAGCAGGACGACGACAATGCCAAACGGAATGTTCAGCTTGCGTTCGTCGCTTGCCGGACGGAAGAACATTTGCGTCATGATCCCGAAATAGTAGAAATATGAGATAACGGTCGTCGCAATCATGATGGCGGCCAGCACATAGTGCGGTGTGCCGTAGAAAGCGCCGACAAAGATGTTCAGTTTGCCGATGAAACCAGCTGTGCCCGGGAAGCCGGCCAAGGACACGAGCAAGATTCCCATAAGTACGGCCAAAATCGGCGAGCGGCGTGCAAGTCCAGCGAAATCAGAAATCTTCGAGGAACCAGCCTGCTCGGTGACCACTTGGATCACGGCAAAGGCACCGAGGTTCATCAACATATATGCAAGCAGGTAGAACCAGATCGAGTATAACAAGTTCGAGCTCATCGTCGTTAAGGCGACAAGGATGTAGCCGGCATGAGCGATACTGGAGTACGCGAACAGCCGTTTAATATTCGTTTGCTTTAAGGCGACCACGTTCCCGATGATCATCGTGACAGCCGCAATGACGGCAAGGTAATCATGCATTTTAAAGAGAATGCCCTCTCCATTGTCCGTTGGTGCTGCATTGTAAAACACCGAGATCAAGATGCGAATCACGATGACAAAGCCGGCCGATTTTGAAATAACGCTCAAGAAAGCCGTTACCGGGGTCGGTGCCCCTTGATAAACGTCCGGGGCCCACATATGGAACGGAGCCGCGGCCAATTTAAACGAGAGACCAACAAAGATCATCAAGAAGGCAAGGCCGAGTAAGTAGGCTTGCTGTCCATTGGTAACAGCCGCCAGCTTGTTGGCAATCTCAAATAGATTGGTCGTGCCGGTTAATCCGTACACATAGCTCATCCCAAACAAGGTGATCGCGGTGGAAATTCCGCCATTGATGACGTATTTCATCGCCGATTCGTTTGATTGGAGATTGTGCTTGCGAATGCCCGCCAAAATATAAGATGAAACGGTTAATAACTCCAACCCGATGAATAACGTAATTAAGTCACCGCTTGAGGTCATAATCATCGCGCCAAGCAAGGCCGATAGGAATAAATAGTAAAACTCACCGCGATAGTCTTCCATACCTTCCTTCGCGTCATAGCTGATGGCTAAAAACATAACAAGCGCGGAACCGACAAGCAAGATAAGCTTGAAGGATTTTCCAAATGCATCAAAGGTAAAGCTATCATCTAAGATGGATGTCGACTCGACGTTAAGCAAGCTTGCAACCGAAAGGATGGCGGCTAAAATGCCGACTATCCCGATCCAGCCGAGGATGCGTCGATCCATTTTTTTTGGTAAAAATAAATCTAGTAATGTTAGTAGGGCCGCAACACCGAGGATGATGAACTCTGGTGTCATGACGCTCCACTCAAATGATTTCAATGTCTCTAAATCCATCCTTCATCACCCTCCTAACCCTGGCATGATGGTTTCAAGTGTCGTTTGTAACGGAGAGCTTAGCACACTTGGATATACACCAATTAATACGATTAATAGCATAAGTACGATAACTGGCACGAATTCCACGCCCTTCAGGTCGAGGACGCCTGTGAATTCACGGTGTGCCTTACCATAGGTCATTCCTAAGATGGCCCGCAGCAAGTAGGCAGCCGTCATGATAATCCCGATTGTACCGACTGCCGCGATCCACGGCATTTCCTCAAACAAACCAAGGAAGGCCATAAATTCGCTGACGAAGCCAGACATGCCTGGCAGTCCGAGTGATGCCATCCCGGCAGCAAGCAAGAAGCCTGCAGCGATTGGCATTCCCTTCGCTAATCCACCCAAGTTCTCGATGAGCGAAGTATCGGTCCGCTCGTACAAGATCCCAACTAGGAAGAACAACAACGCGGAAATCAAGCCGTGCGAGACCACTTGAAAAATTGCGCCCTGCACGCCAGCCTGGTTCATGGCCGCGAGTCCGATCAAGACGATCCCCATGTGGGAAATCGATGAATAGGCCAAGACCATTTTAAAGTCGGTTTGAATGAACGCTAGGAACGCCCCATAAAGGAGGTTGATGACCCCAAGGATGGCGATCAGTGTTGCCAATTGGTCAAACTGCTCTGGGAAAATCCCCATTCCGAAACGGATTAAGCCGTACGCACCAATTTTCAAGAGAATCCCAGAGTGAATCATTACCACGGATGGTGGTGCTTGAACGTGCACCTTCAGCATCCAGCTGTGCAATGGAAAAATCGGTAATTTGACGCCAAAGGCTATTAATAGGGCGATGAAGAGTCCTAGTTTCAAGTCGCTCGACAGCGGTGCGCTTGGGTCGGCCATCATCTGTGTTAATAAATCAATATTGGTCGTGCCTGTTTTCGCAAAAAGAACCATGATTACGATCAGGAGCACAGCTGAGCCTAATCCGTTATAGATTAAGAAGCTGTAGGCTGCCTTTTCTTTTTCAAAATAGCCCCATTTTCCAATTAGGAAGAAGGTTGGAATCAGGGTGATTTCGAAAAAGATGAAGAATAGGATTAGGTTTTCGGCTGTGAACACGCCGAGCATACCGATTTCTAATAGTAGAAACAGCATGAAATAGCCTTTCCATTCTTTTTTCACAAAACGGGCCGCTGCGATCGCCGATAACGTGGCGACGATCGCGGTCAGGGCGACGAGCAGCAATTGAAAGCCGCTTAAGCCTAGTTCATAGTTAACCGCAAAGTATGGCTCATCGACATTCAGACCGCGGAATTGAATCCACTGTTTTGCGACCGCAAAATCGGCCAGATCCTTGCCCCATTGGAAGTGGAGATAGGCGGCCAGCGATAGGAACAGCGCTGGCAAGGTGCCTAGGAAGCCCACTATTTTAATAGCCTTTTCTGCTTGTTTTGGCATGAGCGCCAAAACGATAATCCCTAGTAAAGGGGAGAATACTAGGAGTGAAAGAACAGCTGATAAATTCATCGTAAGTACCCCCCTGTGAACGCAAAGATGACGACGAGCAGTGCCAGTCCGATGAAGGCGACGGCCCCATAGGTTTGAACCTGGCCGGATTGCAGTTTCGAGCCTGCTCTCCCCAGCCCTTGGACGATTCCGACCACGCCCTTGACAAGTCCTTCAACGAGGAAGACATCAATGAAGCGTAGGAAGTAGCTGATTGCGGTCGTTGCCGCAAGAACAGTCAGTTGGTAAAACTCGTCAACGTAATATTTGTTTAAGACAATCGTGTGCAAGGTATCGCCGGTGCCGCTTAACCAGTTGCGGGCAAGCGAGCGTTTGTAGTACATCAAGTAGGCAAGGTAAATTCCCGCTAAGGATACGACCGTTGCCGCAATCATGATCCAGACGGGACCTTCGATGTGGCCGTGCTGGGCCAGTGCTTCGTTGCCGTCGACGAGCCAGTCGCCGAGGAAGGTGCCAAACCATGGTGTGTTCACATAACCGGCAATGATCGCTAAGACGCCAAGGAGAATCATTGGGTAGGTCATGTTGGCTGGTGATTCATGAACATGCTTCTGGCTGCCGCGCGCTTCTCCGGTGAACACCATGAAGAACAAGCGGAACATATAGAAAGCGGTCATGAACGCAGCGATTAGTGCGAGCAAGAAAAGGATTGGATGTCCTCCTTCCCAGGCCGCTGCTAAAATTTCGTCTTTACTGAAGAAGCCGGAAAATAACGGCACCCCACTGATGGCAAGTGTTCCGATTAAGAAGAGCGGCCCTGTCAGCTTTAATTTTTTCCAAAGTCCGCCCATTTCCTCGATATTCTGGGTGTGCACAGCGTGAATCACGGAGCCGGCTGCCAGGAATAGCAAGGCCTTGAAGAAGGCGTGTGTCATTAAATGGAATACGCCTGCCACATAACCGGCCGACCCGAGCGCGAGCATCATATAGCCGAGCTGGGAAACGGTAGAATAGGCAAGTACGCGTTTGATATCTGTTTGCACAAGACCAATGCTGGCCGCAAAAATGGCGGTAAACGCGCCAATCACAGCGATCGTGAGTAAGGCGGTTTTGCTGGCGGCGAACAGTGGGAATAAGGAAGCAACTAAGTATACCCCGGCTGCGACCATCGTAGCGGCATGGATGAGGGCCGAAACAGGTGTCGGACCTTCCATCGCGTCTGGAAGCCAGGTGTGCAGCGGGAACTGACCGGATTTCCCGACGGCGCCAATAAAGATTAAGATGGCGGTCAAGGTAATCATCGATGTTGAAATCTCACCGGCGTCCACTGCTGCGAAAATTTCCTTGTATTCAAAGCTTTTCGTTTGCCAGAAGAGGAGGATCATACCGATGAACAGGCCAACGTCGCCAATTCGAGTCATGATAAAGGCCTTTTTCGCGGCGGCCCTAGCTTCTTCTTTGTAAAAATAAAACCCGATTAATAAGAAGGAACCAACTCCAACAAGCTCCCAGAAGATGTAGGTTTGCAACAGGTTTGGTGAAATAACCAATCCGAGCATTGCAAACGTAAATAATCCTAAATAGGCATAGAATACCGGAAACCGCTCGTCTCCCTGCATGTACCCTTTCGAGTAGGTATGTACTAAGAAACTGACGAGCGATACGATTACCAGCATCAATGCATTTAATTGATTGACTTCAAAGCCCGCTGTTAGATGCAGATCTCCTATCGTGAGCCATTCAAAATTTGTTCCATAAGTTGGCTCTGAAAAGCGCTCGAATAATACTAAAATTGAATAGACGAGCGATGCCAATGTGAAGAGAATCCCCACATACGCACTCGCCTCCTTCAATCGCTTACCGAATAGAAGAAGGATCAAAAACGATAATAGCGGGAAAAGCGGTATAAGCCATGCATTCTCCATCATTATCACTATCCCCTTTATAGAACATGGTGCCTGGCACCCTTCGTGGACAAACTCCACCTTTTGTCCTCCTGGCGTGGACATTCCGTTTAATCGGAACCAATGTCCGTCTCAGGTGGACAAATCCAAGGGAATGTCTTTTTATGGTGCCTGACACCCCGTTTGTTCTATCTAGTTTTTCATTGTGTCTACTTCGTCGATGTTGACGGTTTTTTTGTTGCGGTAGAGGGCGATAAGGATCGCCAGTCCGACCGCTGCTTCTGCTGCTGCGACGCTGATCGCAAATAGGGCAAAGATTTGACCTGTAATCGATGGAGCCACGCCGTATTTACTAAAGGTTACAAGGTTGATGTTGACAGCATTGAGCATTAATTCAATTGAAATCAACACGATAACGGTATTTTTCTTTGTCAAGGCACCATATAACCCAATGCAAAATAAAATGAGTGCTAGTGCCAGGAAGGCTGAAGCGGGAATTGAACTCATTCCTTATCCGCCTCCTTCTTCTTATCATTTTTTGCTAAGATGATCGAACCAACGAGCGCCACTAATAGTAATACAGAGGTTAACTCAAATGGAATGATATATTTTGAGTAAAGGGCTTCCCCAATTTGCAACGTATTGTTTTCATGTAATTTAGTTGGAACTTGCTCTACATTGAAATTATAGATGCCAATGTAGACGGCAAAGGCAAAGCCCAGAATCCCTAAAAATAGGAACAGCTTTCTCCATTTGCCTGATTTTGCCTCACTTTCATCGTCATGCTTCGTTAACATGATGCCGAATAGCATAATAATCGTGATGGCGCCTGAATAAATTAAGATTTGGACGGCTGCGACAAATTCTGCTGATAGCAACACATAAATCCCCGCGATGGCGACGAATGTGAAGATTAAGGCAACGACCATATGAATGACTTTGTTAAGGTTTAACAGAAGCACGCCGCCAATAATCGCCACTAGTGCGAGTCCCATAAAAGCGAGGAATTCGCCTGTAAATATCATGGTTTATTCACCTGCCGTATGTTTTCATCGTTTTCATCTAACCATTCTAGGTTTTTAAATAACATATCTCGGCTGTATTCAGCGAGTTCGAAGTTATTGGTCATGATGATGGCTTCTGTTGGGCAAACCTCCGTGCAGAGGTCACAAAGGATGCATATTTCAAAGTTAATGTCGTATGTGTCGATGATTTTCCCTTTTTTCGTTGGATCTGGATGCTTTTTCCCCGTGAGATTAATACATTCTGTCGGGCAAATGTTCATGCATTGATTACAAACAATGCACTTTTCCGGATAAAACTTTTGAATACCGCGAAAGCGATCTGGCAGTGGTAGTGGTTCATTCGGATAATCATACGTAACCTTCTCGCGCGATAATTGTTTCAGGGTATATTTCAAGCCTTTAAATACTCCAAGCACGTTTTTCACCCCTTTGTACAGTTTAAATGTAGGTAATGATGATATTGGTGTCAGGCACCATTTGTAAGGCTGACTCTCTTCCCCCTACAGACGCCCTTTCCACTATCATCACAGTTCTAAAGTGACCATTGGTGTCAGGCACCAAAAATGGTTTTGAGGATGGCCGTTAGGAAGATATTTGCCAAGGCAATTGGCAGTAATACTTTCCAACCGAATTCCATCAATCTGTCGGCACGGAAGCGCGGTAGGGTGCTTCGCAGCCAAATATATACGAATACGACGACACTGAATTTAAGTGCAAACCAGATGGCTCCTGGGATAAAGGTTAGCCCAAACGGTGCAAGCCAGCCTCCTAGGAAGACAACGGTAATTAACGTCGACATCCCGAACAAGTACACATACTCTGAAAGCATAAAGAACGCCCAGCGGAATCCTGAATACTCCACGTGGAACCCGGCTACGAGTTCATTCTCCGATTCCGGTAAGTCAAATGGTGTCCGGTTCAATTCCGCAATGGATGCGATAAAAAAGACAATAAACCCAATCGGCTGCAAGAACATAAACCAGCCATGCTCTTGGCGTGCAACGATCTCATTTAAATTCAAGCTGCCTGACAACAAAATAACGCCAAGCACAGACATAACGAGCGGGATTTCATAAGAAATCATTTGCGCCGCTGCCCGCATGCCCCCGAGTAGTGCATACTTGTTATTAGAGGCCCAGCCGCCGAGCAGCATTCCAAACACGGTCAAGCCAGAAACGGCAATATAATAAAGCAAACCGACGCCGATATCAGCAAATTGGAACTTGTCGGTGAACGGTAACGTTGCCAGCACCATGAACGATGGAGCGAACGCAATCACTGGTGCGAGAATAAATAAGGGCCGATCGACTGCTTTTGGTATAATATCTTCTTTCAGTAACAGCTTCAAGACGTCCGCAACGGTTTGCAATAGTCCCCAGCGTCCACCGACCTGGTTCGGCCCGTGCCGCAACTGCATGAAACCCATGACCTTCCGCTCGGCTAGAATTCCGTATGTAACGAACCCTAATACGACTAAAAGTAAGACAACTGCTAGTAAAAAGAATATCCCAAAGTTAGCCCAGCCCGGACTCGATTGGAGTAAATCCTCAATCATTAGCCGTCAACCTCCCCAAGGACAATATCTACTGCCCCTAAAATGGCAATCAGGTTGGCAATATTTTCGCCTACCAATAATTTCGGGAGAATTTGTAGATTGTAGAATGATGGTCTCCTAAACTTTAAGCGATACGGTTCTTTTTTGCCATCGCTCGCAATATAGCAGCCAATTTCACCACGTGGCGATTCAATTCTGACAAATGCTTCCCCTTTTGGTGCCTTAATAATTTTTGGAACCTTCGCGAGGATTTCCCCCTCAGCTGGGAATTGCTCGACCGCCTGTTCCACGATTCTCAACGACTGTTCAATCTCATCCAGCCTTAAGCTGTAGCGTGCCAAGCAATCGCCATCCTCCGACGTCGGAACGTCAAAGTCGAAGCGATCATATACCGAGTACGGCTCATCTTTGCGGAGATCCCATTTCACGCCGGTACTGCGCAAATTCGGCCCACTCAATGAATAGGCAATCGCCTCTTCCTTCGTGTACTTGCCAACACCCTTTACCCGGTCCAAAAAGATTTCATTTCCAGAAACAAGCGAATGATAGCCCTTTAGCTGTTCACGCATATATGGAACAAAATCTCTTACTTTTTCAATCCAGCCCTCAGGCGCATCCCACTTCACACCACCAACGCGCATATAGTTGAACGTCAAGCGCGCACCTGATAATTCATTCAGCATATTAATGATCATTTCCCGGTCACGGAAGGCATAAATAAATGGACTCGTTGCCCCAAGGTCAAGGATATAAGTGCCCCATGCCACGAGATGACTGGCAATCCGCCCTAATTCCATCGCAAGAACCCTTAGAAAGTCCGCCCGTTCCGGCACCTGAATGCCCATCATCGTTTCAACGGCATGACAGATCACATAGTTAGTCGTCATGGCTGACAAATAGTCCATCCGGTCGGTGTAGGGAATGATTTGGGTATATTGTAGATCTTCGGCAATTTTTTCAGTTCCACGGTGTAAATATCCAATCACAGGTGTCGCTTCGGTAATCATTTCCCCGTCAATTTTCACAACCAGCCGGAATACTCCGTGTGTACTTGGATGCTGTGGACCTACGTTTAATAACATTTCTTCCGTTCGTATCATTGGCTATACCTCCACATCGTACGGCTCATAATCTTTTCGCAGTGGATGGCCAACCCAATCTTCTCCAAGCATAATCCGATGCAGATTTGGATGTCCTTCAAACTTAATTCCTAATAAATCATAGGTTTCACATTCAGGCCAGTTTGCGCCAGCCCAAATTGGCTGCAAGGACTCGATTGTTGGTTCATCGCGGTCAATCTTCACTTTTAATGCCACTGATTGCCGATTTTTGTATGAGTATAAGTGCACATAAACTTCCATATGTGTGACAAAATCCGTTCCATGCAGCTCGGATAGATAGTCAAAACCTAAGAGCTCATTATATTTCAAAAATTGAGCCACTTTAAAATATGTATCTCGCCTTGCCACAAGAGTCGGAACATCTTTAGAAAGTTTATTAATATAAGAATCTTCTAAAACCTCTGAACCTAGGTTTTCCGAAATGACCTTCACATACTTATCTAAAAACGGCTGATTAACAGATGGTTGCGCTTCGCTCGCTTGTGTTTCAGCCTCACCCGCTTTTGCAGAACCTGCTGCTTTCGCTTTGGCTGCTGCCACGGCTTTCGCCTTCGCCTTTGCGGCCGCAATCGCTTTGGCTTTTTCATCATCACCTGCTGGGGCCTCGCTGCCAGCTGCTTTCGCCTTGGCCGCTGCTGCTGCCTTTGCCTTCGCTGCTGCTACGGCTTTTGCTTTTGCTGCCGCCGCTGCCTTCGCCTTGGCATCATCTCCACCTCCAGCGCTATCAGTTGCTTCAGCTGCTGGTGCTTCGCCTCCCGCTTGCTCCATCGCTTTTCGTTTTGCTGCTGCAGCCGCTTTCGCTTTCGCCACAGCTGCCGCTTTTTTCTTCGCGAGATCATCGCCGGCATCGGCTTCTGGTGCTGCTGGCTCTTCCATTACCTCCGTGCCTCCCGCTTGCTCCATCGCTTTTCGTTTCGCTGCTGCCGCCGCTTTCGCTTTCGCCACTGCTGCCGCTTTTTTCTTCGCGAGATCATCACCGGCATCGGCTTCTGGTGCTGCTGGCTCTTCCGTTGCCTCCATGCCTCCCGCTTGCTCCATCGCTTTTCGCTTCGCTGCTGCCGCCGCTTTTGCTTTCGCCACAGCTGCGGCTTTTTTCTTCGCGAGATCATCGCCGGCATCACTTGCCAACACCGGCTCTTCAGCAGGAACCTCGTCCGCCACCGGGGCTTGCACTTCTGGCGTCGCCGGACTTGATGGTGGTGGTGCCGCTGCGCCCGCTTCCTTCACCTGACGCTTCGCTAGGGCTGCCGCCTTCGCTTTCTCCGCCGCCTCTTTCTTTAATTGATCGAGATCTTTCTCCCCGCTCATTGGTTAAATCACCTTCTTCCCAGTCTTCGCTTCATAACGAATTTTTCCTTTTAATTTATTTATTCCATATATTAAAGCTGCAGGGTTTGGTGGGCAGCCTGGGATATACACATCGACCGGCACAATCTGATCGACGCCCTTTACAACGGAGTACGACTTCACATACGGTCCTCCCGCTGTCGCACACGAACCCATCGCAATAACCCATTTTGGCTCCGGCATTTGATCATACAACCGACGCACAATCGGTGCCATCTTCTTCGTCACCGTTCCCGACACAATCATACAATCCGATTGCCGTGGCGATGTCCGGAAAAATGAGCCGAAACGATCGAGGTCATAATTCGCTCCCCCAACACCCATCATTTCAATCGCACAACAAGCCAGACCAAATGTCATTGGCCACAGTGAATTACTCCGGGCCCATGCCTTAATTTGCTCCAGCGTGGCAAAAAATACATTTCTCTCTAACTCTCTAATCTCTTCAGGTGAGAACTCTTCCAGTTTTAAATCCATCGTAGCACCTTCTTCTTCCAAGCATAGACTAGGCCAATTAGCAACATCGCTACAAAAATCAACATCTCAACGAGCGCAAAAATCCCTAGCTTATCATAGGCCACCGCCCATGGATATAAAAACACCGTTTCCACATCAAAAATAACAAACATCAGGGCAAAAATATAATAGCGGACATTGAACTGAACACGAGAATCGTGAAATGGCTCAATACCGCTTTCGTATGTGGTATACTTTGCATCACTTGGCTTATAAGGACGCAACAGCTTACCTAAATATAACGCCACCACCGGCAGCAATACCCCAAGACATAGAAATACAAAAACTATCAGATAATTATTCTGATATACATTCAGAAGTTCCATGTCCATCCCCTCCAATGTTGTAAATTTTCATACTAATGAATATTGTAACCGAATTCATTATAGCACTGTTACAAATCCGTGTCGACAAGCCAATTTCTTAAAATTGGAATTCTATCCGTCGCGATAATTTTCCAGTTTAAAACCCTTGAGCGCTCGCTCACAAATGAGACTTAAAAGGAGAAATTTCGCAAACCTTAGTGACAACGGAGGCGCACAGAACTAGTCCCAAGTGTGGGCACCGCCAACACGTGATCTCGGGCGTTAGCGGAAGATGACGTGCCGCCCCCCCACAATGCCTTACCAATTCGACAACCACCCCTATTTAATAACAAAATGTTTCCAATGTCAGTGAGAATTGTCAACAAATGTTCACCAAATAGACTTTTTAAATTAATTTAAACTGTAACCTACTTCCCTAACATCTTATTCAAACAAACTCAATTCATTCAGACTTTCCCCTTTTTTCAACGAACACCAAAAAACCCCTCCAGCAGCACACGCCGCCAAAGGGGTTTCATTCATACTATTACATTCTTCTTTCCGATACAGCGAGGCGATTGATGGCACGTTGCAACGCAAGCTCCGCACGTCTGAAATCCGTATGCTCAAGCCTTTGCTCCTTCATACGTTGTTCAGCACGCTCCTTCGCTCTTATCGCACGTTCCACATCAATATCAGATGCTTTCTCAGCTGATTGGGCAAGAACCGTCACTTGATCCGGACGAACCTCCAAAAATCCACCGCTTACCGCGATAAACTCCGTCTTACCATCCTTCTTCAGACGAACCGCACCAATCTGGAGTGGAGCAACCAACGGAATATGACCTGGCAAAATCCCTAGCTCACCACTTTGAGCCTTCGTACTCACCATTTCCACATCTGAATCATACACCGGGCCATCGGGAGTAACAACACTGACTTTAATCGTCTTCATTTTTTACCCTCCTGGCTCTTCTTAGGCCTCTACACCCATACGTTTTGCAGCTTCAATCACATCTTCAATACGCCCAACCAAACGGAACGCATCCTCAGGAAGATGGTCATATTTCCCTTCAAGAATCTCTTTAAAACCGCGAACCGTTTCTTTAACCGGTACATAAGATCCTGGTTGGCCAGTAAACTGCTCAGCCACGTGGAAATTCTGTGACAAGAAGTTTTGTAGACGACGCGCACGTAGTACCACTAACTTATCATCATCAGTAAGCTCATCCATACCTAAGATAGCGATAATATCCTGTAATTCACGGTAACGCTGCAACGATTGCTGCACTTGAAGAGCCACTTTATAGTGCTCTTCACCAACGATATCTGGTGACAAGGCACGAGAAGTCGATGCAAGCGGATCCACCGCAGGATAAATACCCATCTCAGAAAGCTTACGCTCAAGGTTAGTAGTTGCATCAAGGTGCGCGAAAGTCGTTGCTGGAGCCGGGTCCGTATAGTCATCGGCTGGTACATAAATCGCCTGGATCGATGTAACCGAACCTTTATTGGTAGACGTAATCCGCTCTTCCAGTTTACCCATTTCTGTCGCAAGCGTTGGCTGGTAACCTACCGCAGATGGCATACGGCCAAGTAGGGCAGAAACCTCAGAACCAGCTTGTGTAAAACGGAAAATATTATCAATGAACAATAACACGTCTTGTCCTTGTTCATCACGGAAATATTCAGCCATCGTCAAACCAGTCAAGGCCACACGCATACGCGCACCTGGCGGCTCATTCATTTGTCCGAATACCATCGCTGTTTGCTTAATTACGCCAGAATCTGTCATCTCGTGGTAAAGGTCATTTCCTTCACGTGTACGCTCACCAACACCAGCGAAAACAGAAATACCGCTATGTTCTTGAGCGATGTTATTGATTAACTCCTGAATTAAAACGGTTTTACCTACACCGGCACCACCGAATAAACCGATCTTACCACCTTTAATATATGGAGCAAGTAAGTCAACTACTTTAATACCCGTTTCAAGAATTTCAACCTCAGTAGAAAGCTCCTCAAATGTTGGTGCTTCACGGTGAATCGAATCACGGCGGGCACTTACAGGAATATCTTCTTTAAGGTCAATTGCTTCACCTAAAACGTTAAATACACGACCAAGTGTTACATCTCCAACGGGAACAGAAATAGGTTTACCAGTGTCTTCCACCTCTAAACCACGAGTTAAACCGTCCGTAGATGACATCGCAATTGTCCGAACTGTATCATCACCTAAATGAAGGGCTACTTCAAGGGTTAAGTTGATCTCAACACCTGATTCATTACGCACTTTGTTTACAATTGTCAAAGCATTATAGAGCTCAGGCAATTGACCGTTTTCAAACTTTACGTCAACTACCGGACCCATAATCTGAAGAACGCGTCCTTTGTTCATCGTTTTCCCTCCTAACTTACACTTTGCATCATTTCATACCCCTTTTTTAAAAATGAACCTTGTTCACCACACCTCACTCGAAACCGTTGTAATCAGAAAATCAGGAGCGCTTTACCGATTCCCGTTACACTACTCTACAAGGTCACTGAACAACATTCATTTCCACTAAAGAGGTGTTGATAATGGTGTCAGGCACCAAATGGCACCATTCTAATGGCCTTATTCTAAGGCCGCCGCACCGCCAACAATTTCGGTAATCTCTTGGGTGATTGCCGCTTGACGGGCACGGTTGAAAACTAATGTATAGTGATTAATTAATTCTTTGGCATTATCCGTTGCATTTCTCATTGCCGTCATCCGGGCCGCATGTTCACTCGCCTTACTGTCAAGTAGGGCACCGTAAATTAAGCTTTCGGCATATTGCGGCAGGAGGACTTCCAAAATCTCTTCTGCAGATGGCTCAAACTCATAGGAAATGAGCTTGTGCGAAGTGGATAAATCCGATAGTGGAAGTAATTTCTTCTCCGTCACTTCCTGAGAAATGGCACTTACATAATGATTGTAAAAGACGTATAGTTCATCAAATGTTCCATCAGAAAACATCCCAACCGTATTGCGAGTCACATCTTGAATGTCTGCAAAGTTCGGCTGTGCTGGAAGTCCTGTTATTTCAAGAACAACATTCATATCGCGCTTGGCAAAATAATCACGAGCCACTCTGCCAATGGCAATAATGGTGAATTCCTCATTCGATTTATGCCGGCTTTGAATTGTTTGATGGACTTTACGAATCACGTTGCTGTTAAATGCACCTGCAAGCCCGCTATCACTTGTTATCACAATATAACCAGTCTTTTTAACAGGTCGATGTTTCAGCATAGGATGATTCACACCGCCTGAACCGATCGCAATCGATGCCGTTACTTCCTGAATTTTTTCCATATAAGGAACAAAAGCTTTCGCGTTAACGACTGCACGATTCCATTTAGCAGCAGAGGTCATTTCCATTGCTTTTGTGATCTGACTCGTCTTTTTTGTCGAATTAATACGAGTTTTAATTTCGCGTAATGAAGCCATAGGTTCTCACCACCCTTTTTCAAAGAATGTCTGGCTCGGTGCACGGCCGTATGCAACGGCCGCACTGCCAAACCTTGTTACATGTCAGACCCTATTTTTCGGAAACTGCAAACGTCTTTTTGAAGTCGTTGATTGCAGAAGCCATATCGTCATCAGAAGGAAGATCCTTCGTTTTTGTAATATGGTCTAACAACTCTTTGCGGTTGTGGTCTAACCAATTATGGAGTTCTGATTCAAAACGACGGATATCCTCCAATGGAATGTCATCAAGGAAACCGCGTGTTAAGGCATATAGGATTGCTACTTGCTTTTCAACAGTTAGCGGCTTGTGAAGATCCTGCTTTAGTACTTCAACCGTACGGGCACCACGATTAAGCTTTGCTTGGGTTGCCTTATCAAGGTCAGAGCCAAATTGCGAGAATGCTTCTAATTCACGGTATGATGCAAGGTCTAGACGCAATGTACCAGCAACTTTTTTCATTGCCTTGATTTGCGCTGATCCCCCTACACGTGATACAGAAAGACCTGCGTTAATCGCCGGACGAACACCGGAGAAGAATAGGTCGGATTGTAAGAAAATTTGTCCATCCGTGATGGAGATAACGTTTGTTGGAATGTATGCAGAAACGTCGCCTGCTTGTGTTTCAATAAATGGTAATGCTGTAATCGATCCAGCACCAAGTGTATCATTTATTTTACATGCACGCTCAAGCAAACGGGAGTGCAAGTAGAAAACATCCCCTGGATATGCTTCACGACCTGGAGGGCGACGAAGCAGCAAGGAAAGCTCACGGTATGCAGCCGCCTGTTTAGATAAATCATCATATACGATTAAGACGTGCTTGCCTTCATACATGAATTCCTCTGCCATCGCAACACCTGCATAAGGAGCTAGGTAAAGAAGCGGAGCTGGCTGCGATGCAGAAGCTGTAACAACGATTGAGTAATCTAATGCACCATATTTACGAAGAGTTTCAACCGCACCACGTACAGTTGATTCTTTTTGTCCAATGGCAACATAGATACAAATCATATTTTGACCTTTTTGGTTCAAGATTGTATCGATGGCAACAGATGTTTTACCTGTTTGACGGTCACCGATAATTAACTCACGCTGACCGCGGCCAATTGGCACAAGGGCGTCAATCGCTTTAATCCCTGTTTGTAATGGCTCATGAACGGATTTACGAGCCATTACGCCAGGAGCAACTGCTTCTACAGGGCGTGTTTTCGTTGTGTTAATAGGACCCATTCCATCAACTGGTTGTCCAAGCGAGTTTACAACACGTCCGATCATGGCTTCCCCAACCGGAACCTCCATGATGCGGCCTGTACGGCGTACTTCATCGCCTTCACGAATTTCTGTATAAGGTCCAAGAATGATAATACCGACGTTATTTTCTTCAAGGTTCTGTGCCATACCCATAACGCCGTTTGCGAATTCAACAAGTTCTCCGGCCATGACGTTGTCGAGGCCATGAACACGAGCAATACCATCACCGACTGTGATAACGGTACCGACATCGGTTACGTGAATTTCTGCCTGATAGTTTTCAATTTGCTTCTTAATCAGGGCACTGATTTCTTCAGCTTTGATGCTCATGAGTTTCACCCCTATTCTTTCAATCTTAGCTTAACAATAATTTACGTTCTAACCGATCTAACTTACCTCTTAATGATCCATCATATATACGGTTTCCAATCCGCAGGCGGATCCCGCCAAGCAAGTTGGTATCGACAATATTTTCAATCTTAAGTGATTTTTTACCAATTTTCGCCGCAAATGTAGTCGATATGGCTTCCCGCTCAACATCTGTAAGCGCACGAACGCTATAGACTTGGGCTTCTGCCACACCACTTGCTTCATTCGCAAGCTCTATAAATTGATTTACCACCTCAATGATTTCGTTCTCACGGTGGCGGTCTATCAAGATCAATAATGTATTAAGGACATGGACACTGATCGATGCAAAAGCATTTGTCACAATCTCTTTTCTCTTATCAATCGTAAGTTTCGAAGAGCTTAAAACAGCTTTCAAATCGGCATTGTATTGTAAGACTTCTTTTACTACACGAAGATCCTCTTCTACCTGACTTAAGTTCTGCTGTTCCGTTGCAATTTGAAAAAGAGCTGATGCGTAGCGTTTTGCTACCATGGAGTTGCTCATCGCTCTTCTCCTGCCTCTTTAATATATTGATTAATTAGCTCTTCTTGATCATTGGCAGTTAATTCTTTTTCAATGACCTTTGAAGCAATTAATACAGATAAAGAAGCCACTTGTTCACGAATCGCTGTAACTGCCTTTTCTTTTTGCTGTTCAATTTCCTGCTTCGCTGCTTCTTTGATACGTTCCGCTTCAGTACGGGCAACCGTGATAATTTCATCACGTTGAATATCGCCTTGTTTTTTCGCGTTCTCAATCAAATTCTGCGCATCGTTTCGCGCTTCTTTTAAAAGACTTCTTTGTTCTTCTAAAAGCTTTTTCGCTTCTAACCGACTATTTTCTGCCGCATTAATTTCATTCACAATGTGATCTTCACGAGTCTTCATGATGCCCATTAAAGGACCCCACGCGAATTTCTTAAGCAATGCTAGTAAAATGATAAATATTATTAACTGGAAGAAGATATCTCCAAAATTTATATGGCCGCCGCCTTCAGCAGCAGTAGCCAATACTAAACTGCTTGTTAACACCCTGGGCTCACTCCTTTCAAGAGTCGCTAAACGATAGGAAAAATACATAAATGAATGGCGAGGATTGGTTGATCTCCGCCATTTAGAATTTTTCTAATTTTATCGGTTTAATACCATGAATGCGATAACTACACCGATAATCGGTAATGCTTCAACTAACGCAACCCCGATAAACATTGTTGTTTGAAGGACACCGCGTAATTCAGGTTGACGAGCAATCCCTTCTACTGTACGACCTACGATCAGACCGTTACCAATACCTGCACCAATTGCTGCTAAACCGATTGCGATAGCTGCTGCCAAAATACCAATTGAACCTGTCATTTCTTTTTCCTCCTTAAATGTATAAAAACATATGTTTTTTTTTAGCTTGTCCATAAGAATGAACGGTTTATTTAATGGTCATGACTCACTTTATGAGACATGTACACCATTGTTAGCATTGTAAAGATATACGCTTGGATGGAACCTACAAAAACAGAGAAACCTTGCCATACCAGGGTTAACGGCACTGCTGCAATCGTACCTATTATTCCTTGATGTGCCAGCCCGCTTGCCAAAAGCGACAGAAGCAATTCACCGGCAAAAATGTTACCGTAAAGACGAAGACCAAGTGTTAACGTATTAGCAAATTCCTCAATAATCTTTAAAGGAAACAAAAATTTCATTGGACTGAAGAAGCCTTCTCTATACGCCTTCACACCTTTTAGCTTTACACCATAGAAATGGGAAAGAACTACAACCATTACAGCTAAAGTCAAAGTGATCATTGGATCTGAAGTTGGTGACTTCCACCAGAGTGTTTCATCTACCACAAGTGCAAACGGTAAACCTATCATATTGGATACAAAGATATACATGAGGATCGTAATTCCAAGAATATGGAATCTCCCCCCATCCTTCCAATCCATTGTACTGTTAATGATCCCCTTAACAAAATCCATCACCCATTCAAAGAAGTTCTGCATTCCTGTTGGTTTCATAGCAAGCTTGCGGGTTGAAAGTAGAGCGATTAAAAAGACAATCAGACTTGCAATCGTAATCATCAGCATATTAGCGCCGTTAAACCAAAGTCCCATGAACTCAAACTCCGGAGCTTTATGTTCCATTAAAACTCACCTCACTTCCACTTCATTTCTGTACATGTACTACATGGTAAAAATAATCTATCATAATGACAATATAGGATGTCATCAGTCCTATCACTAGTCCTATCATATCAAAATATTCAGGATATCTTAAGGCGATAACGGCTGCAATACCCGCTGTTGCCATCCTCGACAGAGAACCCAGCGAGGTGACCTTTTTGCCTTGTGAAACCAGTTTGTCAAACTTCTCTGTTTTCCTTACTAATAACCAAAGATTAAGAAAACCAAAGCATGTCCCAAGAATCAATCCCAAAAACACCGTCTGGAACGAAGTGAAGCCCCAGCCAAGAACATAGATGGACAACAAGTAAAACATCCATTTCCGTTCCCTGTTGTACAATACTCTAAAATCTGGCATGTTAGTTGTCTCCTGAATTGAAATAGCGGATAGAAAGAAGCATAGTATATGTACCCGCGGCTAGTCCCAAAAGCAGTCCGATTATTAAGAAAATTGGCTCCGTATTCCATTGCTGATCAAGCCATTTGCCTGAGAAAATACCGATAAGAATGGAACCGACTAATTGGGAGACAATCGCGGACATTAGAGCCATGGCTCGAAAGGGATTGCGGTTGTTTTGACGCACTTTCATCACATCCTCACTCTAAGAGAATGCCTGACGGGGCACTAAGGGAATTGGTTCCATAATAACTATCATTATATAAATAAAAAACTATGAAAACCCTGTCATTTACACCCTTTGTTAGCATACAATAGGCACTTGTCAATGTCAATGAGTTTACGTGAATTAATCCACAAACAATTCCTCTCATTTCCTCCACTTTTTCAATTTTTATTACTACTACAATTGTATTGTAAATTCCAAATAATTTTTGTCCAAATTGTGTCCATTTTGTGAACTTTTAATCCAATTCTAATCTAATTCTCATTTTTTATGTAGCTTCGGACTGCACAATCTACTCCTCCGGCTCCTCTATCACAATCATCCGCTCCATAAAATCCTCCTTCCCAGCCTTCTTCGCAAACACCTTCACCAAATACGTTCCAACGGCTGGTACTTGATCGGCTGGAATGACCTTCTTGAGCTGCCCCTTCTTCACATTCGTTTCACTATCAAGATAGCCCACAAACCGGTAATCCTCGGGATTAAACAGTGCAATCCCAAATTCCTCCGCCCCGCCTGGCAAATACACCTCATACCGGTACTCTCCTGGTCGATCGCCTTTGCCAAAATCAAACCCCATCACACGCGGGTAACCTGGCTCCTCAAGCACATACAAATATGGAATTTGCATCGACGCTTCCCCGGCCTGCAGACTTAAATAGCCATCGTGTATCTTGCCTTTAAACAACTTCGGATCGACAACAAGCTCGACACTGACCTCCTTCGCTTGGCCCGCCTCTAAGGTAAACGATAACGGGAAGTGCCAGCTCAGTCCGTCCACCTGTTTCGGAATCGTAAAGGCATAGCGCTGCGTGCGGCCACTCGTATTTTCCACATGCAAATGAGCGATATGCCGGTCACTCTCATCGGTATACTTCCCAAAGCGGATACTGCTCGGCGACACAAGCGAAGGTGCATGAATCGCCGCATCCACCTGAATCCGGCCAGCCCCCTGCTCATACGTTCGATAATAGCTTGGTTCAGAATCAGCACCGATTTTAATCGTATGGTCTTTATTCTCCGCACTAGCTCCGCTGCTAAGCGGTTTCGCCGTATTCATCAAAGCCGCCTTAATTTGCAGCGGCGTCCAATCCGGATGCGCCTGCTTAATCAGCGCACAGGCCCCGGCCACATGCGGCGCCGCCATACTCGTCCCCTGCAGCGACAAATAACCGCCCGGAATTGTCGAATGAATCGCCACCCCTGGCGCAACAATATCTGGCTTAATCTCCCATGTTCCCGTCACCGGCCCACGCGAGCTAAAGTCCGCCAGCCGATCCCGCTCCTCCCTCACCTCGACCCTCGCCGACACACTGCCCTTGTTTATTTCTTTTTGTAAAATACCTCCGTCACGCTTCGATAGCGCTGCTACCGGGATGGTCATTGGGGTATCCAAATTACCCATAAACTCTCCACTCGTATTATTGTAAATCAACACGGCCTTTGCCCCCGCGTCAAGGGCATTTTTGGCTTTTTCCGAAAAGGTCAATGTTCCCCGTTGCAATAGGACCATTTTCCCTTGAACGTTTTGTAGTTCCTTTCTCCTGCCGATCCCGCCATCGACTAGCTCTAAGGAACGGTCCAGCGCCCACTTTTCCGAGCCCTCCATCGGCTGAAGCCGGATTTTATCCCGTGTTCCTTCTATTAATAAAGAGGGGATCTCCAGTGTTGGTGTTGACGCTCCGACCGAGATCGCTTTCGAGGCTGTACCAGGGGAACCGACGGTCCACACATTCGGGCCAGAATTTCCCGATGCCGCTACAGCAACGATGCCTTTGTCGACAGCGCGATTTAAAGCGAGACTAATTGGGAGGTCGGGACCGTTTATGTCGTTGCCGAGTGACAGATTGACAATATCGACTTTGTCTTTGATCGCCTGATCAATCGCCGCGAGAACTTGCTCGGTTGTCCCGCCTCCGCCCGGACCGAGTGCCCGGTAGGCAACAATCTTGGCCTCGGGAGCGACGCCCTTTATTTTTCCATTAGCTGCAATGATCCCGGCGACATGCGTGCCGTGGATGGTAGCCTTGCCGATTGCGAGTGTCTCCATCGGATCGCGGTCGTTATCGACGAGATCATGCCCACCCGCATAATTGCGCCTTAGATCGGGATGGGTGTAATCGACACCCGTATCAATGACGCCAACCGTTACCCCTTTGCCGGTGAGCCGCTCATTTTTTTGGTCAAAAAAGCTGCGCACTTCTTCGCCGCCAATGATCTTGATGCTTTCCTCGGTCTCGGCCTGATAGTTGGTAACCGCTGAGACATGGATAATTTGCTTGTGTGCTTGGGTGGTCAGCTTTTCGATTTGCTCCGCGCTACCTTGCACGGAAAAACCATCGATTGCCTCTTGAAAAATGCGACGCAGTTTCACGTCTTTGTACGGAGCGATGAGCTGTTTGATATCCTGCTCAGAGTGCGGCTTATCGAGGACGACGATCGCGATGGTTTCGTCTGCCCGATTTGGAATCGGCGGGTGAACTAGTATGTTGGCTGTTTGGAAGGTGAGAAGGATAGCAAGTAGCAATTTCATATCGACCATTCCCCTTTTTTACTATCGTTTTCCAGAAGTGGGGATAGTATGCGTTCGGGTGGAAGAAAGTATGCAGTGGTTCGCTCATGTCCAGTCGCCGTAAGAGAGAGGGTACGGAGGAGGTATTTCGCAACATTGCGCTGGTCAATGCGGAAAAATTCTTGAAAAAGTTTAACGGTGAGCGGCTCATTCATGAGAAGAAAGTACTCACGAATGGCTGGAATGTGCGCATTCTTTGAGTAGGTCTTGCATTTACCGCAATACCAGGAGGCAGAGACTCGGATCATCGGGATATGTTGGCAATTCGGACATCGAACACCCTTTATAATGATTGATTTTGGAATGGCAAAGGTTTTAAGGATTTCCGGATAGGCGGGGCTATTTTCCGCTAGAATCAGTTGACATCGTTTGTTGAGGGCCTGACCTTTCAGAAGAGGACTTTGATATTTGGCGGCTAGCTCCGCTACTTTTTCCTCGAGGTTTTCTGCGTATATCATGTGGTTAAAGATATGTTCATTCCCAGGATTCGTGCGTAAGATGGTCGAGTTTTTACTGATGACGACTAAGTACTCGATTGGCATGGAGGGGAGTTTATGGTGGATCATCCATTTGAGGAATTGGCTCTGATGGTGCCGTGCTTGTGTCAACGGATTGGAGATTCCTTCTGATTGACCATTATACGTTCGGATAACGCCCTGGGTGGCCTGATCAAAGAATAGTGTCCCGCTGATGTTTTTAATTTCTAGTATTAAGCCAAATTGCCTTGATTGAATGTAGCTATCGATTTGGAAGGGATTTTTCTGTATGAGACGCAGGTCATTGATGATGTGGTATTGATCTTCGGGGAGGTAGGAGAGGTAGTAATCGACATTCTTTTCACCGGCGTATCCCTTTTTCCATTTCATTAGTCCTACTTCGATGTCCCGGTAACTTATATGGGTAGGCGGGACTCTCCGCAGAAGGGCTTCGCGCTGTAGGAGCGGGATCGGCACGGGTCGTTCATTTAATATCATGGCATTTCCTCCTTAATTAGTCTCATTTTTTAGTTGTACCGGTAAATTTCCGTATTCAGGAGCTGAATTCCTGCAATTTAATTGCGACTATTATGTGGATAATTTGTGACAGGCAGATAGACTGGGTTTGATCGGAGCATTTTTTCGATGAATCGGATCATTTTCTGCTATCTTTGGATGATTTTCCAATATCATTGGATCATTTTTTAGCTAGATTGGATAATTTACCATTTTCAGGTAAATATTTCCTCGTTTTCAGCTGCTCTCTCATCAGAATTCCCTCCAACATTTAAGATCGGATCATTTTCGCAAGAGATCGGATCATTTTCTGCCTTCTTTGGACGATTCTCCGACATCATCGGATCATTTTTTAGCTAGATTGGATAATTTACCATTTTCAGGTAAAAACAACCTGATTTTCAGTTGCTCTCCTTACTGGATTCCCTCCAAAATTTAGGATTTGCTCATTTTTAAGCTCAACTACCAACAAAAAACAGCCCCACCAACGGAGCTGTTCATCATAAAACTATTTTGTGCCGAACAAACGGTCACCGGCATCACCAAGGCCTGGTACAATGTAGCCATGGTCATTTAATTTCTCATCCAATGCCGCAATATAGATATCCACATCAGGGTGTGCCGTTTTCACAGCCTCCACACCCTCCGGTGCAGCAATCAAACACATAAACTTAATATGCTTGGCGCCACGCTTCTTCAAGGAGCGGATCGCCTCCACCGCAGAACCGCCTGTTGCCAGCATCGGATCCACCACGATGAAATCACGCTCTTCTACATCACTTGGCAGCTTAATATAATATTCAACCGGCATTAATGTTTCAGGGTCGCGGTATAAGCCGATGTGGCCTACCTTCGCAGCAGGGATTAACTTTAAGATTCCATCAACCATGCCAATTCCGGCGCGCAAAATCGGCACAACGCCCATCTTTTTCCCAGACAGGACTTTGGATTTCGCCGTACAGACTGGTGTCTCGATATCGATATCTTCCAGCGACATATCCCTTGTAATCTCAAACGCCATCAATGTTGCCACTTCGTCGACGAGCTCGCGGAACTCCTTTGTTCCTGTATTTTTATCACGTATGTAAGTAAGCTTGTGTTGGATAAGTGGATGGTCGAAGACGTATACCTTTGCCACAAAAATCGCCCCTTTTATTAAAATTAATCATGCATTCGTCTCATTTTACAGAAAAAAAAAGCAATGTTCAACTCTTTGCCGGTTCCTTTTTTCAGATTGACGAAGGGAGAGAATGTTATAATAGCCTTAATGGAATAGTATGAATTTTCCTGAAACTAAACCAAGGAGTGTCGAGATGTCCCATTATAAAGCTTTATTTTTAGATATTGATGGCACGATCATTCGTCCTGACGATACGATTGAGCACTCAACCAAGCAGGCAATCTTGGAAGTGCTTGACCGCGGAATGGAAGTCATCTTAACGACAGGCAGGCCGATTCATGAAATTAGGGAGCTCGCCGCGGAGTTGCAGGTCCAATCCTTTATCGGGTACAACGGGGCTGCCGCCATTATTCAGGGTAAGCGCTGCTTCGAAAAGCCGCTCCCGCCCACACATGTAGAACAGGTATTAACGATTGCCGGCGCACATCAGCACGAACTTGCCCTTCACACCGGCACCGCGAACTACCTCACCTCCCTAGATTCCCCCGCTGCCCGAAGGTTTGTCACGAAATTCGCTTACCGGAAAAATGAACCACTTGCCCAGCGACGCGGTTCGACGGACGATGTCCTTGCCATGACGTTTATTAATATGAAGCCGGATGATGTTCACTTCTATGAGAGCGTGCCGAGCCTGATCCTATCGCAGGCAAATGTCGACGGGATGCAGCAATGCTTTGATGTGCTTCGTGACAATGTGAATAAAGGGACCGGGGTGAGCCTCGTTTTGGAGCATATGGGAATCGTGAAGGAAGAGGCAATTGCCTTTGGTGACGGCTTAAACGACAAGGAAATGCTCCAAAGTGTGGGCGAAAGCTTCGCGATGGGGAATGCCCATCCCGACCTGTTCGCCATTGCAAAAAATAAAACGACCGACGTCATGGAGAGCGGAATTTATCACGGCTTGCGGACGCTCGGTTTGGTGGAGTAAAGCTTTAACGCGCCGGGGGTCAGGCCCCATTAAATGGCCCCATAAAAAAACAGCCTACTCCCACCAGCAGGCTGTTTTTTCGTTATGCGAGAATTTGAGTTTTGATTTTTTCGAACATCGCGTCCTTGCCGATGCCCGTTAACAATGGGACGCCATCAATGACCTTACTTTTAATATTATCAGGGACAAGTGTTGTCGAGACGATAATATCGTAGTCATCGATGCGACTGAGCTCCTCGCTGATCTTCGATTGGAATAGCTTCACTTTACTTTCGAGTCCATTTTCCGAAAGCCACGTTTTCACCTTTCCCGTAACAATCGTTGACGTAGCAATCCCTGTTCCACACATAATCAATAGTTTTTTCATCTGCACTCACCCTTTTATCGTGTTTTTTTGCCCATAGGACGTTTTGTAAAAATGGTTGCAAGCCGCAATCACGGACGAGCTGAGCGGCTCGATGTCCGGTTCATGCAAGGTCGCATAATGAGCATATTCTGCCGTTTCCTCTAAAATGACAGCCGCCTTCAAGGCGTGCTCAATATCCTTTCCAACGGTGAATACTCCATGACTGCGGAGTAATACGGCCGGTGAATCACCAAGATGGTCAATAATTTGTTTTCCCACGTCCTCTTCACCGATTGCCGCAAAGTCTGAACACGGAACCCGCTCATTGAAGAGATTGGCGGCGGTAGTTGTGTAAGACGGAATATCCAAACCGCGAATCGCGAAGCTAGTCGCAAACGGGGAATGGGTATGCACAATACTATGGATATCGTCGCGATGCTTATAGACGTACAAATGACTAGCCGTGTCCACCGATGGCTTCAAATGGCCCTCGATGACCTTTCCGTCTAAATCGACGATCACCATATCATCCGGTGTCAAGGCGGCAAAATGAATGCCGCTTGGTTTAATGATAACGAGATTGCTCGCTGGGTCACGATAACTGACATTTCCACTCGTCCATTTGACAAGCTCCAGCTCCTTCAAGGCTTTATTGGCCTCACAAACAGCTTCCTTCCACTCTGTTAACAAGCGAATCACCTTCCCTTTTTTAAAAAATTTTGGCCTCGAGAAGCCATCGTCTCGAGGTCACAAGCCAATCCGTTGAGAAGGTTAACGTACAACCTTCCCGTTAGCTCGGCTTGTGCTTGATTACTTAAAACGATCACTTTCGGCTCGCATTAAGAGAAATTAAGTCGATAGACAGGTGCCTGACGCTTTTCTTATAGACTGGCTCCTTGATCCTTGCCAAGCTTCGCCTCACGCTTTGGTTTGATTTTATTCAAATAAATCAAGCCGGCGAAGGCGATCACGCCGATAATTGTAATTCCGCCCCAACTGAGAATCTTCGCCAAGCCGACAAAGATAAACGTCGTCCATACCGCCCCATCGACAAGGGCAGAAATACTGGAGTTCCCGGCCATATCAAACTTCGCTGCTAACGCAGAATCGGTGATTAATGGGGCTGCCCAGGAAGCGATTAACAATCCGACCGCCATATAAATCGTCCCGGCGACCACAGTTCGAATGATATTCCCCCGGAACACTGGTGTCATCAAACAGACTAAGAACGGAATCGTCGCCAAATCCCCGAAAGGCAAAACTTTATTTCCCGGTAATATTACCGCTAAAAACAACGTGATCGGCACAATGATTAGCGATGCCGACAAAACAGCCGGGTGCCCAACAGAAAGAGCACTGTCCATCCCGATATAGAGATCGCGGCCTGGCATACGTTTTCTGACAAAATCACTAGCAGCTTCCGAAATCGGCGAAAGCCCTTCCATTAATAACGAAACCATTCGCGGCATTAACATCATCACGGCTCCTGTTTGCACAGCAAGCTGCATGATTTCCGAGACATTGTAGCCAGCGAGAAACCCGATGACAATTCCGATTAACACACCCATGACGGTCGAATCGCCGAAAATCCCAATTCGTTTTTGGATCGATTCAGGGTCCGCCTCTAATTTATTGAAGCCGGGGATTCGGTCAAATACCCAATTCAACGGTTTCGCAACCAAATAGGAGGGTGCCGACGCCCCGTGTGGGAACGTGATATTGGTAAAGCCGTAAAACTTACTAATATCCTTAGCAATTAAATCCCCTAGGAAGAAAATAACGACTAAGTGAATCGCAATCGTATACAAGCCGAGGGCAAAATTCCCGGTCAGGGCGTAGACGAGCGAGCCGGTAAAGGCGCAGTGCCAGTAATCCCAAATATCGACGTCCAGAGTCTTTGTCAAACCGGCGAGCAACAGGACAACGTTGATACCAATCCCAAGTGGAATCGCCAAACTTCCTAGGGCCGTCCCGTAGGAAATGGCGGCAGCGGCAGGCCAACCGACATCAATCGTCCCAAGCTGGAAGCCAAAGTTATCGACCATCGCCTTGGCAGCCGGTCCTAAGCTATTCGTTAACAAGCCGATGACCAGGTTCAACCCAACGAAACCAATCCCTACCGTTAAGCCGGCTTTAAAGGCCTTACTTGGCTTGGTCCCCAAAATAATCCCGAAGATAAACAAGAGAATTGGCAGCATGACACTTGCACCAAGATCGACGAACCATTGTAAAACTGACATGTAAAGTCCTCCTTTTTCTATAAAGAATTTTGATTTCGAGAATGGTCCAGCTCCAGAAGCCCGGAGAATTATTCCAGCCCCGCCTTGTTTAATAAGGCATCTAAGTCGGCTTGATTTTTACAGGCGGCAAATTCCATCAATAATGCCCGGTCTTGAAAAATTTCCATTAAGCGCTGCAGCATCGTTAGTTGATCCTCCGCTTTTTTTAAGGCAAGCATGAAAATCAACGACACATCAATCTCACCGCCACTTCCCATCATTTGGAATTTAACAGGGTTTTTTAACGAGGCAAAAGCGATTTGTGGTGTAATGACCATATCGGCATCCGTATGGGGAATCGCGATGCCATAGGGCTCGACGGCTAATCCCGTGGGAAAGCTTTCCTCGCGTGCAACAATTCCGTCATGAAACGAAGCGGAAACGAGTTCGGCGGCGTATAGGGATTCAGCCATTTTCCTCAGTGCCTCTTGGCGATCACTTGCTTCTAACTCAAAAAAGGTAATTTTTCGATCGAAAAACATGGTAGTTCCTCCTAACAATTCAATATCCATTGATGATCAACCACGCTTCAGACACATCCTTCGAGTCTAGCAATTTGGAAATCTTGTGATCGTCTTCAGCGAGCTCGACTAACTGCGATAACGCCTTTAAATGGCGGTTTTGATTATAAATGGCGAGTGGCGTGACAATGGATACCTTATGTCCGTTTGCAAACGCAACCGGATTTTTTAAAATAAGCATGGCAAAGGCATCGGCCAGGACGCCCTTTTCCGGCGCGGCATGCGGAATCGCCATCTGACGACCTATAAAACTATACACATGCTGATGATTGTTTTCCTCGACGAGCGTTGTCACATAGTCCGGCTTGATAATCTTGCTTGTCAACAACGGCTCACAGGCAATCGCAATCGCCTCCTGCCACGTATCGACGCGATCGCGGATTTGGATGAACTCTCTCGGTAGAAATTGTTTCAACCCATATATGACGGGTTTCGGCTCCTTGGGTTCCTTTTTCTGGCCCGCTTGAAACAGCTTCGACAACGAGGTGAGCAGGGCCATTTCATCGGTGACGATAGCATTTTCCTTAATGGTAGCGATTAAGCGACTAATGTTAATCGTGGCATAGCTATCCTTGTCGACGGTGGTAATCACCCGCCTCCTCAGTGCCTCTTTTTCGCTTATCGTCATGAGGGGGTTAATTAAATAATGCGGCTTCTCTGATTGAATCGGAATCGTACTAAAGACAATATCATGCTCAAGCGGATCGGTCTGAAACTGTCTTAATGACAGGCTTTCGGCAAAATAAAATTCTGGAAATAGTTCCTTTAGCGTTTGCTGCATGATTTTTGAAATGGTTAAACCATTCGTACAAACCACCACGGCGCGTTTCTTTTTGTGAAGGTCTTCGCCTTGTTTGATGAGCTGTCCAGCCAGGAACATCGTGATAAAAGCAATTTCCCCTGCTGGGAAGGTCTCGCCAATTAGCTCCTCAAGCGGACCAATCGAGGCTGCGGCCATTTCGTGCAGGTCAATATATTCCTCAATCATTTTCATCGAGTATTGATCCTTCAGGGTGAGATGATATTTGATTCGATAATAGGCAGGGCGCATATGGAGCAGTAATTTGTTCAAAATCTCCTCTTTGTCGACAATGAAGATGCATGATTTTTTTTCAAAAAGGTGAAGCATCTTGCTGATGGCATGCTTTAGTTCTTGAATGCGTTCATCGGTGAGGATATCCGCTGCGCGCACATTGGATGTCAATAACTGCAGGGTGAGCCAGATTCTTTCGGTGATGGGTATTTCCATGTTTTCCTTTAGGAGCAGCTTAGAGGCCAAATATTCTTCGGTGTCGGCCAGTTCATCGACGCTAATATGAAAGTCAGCGTTAAGGAAATGTCCTTGTTCGATTCTAATAAAAATAAGTTCAATAATGTAGGGCAAGCTTTCGTAGCTTTCGTCAGTTAAATGGATATTGAGCGATGCTTCTATCGATTTGACCTTTTCCTTCATCAGTGCGATAGTAAGCTGTAGAAATTTCTCGAAATACTTATAACCATTGAAAAAGTTAAGAACGGATTTGACGACCTCGATCAGCAGCTTGCGGATTTGGAACTCATCGCCGATGATGTCATAGCCATCGGCGCGCGAATAGGAGATGGTCAGACCGTAGTTCTTAATGAATTCGGTCGCTTCCTTGATATCGCTGATCCCCGTGTTTTTGCTGACATGGAGAAGGTCGATAATATGAAACAGAGAGATTTCTTCTTTTTTGCCAAGTAAGTATAATATAAGTAAGAGTGCTCGTTCCTTTTCGGTCGGGATGTACGTTTCGATGTGATCGGTTGTCGTCCTTCCCTCAGAAAAATGTTCAAAGATATTTTTATCAATAATAAAATTTCCGTTGCGGCTTTTCGTAATCGGCAATAGGTTTTTCGTTTGTAACCATTGATTGATTTTTTCAATCGAATAGCCAACTTGGCGTCGACTAAGGTTAAATTTATCTTCTAGTTCCTTATTTTTTATTTGCGGAGTCCGGATCAATTCGTTTAACAAATTGACACTGCGATCATCAAGGAACATCCCTACAACCTCCTTCTGGTTCTATTATATTTGAAATGTTATGAATTTTGTAACCGTTTTCATACCAACTTTTTACCTATAGGAAGCCCCGTTTGTGTGCAAGTTTGTACTGAATTCTCCTTTTACTTATTTTTACATTTGTTCTTATTGATAACATTTGTAACTAACGTAATACAAACTATGTGTTTCGTCAATATATTATAGGAATTTTCCGAATATTTTAACGTGGGATATTTTGTACTTTCTAACGAAAAAATCGACCCTTCGTGATGAAAGGTCGATTTTTTATCTATTAATATTCTGGATATAGGGTGAATTTATTTGTTAAGGCTTCAACTCGTGCACGCGCTTCGTCTAGCTTTGCTTCGTCTTCATGGTTTTTCAACGTGAAGGCGATCAGCGCGGCGATTTCGTCCATGTCCTCTAGACCAAAGCCACGGCTTGTTACGGCTGCTGTCCCGATGCGAATTCCGCTTGTCACAAATGGACTTTGCGGATCGAATGGAATCGTGTTTTTATTAACGGTAATACCGATTTCGTCCAATACTTTTTCGGCTACCTTACCAGTTAAGCCTAGATTCTGGACATCGATGAGCAGCAAGTGGTTGTCCGTTCCGTCAGAAACAAGCTTGATGCCTTCTTTTTGCAAGCTTTCCCCTAAACGCTTGGCATTGGCGATAATGTTGCCAGCATATTCTTTGAAGCTTGGCTGCAATGCTTCGCCGAAGGCAACGGCTTTGGCTGCGATGACGTGCATTAACGGACCGCCTTGGATGCCAGGGAAGATAGATTTATCAATTTTCTTGCCGAATTCCTCTTTGCAAAGGATCATCCCGCCACGTGGACCACGTAAGGTTTTATGTGTAGTAGTCGTAACAAAATCAGCGTATGGCACTGGGTTTGGATGCAGGCCGGCTGCAACGAGTCCAGCGATATGCGCCATATCGACCATGAGGTAGGCGCCCACTTCATCAGCAATCTCGCGGAATTTGGCGAAGTCAATTTCGCGTGGGTAAGCACTCGCCCCGGCGACAATCAACTTTGGCTTGTGCGCAAGGGCCTTTTCACGTACATCTTCATAGTTGATGCGGTGTGTGTGTTCATCGACACCGTATTCAACGAAGTTATATTGGATCCCACTGAAGTTGACTGGGCTTCCGTGTGTTAAGTGACCACCGTGTGAGAGGTTCATCCCTAGAACGGTGTCGCCTTGTTCAAGGATGGTGAAGTAAACGGCCATATTGGCTTGGGCCCCTGAATGCGGCTGAACGTTCACATATTCCGCACCGAAGATTTCCTTTGCGCGCTCACGTGCGAGGTCTTCGACGATATCGACATATTCACAGCCGCCATAGTAACGGCGTCCAGGGTATCCTTCGGCATACTTATTGGTTAGTACAGATCCTTGGGCCTCCATGACCGCTTCACTGACAAAGTTTTCTGAGGCTATTAATTCAATTTTGGAGCGCTGACGCCCTAATTCTTGTTGAATCGCTTGAAAAACCTGCTCATCCGCTTGTGACAAATGCTTCATCCTAAATCCCCCTTTTATGTATAAACCAGAAACCGTTAGAAAATTCCTTCTTTATTTTAGCACGTTTTCCCCTCAAGGGAAGTCCCATTTTACCTAAACCACCCTTGTTAACCACTTAATCATAGAGAATACCTAACAAATGGTGTCACACCATTTCCAACCTATTGACAGGGAGTACCTGCTAAATGGTGTCAGGCACCAAACTTTAGCAGCTTCTGTTTTCTTTGGTTGGTTCGTAGATGGCTCGGGCGCCGCCGATTAGTTTTGGGCGCGCTTTTGCTAAGGTGACGTAGGCATGTCCGACGTTTTTTTGTTTGACGCGAATAGGCACGGCGACATGTTTTAGGTGCATCCCAATCAACGTATGGCCAATATCGATTCCTGCGTCTGCTTTTACGAATTCAACGACGGCTGCCTCGTTTAGGTTTGCAAACGCATAGGTGGCCATGGCTCCGCCGGCTGTCCGGACCGGAACAACGGTAACCTCCTCCAACCCGCGGGCATCCGCAACGGAGCGTTCGACAACCAACGCTCGATTTAAATGTTCACAGCATTGGAAGGCGAGCTGAATCCCTGTTTCTGCTTGAAGCTTGCTCAATACACGGAAAATCATTTCTGCAACGTCCACGGTGCCAGAGGTGCCAATTCGTTCACCGATGACCTCGCTTGTACTGCAGCCAACGACCAGCAGCAGCCCCGGCTTCAATCCGACCTGGTCTTTGAATTCAGTTACGATTGCTTCTAGTTCCTTTTCCCATTCGTGAATCATCCGTCTCGACCTTTCTATTAACAGTGATCTATTGATTGTTTGTTAATGCAGGTTGCTTCCATTCCTATAGATGTTTGTTTTCGTATTCAGTGATTTTTCCAATTCGGTTGGCATGACGGCCGCCTTCAAACTCTCCAGTCAGCCAGATTTCAGCGATATCGCGGGCTAATCCAGGGCCAATCACGCGCTCACCCATAGCAAGCATGTTGGAATCATTATGGGCGCGCGTTGCTTTCGCGCTAAAGGTATCATGCACGAGCGCACAGCGGATGCCCTTCACTTTGTTCGCAGCAATACTCATCCCAATACCTGTTCCACAAATCAAAATCCCTCGATCAAACTCACCACTCGCTACCTTTTCAGCGACAGGCAGGGCGTAATCTGGAAAATCCACTGACGTCTCACAGTCACAGCCGAAATCGACATACTCCATTTTTAATTCCTCTAGCAATTTGGCAATTTCCTTACGAATATGGATGCCACCATGATCTGATGCTAATGCTACTTTCATGAAAAAATCCTCCATTTCTATTCCAAAGTACATACTGCTTTCATTTTGACATACTACCTATCGAATATAAAGGTTCCACTACAAATTTAGTTTTTCAATCGCCTTATCAATGAATTCCTGTAATTCTCGGTAGGTGGCCTCGTACATTTCCCGGCTGCCGCCATAAGGATCGACGACATCGTGATTGAACGGCTCACCGCCAAATTCCTTTAAGGTAAACACTTTGCGGCCAGATTGCGGGAATTGCTGTTGAATCGCAAATTTATGGGACGCGGTCATGGTTAAAATCAAATCGGCCCAATCCACCTCGACCCCCGTTAGCATGCTCGAGCGATGATTGTGTGCAACGCCGTTGTCTTCCATCACCTGTTTCGCATGTGTAGAGGCCTCACTGCCATTGGCAGCATAAATGCCTGCCGATTTCACTTCGAAGCCAGTGAGATTTTTATTTTTCAAAATAGCTTCAGCCATCGGACTTCGACATGTATTTCCCGTACATACAAACAATATATGCTTCAAGCTGTTTGCCTCCTTTTGTTTTTATTATAAGGCTAAAGCTTCTTCCTATCCACTCTAGCAAAACGGCTCAAATAGCTATAAATGTAAAAAACCTCTCTCGAAAAATTCGAAAGAAGGTTATTTCAGCCATTGCCGTATGTAGTTTACTAGAGTAATGTTTACCAAAATGGCGTAAGCAGTTTTAGGCCAAACGCTAGTAAAATGGCACCACCGAGGGCTTCGCTGTACGTCCCAAGCCAGCCCTGCACCTTCCTACCCAAGAGCAGCCCTGCCCATGTTTGCACGGTGGCAACGATTCCGAAGCAGAGAATAACCATGATGGTTTTAGCCCCATATATCCCTAAGGTCAGTCCGACCGAAAAACTATCAAGGCTCACACTTAAGGCAAATAGTAAGAGACCGAAGCCAGCTGGAGAAATGACCTTGTCTTCCCCTTCTTTTATCGTTGACCAAATCATTTGCACCCCGAGGACGATGAGAAGGACACCGCCGATAAAGGTGGCAAATATGCCAAATTTTTCTGATAAGAATTTCCCTGCCAGTACACCTACGAGCGGCATCCACACATGAAAAAAGCCGATCGTTAGGCCGATATAACAGATTTTCCTAAGCCGCAGTTTGTACATCCCCATGCCAAGCCCAACTGAGAAGGCATCCATCCCTAGTGCAAATGCCATTACTATAAGTGTAATCAATTCACCAACCATTTCAGACATCGATCCCTGCCCCCCCTTGGACTAACTATCTAAGCATATGCACGTCCAAACTATTTTAGAAGTGTGCAGGGGAAATCGGACCTTGGTGAAGCTTGTTCATTATAAAAGCACCACGCCTCCCTTCGAGACATGGTGCTCCTACATTTTTATTCTGAAATTAGCTTATTGCCGGCCGCTTTTTGGAGGCGGTTCATGATGGCATTACCCACGCCCGTATTCGTGAACATTTCACTATAGATCACATCCACCTGCCCCTGATTGAAGCGGCGCAGCGTCTCATAAAGTGCCGCCGCCACCGTCTCCAGCTCCGCACGCCTGCCGCAGGCAAGCACAAGATCGGCCGAATATTGATCGACATTCTCCTCCGTCGTCAATACACCAACCTTTAAGCCTTCCTGCTGCTTTTCAGTGACTAGTTTTTGCAAAAATCCCGTGGTGCCTGACACCATAAAAAGTGGGGCATTCGGAGCATAGTGGCGATATTTCATCCCCGGTGCTTTCGGGCGGGCTGCCTCATCTGTTAAAGCGGCATCAACATGGACTTCGCCGACTACCTCGGCAAGCTGCTCGAGTGTCACGCCGCCAGGTCTTAAGATGACCGGGATCTCCTCCGTACAATCGACCACTGTAGATTCCACCCCCACTCCTGTTGGGCCGCCGTCAAATACACCTGCAATTTTCCCATTTAAATCATCCAATACATGGGCCGCGGTCGTCGGGCTCGGTTTCCCTGAGCTGTTCGCACTCGGTGCCGCAATCGGCAGACCACATACCTCCAACAATGCCAGTGCAACTGGATGATCGGGCATGCGCACCGCCACCGTCGCCAAACCGGCCGTTGCTTTTTCCGACAGAACGCCTTCCTTCTTATTAAAAATAATCGTTAACGGCCCTGGCCAAAACGCATCCATCAGCTGCTCCGCCTTGTGAGGGACATCTGCAACAAATCTAGTAAGCTGCTGGCGATCAGCAATGTGAATAATTAACGGATTATCCCCAGGCCGCCCCTTCGCTTCATAAATCTTGGCAACTGCCTCATCACTTTCAGCATTGCCGCCCAACCCGTAAACGGTTTCCGTTGGCAGGGCAACCACCTCATTTTTTCGTAAAAAATCCGCTGCATCCACAACTTGTGGATTATTTTTGAGATTATCCACATAGTTATCCACTTTCCAAACTTTTGTGTTCATTGTTATCCACCTTTATCGGTTATGAATCTTTTATCGAATTTTGACGAATATAGACGGAAAGACTCATATTTTTTCACTAAGTATGTTTGAAAGTATAAAAGAAGGTGGGTATAAAAACAAGGTTTATCCACAAATTGTGGATAACTTTGAATAAAAAGTGGATAACTTTGTGGATATATCCACAATTATATAGAAAATTTTAAAAACAACGAGTTATCCACATTTAAAACGTGTCGAATGTGTTCAGATTGGTAAAAATCCGGGGGTAACTCACCTCGACCCATTCGCTGGAACCCCATTAATTCAAAAAACGGCAGGGTGACACCTTTATTAGTAGCCAAATACAAGCTTTTCATTCCTTTTTCTTTTGCTAACAGGACCATTTGATCAAATAAGATGAAAATCTCCTTCTCTGCTTGTCCAGGTGAAACGACAAGCGAGCGAAGCAATCCGCATTCACCAAATGCCTCCATCCCAAGTGAACCTCGAAGTGTTCCATCTTCATCTTCTAGCAATAAAAAATAGTCGACGGTTTCGGCAGTTAGTCCCTCCGTCCCAAGCTTTGCCCGTGATAGAAACGCTCGTAACGTTCCCAAATCCTGCTTATTTGCCTTCCGAATTAATGCTTGCATCCTTTTCCACCTCTTTTTTATGATTCTAGTCTATTAATATGAAATAAGAGGCTAAATAGAACAGGAAGAATGGTGAATCTAGTATTTTTTTTCAAAAATAATAGAAGCCAGCCCATATTTGGACTGACTTGATCTTATTTATTCCTTTTGATTAGCTTTCCTACCACTTCATTGATAACAACTGTTCGATATATTCTGGTCTAGTCTTACCTGTTTCCTTATCAATTAAAGAAGTATATAAGTGCGGAATAACCACCTCTGAACCACTATCTAAACAGGTTTTGACAATCGCTTCTACATTCTCTAAGGATATACCTCCTGTAGGTTCAAAGTACTTAATTCCAACTGCTGCTGCTGCCTTAGCCATAGCGGCTACCTCATCTAAGCGTTTGTCACCATCAATTGGGTAAAACTTGATAGAATGAACACCCATCTCAGCTAACATTGTCGCAGCTAATTCACAAGAAACCGTTTCTTTAAATTTAGAGCTGTCAGGACCTGTTGAAATCATTACTTTGCCTGGGGTGCCTGTCGGTTCAATGACCGCATTTACGATTGTATCTGTTGCACCTAGCTCTTCCATTCTCCCCAAAGTATAGGCAGAGGCAGGATATACTTGATTAATATGATTGGGAATTGTCTGTGCCGAAACGTCTGCTACCTTTCTCCATTGGACAGGGTCTGCTGCACCTAACCCAACAGAAACGGGGATGTTATTTTCTTTATAACGTTTCACTTCTTCAATGGCACTGTCAACATCCGGGAAGGATTTAACCATTAATCCAATAAGGACACGGTCGCCACCGACATTGATGAGTTCCTTCGCATTGTCCACATCTTTTGCTAAACAATTAAAAATTACTTGATGTTTATCGAACATTATTTTCCTTTGCCTCCTTGATGATGCTCATAATCTGATCTGCAATAATATCCTCTTGTCCAAGTAATAATGGACGCGGATCGACTGATAAAATTCCTACGTTGACATAATGATGACGTAAATAAATAGCTGGATTGCCGGATTCAAGCTGATGCAATATCCGTTCTGCCGTCATACCCGCTTCTTTCTTTACTTCAATTTGGGCTCGATAAATAGGACGACCTGCTTCATCTTGTTTAATTGAACAGGATAGCCCTTCTACTTTATTAAGTCTATCGCAAAGATTTGTCATCCGGCTGATTTGCTCGTCTACCCGATCATCTTTATCAGGATATTGATTTAACGCGGTAATGAGCCCAGCAATTGCTTCTTTCCCGACCTTCATCGCTCTGCCAATTCCCTTATATTGCTTGCGGGCTGCTTCCATAAAATGCCCTTTCCCACAAATAAATCCTGATGTAGGGCCTTCTAATGCTTTACCACCGCTGTAGATAATGATATCAGCCCCCATTGCATAGTACTTTTTAAAGTCATTTTCTGCTGCCGCATCAATAATGAATGGAATACTGTGTTTTTTTGCAATGCTCATCATCGCTTCAATTGACTGCATTCCCTTTTGAACAGCATGATGTGACTTAATATAAAGGAGTGCTGCTGTTTTTTCGGTAATTGCTTCTTCGATATGGTCACACTCCACCTTATTTGCACTGCCTACTTCAACGACATGCCCGCCTCCCAGGCGAATCATTTGATCAATACTACCGCCAAAATGGACGTTTTGACCTTTTTGAATAATAATTTCATTTTTTAAGCCTTCTGAATTTGGCATTCTTTCAATTAAGCTTAGATTTTTGCCTGCAATTACTGATGCGATTGAAATGGCAATTCCAGCTGCTGCACCAACCGTTGGGCAGCCATCCTCCGCACCCGTATGGTGAGCAATAACGGTACCGGCATATTGAATTAATTCATCAATATCGACGTAGTCCTGGGCAGCCGCTTTTAAGGCATTGCCAATTTCATCGGTTACAGCCGAAGCGCCCAATGCGGTCATTTTGCCACTTGCATTAATAATTTTTTTTAAACCAAAATTTTCGAATAAACTAGTTGTCATTTTACTATCACTCCAAAGTTATTGGGAAAATTGCCCCAAGAATCATCGCACCTAAAATGGCGCCACCGGCTACTGGTTTTTTCCAAACATAAAAGATTGCCGCTCCGATAATGGATCCTAGACCGATTGGAATCGATGCTCCACAAGCTGATAGAACAATTAGCGGACCCAGAAACCTTCCTGATTGGTTACCAGCTCCCATCATGACATCCGAACCAAAAGTTGAATTTGCCTTTCCAACTGTGAATTTTTTCAATCCAATCACTGCATAACCAACCAATAATCCTAAAACTGCCCCGGTTAAAAGGGATAACGGGAAATTGCTGATTGGGGTAACAAAACCTGCACCGAGCATTAACGCAGGTACACCAATACCAAGACCTGTTTGCAATGAGCCGCCAATATCCAAGATACCGACTAGCGAGCCTTCTAAAACACGGGCAAATAAGAAACTGGCACCAAATGCCGCTGCTGCGCCGTATCCTCCACCCTCGATTCCTGCCTGAAGCATGGCCACAATGGCCACATCATTGAATGCACCGATATGGTGGACATAGTACATATGAGTTCCAGCAAATATTCCCGCTGATAAAAACGCTACAAAGATAGGAAATGACCAATCTGCGTACCAAAAGCCTTTTAGATTGACTTGTGATTCCATATACTATTTTCCTCCTCCGCTAATAAGATTGTGTAAATCTTTTAATCCGGTTGGTACGTCTACATGTATACTTGTAAGGAAATTCATATCGAATCCTCGGAAAAATCCACTTAAAACGAATAAAATAATAACTGAGATTAACAAAGTTTTCGTTACACGGTTCCAACCGCCATCATCGACACCTTTACCAATCAAAATTCCAAGAACCACCCCAGGAACGGCATTCCCCATAATGAGGTGGGCAAGTCCGCCGAAAATAGTCCCCCACATACCAGAACGTTTTCCTGCATCCAATGCTGCAAGCCAGAAAATGACAGGCATAACAGGGTTGATTAACAGGTTTGCTGCCGGCACTAATACTTTAACAGCAATCGCCTGCATCGATTCTGGAATGGCCGAAGCCGTAGAATTCAAAAATGCTACCACAATGGCCCCAATGACTGCACCGACAATCGCCATTTTTTTGGGATTGTGTAAAGTATCTTCCACTCTTTTCCCTCTACCAATCAGAAATGCAGCTGCCCAGTTCGGAATAATCCGATGGTCAACGTCTTGCGTAAATGCCCCTGCACCAACAGCGGACGCCCAAGCATTAAAGAAAAATCCTAAACCGAAGGAAAAGTGGGATACAGCGTCACCTGCACAGGCATTTAATTCCCCCAATGTTCTAAATGCGCCCATACCTTGAACCTTTGGAGCATGGAACATCCGTGCAGCACCGGCCCCGACGCCAAATCCAACCAACCCCCCAATAATAAGCGATTTGAATAAAATCGTTAGAAATACCATGAATTCATCTCCCTACTATCTTTTCTTTTCTCTAAATTCAATTTTTTCGGTTTCTAATAGGAACAAATCCACTTCAATATCCATCAAAAGCTTAAATTGGCTTCTTTTTCTTGGGAAAAAGAAAAGTAAAAACCGCTCCGTATAGGTTTCCTCAATCGCTTCTACAATTTCGATATTGATTGGCTCAATGCGGATAATCATCCCATTTAATTCAGCGTTCACTTTTTTTTGAATTTTCCCAAGTGCAGTCGCAATCGCATGTTCTTTGGATTGTCCTTTTCCTTCAATTCGAACCTTATGAACTAATTTTTTATACATGGAATTATCCATTTACTTTCAAATACTCCTCAGTAATTCTTTTTCCAAGTTCCTCCACATCCATAAATCCAAAGCCTAACACTTTCACACCATCACGAATAGCCGTAATTCCTTCTTCAATCGAACGCATTCCGTATCTTGCCTTGTAACCATATTTTGTTTGCGCTGTAATCGCACCAGCTCCACCGCTTCCACAGAAAGAGATTCCAATCGTGGCGTTTTTCGCATTCATTTCGTCTCCCAACCGCATATCTGCACCGAATCCACTTACAACAATTGCCTTCCCACCAGCAGCTTCTACACCTTTTGCGACATTTTGCCCTTTTCCTAAACGATCCCCAATGACTACTACTACTTCACTCATGTTCTATTCCTCCGTTAATGATCAATTTTGTTTTGCTACTTCAAAATGAATGGATAGTAAATATACTTCGTCTTCTTCTAAATTTTCCAGCGATTCTTTTACCTTCCTTGCCATACTAAGTGACTCACTAGAGATTCCAGCAAACAAGTCTCGGTCGATTGGCGCAAGCTTTTCACTTGTTAATGAACGATGAACCATTGCCGATAGATGTGAGAGCACGGATAATTGTTGAACATCTGTCATAAAGATATTTTCAGATTTGCAGAGCTCCTGTGATAGGTCAAATACCTGTTCACAACGTTTTATGTCTCCGCTTTTCATCATGATTTCTTTGATTTCTTGGGATGCATTTTCAATATTCATTTTGATTCAAAAACAACCTTTCCTTGTCGTAACGTTAAATGTGGGACCATCAGTTTGTTAACTTTCATTTGCTCACCATGTGAGTCAATCAGCGTTTCATCCTGGTTTACTATTTTGAAGACGGTTACATCAGCGCGTGTTCCGTGCTGCAAACTACCTTGCTCCGCTAAAGCTAATGCTAGTTTAGGTCTCAATGTAACAGAAGCAACAACTTCTTCTAAGGAATATCCGATGGCGAGCAGCTTTGACATGGTTGTCATCAGGCTGCCAACCGGTTTATCGTAGTTTCCTATATAAATATCGGTACTTGTTGAAAATGGATATTGGTACTTTTCCTTATATTTCTTCATCGTTTGAAACGAAAAGCTGGAGGTTCCATGCCCAACATCAAATAATACTCCCCGTTCAATCGCCTCAAACGCTTCATTAATCAATCTATCATCCTTACTTAAAATACCGCCTTTTTTTCCATGAAAGGCATGGGTGACGATATCCCCTTTTGTTAATAAGGGTAAAATTTCTGTTATTTCAGGGGGGGCATTCCCGATATGAACCATAATCGGCAAATTCGCTTCATTTGCTAGTTTCCTTGCATATTCTAATGGCTTGATTCCATTGTCTTTAACAACCGAAGCACTCATTCTTGCTTTTAATCCCACAATATTTTTCTCGTTTGCAAGAATTTCTTGCAGCTCGTCTAAGGTCGTCAACTCATCCATGTCTGCCAATTCAGACAGTCCATTGCACAGGCCCTTTCGTGAAATGTTGATAAAGGAAAGAACCTCCGTTTGATTCGGCTCTATAATCGTCTTTCTAAAGGAGGAATAGTCGTCGATACCTGAGCTTCCTGCATCCACAATGGTTGTTACCCCCTGGTCAATTCCTACTTTATCAGCATTGATGCCAAGTTCAGTTTTCGCTTCAAACACATGGACATGCATATCGATAAAACCTGGTGAAACATAGCTGCCTTCCACATCAATTTCAGTTTTATGATCGGAATCAATTTCTTCTAAACTAGCAAATTTCCCATCAACAATGTATACATCTTCTTTAACGATGTTTTTCTTCTCAGGATCGATGACCCATCCATTTTTCAAAACAATTGTTTCACACATCCATTTTCGCATCCAATCATTGAAAATATGGTAATAGCGCGATAAGCTCTGTCTCATTAATAAAAATACGATGACGTATTAAGATTTCATTGATCTGATGTAGCAACTGTTCATCATGGTCATCCTTTGTTTGATGGATAAATTGGTCATATTGCTTATGAAAATAATAACGATGAACCATAAGGAAAAGATGGACGTGCAAACCCATTTTTCGTTCCTCTGTCATTTTTCCGGCCAACATGCTGAATATCTCATTTGATATTTCAAAACCTTTTACGATGATTTCCTGACTAATCATTTCATAATCCATCACAAGCGAATGTCCGTCATCGTTCTCAATGGTAAGATCCTCTCCTGCTACCTTACCTCTCCGAAGTTCGTTCACTTTCTCACGGATAGCTAAGATATTCTCTTCGGTTGGTACTGGCTCTACCAAAATGACTGGAATACTCGATTTAATTGGGAAAATACTAACAATTAAGTCAATGTCCTCATTTTTACTAATTTCATCTACTTCCATAACAGAGCAATATCTCGTTATATTAATCTCTCCAATTTCCCGCTCCACTCGGTTTTTGATTAACCTTGCAACCCCTCTACCTGTTGAACAAACATAAAGGGCTCTAATTTTCGGCTTTTTATCAAACACATTTTCATATGAAACGAGAAAGTGCAGGGCAATAAAGGACAGAAACGAATCCTGAACCACCTTCGTATTTTTACCAAAGAGCTTTTCACACGCCTCTTTTATACTAGAAAACAATGAAGCATTGTTTCGTTTAATTTCGTTTTTAAAAGGATTTACTTCGGTTACATATGTTTTATTTTTTTCAAACCGTAACGACAAATGGGTTAATAAATTATTAAACAATCGCGTGTCCTTATCGTACGGTATCCCTTCCTTCTTACTGACGGAACGAATCAATTCCTCTGTTATGGTAAGAAGATTTAGTTCTTTATCTTCTAATAAGAAATTGCGGTGTACATATAAGAATTCATCTTCAAGTATAGGAAAATCAAATTCCTCACATATTTTCGTCATGACATTCAGAATGAATTTTGAGGAAAGTGAACCAATATGCTGGTTGTTCTTTAACAGCCGATAGCTTCCAATTGTAAATTCACTTTCCAGTCTTACTAAAAAAATAATAAGACGAATAAAGATGGACACTATTTCCGCATGGGAAACGGCTTCAAAGCGCTTGTCTTTTAATATCAAGTGGATGTATTGAATGACTTTTTCAAACTTAGTTTGGATTTCCTGTGTAAAACCAATGTTTATTTCATCTGTTCCACCGGATTTTAGCGTTGAAATAATTTTATATAAATCAAAATTACTTAAACTCTCCTGAATGATATGTTCAAAAAGTAACCGGATATGAATTTCTTCTCCAACAATCTTGTAACCAGTACGCGGCATCCTCTCCAACTCGATCATCCATGGTTTAATGTAGTCCTCTAAAAAGTTCAAATCACTGATGACCGTATTTCTACTTACCTGTAGATAATCTGCGATTCGAGCTGCGGTAACATAACCATTTTGCGAAAAAAACAGATATAATATTTTCTCTATTCGGATGTTTTGGTCTGGATAGAGTGATTTACTTTCCATTTCCATTAAGGTTTTATACAGTTTCAAACGGTTATTTTCACTGCATTCAATCCAATAGCCTCTATTTGGCTGTGAACAAAGCTCAATTCCATGATCCGTAAACCATTTTCGCACCTGCTCTAGGTCAGACTTGATCGTTCGGGTACTAACATTCAACTCTGTTGATAGATCTTTTGTCCGAAGAGTTTTTTCGGCCTCCAGCAATTTCGTTACAATTTGAATTTCTCTTGAAGTTAACAAGCTATTCACCGCTCTACTAGTAGTAATAAGTTTGGATATCCTTGATTAAAATTATATCCTCAGATTGCAAGCGTTTACAGACCAATTTCATTCACCATTAATGGTGAAATAATTTGACAGAATGTACTTAAGTTTTTGTGAAATTAAAGATCTTGACCAATATGTAGTTCATACTACCATGTTCCAACTTGCTTATATAGACTAGAAATTATTGATAGTTAATTCTGCATCATGGTAGTCCTCTAGTCAAAATGATACGATAACTATACAGCAAAAAAAGGTATAATCCTCATGAATAATGAGGAATCATACCTTGTTAGATTTATGCTGTGTAAGGAACCTATGACCGGAGTGGAAGGTGAAGCGCCTGGAGCCCGGAACTAATTTTTAGTCAAACATCTTTTCCCACATCTCAACGGCGAAAAACTTCACTTTGACCGGCTCTTCATCTTCAGCTGTATACACAGGTGCCTTCTTCGTTTGTTTTTTGACTCTCTTTTCTACGATCGGCTCGTCTGCGATTACCTGCTTTTTGTTGATCACATCTGCCTTCATCGTGTCATCCTTTTCCACCGTTTTCCACTTCTGCTTGTCTTCTTTGGACACATTATTCACTTCAGACTGCTTGTGTGCTGAGGATTCCTTTTTGGCTGTGTCCGGCTGTTTTACGGTTTCTTTTGGTTGTGTCTCGACCACATTTTCGTCGCTGCTAGTTTCAACAGCTACCTTTTCCACACTCTCCTCATGCCCCTCCACCGTTTCCGCCTTCACCTTGTGCTCCTCAAAACCTTCACTTACAGCTGTTCCATTTGAAAAATCAAGGAAGCATAATGGTGGATAGAGCACGCACCACCAATTTGCTCCTTCTCCACTTCCTAATGTAATTAAAATCGCTTGATACTCGCCGGCTGGATATAAGAACTGCCCATATAATTTCGTTGGGAACTGCACCTTCCCAAATTCCACCTTGACCGATTGATCGGAGCCTTGTTCACGGACAACCTCTTCCGCAATTGCTTGAATTTCTGGCAGCTTTTCATTCATCACCTGTTTAGCTTCCTGCATCGAGGTTAAATCCTGTACCCACAGTGTTATTTGAGCGTTGACAGCGTCGCGCACCTTACGTTTGATCGCTTGGTCCTTTTCAAAATCACTATTGGCGAGAATGCGTAAGCGAATCGCTTCCCCTGGAATCACGATCGATTCCTTTGATGCTGCTTCCGTTTTTGGCATATATAAACTCAACATTGTTCCCAATGATAAAACCACTAAATATCCCCAAACTAGTAATTTACTTCTCATTCTGCACCGCCCCTTTGCCCTTCGATATCTTCATTGTGGACAAAATGCCAGAATCTTAAACTAGTAAATTTACAAAAATTCATGATTCACTTGCTTGAATGACGTGTGGCCGGAGAACGTACAATATGTAAATACAGCAGGAATATCGGGCTTATCCCCCTACTTCCCACCATTATTTTTTTAGAAGGTCAAAAAAAGAGTGTTAATGGCGCCGATTCGCCTTAACACTCTGTAAGTTCGGCAAACACCATCCGGTCCCTGCCATTTATATCATTAACAACCTCTACCATTGCCATTGGGAAGGCCTTTTGCAAAAGCTCCGCTACCGCTCCACCCTGACCGGCCCCAATTTCAAAGCCAATCAGCGCGCGCGGCGCTAGGATTTGTGGGAGCTCGACCATGAATCGGCGGTAAAAATCCAAGCCATCAGCCCCAGCAAATAAAGCCCGGTGCGGCTCATGCTCTGTCACCACTTCGGACATAGTGGTAATATCCCCAGCTGGAATATATGGCGGATTGGAAAGGACCACATCCAGCTTTTCGCCCCTCTCAATCAACGGGCGCAACAAATCCCCTTGAATAAACTCAACCTCCGCACCCAATCTAGCCGCATTTTCGCGGGCAACCACCAGCGACTCCTCCGCAATATCCGTCCCCGTCACCTTTAAATTGGTGCCTGACACCCTTTCTACTGTTTGCACTGGCTCCATAGTTGGATTGGTGCCTGACACCCCGTATTCTAGTTTCACGGTGATGGCGATGGCGCCACTGCCTGTGCCGATATCAGCAAGGTGAAGCTTTCCGGTTTGGCTGAATAGCTTTTTCATGCGCTCAAGTGTTCCATATACGAGTTCTTCGGTTTCCGGGCGTGGGATGAGTACACTTTCATTGACGACAAACGATCGACCGTAAAACTCCTCCGAGCCGATCAGATACTGAACGGGAACACCCGCCGCATGGTCCTTGACCGCCTGTTCAAACACGTCCCACACTGAAGGGGCAAGCTCATCGCGCACGTTCGCAAACAGCTGTGCCCGCGACATACCTGTGTAATGGCGAAGCAGTAATTCCCCTGCGTTCTCACCCCGCTTGGCCTCGATTAAAAAAGAAGAAGCCCATTGGAGAGCTTCGAATACTTTTTTACTCATCTTTTGAGGCACTTTCTAGTCGTTTTGCTTGTTCTTCCATAATGAGTGCATCGATAATTTCATCGAGCTTCCCTTCAATGATCTGATCAAGCTTTTGAATCGTTAAGCCAATCCGGTGGTCGGTCACACGGTTTTGCGGGAAATTGTATGTGCGAATCCGCTCCGAACGATCCCCCGTACCAACAGCAGATTTACGCACTTGATCGTATTCTGCCTGCGCTTCTTGTTGGAACTTATCATAGACGCGCGCACGTAAAACCTTCATCGCTTTGTCTCTATTTTTATGTTGCGATTTTTCATCCTGAATCGATACCATGATTCCAGTTGGAAGATGGGTTAAACGAACGGCTGACATGGTCGTGTTAACGGATTGTCCGCCCGCACCACTAGAAGCAAACGTATCAAAACGAATATCTTTATCATGGATTTCATATTCAAACTCTTCCGCCTCTGGCAAACAGACAACCGTTGCGGTTGATGTATGAATCCGTCCGCTTGATTCTGTTTCTGGAACACGTTGCACACGGTGGGCGCCATTTTCAAATTTCAATTTGGAGTAAGCACCTGCTCCGTTAATCATAAAACTAATTTCCTTGTAACCGCCAAGACCTGTGGGGCTTGCGTCAATTAGTTCGGTCTTCCAGCCTTGTGATTCCGCGTAGCGGCTGTACATCCGGTATAGCGTTCCCGCAAATAGGGCTGCTTCATCGCCACCAGCTGCACCGCGGATTTCAAAGATAACGTTTTTGTCATCATTCGGATCCTTCGGCACAAGCAGGATTTTCATTTTTGCCTCTAGTTCTTCAATTTGCCCTTCCAGCTCATTGACTTCTTCCTTCACCATTTCACGCATTTCAGCATCAAGCTTGTCATCGAGCATAGCTTTTGCGTCTTGAAGCTGTTCGCGCGTTTCTTTATATTGGCGATACGTTTGTACAGTTTCTTGTATATCAGATTGTTCTTTTGAATATTCACGAAGTTTTTTTGTATCATTGATAATTTGTGGGTCGCTTAAAAGCTCATTTAACTTTTCATAACGATCTTCCACGGATTGAAGACGATCAAACACAGTCCATTCACCTCAGTTTTTAGTCCATAACATTCTAATTATAGTATAGGTGAAAACAACCGTCAAAACCAAATTGTGAGAGATATTTTTTTACAGGGCGATAAACGGCGGTGGTACGCCCTTTTTTCTCATCACTCTGTTATGTTGTCTGTTGATTTCTGTACATTTTATATGATAAAAAAACATGCCCTAAAAAAGCAGAGCATGCTAGCGGCGATCTTCCTTCACACTGACTTCCATATGATAACTTGGAAGAGCCTGAACCAATTTCCGATGGAGACGGGCTTCAGCATCAATCTTCACTTGATCAGAAAGAATCCCCTTTTTATACACCGACACCCACATCCGATCGCCATTGATCACCACAGAGTCGGTCTCAAATTCTTTGGTGGCAGCGACAACCTGTTTCGCTTTGTTGATATCGTTGCCCTGGTTGTTCGCTCCCGCCTCACTACCACTTCCTGTTCCGCCTAGGTCGAGAAAGTTCGGATTTTGATTGGTGATATCATTTTCGACTTGGTGCTGCTTAGTCTTTCCACGGTTGGTCATATTCTCTGCCGTATTACGATCATTATTACGGTTCGACATATAGTTTGGTGCGGTCGTGTCATTCCTTAAATCATACGCTTCTTCGTCACTGCTGCGGTTAGTATCGTTCTGGCATCCACTTAATACAATGAACAGCATGATAAACAAAAGTAACTTTTTTGGCATTGTACACCTCCATTACTATCATGCCCGTCCAACCCGCCTGTCACCGAGTGAAATCTTTCCAACATCCGCAGAAAAATCCCGGAATTCCATCAACCTAATAAAAAACTGCCTGAGAAATCAACTCTCAGACAGTGCAAATGTTATTTATGGTGTCAGGCACCAATTCCTGCTCATCGACCATGGTAACGATGTTAACCGTGCTAACCTAGTTTATGGTGTCAGGCACCCAATTAGCGTGCGGTGGTGACAGGGGTGGTTTTTGGGACTTCGTGATGGTGACGACAGCGTGGCTCGTATGCCTCGGATGCTCCTACCATGATAACTGGGTCATGGTAAGAGGCGGGACGTCCGTCAATGAGGCGCTGAGTCCTGCTTGATGGTGAACCACAGACGGTGCAAACAGCTTGAAGCTTCGTCACCGATTCAGCGATTGCCATCAACGCGGGCATTTGTCCAAACGGCTCACCACGGAAATCCATGTCCAACCCAGCGCAAATCACACGGTGACCACTATCAGCCAGTTGTTGAACGATCCGAACAATTCCTTCATCGAAAAACTGAATTTCATCAATGGCAATGATATCGATATCCGCTTCGACATGATGTAGAATCTCAATCGAATGGGAAATAGGCTTAGCGTGAAAAGAAGAGCCATTATGGGAAACCACAGATTGTTCACTGTAGCGATTATCAATTTTCGGCTTAAAAACAGCTATTTTTTGTTTCGCAAACTGAGCTCGTCTCACCCGACGAATCAATTCCTCCGATTTACCAGAAAACATACTGCCGCAGATAACCTCAACCCATCCGCTTTGCTTCATTAAATACATAAACGGCGTCTCCTTCCTTAAACGAACCCTATCAGACAATCTATCGTAAGTATTTTATGCTTTCCGCCAAAATAATACCGGCGGATTATCTATGTTAACGCGTTTTTTTTCAATAAAAAACAGGCAAGTCAAAGTTCCTCTTGCCTGTTCTTGAGCAATCTTATTGTTGCTTAAGGCCGTATTTTTTGTTGAAACGGTCAACACGTCCGCCAGCTTCAGCGAATTTTTGACGACCAGTATAGAATGGATGACATTCTGAACAAGTTTCAACACGGATCTCATTTTTAACAGAACCAGTTTCAAATGTATTACCACATGCACATGACACCGTTACTGTTTTATAATTTGGATGAATTCCTGCTTTCATTCTTTTCATCTCCTTCCGCCCTGAATCTTTCGAAACAGAGTTATAAAAATGCCTGTCGTAAAAACAAGCATGAAATACTTCAAACACACTGCACCCATTATAACAAGGGGAACCTTATTTTGCAAGTTGGGATTTGTTGGTTTTAAGTAAAATTAGCTGTTGATTTCCGCCTCAGGTACACAGTGCTGCGCGGGCGTTCCCGAGAGACTCCTCAGACGCATGACGCACCTGCGAGGTCTCCCTCGACCTACTTTTTCTACTACCGTCTTGATTTTAGCTCTTCCCCAAGTTGGGCAAAAAACTCTTCATTTGATTTCGTTTGACGCAATTTTTTCAAGAAGCGTTCTGCAAAATCTGGTGAGTCTGACATTGATTTCCGAATAGCCCATAATTTATCCAAATGATCCTTCGGAATCAATAACTCTTCCTTACGTGTTCCAGAACGACGAATATCAAGCGCAGGGAAAATGCGACGCTCAGCCAACTGACGATCCAGATGGAGCTCCATATTACCGGTCCCTTTAAATTCCTCATAAATCACGTCATCCATACGGGAACCTGTATCGACAAGAGCCGTCGCTAAAATCGTTAAGCTGCCGCCCTCTTCAATATTACGAGCTGCACCAAAGAAACGCTTTGGACGATGGAACGCTGCTGGATCAATACCACCGGATAATGTTCGTCCGCTTGGCGGAATAACTAAGTTATACGCACGTGCTAGACGTGTAATACTATCCATCAAAATGACGACATCACGCTTGTGTTCGACAAGACGCATCGCGCGGTCAAGCACAAGCTCGGCCACTTTAATATGATTTTCCGGCACCTCATCAAAGGTTGAGCTGACAACATCCCCAGCTACAGACCGCTCGATATCGGTTACCTCTTCCGGACGTTCATCGATTAAAAGCATAATTAACTCAACATCAGGATGGTTTGTCGTAATACTGTTGGCAATTTCTTTTAACAGCATCGTTTTCCCGGCCTTAGGCGGGGCAACAATTAAGCCACGTTGGCCAAACCCGACTGGTGCAACAACATCCATGATTCTGGTGGAAAGATGCTTTTGGGTGGTTTCCAGTTTCATTTGTCTATTCGGATAGAGCGGTGTTAACGCTGGGAAGTAGACACGTTCCTTCGCTGATTCTGGATCCTCACCATTTACTGCTTCAACGTGTAAGAGTCCATAATACCGTTCATTTTCTTTTGGCGGGCGAACCTTACCAGATACTTTATCCCCATTACGCAGGTCAAAGCGGCGGATTTGCGATGCCGAGATATAAATGTCTTCTGAGCTTGGCGAGTAGTTAATTGGTCGAAGAAATCCGAAGCCTTCCGATTGGATGATTTCGAGGACGCCTTCCATGAAAAAATAACCCTGCTGTTCCGCACGAGATTTTAAAATGGCAAAAATTAATTCTTTTTTTGTTAATTTGCTGTAATAGGTGACTTTAAATTCGCGTGCAAGCTCATAAAGCTCCTTCAGCTTCATATTTTCTAAACTAGAAATAGTTAAGTCCATTTGTACACCACACTTTAAGATTTTTCCATCAAATCCGCTTATTTTTAGACAGCGGGATCTATCAGTAAGATAAAAATTAAGAGATTAGAGGAATTGAAATTGAAGTAGAAAAGAAAAGAATAGAATTGCAGAAATTATATATAATAAAAACAATTACTATTTTACCCTCTGTACAAAAAATTAATCAACTAATTTTTATTATATTAGCAACTGGAAATTTTTCTCTCACAGGAGTTAATTCAAATCTTCCTCTATTGTAAGCGGAGTTTTGCAAGTTAAGAGACTAGACCCTCAACCAATCTAGTCTCCCAGGCAATTTATTTTTTGCTAAATCAGTAACTGGTGTCAGGCACCATATATTCGAATTTGAGAATTGTCCAGCTGCGCCTAGGGGCTCGGGGTCATAAGCCCCTGCGAAAGGCGCTTCCGCTTTTCTTTTTATTTAATGACGAGGTTGGGTTTCTTTTTCAAGCTGTGCCGGCCTTCGATGAAGCGGACGGTGCCTGATTTGGCGCGCATAACGATGGAATGGGTGGAGCCGTATGCGCCTTTGAATTGGACGCCGCGGAGCAGTTCTCCGTCAGTGACTCCGGTTGCGGCAAAGATAGCGTCATCGCCTTTCACAAGGTCTTCCATTCGTAAGATCCGATTTACATCTAAGCCCATTTTAACACAGCGCTCAAGCTCGGCATCATTTTGCGGCAATAATTTCCCAATGATTTCCCCGCCAAGACATTTCAGCGCAACGGCTGAGAGGACTCCCTCCGGCGCACCGCCTGATCCAAATAGAATATCAACCCCAGTGTTATCGAAAGCGGTATTAATCGCACCGGCCACATCACCGTCATTGATGAGTTTGATCCGGGCACCAGCATCACGAAGCTGGGCAATGATATGTTCATGGCGCGGGCGGTTTAACACGGTGGCCACAACATCCTCGATATCCTTGTTTTTCGCTTTTGCGACTGCTTTTAGGTTGTCCAAAACAGAGGCGTCAATATCGACACAACCGACGGCTTCCGGACCAACAGCGATTTTCTCCATATACATATCCGGTGCATGCAGCAGATTGCCATGATCAGCGACGGCCAAAACTGCTAAAGCATTCCAACCGCCTGATGCCAAAATATTCGTGCCTTCGAGCGGATCAACGGCGACATCGACTCGTGGTCCATAGCCTGTACCAAGCTTTTCCCCGATATATAGCATAGGTGCCTCGTCCATTTCTCCTTCGCCAATCACAACGGTTCCCTTCATTGGAACCGTGTCAAACACATCACGCATAGCAGAAGTTGCCGCACCATCGGCTTCGTCTTTCCTTCCGCGCCCCATCCAGCGGGCTGAAGCAAGGGCAGCTCCTTCTGTGACACGAACAAGTTCCATCGATAAACTTCTTTCCATCTGTTTCCATCTCCCATTTTCTCTTTTGCCTATCTATCTATGTAGAGTTGTCAATATCGCATGAGTGAGTCTGTCTAGTATTTTCAGATGTTCCTTTTAGGTGTTTTTCCGATGTTTTTTTCAAAGATGTGCTGACAGAACCCCTATCAATTGCTCGTTTTTAGATTCACTATCATTAGGTGTTTTTCAGTTGTTCTAGTTCCTCTTGTGTCAGTGCTTCCCGCCAAACGGTCGCACCGAGGCCGTTTAATTTTTCAACGAGATTACTGTAGCCGCGGTCAATATGCTCAAGACCGGTGACTTCTGTAATTCCTTCTGCAATCAGGCCGGCAATCACTAGGGCAGCCCCTGCTCGCAGGTCGCTAGCCTTCACTTTTGCCCCTTGAAGATGGATCGGACCGTTTATAATCGCCGAACGCCCTTCCACCTTAATATTGGCGTTCATTCTTCTTAATTCATCAATATGTTTAAAACGGGCACCATAAATGGTATCAGTAACCACACTTGAACCGGTTGCCTTTGTTAGCAGCGTAGTAAAGGGCTGCTGCAGGTCCGTCGGGAAGCCAGGATAAACGAGTGTTTTAATATCAACCGCTTTCAATTTAGTAGAACCGTCAACAAACACTTGATCATCACCAGACTCAACGTGAACGCCCATCTCACGGAGCTTGGCAGTCAGCGATTCTAAATGATGGGGAATGACATTGTCAATTAAAACCCCTTCACCTACAGCGGCACCTAAAATCATATATGTCCCTGCTTCAATCCGGTCAGGGATGATCGTGTGACGGCAGCCGTGTAACGTATCAACGCCATCGATGCGAATGACATCGGTTCCGGCGCCTTTAATTTTCGCCCCCATATTCGTTAAAAGGGTGGCAACGTCAATGATTTCTGGCTCCTTTGCTGCGTTTTCAATGACCGTCCGTCCCTTCGCACGCACCGCAGCCAGCATAATATTGATGGTCGCGCCAACACTGACAACATCAAGGTATATACGAGCACCGCGCAGTTCGTCGGCACGTAAATAAATGGCACCTTGCTCGTTCGTGATTTGTGCACCGAGTGCCTCAAAACCTTTAATATGTTGGTCAATCGGTCTTGGACCTAGATGGCAGCCGCCTGGAAGACCAATGACTGCCTTTTTGAAGCGTCCGAGCATAGCCCCCATTAAATAATAGGAAGCACGCAATTTTTTCACCTTGCCGTTTGGCAAAGGCATAGAAATCATGGTCGATGGGTCGACCGTCATTTCATCGTCCGAAATGTGAACATTCCCGCCGATTTCCTCAAGCAGGCCCTTCAAGATTTCGACATCTGAAATATCCGGTAAGCCCTCAATTGTCACGGGTGATTCGGCTAAAATGGTGGCGGGGATTAAGGCAACGGCACTATTTTTAGCTCCGCTAATGCGAACCGTTCCCTTTAAAGGATACCCGCCGGCAATTTTAAGTTTTTCCATTTTCGACTCCCTTCTAAGCCCTATGTAGGTCATGCTGATTGATAAACTTAGGGCTTTCATTTTAGCGAAAGCGCGTTCAGTAATAACTGTCTATCCTCACGCGCTTCCGCTTTTAGTCAAAAGGCCCTAGCATCAAACGAGGCTCTAGGTATATTTTTCCAACACAAAAAGTCAAATTCCGACAGCTTGTCTATTCTTTAGTTTACACGAAAATTTTATTTTCATGTATGGATATCAAAAAAAATTTACGAAAATGGAAAAAACTGTTGGACTCTTTATGCGTTTGTACGGGTATTCCAGTCTTTTAGGAACCCTTCGATTCCTTTATCCGTTAATGGATGATGGAACAAGCCGATTAATACTTTGTAAGGAATGGTCGCAATGTCGGCGCCTCTTAAAGCAGCTTCTGTGACATGGATTGGATTACGGATGGAGGCAGCGATAATTTCTGATTCGATGCCATGAACCGCAAAGATGTCGGAAATTTGTGAGATTAGATCTAAGCCATTTTGACCGATATCATCTAATCTGCCAAGGAATGGAGAAACATATGTAGCGCCTGCTCTAGCTGCAAGCAATGCTTGGTTTGCATTAAAGATTAAGGTAACGTTTGTTTTGATGCCTTCTTTTGAAAAAGCATGGCATGCTTTTAAGCCGTCTGGAGTCATGGGAACTTTTACGGTGATATTTGGTGCGATCGCTGCTAATTCTTTTCCTTCTCTAATCATGCCCTCTGCATCAAGAGCGATGACTTCAGCACTAACAGAACCAGGAACAAGCTCGGCAATTTCCTTGATACGTTCATGAAATGATACATCTTTTTCTCTTGCAACAAGCGATGGGTTGGTGGTAACCCCTGCTAGTAAGCCTAGTTCATGTACTTCGCGGATTTCATCCAAGTTTGCAGTATCAATAAAAAATTTCATCGTTTTCCCTCCATTTTTTCGACTAAATTTTCAGACTCTAATTACAGACTGAAACCGCCCTTAGTAAGGACGGTTTTCATCTTATCATAATTTACGTCATCATGTTGTCTAATCGTGTCGATTGCCTTTCGTAGAAATGGCAATCCACGCTTTAGAAGTAGATTACGCTCTGTTTGAAGAACCAAATTCACGGATTTTACCGATGACAGTTTCTTTAATCGCGTCACGAGCTGGTCCTAAATATTTTCGTGGATCGTACTCTTCAGGTAATGCTGCAAGTGTTTCACGAACAGCTTTAGCAGAAGCGATTTGGTTTTCAGTGTTTACGTTGATTTTAGCAGTTCCAAGTGAAATTGATTTTTGAATATCCTTTGTAGGAATTCCAGTTCCACCATGAAGAACTAACGGCATACCTGTAAGATTTCCGATTTCTTCCATTTCTTTGAAACCAAGGTTTGGTTCGCCTTTGTAAGGACCGTGAACAGAACCTAATGCAGGAGCAAGGCAGTCAATACCAGTGCGTTTTACAAGTTCCACACACTCCTGGGCATCAGCGTACATGATTCCACCAATTACATCGTCCTCTTGTCCGCCAACAGTTCCTAATTCCGCCTCAACAGACACACCTTTTGAATGAGCATATTCTACTACTTTAGAAGTAGTTGCTACGTTTTCGTCAAATGGGTGGTGAGAAGCATCGATCATAACTGAAGTGAAACCAGCGTCAATCGCTTCTTTACATTTATCAAAGCTTGAACCGTGGTCAAGGTGAATAGCCACTGGAACAGTAATTTTATAATCTTCCAATAAACCTTCTACCATTTTAACAACCGTTTTGAAACCGCCAATATAACGGCCAGCGCCTTCAGAAACACCTAGGATAACTGGTGATTTTTCTGCTTCTGCCGCTTGAAGAATAGCTTGAGTGAACTCAAGATTATTAATGTTAAATTGCCCAACAGCGTAGCCTTCTGCTTTCGCTTTAATAAGCATGTCTTTCATTGATACTAAAGGCATAATTCTTCCTCCTTAAATTAGCTTACTATCATTTCTGTAACAGGGTCTTCCATAAAAGGATTTCCCTCTCATTTGTCGTTTATGTATAAATCAGAAATGATATTCAGCCTGTTAAAAGTTCATATGTATCATAACAAAACAACGGAGGAAATGCCATTATTCGAGCACAGTTTTTCAAACTGTCATAATGAAAGCGCACCCAACTTAATCCAGCGTTTTTCTAACTGGCTTTTATAAAAAATAATGACGGTTCTGGTGATTCTTTCGTAAGGTACCACCAGAAATGCATTGTCATTATTTGATTATTTTGTTTGCTGTGGAATATGTTTCCGAACCGCAGCCCGGATATCATCAATATCGAAGGGTTTCGCAAAATGAGTGATGGCGCCTAGGTCTTTGGCTTCTTGAATCATATCCAATTCGCCATAGGCAGTCATGATGATGACACGTATATCTGGGTCGATGACTTTCATACGTTTCAGGATTTCAATCCCGTCCATTCCCGGTATTTTCATATCGAGCAAAACAAGGTCTGGGTCATGCTTTGTAACAATCTCTAATGCTTGAATGCCATTTGCTGCCTGAAATGTTTGGTATCCTTCTTTTTGAAATACCTCATTTAGTAAAATTCGAATACCAAATTGATCGTCTACAATTAAAATCTTCTCTTTCATTAACTCCACCTCTTCCTTGTTTTTCTAGCATTACCTACTAATACCTATCACTAGTAATTCTTCGACCTGATTGGGGAGATTTCCTGCCTGTTTTTTCGGTCTGATGTGTTATTTTGTGGAATTTCTCATTTATTTTTTCATTATCCTGAAAAAGTTTATAATAGGTACGGTGATAAAGGAGGGTTAGTATGTTAAAGATGTTTACTACCCAGTTAACAGGTGTATTTAAACGGCTTGCGGAAAAAGAGGAATTTTCATTTGAGGACGGAGCTCGCTTGCTGGCTCAAGCTCCAGTTGGGGACGGGTCGATCTATCTGTTCGGGACGAAGGAAATGAAGGCGGTCGAGTTTGAAGCGTTAGAAGGAGTTGAACCATTGGCGGCGGCGAGGGTTTTGACGATGTCAGCTGTTGAGGAGCTGACTGATGCGGATCGAGTCCTAATTTTCACCCGAAGCAATAGGGATACAGAAGCGCTAGAGCTGGCGCGGTTGCTCCATGAAAAAATGATTCCGTTTGTCGCAGTTTCGACTGTGTTGGACGGGGTTGATTTGGATTTGGCGGATTTAGCGGATGTCCATCTTGATTTGCGATTGACAAAAGGATTGCTGCCGGACGATGTCGGTAACCGCTTTGGCTATCCTACTGCGCTGGTGGCCTTATTCGTCTATTATGGCTTGAAGTTTACGATTGATGAAATTTTGGTAGAGTTTGCGGAATAAAACAGGGCCGGTATGGCCTTGTTTTTTTGCGTGGATTTTGGATTGGGTCATTTTCCGAGGGCATTGGATCATTTTTCGCAGGCATTGGAGCATTTTCCGAAGGCATTGGATCATTTTCCACAGGCATTGGATCATTTCCGCAAACGAACGGATAATTTTCCATTTACACCCAAAAACACGCACTAAAAAAACCAGTTCCCCACCAACGGCGGAGAACTGGTTTCAACACAGCTTATTTTTGAAGAGAAGCCCGGATAAAATCACGGAACAACGGCTGTGGGCGCGTTGGTCTTGAGACAAATTCCGGATGGAACTGAGAAGCCACGAACCACGGGTGATCCGCTAGCTCAATAATTTCCACTAAGCGGCCATCAGGACTTGTCCCTGAGAAGATGAACCCCGCCGCTTCCATATCTTGACGATAATAATTGTTAAATTCATAACGATGACGATGGCGCTCGTACACAACCTCATCCTCATAGGCTGAGAATGCCTTCGTTCCTTCAACAAGACGGCAAGGATATAGGCCTAAACGTAAGGTACCGCCCAAATCCTCGACATCCTTCTGCTCTGGCAGTAAATCAATAATTGGATGAGTCGTTTCAGGTACGAACTCGGCCGAATGCGCATCATCTAGCCCTAGCACATTGCGGGCAAATTCAATCGTTGCCAGCTGCATCCCTAAACAAATGCCAAGGAACGGCTTCTTCTGCTCACGGGCATAGCGCGTCGCTTCAATTTTCCCTTCAATACCGCGGTCGCCAAATCCACCAGGAACAAGCACGCCATCGACATCATCAAGAAGCTCGGCCACATTTTCGCGTGTCACATCTTCTGAATTAATCCACTTAATTTCAACGTCAGTATCAAACGCGTAACCAGCATGCTTCATCGCCTCAACAACAGAAATGTAAGCATCCTGCAGCTCGACATATTTTCCGACAAGACCAATGCGTGTTTTGCCTGAAAGGTTTAACACTCGATCAACCAAGGCCGTCCATTCTGTCATTTCCGCTGTCTTCGTTTGCAATTTCAAATGGTCACAAACGATTTGATCCATATTTTGCGCTTGAAGAGCAAGTGGAATCGAATACAAGGTATCCGCATCCTGACATTCAATCACCGCTTTGGCATCAATATCACAGAATAAGGCAATTTTATCCTTCATGTCCTGGGAAACTGGCATTTCCGTCCGAACTACGATGATATTTGGCTGAATCCCTAGGCTGCGCAGCTCTTTTACACTGTGCTGCGTCGGCTTTGTTTTCATTTCACCGGCCGCTTTAATATATGGAATAAGCGTACAATGAATGTACATCACATTTTCACTGCCGATATCACTCTTAATTTGACGAATTGCCTCTAGGAATGGTAATGACTCGATGTCTCCAACCGTTCCCCCAATTTCCGTAATCACAACATCGGCATTGGTTTCTTTGCCAGCACGGAAGCAGCGCTCTTTAATTTCATTGGTAATGTGCGGAATAACCTGTACGGTTGCCCCTAAATAATCACCACGACGCTCTTTACGTAATACAGTTGAATAAATTTTTCCTGTTGTTACGTTAGAATACTTGTTTAAATTGATATCAATAAAACGCTCATAGTGGCCAAGGTCTAGATCCGTTTCAGCGCCATCATCGGTTACGAATACTTCACCATGTTGGTAAGGACTCATCGTTCCTGGGTCAACGTTAATATACGGATCAAATTTTTGGATTGTTACATTTAAGCCCCGATTTTTCAATAAACGCCCTAGTGAGGCAGCTGTGATCCCTTTTCCAAGTGATGACACCACACCACCCGTTACAAAAATATACTTTGTCATAAATGATTCCCCCTCCATTACAGTTTGTGCATTATTCAGGTTATTTAAGGATTTTTTCAAAAAAAATTTTCCCTATTGCTCCAAAAACGAAAAACCCCCGTCAGACGGGAGGTTTTTAAAAATAAAAAGCGCTCCTTCTCGCTATTGCAAGGGAGCGCATATAAGTAATCATCATTCGTCCTTTTAAAAGGAGCCCAAAAAAGATAATACAGAAGCCTGAATAAAAAGTCAAGCTGATTCATCTGTCAAAATAGGAGGCAGAGTGCGGTAACATCCTCCCGTTCGATCGATTATTCTTCTTCCTCTTCTTCAAACACTTCGTCTTCTTCCTCGTCGTCAAGATCTTCGTCTTCATCTAATTTAAATTCTTCATCGTCTTCAAGGACTTCATCATCATCATCATCATCATCGTCGTCAAAATCATCGACTTCATCTAGATCAAGTTCCTCTTCATCATCAAGTAAATCGTCTTCGTCCTCAAAATCGTCGAGATCGTCATAATCTTCTTCTTCTCCGATTGCATCGAAATCTTCGAGTTCTTCTTCGTCGACCACTTTCTTTGCCTTTTTCTTCTTCGGCTTCACAACCGTTACCACTTCTTCCTCAGCAGTATCAACTGGGTACCAAACGCGAAGGCCCCAACGGTTTTCTCCTAATGATAGGAAGCGGCCATCGATATTCATGTCTGTATAAAATTGTGCCAAGCGGGTTCTGATTTCTTCGTCGGAAATTTTAGCTGCTGCTTTAATCTCACTGACTAATTCATTAAATGAGATGGGCTGCTTGCTAGTTTTTAAATATTCAAAAGCCATTTCGATGAGGGATAATTCTTTTAATTCCTCTTTTGAGTATTGTGCTAAACTCAATTTTGGCACTTCCTTTCTATTTAACACTCTTATAAAGTGATTAAGGGAAAATCCTTAAGATGCTAATATGTATGGCATGTTGGGGAATGGTCTAGCTTGTTAGCGTTCATCGTCATTCCGCATTTCTCCAAATTTGCATATTCTTCATTATAAACAAATTCTTGGGGTTTATGCTAGTTCTAGTTATAGTTTCATTCTATTTTTTCCTTTGATGACAGCTCACTAGTTTGTTTCTTCTGTTCCTTAAGCTTTTTTATCTCTTTAATTGAGATAATCAAAAAAAAGATCGCCAGCAAAAGGAAGGATATCGCACCTAGTTGACGTTGGTAGAGATAGTAAAATGGCCAGGCAACAATCACTAACACAATCATTATATGACTACCCTTCATCCGTATCCACCTGCCCGTAATCCCTAAGAAGTTTGAATGCTAGTATATTATATAAGATATGAGATTATTTTACATCTTTAAGGAAAATATTTTTTATCCGTGCATTCAAAACAGTAGTGTCAGGCACCATGTGAAAATTTCACATGGTGCCTGACACCGTTTCTACTTACATATTTCTTCGGTATTGTCCACCGACTTCGTAGAGGGCTCTGGTGATTTGGCCGAGGCTGGCGACTTTGACGGTTTCCATTAATTCGGCGAACACGTTGCCATGATTGACGGCAGCTTCCTTCAAGCGCGTTAAGGCCGCGGCTGCTTCGTCCGCATGCGCCTTCTGGAAGGCCCGCAAATTGTGTATTTGCAGCTCCTTCTCCTCCTTTGTCGCCCGCGCCAGCTCCATATTATTAACATCCTCCACTGAAGGTGGATTCGGATTCAAATACGTATTCACGCCGATAATCGGCAGCTCGCCCGTATGCTTCTTCATCTCATAATACATCGATTCATCTTGAATCTTGCCGCGTTGGTACTGCGTTTCCATCGAACCAAGCACCCCGCCGCGGTCATTCAAGCGTTCAAACTCCTGGAGCACGGCCTCCTCGACCAACTCGGTTAACTCTTCCACAATAAACGAACCCTGCAACGGATTCTCATTTTTCGTTAACCCGTGCTCCTTCGTAATAATCATCTGAATCGCCATCGCCCGGCGCACCGATTCCTCCGTCGGCGTCGTGATCGCTTCATCATAGGCATTCGTATGCAGCGAATTACAATTATCATGCAAAGCCATTAACGCCTGCAATGTCGTCCGGATATCATTAAAGTCAATTTCCTGGGCATGGAGTGAGCGGCCCGAGGTCTGCACATGGTATTTTAACTTTTGACTGCGCTCATTGGCTCCATACTTATCGCGCATGACCGTTGCCCAAATCCTCCGCGCCACCCGGCCAATCACCGTATACTCTGGATCCAAGCCATTCGAGAAAAAGAATGACAAGTTTGGCGCAAAATCATCAATCTTCATGCCACGACTCAAATAATACTCGACATACGTAAAGCCATTTGACAGCGTAAACGCCAGCTGCGATATCGGATTGGCCCCAGCTTCGGCAATATGGTAACCGCTGATCGAAACCGAATAATAGTTGCGCACTTGATGATCAATGAAATATTGCTGAATATCGCCCATCATTCGCAAGGCAAATTCCGTTGAAAAAATACACGTATTCTGACCTTGGTCTTCTTTTAAAATATCGGCCTGAACCGTCCCACGGACTGTTCGTAATGTATAGGCACGTACCGCAGCAAACTCCTCGACCGTTAACACACGGCCAAGCTCCGCCTCTTTCCGTAAAACCTGCTGGTCAATCGCCGTATTCATAAACATCGCCAAAATAATCGGTGCCGGTCCATTGATTGTCATCGACACCGACGTCGACGGATGACATAAATCAAAACCGTCATACAGCTTTTTCATATCATCTAACGTACAAACGCTGACGCCACTTTCGCCGACCTTCCCATATATATCCGGACGATAATCGGGATCTTCGCCATAAAGCGTCACCGAGTCAAACGCCGTACTTAAACGCTTCGCCGCATCATCCTTCGATAAATAGTGGAAGCGGCGATTCGTCCGCTCTGGCGTTCCCTCCCCGGCAAATTGCCGTTTCGGGTCCTCCCCTTCGCGCTTAAACGGAAATACCCCAGCCGTATACGGGAACGCCCCCGGCACATTCTCCTGGTACACCCAACGGATGATTTCCCCATAATCCTTATAGCGTGGCAAGGCTACCTTCGGGATATCCAGCCCGGATAAGCTTGTTGATTTTAGTACCGTGATAATCTCTTTATCACGAATGCGCGTCACCAATTGGTCACCGGCATAAGCGGCCCTCGTATCTGCCCAACCCGCCAGAATTTTCCGCGATTCCGCCGTCAGCTGTGCTTCCGTCTCCTGCCTGACAACCTCCAAAGCCGCCACCACCGCTGGTTGATCCTGCACCGCGGTAATAGCTCCTTCAAGCTGAAATAATTTCCGGGCAATATTCGCTTGCTCCTCCGCCTTGCGATGATAGCCGCGCACCGTTTCCGAGATTTCCCGTAAATAATAACGGCGGTCCGTCGGAATGATGACATTTTGTTTTTCAACAATTGCCTCTTTACTAAACGACGTCACCCAATCCGTCGCCATCTTCTGATTCACTTTTTCCACTAACGCTGCGAACAAAGCATTCGTGCCTGGATCATGAAATTGGCTTGCAATCGTCCCGTACACTGGCATTTCAGCTAACTCTTTTTCAAACAGCATATAGTTGCGCTGGTACTGCTTTTGCACCTGGCGCTTCGCATCCTCTGAGCCCTTACGCTCAAATTTATTGATGACAATTAAATCGGCAAAATCAAGCATATCAATTTTTTCCAGCTGGGAAGGGGCGCCAAATTCACTCGTCATGACGTACAAGGACACATCACAAATTTCCGTAATTTCCGCATCACCTTGGCCAATCCCGCTCGTTTCAACAATCACCAGGTCAAAACCAGCCGCCTTTGTCACCGCGACCGCATCCTTAATCGCAAGCGAAAGTTCACTTTTCGAATGTCGTGTTGCAAGGCTGCGCATATACACATTTGCCGAAAAAATGGCATTCATGCGGATCCTGTCACCAAGCAAGGCACCGCCCGTTTTTTGTTTTGTCGGATCGACCGAGAGAATCGCGACCCGCTTCTCCGGAAATTCATTGATGAAGCGGCGGATTAATTCATCCGTTAACGAGCTTTTTCCCGCCCCGCCCGTCCCGGTAATCCCGACAACGGGAATCTCCTTTTCGAGCGACTTCACCTGTTCCAATACTTGCTCAGCTGCCGCCGCGGCCTCGTTTTGTTTATCCACATGCAACTCTGCTAGGGTAATCAGCTTAGCAATACTATTTACATCGCCTGATGGCAGTTTTTCGATTTGCTCCGTTACGTTCATTTCCACTGTGGAAAAATCACATTCCTGAATCATCCGATCGATCATGCCCTGAAGCCCGAGCATGCGGCCATCCTCCGGCGAGAAAATCTGCGCAATCCCATAGGCATGCAGCTCATCCATTTCCCGTGGGATAATCACCCCGCCGCCACCGCCATAAATCCGGATATGTGGTGCACCCTTTTCCTTTAATAGGTCATACATATATTTAAAGTATTCAACATGCCCACCTTGATATGACGAAATGGCGATGCCCTGGACATCCTCTTGAATCGCAGCATTAACAACCTCCTCAACCGAGCGGTTATGACCAAGATGAATCACTTCCGCGCCACTTGCCTGGAGAATCCGTCTCATAATATTAATCGAAGCATCATGCCCGTCAAACAAACTCGACGCCGTCACAAAGCGGATATGATGCCTTGGCTGATAAGTCCCCATCGTGCTCCCCCTTTTAAAAATGACCTGCATTCTCCCTGTTTGGAAAAACCTACTTTTATAAAAATGAACCTTGTCTCCCACTCGCCACTTGATAGCCTGATCGGAATTTTTGCCTTTACCGAGACAGCAAAACCATCCGACCTGCCCTATCGTTATTTCTCAGATACCTTTTTTCGCCGCCGCACCGTCGCCAACAATCCCTGTTAACAAAAGCTCCGTCTGCAACTCAATATATTCTTCCAACGTAAATAGCTTCCGCAACGCCCAGCGCCGAAACCCCCACATTTGCCCTTGGACAAAAATATTATGGGCAATAATTTCGACCTGTTTTTCCGAAAGATGCAACTCTCCGTTTTCCACACAGCGTGACAACAGATTCTCAAACATCCCCACCATCGCCATTTCCTTTTTCAGAACATACGGGAGGGCATCCTTCGACAGCGACTTCACTTCCTGATACATGACGAGCACTTCCGCCTGCATTTCATCCATGACTTGAAAAAAATTAGCGATGCCAAGCTTCAAGCTTTCCAATGTCCCCTTTTTCAAGGCAAGATCCTGCTGAAGACGCTCGCTGACATGGTCATAAATGCTATCACAGACGAGGTAAAGGACATCCTCCTTCGTGCGAATGTATTCATACAGCGTGCCGATACTAAAACCGGCGGCCTTGGCAATCTCTCTCGTCGTTGTCCGGTGAAACCCCTTTTCTTTAAAAAGTGTAACGGCCCCTTTGATCATTTGATCACGCCTTTTTTGGACAAGGCGCTCATCCTTGACGGAGGCCTGAACTTCGCGCTTTTTCATCCCCTATATCCGCCTCATTTCGTTAACATTCTCGAAATGACAAGGCGTTGGATTTCCTGTGTTCCTTCATAAATTTGTGTAATTTTAGCATCGCGCATGAACCGTTCGACTGGATAATCCTTCGTATAGCCGTAGCCGCCAAACACCTGAACCGCCTCCGTTGTCACCTTCATCGCTGTATCACCCGCGAATAATTTGGACATCGCCGACTCTTTTCCATACGGCAAGCCGTTTGACTCTAACCAGGCCGCTTGATAGGTTAATAGTCTTGATGCCTCAATACCTGTGGCCATATCTGCTAACTTGAACGAGATCCCTTGGTTCGCTGCAATCGGTTTGCCGAACTGATGGCGTTCCCGTGCATAATCCACTGCGGCATCCAACGCGCCTTGGGCAATTCCCACGGCTTGGGCAGCGATGCCATTACGGCCGCCATCAAGGGTCATCATCGCAATTTTAAAACCGTCGCCCTCTTCTCCCAGTCTATTGGCAACCGGCACCTTGCATTCTTCAAAAATAATTTCCGTTGTCGGTGAAGAGCGGATGCCGAGTTTCTTTTCCTTTTTTCCAACCGAGAAGCCTGGGAAATCACTCTCAACGATGAAAGCAGTCGTTCCTTTTTGCTTACTCGATGGATCTGTTAAGGCAAAGACGACATAAATATCGGCCTCGCCACCATTGGTGATGAAAATTTTTGAGCCATTTAAAACATAGTGGTCGCCTTCTAAGCGGGCTGTTGTTCTCATCCCGCCAGCGTCCGAGCCGCTGCCAGGTTCTGTTAAGCCATAGGCCCCCATTTTGCTGCCTTCTGCCATTGGTCGTAGATACGTTTGCTTTTGCTCTTCGCTGCCAAATTTATAGATTGGCCAGCCAGCAAGAGAGGTGTGGGCGGAAAGAAGGACGCCTATCGATGCGTCAACGCGGGACAGTTCTTCCACGGCGATGCAATATGCAAGATAGTCGCTGCCAATGCCGCCGTATTGTTCTGGCCAAGGAATTCCTGTTAAGCCGAGCTCCGCCATTTTGTCAAAAATCTCACGGTCAAAGCGTTCTTCCTCATCGCGTTCAGCTGCAGTGGGCGCCACCTCGTTACGAGCAAAATCACGCACCATTTTACGAATCATTTCATGTTCTTCCGATAATTTAAAGTTCATTTCGGTCGTCCTCCTCTTTTTTAAGAGCTATTTTTATTAACTTTTTAGCTAATCGATGTGAATTCTACAAATTTATGGAGTGATTCTACAAATTCGGAAGGGAATTCTACAAAAATCAGATGTTATTCTACAAATTTCCGTGAGAATTCTACAATTATTGGATTTTTTTACCAAAAATAACTCATAAATACTTACTAATCACGATCCGTTGAATCTCGCTCGTACCTTCATAAATCTCCGTTACCTTGGCATCGCGGAAAAACCGTTCGACGGGATAATCTTCGGTATAGCCGTAGCCGCCAAACACTTGGATTGCTTCCGTTGCCACCTCCACGGCTGTCTTCGTCGCAAACAGCTTAGCCATCGATGCCTCCTGACTACACTTCTCACCCCGACTCCGCAAATCCGCCGCCCGGTAGACTAAGAGCTTCGCCGCCTCAACACTTGTCGCCATATCTGCAAGCTTAAAGGCAATCCCTTGCTGTAAGGCAATTGGCTGGCCGAATTGCTGGCGCTGCTGGGCATAGGCCGTTGCCGCCGACAGTGCGGCCTCGGCAATCCCAAGTGCCTGCGTGGCGATGCCGATCCGGCCGACATCGAGATTGGCCATGGCAATTTTAAAGCCTTCACTTTCATTGCCGAGCATATTAGTGACGGGCACATGCATATCTTCAAACGTCAGCTGCACTGTTCTAGAGCCATGCAAACCCATTTTCTTCTCATCCTTACCAACGATAAAACCAGGGGTGTTTTTTTCAACAATAAAGGCGGCAATCCCTTTTGTACCTAATTTCGGATTGGTTGTCGCAAAGACGATATAGACATCCGCCTCTCCCCCATTTGTAATAAACACCTTCGAGCCGTTCAGGACATACTGATCACCCTTTTTCACAGCTCGGGTTTTCAAGCTGGCTGCATCCGATCCGGAGCTCGGCTCAGTTAAACAAAACGCTCCCAAATACTCGCCCGAGGCCAGTTTCGGCACAAAGCGCTGCTTCTGTTCCGCCGTTCCAAAGTAGAGGATTGGATTTGTACAGACCGAGGTATGGACGCTGAGAATAACGCCGATGGTTGCGCTTACTTTAGAAAGTTCATGAATCGCCAAGATATAGGAGGTAAAATCCATTTCAGCTCCGCCATATTTTTCGGGAACAGGAATGCCCATCAGGCCCAGTTCGCCCATTTTGCGAAGGATTTCACGGGGGAATTCCCCTTTTTCCATCTTTTCAATCCATGGCGTAATTTCACTTTCGGCAAAGTCCCGAACCATTTTTCGCATCATTTCTTGTTCTTCTGTAAAAATAAGATTCATTGTTTGTCTCCCCTTTTGAGGATGGATGTATTGTTATCGTACATTTCCAGGGGAGACCACAGAATCTCTACTATGTAATGAGGTCGTGATCCACCTGGTATTTGTTATCTAATCTTCCGCTTTTCTTGTTATTCGTAGCTATAAAAGCCACGTCCGGTTTTCTTGCCGAGCCAGCCGGCTTTTACATATTTGCGGAGGAGCGGACATGGGCGATATTTGTCATCACCGAAGCCTTCGTGCAAGGTTTCCATAATATATAGACAAGTGTCGAGGCCAATAAAGTCCGCTAAGGTTAACGGCCCCATCGGATGGTTCATGCCGAGCTTCATGACTTCGTCAATGGCTTCCTTCGTCGCCACCCCTTCGTATAACGTGAAAATGGCTTCATTGATCATCGGCATAAGCACGCGGTTGGAAACAAAGCCTGGGAAGTCATTGACCTCAACGGGCACCTTACTCAACGTTTTCGTCATGTCCTCGATCGCTTGATACACTTCATCGGTGGTTGCAAGGCCGCGAATGATTTCAACGAGCTTCATCACGGGAACCGGATTCATGAAGTGCATGCCAATCACCTTTTCCGGACGGTTGGTGGCGGCCGCAATTTCCGTGATGGGCAGTGAGGATGTATTGCTGGCGAGAATCGCATGCGCCGGGGCAATTTGATCCAATTTAGCAAATAGATTTGTTTTGATTTCCATATTTTCAACGGCTGCTTCGATGACAAGATCCACGCCGCTAGCATCATTGAGGTTGGTTGACGGCGTTAATCTCGCCAGCGCCTCCTGCCTTTGTTGCTCGGTGATGCGCTCTTTCGCCACGTTGCGGGCAAGTTTTTTTTGGATGACACCTAGTCCGCGTTCCACGAATTCGGGTTTTAAATCGTTTAAGACAACCTGGTAGCCCGCTTGTGCACAGACCTGGGCAATGCCTGAGCCCATTTGTCCTGCGCCGATCACCATTACCTTTGAAACCTTCATGTTTTCCCCTCCATTTTGAGGCCGGATGTGACTCCGACCTCTTGTTGAAAAATTATATAAAAGAGTTTTCCAATGTAAGATCTCTGTCCGACAGTAACCCTTTCCCCTACGCCTTCGGGACTTCAATCATGACGGCATCGCCTTGGCCGCCGCCGCTGCAAATCGCAGCAATTCCAATGCCACCGCCGCGGCGCTTCAATTCATGCATTAACGTAACGATGATGCGGGCTCCGCTTGCACCAATCGGATGGCCTAAAGCAACCGCACCGCCATTAACATTTACCTTTTTCGGGTCAAGACCGACAATTTTTTCACTGGCTAAGGCGACCGCCGCGAAGGCTTCATTTATTTCAAACAGATCAATCTCCTCTAAACTCCGACCCGTCTTTTGTAATAACTTATTGATGACAAGGCCTGGAGTTTGCGGGAAATCCTTTGCTTCCACTGCAATCGCTGCATGGCTAAGAATCACTGCCTCCACCTGCAAACCTTCCTGGGCAGCAAGTTCTTCACTCGTTAGCACCAGCGCGGCTGCACCGTCATTAACCCCTGGGGCATTCCCAGCCGTGATCGTTCCGGTTGAGCCAAAAACTGGCGCTAGTTTCGCCAATCGCTCTAGGGACGTATCTTTTCGCGGTGCCTCATCCTCGGCAACCAAGAGCGCTGGACCCTTGCGCTGCGGCACCTCAACGGAAACGATTTCCTCAGCAAATTTCCCACTTTCGATCGCCGCAACCGCACGGACATGACTGCGAAGCGCCCACTCATCCTGGGAAGCGCGACTAATCTCCAGTTCAGCCGCTGTTGAATTTCCATACGTGCCCATATGCACCCCAGTAAAGCTGCAGCTTAGGCCGTCATGAATCATTAAATCCTTCGCCGTAGAATCGCCCATCCTGAAGCCCCAGCGTGCTTTAGGTAAAATGTATGGAGCGTTGCTCATTGATTCCATTCCGCCAGCGACAATGACCGCTTCATCACCTGCACGGATGATTTGATCTGCCAAGGTCACACTGCGCATCCCCGAAGCACAAACCTTATTAATCGTTTCCGTTTTCACTTCCCATGGCAGGCCAGCATATTGGGCCGCCTGGCGTGAAGGGATTTGTCCCTGTCCACCTTGTAAAACCGTTCCTAGGATGACTTCCTCAACCTGTTCAGGCCTTACACCCGCGCGTTCCAAAGCTTCCTTGACCACAATGCCCCCTAGCTGTGATGCCGTGAAGCTGCTTAATGCCCCACCTAATTTTCCAAATGGTGTTCGTACCCCGCTTAAAATGACCGTTCTCCCCATGCAAAACACTCTCCCTTTTCGTCATATTCCTTTCACCTGCAGTGACTGAACGCTCGCTCGAAAAAATGCTGCAGACAAGCGCCTTGCCCTTCATCCTGAGCCAAGTCAACTGCATTTGTTCAAAACCGAAATACCTTCGTTACCATCTAAAAAGAAAAATGTAAGCGTTTTATCCTACTATTCTATTTTACATAAAAAATAGCAGAAGTTGAAATGTTTTACACAAAATTCTTAAAATTTTGATTCGTAAAATTATTCAACCCCTACTATGAAACGACTCTGACGCCGGCTTGCCACAATTGGTACGTCCCTTCCCCAATAGGATTCCCACCATTCGCATGTTCCACCGGCACAGATTCACTGCTTTTTACGATGCGACAGCCTTCCCTTCCCCACAAACCGCTTTTTCTAGCAATTCGGCGACATCGTAAGTGGCTACTTGCTCTTCCACCTCTTTAGCCTTCGTTCCATCCGACAGCATCGTTAAGCAATACGGACAGCCGGAACTGATCACCGATGGATTCACAGCCAAAGCTTGCTCGGTCCGGCTGACGTTGATCCGGTGACCTGTTTCTTCCTCCATCCACATCAGCCCGCCGCCAGCACCACAGCACATACCTTTCTCGCGATTCCGTTCCATTTCCACGAGCTTCACGCCAGGAATCGATTTTAAAATTTCCCGTGGCGGGTCGTAAACGTCATTGTAACGCCCTAAGTAACAAGAATCATGGAAGGTAATCGTTTCGTTGACGGCATGCTTCGGAACGAGGCGGCCATCGCGAACCAATTCATACAGGATTTCCGTATGGTGGAAAACCTCTGCCTCTAGACCAAAATCTGGGTATTCGTTTTTAAAAATATTGTAGGCATGCGGATCAATCGTGACGATCTTCTTAATCTCTGCCTTTTCGAATTCCTCAATATTTTTTGCGGCTAAGTCTTGAAACAAGAACTCGTTTCCTAAGCGCCTGGCCGTGTCGCCAGAGTTCTTTTCCTTATTTCCAAGGATGGCAAACTTCACGTGCGCTTCATTCATTAATTTTGCAAACGATAAGGCAATTTTTTGGCTGCGATTATCGTAAGAGCCCATTGAGCCGACCCAGAATAGATATTCAAATTCTTCGCCAGCCTTGTTCATTTCCTTCACTGTCTTAATTTCGACATCCTCACGTACTTCACGCCAATTCTCCCGCTCTTTGCGGTTCAAGCCCCATGGATTGCCTTGGCGTTCGATATTGGTCATGGCACGCTGGGCATCAGCATCCAGTTTCCCCTCGGTTAACACTAAATAGCGGCGTAAATCAATGATTTTATCAACGTGCTCGTTCATAACTGGACATTGGTCTTCACAGTTTCGGCATGTTGTACAAGCCCAAATTTCCTCTTCCGTGATCACGTCACCAATTAAGCTTGGGCTGTAGGCAAAGGCGGCAGCCGTTTCCTCGGCCCCTTGTCCGCTTGCTGCAAGGGCAATTTGATTCCCTTTTGTATTAGCAAAGGCAAATGTTGGCACCCATGGCTGCTTCGACGTGACCGACGCCCCATAATTGGTGAGGTGGTCGCGCATTTTCACAATTAAATCCATCGGCGACAGCATTTTTCCTGTTCCCGTCGCTGGGCACATATTGGTACAGCGGCCACATTCCACACAGGCATAAAAATCGATCATTTGGTGCTGGGTAAAATCTTCTATTTTTCCAACCCCGAACGACTCTTGTGATTCATCCTCAAAGTCGACCTTTTTCAACTTACCCGGCTTTTCCAAGCGATTAAAATAAACGTTGGCCGGCCCGGCAATTAAGTGAGCATGTTTGGACTGCGGCACATAGACTAGGAAGCTTAAAAGGAAAAGTAAATGCAACCACCAGGCCACATAAAAAACAGCAATAGCGGCGGTTTCACCCATCCATGAGAAAATAAGTGACAAGACGGAAGCGACCGGTTCTGTCCAGGATGGATCCTCGCCATGCCAAATGATGCCCATGCCATTTCCAAGCAAGACCGACACCATTAATCCACCGATAAAGATCAAAACAAGTCCTGATTTAAAATTACGCTTTAAGCGGACTAATTTTTCAACATAACGGCGATGAAATGCCCAGATGACCGCGACCAGAATCATTAAGGTAACGATTTCTTGAAAAAAGGTAAACCCGGCATAGATCGGCCCCAGCGGCAGATGAGAGCCTGGCGCAAGCCCTTTCCAAATAAAATCAATCGCTCCAAATTGAACGAGAATAAAGCCATAAAAGAACATGACGTGGATGGCTCCACTTTTCTTATCCTTTAGCAGCCTTTTTTGCCCAAATACATTGACCCAAATTTTTTGGAGCCGCTCTTTGACATTGTTGTCAAACTCGACCTTTTTCCCAAGCTTGATGAATTGGATTCGCGTTTTAACCACATAAACAAACAAGCTAATAGCGTAAGCGGTTACAATTAAGAATGCAATTAAATTCACCCATAGAAGACCATTCATGCAAATACGCCCCTTTCCAGTATTCCCCTACTATTTTTTCAAGTTGTAGAAAATATATAATTTTCTGAACTTACACTTAACTCTATTATATTATGAATGAGCATTCAGTCAATCAATTTTTTGTAAGATTCGTTCGACTTATAGAAATAACTCCGCTCGGCAACACTAACAAAACCGAATGGGGGAAAGATCGTCCATGAAATTTTTACTATATTTGTGCGGACTACTACTTCTGATCATTATTTGGCTTGGCGTAGATTTTCATTTAGGCAGAAAGAAGCATCTTGTACTCGGCAGCAAAGTGGAAACGGGTATCCTCCACGGCCATTTTGAAATTTTTACGCATGGGAAAGACTTTTTCAAGCATTATTTTCAAGAGCTTCGTCAAGCTACAGTTCACGTTCATGTCCTATATTATATTGTCCGTGACGATGACTTAGGACGGGAATTTTTCACTATTTTAAAAGAAAAGGCACAAGAAGGCGTCGAGGTGCGGCTATTACTTGACCGGCTCGGCAGTATGGAGATTAAACCCTGTATTGTCAAGGAGCTGCGGGAGGCTGGAATCCACTTTGCTTTTAGCAATCGAATTAAGCTCCCGTATCTCTTTTACTCTTCACAGGTCCGAAATCATCGCAAGCTAACCATTATTGACGGAAAGATTGGTTTTCTGGGCGGCTTCAACATTGGTAAGGAATATATTGATGGTGAGCCAAAACTCAGTCCGTGGCGCGATTACCAATTGAAAATTACCGGCGAGAGCATTAATTTTTTGCAAAGTGAGTTTCTGCTCGATTGGCACGAGTATGGCGGGGAAAATCTTCATAATCGACCAGCCTATTTCCCCAAGCTGCCTAAGGGTGGAGTACGCCATCAGTTTACCCCAACGGAGGCAGGGCAGCTTGAGGAAAATTTTATTCGCTTGATTCAGATGGCGGAGCGAGCCATTTTGATTGGCACCCCCTATTTTATTCCTAGCGCCCCGATTTTTGCGGAACTACTTGAGGCACGGCGGCGTGGTGTAGCTATCACGATTATTGTTCCCTTCACCGCGGACCATTTTCTTGTTCAAGAGGCATCATACCGCTATTTGCGTACACTTATTCAGGCAGGTGCTCGGGTTTATCAATATAAAAATGGTTTTTATCATGCAAAAACTATTTTAGTTGATGACAAGCTTTGCGATATCGGTACCGCTAATTTTGATATGCGAAGTTTGTTTTTAAACAAAGAGATCAATTGCTATATTTATGATCCCGATTTTATTGAACGGGTCCGGGCGGTCATTAACAGGGATCTCCTTGACTCGGAGCTGCTGACGATGGCGGCGTTAACGAAGCCGAACTTATTGAGGGCGGCGAAGGAAAGGCTTGCCGGAGCCATTTCGATTTTTTTATAAGAAAAACCGTGCAAAACCGCCCTGTCCTTTTTGGTTTGGCTCTGTCAAAAAAGTCTGTTGATTTCCGCTCCAGGTGCTTGCTTTCCGGGGGGCGTTCGCCGAGCCTCCTCGTCGCAAGCTCCTGCGGGGTCTCGCCTGTAACGCTAATCCCCCAGGAGTCAAGCACCTTCCGCTCCAATCAACAGAGTGTTAAAAATCAATCTTGAGCTTTAACTTAGTCTTTTGTCATGTGAATATCCGATAATTTGTACGCTATTCCATGAACTCCTTTATCATACTCCGGGTACATTTCTCCACCACATTTTTCCCATGAAAACATGGCAGGAGTTGTGAAAAAGCCAATGTGAAATGATAAGCCAAATCCATTGAGTAACCAACGAAAGTAATAAGCGGAGTTTTTCCGCTTAAGTACAGAATGGGGCCCGTTTCGGGGGTAAATAAGCGGAGTTTTTCCGCTTATGCAAAAAAAATCCCCCCATTTTCACGTTTTTCGAGTCAATAGGCGAAATTTTTCCGTCTATTTAGGCTATTTTTGATGATAATTCCTAAATAGGCGGAATTTCTCCGTCTATTTATCAGATCGAGTGCTTAACCGGATCTCAAAACCGATAAGAGCGAGGCCAGGTACCGCGACTTCATGCTTCTCGTCTTTAACCTTCTCGACGGACCCGCTTGTGACCTCGAGCCGATGGCTTCTTGAGCTGGATATTTCTCATTTTAAGAAAAGGAGTCCCCGAATGATACTCGGAGACTCCTTTTTATTCTTCGATTAGGTTTAATACTGGGACATCGCGCTCATGGTCGGGATCGGTTTTAGAATAGATGCGCGCCATTTTGCTGGCCTCATCGACATGCTGGATGATTACAGGCGTTCCGTCATAGGTCACGTTGATCATTTCAGCGGATTCAGCTATTTCCCTTGCTCTTCCAATGTTCATTTGTTCGGTTCACTCCCCACTCAAAATTCTCTTTTTAATATTTCCATTTTCTTGGTGGTTATTCGTTTTTATGGAAAAAAGCCCCCTTTGGATTTTATATTTAATCGAGCTCACCCCATATAAAAAAGCCCCCCTTTTCGCAAGGGAGCTCTGACCATTTACATTTTTTCTGGTGCGGAAACGCCAATCAATGCCAGCGCATTTTTTAAGGTAATCTGCACGGATCTTACTAACGCTAGACGCGCCTTCGTGCGATCGACGTGCTCGCTATCAAGCACTTTTTCGGCATTATAAAAACTATGGAACGTCGACGCTAGCTCAAAGACATAGTTCGTAATCCGGTGTGGCACACGCTTCACGGCCGCCTCACCGACAGCGGATGGGAACTCACCCAGCTTTTTCAATAAATCAATTTCCTTTTCAGACGATACCAATGCATAGTTGGCATCACCCGCAAAAGAGATGCCTTGCTCTTCGCCTGAACGCAAAATGCTCGAAATCCGGGCATGGGCGTACTGTGCATAGTACACTGGGTTTTCATTCGATTCTGATACAGCTAAATCCAAATCAAAATCCATATGTGTATCCGAGCTGCGCATCGCAAAGAAATAACGCGTCGCATCGAGGCCGACCTCATCGACCAAATCACGCATCGTCACCGCTTTACCGGTACGCTTACTCATCTTCATCTTCTCACCATTTTTATAGAGGTGAACCAACTGGATGATTTCAACCTCAAGGGCTTCACGGTCATAGCCAAGGGCTTGTATCGCCGCCTTCATCCTTGGGATATAGCCGTGGTGATCGGCACCCCAAATATTGATCAACTTTTCAAAGCCGCGCTCAAGCTTATCCTTATGGTAAGCAATATCCGGCGTCAAATACGTATACGAGCCATCCTGCTTGATTAAGACGCGATCCTTATCATCGCCAAAATCAGTCGAACGGAGCCACGTTGCCCCATCTTGGTCATAGACATAGCCGCTTTCCCTTAAGGCAGCAAGGGCTTGATCAATTTTTCCATTTTTATAAAGTGAGGTTTCTGAGTACCAGACATCAAAGCCCACACGGAAATCCTCGAGGTCCTGCTTCAGCTTGGCCATTTCGACCTTCAAACCGTATTCACGGAAAAAATCAAACCGTTCCGCATCTGACACATGGACATACTTGTCGCCGAATTCCTCCGCTAATGTCTTGCCAATGCCGATAATGTCGGCACCATGGTAGCCATCCTCAGGCATCTCCTTCTCCAAACCAAGTGCTTGGAAATAACGGGCCTCAACCGACAACGCCAAGTTATTAATCTGGTTACCAGCATCATTAATATAGTATTCACGTGAAACATCATAGCCCGCTTTCGCTAAAATATTTGAAAGGGAATCGCCAACGGCCGCACCGCGAGCATGTCCAAGGTGAAGGTCCCCCGTTGGATTGGCTGAGACAAACTCAACCTGAATTTTTTCGCCGCCGCCAACCGTTGTTTCACCGTACTTGTCACCTGCGGTAAGGATGGTTGGAATCAAGTCAGTTAGGTAGGCATTTTCCATATAAAAATTGATAAAGCCTGGTCCTGCGAGCTCAATTTTTTCAATCGATGCCTTGGAACGATCGAAATGCTCAACTAATGCCTCCGCGATCATCCGTGGTGCTTTTTTCGCGACGCGCGCTAGCTGCATCGCCATATTTGTTGAATAATCACCGTGTGCCTTTTCCTTCGGGATCTCTAAGATTACAGCAGGGATCTGCTCCTCTGTTGCCAGCCCTGCCTTCAGTACGGCCGCACGAATTTCTTCCTTGATCTTTGTTTGCACTTGTTCCACTATATTCATTGTTCATCCTCCTGAAAGGTAATCTCCAAATGGTATGTACCGCCGGGCGAACCCTGCATGTTGAAATCGTATAAAATATCAATCAGACCTTTAGTATGCTCAATCCGCTTTGCCATTGTCATCGTTTCAAACGTGCCGAACGGCATCTCGTAGCTGCCTCGCATCCTTTTATGTAAACGGAATGGCAGCCGCATCTTGACCGCACCGCCGCGTAAAATAAGTGCCTCTTCCGCCGCTACCTTCACGATCGTTCTTACTGTGCCCTCTTCCAGCACTTCTTCATACTGTAAGAATGATGCCCCCGCCTTTTGAGAGTATCGGCCAGACACCATTAATTCAAAAGTCTCATCGGCATTGATCGTCGTTTTCACCTTTATTTTCACAGGTATTTCATGGTTTGCCAATCGAATCAGCACATCCTTATTCATTTATTAACACGAACTTATGCAAGCTCTTTAGAATCGTTCTCGTTTTGAATCATTCTTGCCACCTACCGCGGCACTTCTACTATTATAAACATAGTAACCCCACAAATCAAAGAGGCCCGCCCCAAAAATCGGGACAGGCACAGCTAACAAATGGTGAATGAGTTACTTTACCCAGCCAAGTAGCATTTCACGGATTAGTTTGCTTGCAGTGTTGGCCGTTTGTTCGGATGGATCGTAGATTGGCGCGACCTCGACTAGGTCCCCGCCGACTACGTTCACTTCGGAACGGGCAATCGCATGGATGGAAGCAAGCAGTTCTTTGGACGTAATCCCGCCACAATCGACTGTTCCTGTTCCAGGTGCATGCGCTGGATCTAACACATCAATATCAATGGTGACATAGACTGGACGCCCTGCCAATGTTGGCAGAATTTCTTTTAGTGGTTCAAGCACTTCAAACTTGGAAATATGCATGCCATTTTCTTTGGCCCATTGGAATTCTTCCTTCATACCGGAACGGATCCCGAATGAATAAACGTTTTTCGGCCCGATATGTTCCGCTATTTTGCGGATTGGCGTTGAATGCGATAACGGTTCGCCTTCATATTCCTCACGTAAGTCGGTGTGGGCATCGAAGTGGATAATCGCTAAATCTGGGTATTTTTTATAGACAGCCTTCATGACTGGCCATGAGACGAGATGCTCGCCGCCCATGCCAAGTGGAAACTTGCCGGCTGCCAGAATCTGATCAATATATTCTTCGATCATATCGATGCTGCGCTGAGGGTTGCCAAATGGCAATGGGATATCCCCAGCATCGAAATATTTTACTTCATCTAATTCGCGATCAAGATAGGCACTATATTCCTCCAGACCAATCGATACCTCGCGAATGCGGGCAGGACCGAAACGTGAACCGGGACGATAGCTTACCGTCCAATCCATCGGCATTCCATATAAAACTACTTGACTCTCTTCAAAATTCGGGTGGCTCTTAATAAACACATTCCCCGAATAGGCCTCATCAAAACGCATCTAAGCTTTCCTCACTTTCATAATTAGGGGGTCATCACCGCACTGCTTGAGCGGGGGTCAGGCCCCCATCGGTTTACCGCACTGCTTCAACGGGGGACTGACCCCCATCGGTTTACCGCACTGCTTCAACGGGGGACTGACCCCTATCGGTTTACCGCACTGCTTCAACAGGGGACTGACCCCCATCACATTACTTCACTAAATCGCCAACAAATTTTGGCAAGACAAACGCTGCCTTGTGGAGCTCTTTTGTATAGTACTTTGTCTCGATCTCGTGGAAACGATCGTCGCTTACTTCTAATGGATCGTACTTCTTTGAACCAATCGTAAATGCCCATAAGCCACTTGGATAGGTTGGAATATTCGCCACATACAGGCGTGTAATCGGGAAAATCTCCTTGACATCGCGTTGAACATTGCGAATTAAGTCCGCCTTAAACCAGGGATTATCGGATTGCGCCACAAAAATACCGTCCTCTTTCAGCGCCTTTGAAATGCCCGCATAGAAACCTTTCGTAAAGAGGTTAACAGCTGGTCCAACAGGCTCAGTCGAATCAACCATAATCACATCGTACTCATTGTCACTGTTGGCAATATGCATAAAGCCATCATCGACACGAACATCGACACGCGGATCCTCAAGCTTCCCAGCAATCTCCGGAAGAAACTTCTTTGAATACTCAATTACTTTTCCATCAATGTCCACAAGCGTCGCTTTTTTCACACTTGGATGCTTTAACACTTCGCGAATAACGCCGCCATCGCCACCACCGACAACAAGAACATTCTCGGGGTTTGGATGTGTAAACAATGGAACATGCGCGACCATTTCATGATAAACAAATTCATCACGGACAGATGTCATCACCATGTCGTCCAATAGCAGCATGTTGCCCCACTCTTCTGTTTCAATCATATCCAGCTTCTGAAATTCGGTTTGCTCGGTATGTAAAGTTTTATTGACTTTCATCGTAATCCCAAAATTTTCGGTTTGTTTTTCAGTAAACCAAATCGACATCTTCGTCTTCCTTCCATTTCAAGGTATTTTTATGCATTTATCAAATCGTACTCGACTGGTATCGAGCCTTTGCGTCTTACTTTGAATGACTCGTTAAAAAGAAGCTCCCGCTTTATGTTTTTATACTACCCAAACTATTGAATTACAATCATGAGAAAAAGTCTAGCAAAATTTAAAGAATTTTACCATTCATGTTTAAAATGACTCTATTTTTTCAATACTATTACTATCTATTTTTTTACAAACTGGAAAAAGCGGTGGCTAGCTGCAGCGCCTAGCCCCTCGAGGTCGCTTCGGCCCTGTCAATGAAGTCAAAGAACGACTTCACTGCCAGGCCCTCCAGCGCTTGTCGGGGCTGACCAAGGCGCTTCCGCTTTTCGAATGGGGTGAACATAATGGAAATCATGACTGATCAAGGGTTTCGAAAGACGGTTAAATATTTGCGGGCATTGTTGATCATCAGTTTGATAGGCATGATTTGTATGCTCATTCTCTTTGCAGGCATTATGGGCTATGCAAAAATATTAGGAGCACCGCCGCTGGCTGTGCCGCAATCGACGCTATTTTTTGCCGACGACGGAGCATTGATTGGCGAGAGCAATAGCGGTCAGAAGCGCTATTGGGTTGGAATCAAGGATATTTCTCCTGACCTTGTGAACGCGACCGTCTCGATTGAAGATAAAAATTTTTATGAGCACCATGGGTTCGATTATAAGCGAATTGCCGGTGCCGTCTTGGCCGATATTCAAGCATTCGCCAAGGTGCAAGGGGCGAGCACAATCACCCAGCAATACGCACGGAACTTGTTCCTTGAACACGACAAGACTTGGAAACGGAAGCTGATGGAGGCATTTTACACGATTCGTCTCGAAATGAATTATTCGAAGCAAGACATTCTCGAAGGCTATTTAAATACCATTTACTATGGGAACGGTGCCTACGGTGTTGAAGCCGCGAGCCAATACTATTATGGGAAAAAGGCATCTGAGCTAACCTTAGCGGAAGCGAGCATGCTTGCGGGCATACCGAAGGGACCAAGCCTTTACTCACCGCTCACCTCGATGGAGAAAGCGAAAAAGCGCCAAGCGATTATCTTACAATCCATGGTTAAGAACGGTTACATCAATGAAAAGAGCGCACAATCTGCGGCCGTCCAAACACTTACATTAGTGGGCGAACACACAACCCAAAGGGTCAAGGTCGCCCCATACTTCCAGGATGCCGTCAAAAATGCCCTGAAAAATCAATTACATTTAGATGACCGCACGATTGCCCTCGGCGGGTTAAAGGTCTTTACGACACTTAATGTCAAACAGCAGGAAGCGGCCGAGCAGCAAGTCAGTAACAACGTGGCCAGCTCCTCGGAAATTCAAATCGGGCTCGTCGCAATGGACCCAAAAACCGGCGCGGTAAAGGCGATGGTCGGTGGCCGGGACTATGACAAAAGCCCATTCAACAGGGCTGTGCAAGCGATTAGACAGCCTGGCTCGACAATCAAGCCGCTTTTATATTATGCGGCACTTGAGCAAGGCTTTACGCCCTCGTCCACGATGCGTAGCGAGTTTACGACCTTTCATTTTGATGATGGCGGGGCCGATTATACCCCGCATAACTTTAATAACAAGTATGCCGACGACGAAATCACTCTTGCTCAGGCGCTAGCTGTCTCCGATAATATCTTTGCCGTTAAAACGCATTTATTTTTAGGAGAAGAGGCGTTAATTGAGACGGCTAAGAAATTTGGTATTTCAACGAAAATGGCAGAGGTGCCGTCCTTGGCATTAGGGACTTCCGGGGTCCGCGTGATTGAAATGGCGAATGCCTATAGCTTGCTTGCTAACGGTGGAAATCGCGTCGATCCGACCTTGATTACGCGCGTCGAAGACTACAATGGCCATGTGATTTATGAAAAAGAAGATGTGACCAAGAAGGTATTAGACCCAGCGAAGGCATATGTGATGACGCAAATGATGACTGGCGTATTCGATCCGAAATTAAATGGCTACTCCAAGGTAACAGGTAGTACGATTATCAATGACCTTACCCGACCATATGCTGGAAAATCAGGCTCTACCGAAACCGATAGCTGGATGATTGGCTACTCGCCACAGCTCGTGACCGCTGTCTGGGCTGGGTACGATATGGGGAAACCAATCGAACTGGTTGCGGAAAAAACGTATGCAAAAAATATTTGGGCCAACTTTATGGAGGAAGCGTTAGATGGGAAACCCGTCAAGGCGTTTAAACAGCCAAAAGAGGGCGTGGTCGGGGTTTACGTGAATCCGGAAAATGGCAAGCTCGCCACGAAGGATTGCCCGGTAAAACGCCTTACCTATTTTGTGGCTGGGACAGAACCGACCGAATATTGCACAGAACATTTAAAACACACAGAGTCCCACGCAGCGAAAAAGAAAGCACCGAAAAAAGTTCCGTGGTATAAGAAAATTACACCATGGAGTCATTAAGGCTACTCTTTTTAGAAAAGCGCAAGGCGCCCGTCTATCGGCGACCAGCACAAGACGAGCCGACGGGAAGGTTGTTCTTTAACCTTCTCGCCGGACCCGCTTGTGACCTCGAGCCGATGGCTTCTTGAGCTGGACCATTCTTAAAGTCAAAATTTATACTTATCTTTTAAAAGTAGAAAAGCTCCGGAATGGCTCCGGAGCTTTTCTTGTCCTAGTTTTACAGTGTTTTCACACTGAATATAATACTACCTATTAATAAAAAAAACTACAAGTTATTTCTCTGCAACCAGACTAGCCTTGCAATAATCCCTTTTTCAATTCCTCTGTGGAATTATTCCATAACACCTCGTTGTGGTTCTGGAGGAACTTTGCTAATACTCTTTTCGAGTTGTCATCCATATCTTCAATGATAATGTGACGCTTCATTGACTTATCCATGCGGTTGACGTGCTCTGGCAGCGACTTGTAACCGCGGCGAATTTCGCGGTCGACCGTCATATAACAAGCCGTTACGCCTGCATAATACGGACCTTCCTCTTTGCGGTCAATCGTTACCCAAACGAGCCAATACGGTTTCCCGTTCGGCACCTCTTCTTCATTTTTCAAAAATTTAATTCCCTTTTCAACAGCACTGCGGGCATGCATGGCACCGACATCAATCATCGCCTCACCAGCGTCGACATCAATGATGACCGGCGACACATTATCAAGGCTCAAGGCCCCTTTTCCAAATCCTTTATGTCCATCGGTTGGGTCACTTTTGATAATATTAAACCCAAGTTTTTTCTTATTCTCTTCCATTAATAAGTTAGGCCTCCTTTAAAAAAATAGTCCATTAATGAAATAACCAAGTTCATACCATGTCCACGGAATAATGACATTAAAAATCGGTTGGATCGTATAGTTACTCAATGGTGTTATCGCCAAAACCAAGAAAATTAAGACGCCGTACTGTTCATATTGCGTCATTTTTGCCCGTAGCCTGTTAGGGGCTAAATCCTCGACAATCCGATATCCATCAAGCGGCGGAAGCGGGATCAGATTAAAAATAAATAGGACGATGTTTAGTTGAATAAAGATCTGTAGGAACAATAAAAAGTTATCTGACAGCGTTAAGCCCAACCGTTGTGACCCATAGGCGACACAGAAGCCAATCGCAGCTAAGAGCAAATTGCTTAATGGTCCCGCAACAGAAACGAGCACCCCCGCTAAGCGCGGCCTTTTAAAATTAAAGCGGTTAACTGGTACCGGACGGGCCCAGCCAAAGCCAGCAATTAATATCAGGATCGTTCCGAACGGATCGAGATGCTGGATCGGATTTAACGTCAGCCGTCCTTGTTTTTTCGCCGTATTGTCTCCAAATTTATAAGCAACAAAGGCATGGGCAAATTCATGTAATGTAAAGGCAAATATCAATGTAATGGCCACATATGGTATCTCTCTTAGTGGATAGGCTAGAAATCTGTCCAAATGGTTTCTCCTCCTTTATGAACGGATGCCCCCTTTGATATGGCCTGCCTCCGTTTTCTTTCACTGCATCGTTCCTTTAAGTATACCTGATACCGCTTGAAAAAAGAAAATCAAATGGCAACGATGATTGCACTTTTGCTGTGTTTATGGAAAACTACAAGTAGTTATTAAAAAAGGAGGAAATATCATGCCATATGTAACCGTTAAAATGCTAGAGGGACGTACTGAGGAGCAAAAGCGGGCGTTAGTCGAAAAAGTGACAAGCGCTGTCAGCGAAACAACCGGTGCCCCATCTGAAAACATCACTGTCTTCATCGAAGAAATGAGCAAAAACCACTACGCAGTGGGCGGCGTGCGCGCCAGCGACAAATAATCAAACGTAGTGGGGGCCTGTCCCCCACTACGTTAAAGCAAAAAACCGCCTGGTTCATTGCTTCTACCCATGCGGTTCATTCAACAACTATTGTATTTTCGTTTTTAACGTATCAATATACTGATACGCTTCCTCAATTTCGGCTACCGTATAGCGTTGGCTGCTTTTTAATGTAAATACCTTGTCCGTGACTTCTTCTTTTGAAAGATTATCAAAATATAAGACCGTTGACACAAGCTCGAGGAATCTAGCATTTTGCTCATTCATATCCACAAAGCAATCCTGCAAACAAGGCATCTCCACCTCGTTCATACTTAAAAACTCTTCGCCCGCCTCTGTCAGCGTGTAGCGATATTGAAAATAGCCACCCTTTTTCTCTTTCACTTCATTCAAAAAGCCCATATTACAAAGCTCTTCTACTCTTGTCGTCAATTCCTCCGAATAAGGTCCGTAAAAATGAAACTGGAACCGTTCTTGAAAGGGAAAGGATACTTTTTTCGCAATATATATCATCTTTTGCAGCTTTTTTCTCCCGGTAATTTCACCAGAAACCATAATGGCCTGCATCAGCTTAGCGTGATCTTTTAACAACATTCGTCATCTCCTACTCCATCTAACAGAACTCTAATTGGGTGTCAGGCACCATTTCTAATTGTTATTATTCTAACAGGGCACGAATTTGCTGCTTAATCTCTTTATCTGTCGTGTCGTCGTCAAGGAAATCGGCCGGATAATAGAGTTTGTGATCCGTTCTCCTTTTCCCAGATATAGCATCGACAATCTCTGATTCTCGAGATAGCTCGCGCAGCTCCCCGTTTTTCATTAATAAATGAATCGGTAAGCGCTCCTCTTCCTCGCCAGGGCGATAAAAATCATACGGCAAATCCGACGATGAATCGACGACTAAATAATAGTCCGGGTCAATTCCAGCCTGTTCAAAAAGCGCCGTTAATTTAGCCAGCTTCTTGTATTCCTTCGCTGGATCAAATTCCGCATACTTAAAGAGATTGCGATTGACAAAGCGGCGGCAAAGATCACATAAAATGGGATCGGCCTCCTCCTGCCAAATTTGAAAATAATATAAAATAACGGATTCATCTAATTTTAAATAGTCTTCTAATGTCATTTTTTCATGAAAAATGGACGTAAAATGAATCGGTTCATATTTAAATGCATAGTTTTCTTCAAATAATTGTTTCGCGCGGTGGAGAATCTTTGTCAAAATAACCTCAGCACTGCGTGAAACAGGGTGGAAGTATACCTGCCAATACATTTGGTAGCGGCTCATGATATAGTCCTCGACTGCATGCATACCGCTCTTTTTGATTACGACCTGATCTTCCCTTGGCCGCATGACCCGTAAAATTCGCTCCATATCAAATTGACCATAGCTGACGCCTGTAAAATAGGCATCGCGCTGTAAATAATCCATCCGGTCAGCATCAATTTGACTGGAAATCAAACTCACCACTAGCTTCTTCGCTGATGTTTTAGCAATCACTTCGGCCACTTCGGTCGGGAAATCGGCGCTTACCCGTAAAAGCACCTTGTTCACTTCGGTATCCCCGAGGATAATCGCTCGGGTTAACTCTTCGTGGTCAAGATCAAACACTTTTTCAAAGGAATGGGAAAACGGTCCGTGCCCCAGGTCGTGGAGAAGGGCCGCACAAAGGGTGAGAAGGCGTTCGTCGTCATTCCATTCTGGTCTTCCCGCAAAGACATCATCGATGATACGACGGACGATTTCATATACGCCAAGTGAATGATTAAAGCGGCTATGTTCTGCTCCATGGAAAGTCAAAAAGGTTGTGCCAAGCTGTTTGATTCGGCGCAGCCGCTGAAACTCTTTTGTTCCAATCAAATCCCAAATAACAAGGTCACGTACATGGACATAGCGATGAACGGGGTCTTTAAACACTTTTTCTTCTGTCAATTTCTCAGCCGCATATTGCATCGATTTCCCTCTTCCTCTTTGCATTCCTAGCTCTTCTGTAGCCACCATTAGGCCTGTCTTCATTACTCCTATTATATACCAAAAACCAACAAAATTCCGCGGGATTTTTCGACATTGGTGACAACACTATTAATGGTGTCAGGCACCATTTGTACTTCCCCGGAAATCACACACCCTATTTCGAAAAAAATAAAATCACCTGTGCTGTTGATCAAAGGTGATTTTTCTTTTTGATTGCGGATCTATTGAATTCAGTAATGTTTTATTTAACCTTTTTATTCACTTTCTCCATCAATTCCTCTTCCGTTAATGCTGCAACAGGGCGGTTATTAACGAAGGCGAAGGTCTTTTTCCGGCCAGGGCCACAATAAGATTGGCAGCCAATTTTGATTTCGGCATCCGGATCGATTTCTTTCAAACGAGGGATCAATGTCTTTAAATTCACGGCCTGACAATCATCACAAACACGAAATTCATTGGACATTCCATACAACCCTTTCATCGGTCAATCTATTTATATAGTCATTCATTTCCTATAGTTCTACAAGTTCATCTTTTTAAAGGGATAGTTTTGCTATTATCCGTCTAACTCCATAGGTATTTTACAGTTTCTTTTTTCGCAATGCAAGTTGGAATCTTTAGCAACTCTTGTCAATCAACTGAATCTTATAGTTAAAAAATCTACTATCCTTGCATTCATTTTGGTATAAAGCCTGAAAAACTTGTCCATCCTAAGACTAGAACTTTTAAAATAACGTCAGAAAATGGACTGGCAAAATTGTAAATTATGATAGGGAGTTGAAAATATGAAAGTTCGTCAAGACGCATGGACAGATGAGAATGATTTGCTTTTGGCTGAAACGGTTCTCCGCCACGTGAGAGAGGGCAGTACCCAGCTGAACGCCTTTGAAGAAGTTGGAGACAAGCTAAACCGCACTTCAGCCGCTTGTGGGTTCAGATGGAACGCCGTCGTCCGCCACACCTATGAAAAAGCACTACAATTAGCAAAAAAACAACGGAAACAGCGCCAACGCGTATTAGGGAAGGACCAAGGAGGCAAGAAAAAGCTGCTTTATAACCCTCCTGTAACCGCTTCGGAGGATCTTGGCATCATGGCACCAGCACTGACCGTCGACACAGCGGAGGAAATGACCGTCGACATGCCAGACATGACAGTAGAAATGGCGGCAGAAACATATGTCACACCAACTGTACCAAGCAGCAACCCAGCCGCACCAACTTACAGACCAAGCGTACCTACTGGAACTGGTGGAATCACGCTTGATTCCGTTATTTCTTACTTACAAAACTTTCATCATGCCAATCTGCAAAATGAAGCATTAAAAAGTGAGAATGAAAGATTAAAAAGAGAAATGGCAGAGGTAAAAAAGCAAAACGAAGAATTGACGGCAAAGATCGAGGGACTCGAGCAGAATACCGAAACGATTCAAGAAGATTACGAGACCTTAATGAAAATTATGAACCGCGCTCGCAAGCTTGTGTTATTTGAAGAAGAAGAAAGACCGGCCACTAAATTCAAAATGGATCGCAACGGCAACCTAGAAAAGGTCGCAGAATAAAGGTTGATCTAGAGAAAGCTTAATGGGAGAAGAGGCAAAGCGCAGCATCTTACTATAGAAGAACCGTAAATCCAGTACATGGGTCTACGGTTTTTTTATGCGGCACAAGTTGCGTTCAGAAGCCCCGCTCTATTTCATCTCCGCCAGCTTCTCATTGCGATCGAGGACCCGTTGATAATAACCAGGGAATAAGCCAAGCTCATACTCGTTCAGTTGGCCGGCATACAAATACTGACTCTGTTCCTTTAACTGCCGTAACAGCCTGAGCATCACATCGGCGATCGTCAACTCTGTTCCGAGCAATTCCGACAACGAGGCCATTACCTCGGGGACAATCTCTGGATAGACAAATTTAGTCGGCTCCGCTTGCTTTGCCAATTGGTAAAATTGCTTCACCAGTTCAGCCCTTCCTGCACCGCTCCCATTGACGCAGAGGTAAATTTGCACGGCAACCCCTTTTCTCAAGCGGCGCTGCGAAATCCCAGCGAACTTTTTCCCATTGATACTCAGATCATAGCTTCCCGGGCAATAAGAGCCAACAATCTCCCGGGCCTCAATCATATGAGGAAAATCAGCAAACATCCGTTGAATTAACTGCCACATCACGTCATAGCCGCGGTTAATCTCAATTCCTTTTTCCACCTCTGGAAAAATGAGCGAAATATTGAGGACACCCTCATCAAGAATAACGGCTAGTCCACCGGAATTCCTGACAATCGCCTGAAAGCCCTGGGCTTGTAAAAAGTCGATTCCCTCCTGTAAAAATGGCAGTCTCGTATCTTGAATTCCGAGAACAACGGTATTATGATGGACCCACGACCGCGCTGTTGCCGGTGCTTGGCCTGCACCAACTGAAGCGCACAACGTGTCATCGGTTCCAAATGATTGTAATGCTTGAAAATGAATACCAACAGCAGACTGATCAATGATCCGCCATTCTGGCTGATATAATAAACCTTCCATATAGGTGACTCCTTATCAGATTAATAGACCCATTTTAACAAAAATAAACCCTCCATACCAAGGATCCACCCCTCGTAAAAAAGAGCCAGTCCACTGGACCAGCTCTCCAAACTCTTATAATCCTTGCGCTGCCGTAATCAAGGCCAGCTTGTACACATCTTCCTCGTTACAGCCACGGGAAAGATCATTCACAGGGGCATTTAAGCCTTGTAAAATGGGTCCAACAGCTTCAAAGCCGCCTAGACGCTGGGCAATTTTATAGCCGATATTGCCTGCCTCAAGACTAGGGAAAATAAATACATTCGCATCCCCTTGCAATACAGAACCTGGTGCTTTGCTTTTCGCAACAGATGGAACAAACGCCGCATCAAATTGGAATTCTCCATCTAAAACAAGCGATGCGTCACGACGTTTCGCTTCTGCCACCGCTTCAGCAACGCGCTCAGTTTCAGGTGATTTTGCTGAACCCTTTGTAGAAAAGCTTAACATCGCAATCCGTGGCTCGATATCAAACATTTCTGCTGTTTTCGCACTTTCGATCGCGATTTCCGCTAAATCCATGCTATCTGGAGCAATATTAATCGCGCAATCCGCGAACACATACTTTTCATCCTCGCGTACCATGATAAACACGCCAGATGTCTTCTTCACACCCGCTTTTGTTTTAATAATTTGCAAAGCTGGGCGCACCGTATCAGCAGTCGAATGAGCCGCACCACTAACAAGACCATGTGCTTTATTCAAGTACACAAGCATCGTTCCGAAATAGTTTTCGTCTAGCAAAATTTTGCGGGCATCCTCTTCTGTCGCTTTTCCCTTCCGGCGTTCCACAAAGGATACAACCAATTCGTCCATTCCCGCATAAGTAGCAGGGTCATAAATTTCAGCAGACTCTACTGAAACGCCAACCTCTTTTGCCTTCGCTTGAACGGCTTCGATATTTCCAATCAAAATCGGCGTCATTAATTTTTCCTCAGCTAATCGACTAGCGGCTCTAATGATCCGCTCATCTAATCCTTCTGGAAAAACGATTCGTAAATCACGTCCGGAAATTTTTTGCTTTAACCCTTCAAATAAATCACTCACATCAATATCCTCCTTAAAAAAGCTACCTCTTCTAGCATACTTTACCAAGGTGAAATTTCAAGCCATGCACACCACAGACAGCGTTTACACCAAAATGTTTATCTTTTCAAAAAATTGCACTCCTGACATTACTATTGCCCTTTTTCCAAAAAATATCCGCTTGCTGCTAATTCGTGTGTTAGATACGCGACACTTGGTCAAACTATGGTATAGTTAGAATGTTAATAAGAAGAATGATTATATAGGAGTGATTATAATGAGCGAAGCAGCACAAACGCTGGATGGCTGGTATTGCCTGCATGATTTCCGCACGATTGATTGGACAACCTGGAAAATGCTTTCAAGTGATGAGCGCGAAGCCGCAACTCAAGAGTTTTTAAGATTGGTTGAAAAATGGAATGAAACACAGGAACGTAAAGAAGGCAGTCATGCTTTATATACAATTGTTGGTCAAAAGGCAGATTTTATGATGATGATCCTGCGTCCAACCATGGAAGAATTAAATGAAATTGAAAACGAATTCAATAAAACGAAATTTGCAGAGTTCTTGCTTCCAGCCCATTCTTATGTGTCTGTAGTGGAGCTTAGCAATTATCTACCTGCGGGTGAGGACCCATACCAAAATCCGCAAATCCTTGCACGACTCTACCCAACATTGCCAAAGGCCAAGCATGTCTGCTTTTATCCAATGGACAAGCGCCGTCAAGGCACTGATAACTGGTACATGCTGCCGATGGAAGAGCGCCGCAGCTTGATGCGCAGCCACGGGATGATTGGGCGTACATATGCTGGTAAGGTGAAGCAAATTATCACTGGTTCTGTCGGCTTTGACGATTACGAATGGGGCGTCACCCTGTTTGCTGAAGATGTTCTCCAATTTAAAAAGCTTGTCTATGAAATGCGTTTTGATGAAGTAAGTGCCCGTTACGGCGAGTTCGGTGCTTTCTTTGTTGGAAATCTTCTTGAAGAGGAGCAGGTTTCTCGCTTCTTATACGTATAAGAAACGCGCATGACTCCTAGAGCTAGAGCATACTCCATTTCAATTATAAAAAGTTCTCAGGCATTTGCTGAGGCCACTGAAAAAGTCTTTGCAAGGATAGCTTTGTTAAATTGGCCGGTTGATTTCCACTCCAGGTTGCTTCGCTTTCCGCGGGGCGTGCGGTGAGCCTCCTCAGCGCTAAAGCGCCTGCGGGGTCTCACCTGTCCCGCTGATCCCGCAGGAGTCTACGCACCTTCCATTCCAATCAACCTAGTACTTTTAACAAAACACTTTAACACACCATAGAATGTCCAAATCCCTAAATTTTTAAGGGATTTGGACGTTCTATGTTTTATAATGGAGGTAATCTATTTGAAGCGGGTGGTTCCAATGATGTCAATGCAACAATCTATTAAACTAAGTCCATATATGAGTCTCTATGATCTCATCGTGCCAAAGGATAATATGTTGCGACGGATTAATGATCTGGTCAACTTTACCTTTGTTTATGAAGAGCTTAAGGATAACTATTGTCTTGATAATGGCCGGAACGCAATTGACCCCATTCGTATGTTCAAATACCTATTATTAAAAACCATCCATGACCTTTCGGACGTGGATATTGTGGATCGGTCCAAATACGACATGTCCTTCAAATATTTCTTAGACATGACTCCAGAAGAGGAAGTTATAGACCCGAGTTCCCTCACCAAATTCCGTAAATTGAGGTTAAAGGATGTTAAGCTCCTGGATTTACTTATTAATAAAACGGTGGAGATTGCTTTAGAAAAAGAGATTATCAAAAGTAAGTCCATTATTGTAGATGCCACTCATACAAAAGCTCGTTATAATCAGATGAAACCAAAGGAAGTCCTAATGGAGCGTTCCAAGAAGTTGAGGAAGGCAATCTACCAAATCGATGAATCCATGAAATCCAAATTCCCTTCCAAGACAAAGACGGATGTTTTGGAGGATGAGATTGCGTATTCGCAGAAGCTAATTGAAGTGATCGAAAGAGAAGAGACACTCATCCAATACCCGGCCGTGAAAGAACAGCTGAACCTATTGAAAGAGACGGTCGCAGATGACCTGGAACATCTTCAATGTTCAAAAGACCATGATGCGAAGGTGGGACACAAGACGGCCGATACTTCTTTCTTTGGATACAAGACTCATTTGGCGATGAGTGAGGAACGAATCATCACGGCAGCTGTGATCACTACAGGCGAGAAAAGTGATGGAAAGCAACTTCACACTCTTATTGAAAAAAGTGAAGAAGCTGGTATACAGGTTGAAAATGTGATCGGAGATGCGGCATATTCAGAAAAAGAGAATATTATCTACAGTAATACAAAGCAAGTCAACTTGGTCGCAAAACTGAACCCTAATATTACCCAAGGCACCCGTAGTAAGGAAGATGAATTCGAATTCAATAAAGACGCTGGGATGTATGTTTGTAAAGCAGGACACCTCGCAATCAGGAAGGCTCGACAAGGAAAGAAAAACACTGGCAGGAACGGCAAGAACCAGGTGGATACCTATTATTTTGATATCGAAAAATGCAAGCGCTGCCCGTTTAGCGATGGCTGTTATAAAGAAGGAGCGAAAAGCAAGACGTATTCCGTTTCGATAAAGTCAACTGAACACTCAGAGCAGGAAAAGTTTCAAGAAAGTGATTACTTTAAGGAGAAATCTAAGGAACGGTATAAAATTGAGGCGAAAAATAGCGAGTTAAAACACAGACACGGGTATGATGTAGCCAAATCCTCGGGTCTATTGGGCATGGAGATGCAAGGTGCCATGGCCATTTTTACGGTCAATTTAAAAAGAATTCTAAAACTGACAGAGCAACAATAGAGCAAAAGAGGACAAAAAATAACAAGAAAAGCCGGTCCAATTCCAAAAATATGGAATTGAACTGGCTTTTTTCGTTTATTTTCTCAAGAAAATTAATAAAATCGGCAGATTTTCAGTGGCCTCCATTTGCTTGAGGGCTTTTTTTTACCGTTTTCTTCTATTATCCAAGTCATATTTCCCCCTGATTTTTCATAGTATTTAAACAGCGAGTCTCAATTAAAGCTCCGAATGTCCCAGAGAAAAAGAGGTGAGACCACACCTTCCGACTGTAACCAATTGGGGTTCACTGGAGTATGTATAGAATGTTGGGCGATTCGTTTAGCACCACACTTACGGGGTACGTTTAGTTTATTTATTTTTAGGAGGGAAAAATATGAACCAATATTACAATCCTCAAGGTTTTCAGCCCTATACAGGGGCAGCTGGCCAGCAGGGGGCCCAGCCAATTGCTGGCGGTGGGCAAGGGTTTATGCAGCCACAGCAAGGATTTCCGCAATTCCCACCGGCTGGTGCAGGCGCCACACCACAACCACCAGCTGCAGGAGGGACCGGTGTGCCTGGCATGCTGCCCATTGAACAGTCATACATCGAAAATATTCTCCGCTTAAACAAAGGGAAATTAGTCAGTGTGTTTGCTACCTTTGAAGGAAATAATCAATGGAATGCTAAAGAATTTAAAGGGATAATTGAAGCAGCTGGACGGGATCATGTCATCTTGAGTGATCCGCAAGTTGGCACACGTTTCCTCATTCCTATGGTCGCCGTCGACTATATCACCTTTGCAGAAGAAGTCGAGTACGAATATCCATACGGCAGTGCCCCACAACTCGGCACCTACCCGCCGAGATAATGTAAAAAAAGGCATTGGGACGCACCCCAATGCCTTTTTCCACTGTTGAGAAACTTCCGACAGCGTTATTTTCGTTTAGGATATTATAAATTTATAGCCTTTCTGTTCGTTAAAATGTTCGTTTACATACAAAAGTAACTGAAATGGCTTCCTAAATTTAGGCTGCATTGAATTTGGTCGGTGATTTCCGCTCCAGGCACTTCGCTTTCCGCGGGCGGAACGGGGAGCCTCCTCGGCGCAAGCGCCTGTGGGGTCTCCCTAGCCCCTTCTTCCCGCAGGAGTCTACGTGCCTTCCGCTCCAATCAATCGAGTCCTATTAGGCAGCCAAAATTTAAACAGATATCATTCCTTATTTATATAGGATAGAGAGTGTGAGGGGTTCGTCTGTCTAAATAACTTGGAATTCATTTATTTAGTAACAAAAAAGGGTAAGAGTGGCTCGCTTATCTATTTTGGAAAATTGCTGTTTTTATATAGAGATACACCAAAGAGTAAGTGAAGCTTCGCAGACTCACTAGATAGTGCTGCAAGGGCTTCGTTAATGTCGATTAATTGGAATAATAAATGTAGGTGAGCAATATCTTCTAGCTGTAGCTTGCAAAAAAATAATGTCACCCTAGCCAAACTAGATTAAGTTGATTGGAGCGGAAGGTGCTCGACTCCTGCGGGAGTACGGTACAGGTGAGATCCCACAGGCGCAAAGCGCCGAGGAAGCTCACCGGAACGCCCGCGGAAAGCGAGCATCTGGAGCGGAGATCAACTTCCACTGACACACTAAAACAGCTATAATATGTACAAAATTTTTGATTTATTAAGTTCAAAAAATGATTACCGAGAAGATACATCTCATTCTTGACATTCTTATAAAAAGGCATTGGGACGCATCCCAATGCCTTTTTATAAGATACTAAAGTTTAGATTTTGACAATGATAATTGTCCAACTACAGACAGGCGCCTTTTGCTTTTCTTATTAAAAGTTTTTCACTGCGCCGACGATCATGAGGACCCAGGCTGCTAAAAAGCATACTCCGCCAAGCGGTGTGATCGCCCCTAACACGCCGACCTTTGTTAAACTTAACACATATAAGCTGCCACTAAACAAAATAATCCCAATAAACATTAACCAGCCGGACCACGTGAACAACGAACTTGCCGCCACCTTACCAAGAAGAAGCCCAATGATTAAAATCCCCGTTGCATGAAACATTTGATAGGTCACGCCAGTTTTCCAAATTTCTAAATAATGTGCATCGAGTCGATCCTTTAATCCGTGCGCCCCAAACGCACCGAGTGCCACTGCTAAAAAGGCATTAATGGCCCCAACAATAATAAATGCTTTCATCTCATACTCTCCCCTTGTTCTAACATACTTTCGCTAAGGGCTTCGTTTAAAAATCAAATAATGAATCCCCATTCGCTTCATCTTCCATATCAATCTTCTTAGGCTGCTGTAACGAAGCCGCCTGTGGAAAAACCTGTTGATTCATGACCGGTTGTGGTGCATAAACAGGCTGTGTCTGCAACGGCTGAAGCGGTACCGTTGCCGTCACTTGCGTTTCCCTGCCGGTCTGCTTTTCCTCTAAAATGAGTTCGCATAATATTTTAATAGAGTACACTTTTTCCCGCAAGCCTTCTTGCTTCGTGCTACTCTTGGCCTGTCTTAATTCCTCTTCCATTTTTGCTAATAAAGTTTGTACCGTTATACTCACGCCGACATTCTCCTCCACATCTATCCTAATCTCACCGAACTTAGCGCTGCGCTATTTCGACAAGCTTTTCATGTTCCACGTGAAACATGTAAAAATTTGTCATAGCAGTTAATTCGTTTCGTACATAATCATACCCGTTTGCGAAACATCATAATCACCCAATGAGCTAATTTCAGTTTGAAACAAGTCAGATGACAAGATGTCCTTGACATGCTGTATCAACGCCTCATTTTCTGGCGTTTTTACCATCACCAAATCGTATCGTTCCGTCATTAACGGCACAAAATCAATTCCGACCATTTTGGCTGCCTTCTCAATCCCAATTCCGACATCTGCTTTCCCGGTCGATACAGCCGAGGCGACACTAAGATGACTTGTCTCTTCCCCGTCATATCCGTGAATCATGTTTGCCGAAATCTGATTGAGATGAAGCTGCTCATCAAGGAGGATTCTAGCCCCCGAGCCCTTTTCCCGATTCATCAGCTGAACATCCCCTCGTTTGAGATCCGTCCACGTCTTAATCTGGAGCGGGTTCCCCTTTCGAACAAGTAAGCCAGCCTTGCGGGCGATAAGATTGATGAGGACATAGGCATTACCTGTTAAAATTCTTTTTACATAAGGAAGATTATATTCTCCCGTTTCTCCATCGAACATATGGAGGCTGACAATGTCACAGTCTCCATTATATAAAGAAATAAGACTGTTTAAACTGCCCGAATAAGATCTAAGTGTCTTATAGGAAGAAACCTTTTCAATATGTTTCCCTAGAATATCGAGGACAATATCTTGGCCGCTAATGACAATAGATTGAGAATCCTTCATATCGATTCTTTGGGGTCCTAGAGTGGATAGTGGAACAGTGGCCATTTGTGTAGATTTATGTTTATTCATATAGAGGTCGAGATCCTTAGCGTCCATCCGCATCTGTCTGCCAACCCGAAATACAGGAAGTTCCCCTTTTTTTATCAATTCATATATCGTAAGTTTCGAAACTTTTAACAGCTGAGCAATTTCTTCAATCGTATAGGATATATCCTTTTGCATGTCTACCCCTCCTTCTCTATTGTATCTCATTACTTTTTAAAAAGCATAGTTTTAAAAAACAGTCGAACTTTGTGATATTTTTCATACCCAAACTAATTATAACTAGTTATAATTAGTTGTAATTAGTTATAACTAACACTAGGAGTGAGAAGGTTGAAAAAAAGTTTTTCCTTATTTTTATCAGTAATAATGCTTTTTTTATTAGTCATGAGTGGATGTTCCAATAATGAACAACCGAAACAGCAGGCAGAGAAAAAACAAGAACAAGCTGCTCCAGCAGAAAACGTAGAATTAACGATCTCGGCCGCAGCCAGCTTGCAGGATGCCATGACAGAGATCACAGCAGATTTTAATAAAAAACATGAAAATATTAAAATCAATTATAACTTTGGTGCTTCCGGTGCATTGCAGCAACAAATTTCACAAGGCGCACCTGCTGATCTTTTCTTCTCAGCGGCTGAGGATAAATTTGATCAGTTAGTGAATGACGGCCTGATTGAAAAGAAAAATGGTATTGATCTTGTTGGCAATGATCTCGTTTTAGTCATTCCGACAGAATCTACTAAAGACATAAAGGCATTTTCTGATCTCGAAAACGCTGATAAAATTTCGCTCGGTACCCCTGAATCTGTTCCAGCAGGCATGTATGGGAAAGAAGTACTGAATAATCTAGCCATTTGGGACAAGGTCGAAGGAAAAATCGTCTATGCGAAGGACGTTCGTCAAGTGCTGACATATGTAGAAACAGGAAATGTCAATGCAGGTATCGTTTATAAAACAGATGCCTTAACTTCTGATAAAGTAAAAATCGCAGCGACAGCGGATGACAAGAGCCATACACCAATCGTCTACCCAGTCGGTATTATTAAAGCTAGTAGTCATCAGAAAGAAGCCATGCTATTCTATGACTATCTCCAAACGAAAAAGGCAATGGCTATTTTCGAAAAATACGGATTTAAAGGACTGTAGAAACCAATTATGACAGAACACTTTTGGGACCCTGTAAAACTATCGCTAGAGATCGCCATTGTTTCAGGATTTATTGTCTTGATCCTTGGATTGCTGTTCGGGAAGCTTATGGCGAAGGCAACCTTCACAGGGAAGGCGATTATTGAAACGGTATTTCTACTTCCTTTAGTGTTGCCTCCAACGGTCGTCGGTTTTTTATTACTGGTCATATTCGGCAGAAGGAGCCCCATCGGTCAAATGATCGAATGGCTCTTTCATCAACCCATTATTTTTACCTGGTGGGCAGCGGTTCTAGCAGCGGTGATTGTTGCCTTTCCCCTCATGTATCAGTCGGCCAAGACCGGCTTTGAAGAGGTCGATAGCGCGGTTGAGGATGCCGCACGCGTCGATGGTGCCAATGCCCTCCAGCTGTTTCTATTCGTTTCCGTGCCGCTTGCGCTGAAATCGATTATTTCAGGGGGAATCTTAAGCTTTACACGGGCTTTAGGGGAATTCGGGGCCACGCTTATGTTCGCAGGGAATATTCCTGGTAAGACACAAACAACGCCTACCGCCATTTATGTGGCCATTGATTCTGGGAATATGAAGTTGGCCTGGTTATGGGTGCTAAGCATGATTGCCATCTCATTTTTGCTGCTTGTGATCATTCAATTGTCCAAATCGAAGCGATAAGCCGCGCATGACAAAGAAGCCCGTCCAATCACTGGACGGGCTTCTTTTTAGAAAGATAAGAATCATAAATTTTGACTTTGAGAATGGTCCAGCTCAAGAAGCCATCGGCTCGAGGTCACAAGCCGATAGGCGGGCGCCTTGCGCTTTTCATTCTGCACTCAACCTAAGATTCGTTGATAGAGGGACTTGGCATGCGTCAAATCCTTGGTTCCATGGATGAGCGCACGGCCATCTTGAAAAATAACCATCCGCTCGGCACCAATCTCCACTGACACTAGGTAAGGATTGCCTTTCACCGTGTATCCAAGGGAGCTTAGCTGTGTCGCCAGTTGTTCCAATGACACTTCACCCTTTGTCGACGGTCGGATCTGAACTGTATCGCGGCCGCACAGCACTGTCGTCTTCGTCATGTTTTCATGATCGAGATATGGATAGGTTCGCTCCTCGCCGCACGAGAGGCAGCCCGCGAACTTGGCCTTCGCCATTTTTAAACTGGTATATTGGTTGCGCCATAAATCAAAGCTCACAAACGAGGTACGCACAGCCTCCCAATCCTCCACCAATATTTTTAAAGCTTCAGCGGTTTGATGGGCGATGACCATTTGCACGGTAGGGGAAATAATCCCACCTGTGTCACAGGTCATTCCTTGGAGGGGAATGGTGCGCAGCAAGCAATTAAGGCACGGCGTTTTCCCAGGAATAATCGAAAAACTCATCCCGTAGCTGCCCACGCAGGCCCCATAAATCCAAGGAATATTGTATTTTTGCGAGATATCGTTCATGGCCATGCGCGTTTCAAAGTTATCGGTTGCATCCAGCATCAGGTCGACACCGTTCGAAAGCTCTTCTAATAACACCGGGGTTGCGTCACCAATGATAGCACGGATTTCCACATCAGAATTGATCGCCCTGAGGCGTTTTTCAGCCGCAGCAGCCTTCGGAAGCTTGTCAGCAACATCCTCTTCTGTGTATAGCTGCTGGCGCTGCAGATTGCTCGCTTCGACGTAATCGCGGTCAACAATCGTTAGTTTGCCCACACCGGCGCGGGTGAGGATTTCGGCACCGCCTGAGCCAAGGGCACCAGCACCAATGATGAGGACGTGCTTCTGACGTATCTTCGCTTGCCCCTCTTGGCCGATTCCCGGAAACAGGACTTGCCGTGAATAGCGTTCAGTCATTTAGCATCAGCCCCCACTTACTGGTGGAATAAAGGCGATCTCATCGCCATCGGAAATGACCTCATCATTTGAAGCAAACTCCTCATTGATCGCCGTCATCACCGTCTCCATCCGGGGCAAGTCATACTGGGCAGAAAGCTCTGCCTTCAATTCAGCTACCGTTTTTCCAGCAGCCGCAACCGACAATGACTCAGCGCCGACAGCATCACGTAAATGCGCAAAAAACAGCACCTTATTCATCTAAATCACCTGCCTCCGGCTTACCTGTCGGATAGGCGACCGTCTCCAGCTGATTGCCCATCCATTCTTCGCCGTCCTCCCAATGCTCTTTCTTCCAAATCGGGACAATTTCCTTGATCCGCTCAATCGCATAACGATTCGCGTCATAGGCATCGGCGCGGTGCGGCGTCGATACTGCAATCACCACGGCAATATCCGTAATATCTAAACGGCCGACCCGGTGAGTAATCGCCACACTTGCCCCTGACCAGCGCTCTTCAATCTCATCGCCAATCTGTTCCAGTTTTTTGACCGCCATCGCTTCATAGGCATCATAGATTAAAAATAACGTTTTCTTGCCCTTTGTTAATTCGCGGACCGTCCCAATGAAGGTCGTGATTGCTCCAGCATCACGTTGGACCACTTTATCAATCACCGCTTGAATATCAATCGGCTCCTTGGAAATTTCATATAATTTCATTCTTTCACCTCTTCTGTCAAACACTTCGGCACTGCCTTGTCCACCACTTCATAGCCGCCGATTCGTTCTACCTGCGCCTTAAAGGCAGCAGACTGAATAATTTCAAACAACTGGCGGCCGCTTTCACTTTCATAAAAGCTGCGTGTCATTACTAAATCATACTCTTCATCGGCGACAGGAATAAAGGATAAGCCCATTGCCTTGGCGGCCGGATATATGCCCAGTCCGGCACCGCGAGCATCACCCTTCACCTCGGCTGCCACGGCTAAATGGGAGAACATTTCTCGCTCATAGCCGGTAACCTCTTCCGCTGTCAAACCTGCTTCTTCCAGCAATAAATCAAACAGGATGCGTGTGCCCGCTCCTTTTTGCCGGTTGACAAAATTAGCGCCCTTGCTGACAACATCTGTGACGGATTCGATTCCGAGGGGATTGCCCTGTGGCAGGATCCAGCCTTGCTTCCTTTTTAAAAAAGGATAAAGAACAACGTCTTGGTCTGCTAAAAGTTTGTTCACATATGAACTATTATATTGCTTTGTGCTTGGGTCAAGCAAATGAATACCCGCTACATGGGCCTCGCCTTTTCGAATCGCCATGATTCCAGCCATACTACCGACATGTGACGAGACAATTTTCCGCTCTGTATGGGCATGTTTGAGCTGGGATGACAGCAGGTCTATCGTTAAATCGTGACTGCCGCTAAACACAATAGCCTGTTTAATTTCTTCGAGCGGTCGCAGGAGTTCAACTTCGGCTTGATCGCCTTGTTCATAGCCAATGATGCTAGGCGGTACGATTAAGAGGCCATCTGCTCTGACATAGGACATCGTGACGCCGGCTGCACGGGTCAGCGGATTCGCGACGAATTGGCCATTCACGTAGCCAATATTCATTCGGACGAAATCCTCTGCTCCCATTGAGGAGACGATACGGCGACCGAGCTTGACGGTAAGTGTTGGCCGCTTTGGAACGGGAACGCCTAAATACTTGCAGACAAGCGGCTGCACAAACCATTCTAACGCTAAATAGGCTGACACGGGATAGCCTGGTACGCCGACGATGATTTTGCCGTTTATTTTCCCTAAAATGACTGGTTTTCCTGGCCGTGCGGCGACCCCATGGGTGAACACTTCGCCAATTTCAGCGATAATATGGACCGTATAGTCCCTCCTGCCGGCGGATGAACCAGCATTAATCACGATCATATCAGAGGTTTCCGCTGCCTCTAGGAGGACCTGCTTGATTTTCTCGGGTTCATCCTTGACGATGGGGTGCAGTCTCGGCTCCCCGCCCCACTCTCTTATAAAACCAGCAAAGACGGTGCCGTTAAATTCAATAATTTGTCCAGGTGAAAGCATTTTATCGGCTTCAACCAGTTCATTCCCTGTTGGAATAATCGTGACAAGCGGTTTTTTGACAACCGGAATAGTGAGCTGTTGGGCGGCCAAGAGCACGCCCAGATCGGCGGGTCTCAATGTATGGCCTTGGGGAAACAGCATTTCCTCCTGAACGATATCCTCGCCAATCGGGCGAATATGCTGCCAAGGGGTGGCGGGTTCAATGATTTCGATGGTGTCATCATCAATGATATGGACATTCTCGATCATGATCACCGCATTATATGGTCCGGGAATAGCGTTGCCGGTATCGACAACGGCAAATTGTTCACCGAGTTTAAGTTGGAGTGGATGTTGTTCATGCGCTGTGTACGTGCTTTCAGCCACCACGGCTACTCCGTCCATCGCGGAAGCATGATAGTGCGGCATCGACACATGGGCAAAGATTGGCGCGGCCGTCACACGTCCTAGAGCGTCAACAGTGGGGATTTCAACTATTTCAGAAGTCAGCTGACAAGCGGTGAGAATTTGCTCGCGTGCCACTGACCGGGGCTTATCTTCTAGGTAAATTTTCCGTTTATATTGGTTCTGTTCCATGCTATAGACCCCTTACCTTGATAGAATCACAGGGACATCGCTGCCCTGAGAGATTCCTTCTTTTTCTGAACTAATCTCAACAATGCCATCGCTTTTAACCAATGTCGTAATCAAGCCAGATTTGCCAATAATCGGCTCGGCCCACCATTCGCCCTCTTTTTCAAACAGACGAACGCGGATATAATCAGCTCGGCCCATCGCCGAGGGAATATTCTTCGTTATTTTTGCAAAAATCCGGTCCGGTTTGCGCTCGATTTTCTCACCGGATAGCTTTCGTAACATCCTCTCCCCGAACAGTCGGAAGATGATCATCGCACTGGCAGGATGTCCCGGTAAGCCGATCACCGGTTTCCCGTCGGCGATAGCGAGAATGGTCGGTTTTCCTGGTTTGATAGAAATGCCGTGGACGAATACGCCCGGGTCGCCTAATGATTGAATGACATCGGTCGTATAGTCCTTTGCGCCAACCGAACTGCCACCAGAAAGGATTAAGCAATCCGTTTTTTCATAAAGTTCTCTGGCCCTCGTCTGAAATTCTTGAAAGTCATCCTTGACGATCCCGCCATAGATTACGTCGACATTCCATTCGTTCGCCAGCCCGGCGATGGTTAAATAGTTGATGTCGCGGATTTGTCCTTCTTGCAATGATTTCGTTTGGTAGGGAACAATTTCATCACCTGAAGAGAGGTAACCAATCGTCAATTTTCGGTACACGGTGACTTCAGCCATCCCTAATGAGGCAAGCGCACCTAATTCTTGCGGTCTAAGCTTCGTCCCCTTGCTCAGAAGCGTTTCTCCGTCTTTAATATCCTCGCCCACGCTGATCACATTTTCTCCAGGGGCAATTTGTTTATATGTATTTAAGAGATTGTCCACATCCTCACAGTGTTCAATCATCATAACGCTATCACTGCCAGCCGGCATCATGCCTCCTGTCGGCACGTAAACGGCTGTGCCCAGGTTTACGACCGCCGTAGGCACCTCACCCATTTTTACCTCACCGACAACGTTTACGAAACCAGGCATGGATTCAGAGGAACCATACGTATCCTTGGCTCGAACGGCATATCCATCCACCGTTGAACGAGCGAAGCTGGGCACGTTTTCCATAGCCACCACCGACTCGGCTAAAATACAGTGGAGCGCATCACCTAGCTTCCTTACCTCCGTATCTGTAATGGCCGCTATATTTTCGTCGATTAAGGCAAATGTTTCTTCAACTGTTTTCACTTTGAAAAATTGCATCGTTCCCTCATTCCCCCTTATCTATCTCGGCCCACTTTTTAGCATCCTCGTATTCATTTGGGTGATTCATATTAAAAAAGATTCGGTCGATCTCGGTCGCGCTATACATCGGTAATTCTTTTTCAGTTACATAGAATACCTGTACTTGATCGAGCAGATGTTTCATGCGGAGTTGTCCAGCTTCAATGCAGTCAGCCACCACTCCGGTCACTCGTTTATGAAAAATCGAATATAATGGCTGTTGTTTTCCGTTGATGACGGGAATAACGGCGTCATAATCATCAATATGGCTGACGAGTGTCTCGGCCAATTCACCGGAAATAAACGGCATGTCGCAGGCTACAAAAAAGTTCACATCAAACGCTGATGCCTGCAATCCTGCATGGACTCCCGCGAGCGGTCCCATCCCCGGATAGTGGTCCGCGACTATTTTTACACCCAAAAATTCGTATTGTTCAGAATCGTTTGTCACGATGATTATATCATCAAAAAGCGCTTTGAGTGTATCAACCATTCTTTCAATATTGGTTTTCTCGTTTAACTTTAGCAACGCCTTGTTTGTACCCATTCGGCTTGACTTTCCGCCTGCTAAAATAATTGCTGCCGCTTTCACACCATCCACCTTCTTAATTTGTTTCTTTCTTTTCTCCGACTGCGTTATAACCATGCTCTTGAGCCACAAAATCAAGATGGATCGACTTTAGGTCTAAAAGAGCAGCCGATGGCTTTGTAATATATTGTCTTGTATCAATAATTTTAATATAGCCGCTGCATTCATCGCAAACTTGAATTTGTGAGGTAGCATCGCCTTCAATTGAAATAAATTGAATCGTTTCATGGTTCTCATTTCCACAATGGCCACATTCTAAACGCTTCGCATGCCAATGGTAAAGACAGCGTGGGCAATGCATTACTTTTTTCCCTTCCTCCTCGAGTACGGCTACTCGGACAGGTTCGCCACAAACAGGGCAGCCTGCACCCGGTATGGCGCGGTGAATTTCAGATTGAACTTTTTCTGCTATTAATTGTAAATAGGGACGAAGAGCCGTTTCAGCTAGGAATTGTGGAATCCATTCTTCGATGCCATGTTCTTGGGCAAAATGTATAAAGAAGACATGATTTAAGGAGAACGCCTCTTCAATCCAACGGATCGCTGTTTCCTCGTTTAGAAGGGAATGGATATTGGAAAGCTTTGGCTCAAGTTCAGGATTTTTGTTGATAAGGGTGGTATTAACTTCATCTATCCACTGTAAAAATAGGGAAATATCAAAATTAATTGCCGTTAATGCCGCAGCTGGCACGCCTGCTTCCATAGCAGCTTGATCAAGATTCGGTCTAATTGATTCCGGGTCTAGCTGAAGCTTCCACTTTTCTTGAAGGGCGACGATTTGCTTTTGCAATTCCTGATACTCTTTTGAAACAACGGATTTAATCATCGATAGTGCACCTCTTTCTTATAAAAACTCATCATTATTTTTGGTTGCGTAAGGTCCCAAACCAAGATATTCAGGCTTATGGAAGGGAAATGGCTGTCTTTAGATTCGACAGCCATTTCCCTTGTTTCATAACCTGGAAGTATAAAATTCGCCTTCGAGAAATGTCTTGCCCAGGGATCCGCTAACAGTCCCCTTGGGTTTTTATGCTAATAATTTCTATCTTGGGACTTCGATGATTACCTTCTAGCAGGGGTTATTATGCTCCCTTTTTATGCTTTGGATCATCTAAGTCAGGGAAGTTGCCTTTTTTCACTTCTTCATCATACCACTCTGTATAATGTCCCTTTGCCCACCAGGCAGGAACTTTCCCCGTAACAACCCCAGAGTATCCTGGTCTGGAGTGTTTATGAACAACTGAAAGGTAGACGTGTCCAACGATAACGGCAATCCCTAATCCAAAACCAACATTATGAAGAACATATCCCCATTGAACAATTGCTCTTGGGAAAAAGCCTGGGAACCACATCGTGAATCCTGATACAATGACTAAGATTGCACAAAGAATCTGGATAACCGAGTTGATTTTTTCCCCGGCGTTAAAGAAGGTCTGTTTAACATGCTTAAAGTTGAAGCCGAACAATTCTTTGACAAATTCACTAAAAAATTCAAGATCGCGCTTTTTCCATGTGATTAGTTCCTTCATCCACTTGAAAAAGAACTTCGGACTAAAAATCAACAGGATGAACGTAGGCGTGATAAAAATGACAGCAAATATTCGATGCAGCAGGCGAGCCCCAGCCGGGCCGCCAAGGACTGGATAAAGCCAGTCAAAGAACTCGGTATACATTGGCAGCGCCGTGATGTAAAGGGCAAAGAAGGCGATCCCATTGATGGCGTGCGCCCAAACAAACGCCTTTGGAAAGCGGCGAATCTTTTCATTCGCTTTAGGGTGCTGCTGATGATTACTCATGGCCTTCACCTCCATCTTCCTTGCCTTTTATTCGTTTGGAAATAATATTATTGGTAATAAACGCTCCCACTACAGCCATCGTTGTAGCACCAATCATCATTTTTCCAATTGGTTGGGCATAGTCCTTCCAAACGACCGCCGATGTCGGTACCTTAGGGTTTTCAGGAAGTCCATACACACTTGGTTTCTCTGTAAGCACATAAATGGTATGTGTGCCGCCCACACCTTTTGGATTATAAATATTGGCATTAGGGAATTTGCCTTTAATTTCACTTAGACGTTTCTCTGCTTTTGCGAGCATTTCATCCTTGTTTCCAAACTCTAAAGCATTTGTATGGCACGTTGTCACACAGGCAGGCTGCAAGCCCTCCTCAAGTCGATCTGTACACATCGTACACTTTTGCGATAATTTGTATTCTTTGCCGTTTTTATCTTTATATTCCTTAAGTGAGATCACTTCAAATGGACAGTTTTGGACACAATAGCCGCAGCCTACACACTTATCATGGTCAATGACAACCGTTCCAAATTTTGAATAGCTGATAGCATTTTCAGGACAAACCTTTTCACAAGCGGCATCTGTACAATGGAAGCAAGAAGAATGGCGGAATAAATATTCCAAATCACCTTTGCCATTCTCGTGCTCAATATATTGCAAAACATTCCAAGTATCAGCTGTAGTCTTCTTATGGGACTGTACAGTTCCTGAGAACTCCTCCGGTTCAGCCGGAAGGTCATTCCAGTTTTTACAGGCAACCATACAGGCACGGCAGCCATCACATTTGGTCACATCGACCAATTTCACATATTCCGTAGCCATTAGTCAGCCCTCCTTACGTCACAGAGGAATGCCTTATACTCAGGAATCATGGTATTGGCGTCACCAATGTGTGGTGTTAACCGGTTAGCAGTATCCCCAGTTGCAATACCCTTGTAGCCAAAATGCCAAGGCATACCAATTTGGTGAATCTTCTTGCCTTTCACGGTATGTGGCTTGAAGCGTTTTGTTACCATCGCATAGGCTTTCACTTCGCCACGTGCTGAGCTAACAATAATTTCATCCTTGTTGTTAATGCCTTTTTCCTTCGCTAATTCTTCACTCATTTCCACATACATATATGGAACAAGTTCAGACAACCATTCTTGGTTACGAGTCATAGTCCCTGACTGCCAGTGTTCACTTACCCGATAGGTAGTTGCCACAATCGGATAATCTACCTTGAAGCCGCGTTTATTGAAATCACCATCAAACAGCGTAATCGCCGGATTGATTTCCTGACTAGAGAAAGCATTTGGAATTGGGCTTTCATATGGCTCATAGTGTTCAGGGAACGGACCATCGTTCAAGGTTGGAGCGTACAAGCCTGCAACACCATCTGCAATCATAATAAATGGATCTGTGAAACCAGGATCTGTTGGTTTCTTCGTTGCCACAAAATCTGGAACGTCGTAGCCGGCCCATTTATTTTGTGCAGCATCCCACCAGATGACGGCTTTTTCTTTACTCCATGGTTTACCGCTTGGGTCTGCAGCTGCCCGGTTGTAAATGATTCTGCGGTTCATCGGCCAAGCAAATGACCAATTCAGATACATGCTCATGCCAGTATCTTTGCTGTCACGACGTTGTGCCAGATTCTTGCCTTCTTCTGGATAGAATCCACAATAAATCCAGTTACCGCTGCAGGTACTTCCGTCATCCTTCAGATTACCGAAACCATTAATCTGCTTGCCAGTGTTGACATCATAGCCATTGATTTCCTTACATACTAGGTCGATATCGATTTCTTTACCTTCGCCATAGTTCCAGTGAACAGCATTTACTTGCTTGGCTGCTGGTGTGCTCTCGTTTTTATACAAGGCTTTGATCTTCGTCATCAGCTCATGCATAATTTCCAAGTCGGCTTTAGACTCGCCTACCGGCTTGATTGCCTGCCAGCGATACTGCATCCAACGTGAACTATTCGACACACTTCCTTCTTTTTCATAGGAAGAACAAGCTGGAAGTAGGAAGACCTCTGTATTAATTTTTGCTGGGTCACTGCCCGCCTCTTTTTGCCAGAATGCTGATGATTCTGTTTCCCAAAGGTCAACGGCTACCATCCATTTCAAGTTACCTAATGCTTCTTTTTCTTTTCCGGCATTCGGGCCGCCGACAACTGGATTTGTTCCAAATAGGAACGCTCCTTCAAGCTCGCCCTTATACATAGCGTTGAATAAGTTAATGTGTGAATAGTTTTTATTGCCTTTTGGTAAAAATTGATAACCGAACTCATTATCTGCTGTCGCATTTGGTCCATACCAGGCCTTTAGTAAGCTGACAATGAACTTAGGTTTATTGCTCCAATAACCGGACTTCGGTGTTTCTTTTTCCAGATGTGCCTTCAATGTGGCATGCTCTGGAATCGCCTTGGTCATACCTAAATAGCCTGGAAGATTATCAAAAAGAAGCGCAAAGTCTGTTGAGCCTTGAACGTTTGACTCGCCGCGCATGGCATTGATTCCTCCGCCTGGTAATCCAATGTTACCTAAAAGAAGCTGCAGCATGGCGTAAGAACGGACGTTTTGTGTTCCAACAGTATGCTGAGTAGCTCCCATTGCATACATAATCGTTCCCGATTTGCCAACCTTACCAGTTGAACAGAACATTTCACAAACCTTTAAATAGTCCTCTTTTGGTGTTCCTGTTACAGAAGTAACGGTGTCCACATCGTAACGTGAGTAATGCTTTTTCATTAATTGGAAGACTGAGCGTGGATGCTCTAAAGTCTCATCCTTTACAGGCTTGCCGTCTTCTGTTGTTTCCCAGGCCCATTGTGTTTTATCATAGGCACGTTTTGCTTCGTCATAACCTGTAAATAAACCATCTTCAAACTTATAACTTTCTTTTACTATAAAGCTAGCATTCGTATATTTAGCAACATACTCTTTGTGAATGAGATTATTCTCAATAGCATATTTAATCATCCCGCCGATAAACGGAATATCCGTTCCAGAGCGAAGCGGAGCATAATGATCAGCCATTGCCGACGTTCTAGTGAAACGCGGGTCAACACTGACAATCTTTCCGCCTTTTTCCTTTGCTTTTGTTAACCATCTAAAGCTGATTGGATGGTTTTCAGCAGGATTTCCACCGATGATTAAAGCACAATCGGTATACTGCAGATCATTCCAATGATTCGTCATTGCTCCACGACCAAATGAAGGTGCCAGACCGGCAACCGTAGAACTATGTCATATTCGTGCCTGGTGTTCTAAATACGTAACGCCAAGCCCTCTCATCATTTTTGCAAGCAGGTAACACTCTTCATTATCAAGAGCTGCTCCGCCAAGGCTGGCAATGGCCTCGGTCTTATTAACAATCATGCCATTTTCTTTTTCAACAAATGATTTATCACGCGTTTCCTTTGCCCGTTTGGCAATGGTGTCTAGCATCCAATCCCAATCTTTTTCTACCCACTTATCACTGCCTGGTGCACGATAGCGTGGTTTCAAGACACGCTTTTCTGAAGTATATAACTGTCTTATTGTGGTTCCTTTACTGCAAAGCTTGCCTTCGTTTATCGGGTTATCCGGATCCCCCTCCGTATAAACCACGGTATTATTTTTGGTGTGGACGAGAATTCCACATCCTACACCGCAAAAGCAGCAAATGGTTGGTGTTACAGTAGCTTTAGCAATTTTTAATTCTTTTGATGCGGCATACGCCTTTTTCTCATTAAAGCCTAGTTCTACTACCGCAAGAGTTGCGGCTGCAGCGCCTGACAGCTTTAAAAATTGCCGACGATTAAGGTTCATTTCAACCATCACTTATTCTCCTTCCCAATTGTAATTTCCACATTTCTCTTTTTTCTCTATCCTGTTGTTATTTCCCCCCTTCCATGCTTCACTCTAAAACTAGCTCATTAGTGAGATCATTCTGGACTCTACCAGCCGAGGTATAGACGGTAGCCATTTTCCCTCTTAAATAGCCAACAACCTCAATATTTAAGTATTTTGCCAGCTGAACTGCCTGTTTAGTGGCAGCCGTCCGCGATCCGATAATCGGAAAGCCGAATTTTGCTGCTTTAGAGAGCATTTCATATGAAACCCGTCCGGTTGTTAATAAAATCAACCTCTCAGGGATCAAACCAGTTCGAATGGCGTGGCCAATAATTTTGTCCACAGCATTGTGGCGACCAATATCTTCACGAATGGTCATCGTGCCGTCTTCCTCTACAATACAGGCGCCGTGCATCCCGCCTGTTTCAAGATAGAGCGATGAATTTTGGGCAAATTCGCTGCGCTTTTTTAGTAGATGACTCAAAGGAATCACTTTGCCCGCTGTTACCTTGGCAAAATTTTTCACATCTGTCATCGAGAAGAATGTAACGCCTCTGCCGCATCCGGCGGTGTAATGCTTTTTTTTCGAAAAGAATTGGTCTTCTTCAAATGGGGTACGTAATGAAACGTGAATGCTTCCCATTTCTTCATTTATCGTGATGTGTTCGATATCGCTTGCTTCCTGAATAAACCCTTCAGAATACAGATACCCATATGTCCAATCTTCCAGGTCAAATTTTGTTAATTGGAAAACAGCAATTTCATAGCCGTTGATCAGTAAAGAAATTGGATATTCATCGGGACAACCTTTGCGGTTCATGACTTTCCCTCCCCCTCAGGAAATTTTCCTTATTTTTTCATTGTAAAAATAGTGCCATTTACACTCAGCGACATTTGTCACTATTTAAACAGGCATTGTATTAGAAATGGAATATATTAGATATTTATCATTTAGCTTCCCTTGTTACCTGTCACTTTTTTGTTTAAGTTGTAAATATGTCGGATTTTCAACAATTTTCGTAAACCAAGAAGGTAACCACAGTCGCAATGTTACTTACCCCAAAAAAGAAAGCGGTTCCAACGTTAAACTGGATGCCTTTTCGTTTATCGTACTTTGGAATGATCATTATGAAAGTAACATTTATCACTCGAAGGAGTTGGAAATAGCACTAATAGGCCATTTGTCATATTTTCGTCACCGCTTTGCTCGAGAGGACCTCCATTGCTTGGTTTCACTCTACCCCAAGACAACCTAGGCTTTTCGTATAATAAAGAAGAGAGAGGGAATTTCTGTTATATTTTTAAAATTGATTTATAATAAGAGGAAAGGGAGTGTGAACCACCCTATTGGTTTTATATAAAGGAGGAATACATAATGACGATTAAAAAAGTAATGACGATTGCCGGCTCTGACACGAGCGGCGGGGCAGGGATTCAAGCGGATTTAAAGACGTTTCAGGAGCTTGGCGTCTATGGGATGAGTGCCCTAACGACCATCGTCACGATGGATCCAAAGGATTGGCACCATAGTGTATTCCCCATCGCCGTTGATACTCTTGATACACAAATCGAAACCATTCTTTCGGTTGGCATTGACGCGATGAAAACGGGTATGCTCGGAACCGTTGAAATCATTGAATTAACCGCACGAAAAATTGACGAGAACAAGTTAGAGCGCGTCGTGATTGATCCGGTCATGGTCTGCAAAGGCGAAGATGAGGTCTTGAACCCCGAAACAACCGATGCGATGCGGGAGCTCCTGTTACCACGTGCCCTTGTTGTAACGCCAAACCTATTTGAAGCTGGACAACTGGCAGGAATGAAGACCCCGCGCACTGTCGAGGAAATGAAGGAAGCCGCTGTCAAAATTCATGAGCAGGGCGCTAAATTCGTCTTGATTAAAGGCGGCAGCAAGCTACAGTCAGAGGAAAAAGCCGTTGATCTTCTCTATGATGGAAAAGAATTCAGACTTTATGTATCTGATAAATTTGAAACAACCTATACCCATGGGGCTGGCTGCACGTATTCATCAGCAGTTACCGCTGAATTGGCTAAAGGGAAATCTGTTTACGAGGCCGTTGATGTAGCGAAGGAATTCATCACTGCGGCCATCCAACAAGGCTTCCGCTTAAATGAATTTGTTGGTCCAACCTGGCACGGTGCCTACCGCAGTGCTGCCACAGAGTATTGCGAGGATTGCTAGAAAAACGTGAATACCCAAAAGAGCCGATCATTGAGGATCGGCTCTTTTTATAGGCTATATCATCGTTATGAAAAAAAGATTCCTTGTTCAAAATCAATGCCAGTTCAAGCATTGATTTCGCATTTTTTTACCGTTTTTAGTATGATGGATACATTATTAATTACACTAGTCATTAGGTATTGATGGGAAGGGAGGCATTAGCATGGAGTTAGTTGCGATCAAACAGGTACAGGAAGCTATTAATCGCTTAGCAAATCAAGATGTCTACGTCCATCTTGAAACGACCAATGGTGCTTACGCATCACATCATAATCAAGACTTCTTTTCTGCGGGAGCATACATCCGCAACGCCCTTGTCCGATATGAATTAGGAAAGATCACTGGCATCGGGCCTCACCGGGTTGGGTTAAAACTAAACCTGGGCTGGATCTATGCAGAAGGCATTACCCATTTTGAAATCGATAGTGAAAACCGTCTTTTATTGGCTGGGCATGATCATAATGGCAAGCTAGCCGTTGCCCTTGAAATAAGTACCACTCCATTTGAATAACGATCCTAGAAAGGAGATTAACTAATGGAAAAAGAGCGCCATGTCTTAGTTGTTTTCCCCCATCCGGATGACGAGGCTTTTGGAGTATCTGGGACGATTGCCACACATGTGCAAAACGGAACCCCGGTCACTTATGCCTGTCTAACGCTCGGCGAGATGGGACGTAATATGGGAAATCCCCCGTTTACCAATCGCGAAAACCTTCCGAAAATCAGAAAGGCAGAATTGCAGGAGGCCGCTCGTGCTTTAGGCATTCAAGATCTCCGCATGCTTGGTTTCCGTGATAAAACGATTGAGTTTGAAGATGAAGAGAAATTGACAAATACAATTACCGCGATCATCGAGGAAGTGAACCCTTCCCTGATTATCACTTTTTATCCTGGTTATTCGGTTCATCCTGACCATGACGCCACCGGTGCCGCGGTCGTAAGGGCCGTTGAAAAAATGCCGGTCACCGCAAGGCCGACCCTACACTGCGTCGCCTTCTCCAACAATTGTGTAGATGAGCTTGGCGAAGCCGATATTGTCCATAACATCACCCCTGTGGCGAAGATTAAGCTTGCAGCAATTCAAGCGCACCGTTCGCAAACAGAGCAGATGTTTGTAGACATGGAAGAGAAATTAAAAAACCAAGACCCGCAAATGATGGTTTGGGTTAACAATGAACGATTTTGGACCTATAAGTTTGCATAAGAAAAAGCCTTTCGCTTAAAGGGCTTTTTCTTTTTGCCTTTTTATAGAATACTTAGTCACAAAACGTTCATTTTTTCAAAATAGCCATTTTCCTACCAAATTCACCCTCATTCACAAAACGTTCAAAAATCCTTATCTAGGTGTGCACTACGTCACAATTTTATCGTTGCTAAGCGATTAGGATGAAACTGTGAATTTTTTAAAAAACAGGAGGGGGAACAATTGCAAAAAGCAATCATTAGCTTTGGGATCTGCTTGGTAATCGGGTTTGGGCTTGGTTACCTAGTTTTTGGCGTCATCATGGGTGACTCCGATCAACAAACACAAGTAGCACAGACCGAAACAGAGACAACCAATCAAGCCGATACACCGGATTCCGCATCAGCTGAAAAAGAAAATACAGAGGCCAAAGAGGGCGCCACTACTTCCGTAAGTGCCGATAACATCCTCGATCAGCGTGGATGCCTTGGCTGTCACAGTGTCGAATCCCTTAATCTCAAGGGTGGCGCCGTTGGTCCGGACCTATCACAAGCATTTGTGAACGTAGAAGGGAAGCATGGCAAACCGATTGAGGAATTCCTGAAAGCGCCTACTTCAGCCGTCATGTCAGGAGTAATTAGTAAAGATCCATTAACAGATGAAGAGCGACAGCAAGTTCTCGAACTTCTGAAGCAGGCATCTGAAGCAAAATAATCAATAAGGTGGTGTCACATTAATGAAAAAATGGATTCCAATTGCATCGGGCTTGGTCGCTGGTTTTGTAGCCGCAACGATTTCATTTGCTGATTTCTCCGCAAAGACAACTACGGAAGCAGCTTCAAACACGAAGAGCGATGCAGAAAAGGTATATGTACCATTCGGTCAAAAAGATGATTACTATTTATTCGCTTCTGGAGGTCACTCCGGGCAAATGTTTATTTACGGTGTTCCATCGATGCGACAAATTCGCACCATTCCCGTCTTCTCACAGGATTCCGCAACCGGTTATGGCTTTGATGAGCATTCTAAAAAATTGATGGGTGACTATACATGGGGCGACCTTCACCATCCTGCCTTCTCAGAAACAAAGGGAGAATATGACGGGAAATATATGTTTGCAACCGACGTCGGTAACAGCCGGGCGGCTGCAGTCAATCTCGAAACCTTTACCACAAAGGACATCATCAACGTTCCCAACACAAGCGGGCCCCACTGTGCAGCGTTTGTGACGGAAAACACGGAGTATATGTTCTTACCAACCCGGTTCGCTGTTCCGCTTGAGCATAAATACGAATCACTTGATGATTACAGCACAAAATACCGCGGTGTGATGTCGGCTGTTACCTTTGATCAAAGCAAAGAAAAGTTAAATGTCGCCTACCAAGTGGCCCTTCCACCTTGGTCCTATGACCTTTCCGATGCTGGTAAAAAGAGCTCTGCAGACTGGGCAGTTATGACGACCTACAATACGGAGGAAGCGACGACCAACCTAGAAATCAATGCCTCTCAAGCGGACCGCGACTATATTGTCCTGTTCAATTGGAAAGAACTTGAGAAAATGGTCAAGGAAGGCAAGTACGAGGATGTCGGCGGCCAAAAAATGATTTTTCCAGAGAAGCAAAAGGGCGGAATTTATTTAGTGCCTGTAGCCAAATCCCCACATGGCGTCGATGTAACCCCGGATGGAAAGCATTTCATTGCTTCTGGAAAGCTGGCCCCAACGATGACCGTGTTCTCATTTGAAAAGGCCTTTAAGGCTGTCGAAAACAAAGACTTTGCCGGTGAACGTAATGGGATTCCAGTTTTAAAATATGAATCGGTGATGGAAAGAGAAGTAAATCCAGAAAATGCGCTTGGACCGCTTCATACCCAATTTGATGACAAAGGCATGGCCTATACGACAATGTTCATTTCTTCGGAAATTGTCAAATGGGATCCGAAAACTGGTAAAACACTTGACCGTGTACCTGTTCAATATTCACCAGGTCACGCTGTCGCTGCCGAAGGGGACACCGTCTCACCTGATGGCAAATGGTTAATTGCATTAAATAAGATTGCCAAGGATAGCTATTTATCTGTTGGACCTTCTCACCCTGAGTCGATGCAGTTAATCGACATCAGCGGCAAGATGAAGGTCATCCAGTCTTCACCAGTCAACCCTGAGCCGCATTATGCGCAAATGATCAAAGCCGATAAGATTAAAACGATTGAAGTTTATCCGAAGGACGAAAAGAATAAAGATGCCGTCTATAAAAAAGATGATACCAAAATTGTCCGAAATGGCAATCAAGTCGATGTATACGGGATTGCGATGCGTTCAAAATTCATTTTTGATGCCAAGGCAGAACGCCCTGACGTGATTGAAGTGAATGAGGGCGATCATGTCAGGATTCATTTAACCAACATCGATTTCGATGAGGATATTACCCACGGTTTTGCGATTAACAGTTATAACCTAAACATGGAAGTGCAGCCAGGACAGACCAACACGATGGAATTTGTCGCCAATAAAGCCGGAACCTACCCACTTTATTGCACTAACTTCTGCTCGGCGCTCCACCAGGAAATGACCGGCTACTTCCTTGTAAAACCAAAGAAGTAAGACAAGTAAATACGGCCGTTACCAAGATCCACTAGTACGGCCGCTAGTTGAAGCAGGAGCCAGGGTATCAATAGTAAAGATTGATACCCTCTCCTAGCATTTTAAGAATCCACTATAAAAGGCGTGGTTAACTTGAAAGGTAAATCAAAAAAACTATCAGTTGTCTCAACCTTATTGATCGTCCTGTCAGCTCTCTTGATGATTGTGTCCATTTTTTTCCCATGGTGGAAAATGATTTTCTTTGCACCACAATACCCAGAGGGATTAAACATCATTGTCTACCCGCATAAGCTTGAGGGGGAAATTGATATTGTTAATGGGCTGAACCACTATATCGGGATGGCCAATTTTAGCAAGGCCAACTTCCCAGAATTATCGTATCTCGTCTACCTAGTCGGCGGATTAGCGGCCATTACGCTTGTCACAGCCCTGCTTCGAAAAAAATCCGTTCTCTATGGTTTGATTGGCGTATTTGCTCTCGGCGGAGTTCTCGGTGTTCTTGACCTAAGAAAGGCGCTGCACGATTTCGGCACCAACCTAAGTCCAAACGCACCCATTAAAATCGACCCATTTGTCCCACCCCTTTTAGGACATAATACCGTTGCCAACTTTGTCACCAATAGTGTCCTTGGCGTCGGCGCCTATTTCCTAATAGCTGCGTTTCTCTTATTACTCATTCCGTTATGGAAGGATCGAAAATGACATGAAAAAATTAGCGCTCCTTACTTTGGTCCTATCTCTTTTTATCCTGGGCAAACCGGAAAAAAATTTGGCAGCCGAAAACTTGCAGGCGAAAATCGATAGCTTGCAAGAGGGGGCGGTATTACACCTTAAAGATCAAACGTACCCTGGCAATATCGTCATTGATAAAAGCATTACGATCATTGGCACAAAGCACACCGTGATTAAGGGGGACGGAACGGGCAACGTCATTTCCATTACGGCACCAAATGTGAAGCTAAACCAGCTGACGGTGACCGGTGGCAGTATGAATCGAAACTCGAGTGAAGAATACGCCGCCATCAAGATACACACAAACAACAATGTCGTCGAACACATCACGATTCGCAACTCTTTTCACGGTATCTATTTAAGCCAGGCCCATCATAATAAAATCCGCTATAACGATATAACCGGTCTGGGAAATGGCGAAATTGCCGCCCAAGGGAATGGACTTCATATTTATTATGCAAATGATAATCTGCTTGAAGCAAATAAGATTGAAGGCACCCGTGACGGGATGTTCTTCGAATATGCAAACAACAATCGCAGTGTGGAAAATAAAATTAGTCACACGCGCTATGGCTTACATTATATGTACTCTGATGAAAATATTTTTAAAGGAAATGTTTTTACGATGAATACCGGCGGTGCCGCCATCATGAATTCGAACCATCTGAAACTCGAAGATAATCAATTTATCATTAACTATGGAAATCAGTCGTTCGGTCTGTTACTTTTACAAGCCAACGATAATTATATAGCCGGCAATACCTTTTTCATGAATCAACGGGGTCTGTACATTGATCAGGCGACACGAAACACCATTACAGGCAACCGTGTGATTCAAAATCAAATCGGGATTGAGTTATGGGCCAGCTCGACTGACCAGATCTTCACCTTAAACAAGATTTCGGATAATACCTTCCCGGCCATTACCTTAGGCGGCAGCGGCGAAGGTAATACTTGGAGTCAGCACGGCAAAGGGAACGACTGGGGGACCTCCTTCCCACTGACCGATCTAGACCAAAATGGGATTGGCGATTTTCCCGTCACCTATCATTCCTCCCTCCACCAGTTGCTGGAGGATCAGGAATTGACAAGTTTATTTTTAAAAAGCCCGGCCATTGCCATCTATGAAAAAATAAATAACACACTAAATAGCGATGAAATCATGTTTACAGACAAGCATCCGTTAGCAGCCGAAAAGACGAGCCATGCTTCACTCCTGTTCGTTGCCCTTGGACTGCTCGTCGGCTTGATTTTACTAAAAGGGAGACATTACTATGCATTACATTTGGAAGGAATGGAAGGAAAACATAAGAGGTAAAGGGCTGTGGCTTTCATTAAGTATTATTGTTCTTCTATCGATTAGCATCTTATATCGTTCCTCAATCCTTTCATTTGACCAAGGCTTTTATGTACTCTTAATCAATCTTTTTGATACGATCATTTATTTTATTCCGATTCTCTGTTTGTTCATCGGCGCCTTTTCTATTTTTCAAGAGAAGGAGCAAAAGACATTAATTATGCTGTTAACAAAGAAGGACAATTACCCTAGCTTTTTACTCAAAAAAAGCCTGGGACTCTATACAGTCGTGTTAGTGCCGCTGTTGGGCTGGTTTTTCCTGTATCTTCTTTTGTTAAAATTTCAATTCCAACTCGATATGAAAAGCTACTTAATCTTTGTGTTAGCAATTGTCAGTTTGAGTCTCGTTTTTCTGCAAATGGGGGCAGCGATCGGCAGCTTTAGTCGCTCACGGATGCAAATTATCGGCTATACCATCTTTGTCTGGTTTTACTTTTTCTTCTTACATGACTTTCTGTTGCTTTCGTTTTTACCAGACGTGACCCATGAAAATGTGAAACTATTTTCTTCCTTCTTCTTCCTTAATCCGCTTCAAGCAGTACGGATGTTCCTAGAGACTGGGATGGGCGTCTATTCCTTCGGCCATATGTCTAGACTGCTAGAGATGTTTATGTGGACGAAGCCCGTGTTCTTTCTGATTGGAAATCTGTTTATCTGGTTGGCGATTTCCTTTGGTATCGCGATTATCTTTAACCGGAAGGAGGGCTACGAATGATTCAGGTCACCAATCTTCATCAATCATTCGGAAAAAAAACGGTACTAGATTCGATTACGATTTCGATTGAGAAAAATGAAATTTGCGCCCTCGTTGGTCGAAATGGGGCCGGCAAATCGACGTTTATTAATAGCTTGCTTGGCTTATTGCCTGTCAAGCAAGGGTCGATTGCCATCAACGGGACCACTGTATCGAAGAAGAATAATGGCTGGAAAAAGGCAATTGCCTACTTGCCGGAAAAATTTCTGCTCTATCCGATGTTGACCGGCCTTGAGAATATGACCTTTTTTGCTGAGGCTGTATCGAAAACGGCCAATCTAGAACGAATCGAACAAGTATTGACAGCTGTCAGCCTCTGGGACGACCGTAACGTCCAGGTAAAGAAATATTCAAAAGGGATGCTGCAGCGGCTCGGCCTTGCGATTACCCTGTATCAGGAGTCCAGCATTTTGATTTTGGATGAGCCGACAAGCGGGATTGACCCGATGGGACGGAAGGAAATTTTAGAGGTGCTGAAATCCCTTCAGCAGCAAACGATCCTGCTCTCCTCCCATCATTTAGATGAAATCAAGCAGGTATGTACCCATGTTGCTTATTTACATGATGGAAAAATGGAAAAATACACGGTTGAAGAGTTTTTAAATACACATCATTTAGGAGGAATTGACGGATGAAGAAGCGAATCGTGTCCGCCTTGATGTTGCTGCTTGTGTTGATATTAGCCGGCTGCAGTAACGGTCCAGAGTATAACGTGAAATTTACAAAGGATGTCTATTTTCAAAAAGATACCGAACTGCCCTTTGAGATTAAGGTAACGGAAAACAAAAAGGCTGTTACAGGGCTCAATGCTTCTGTGGAGTTTGCGATGACAGAGATGGATCACGGGACATACAAGGTGAAATTAACCGAGGGCAAGGACGGTACCTATTCCGGTAAGGTTGCCCTGCAAATGAGCGGAAAATATGAAGCGGCCTTTACGTTTGAAAAGGATGGGGAAAAGTCTGAAAAGATAATCGATGTTCAGGTGACCAAGCCTAAAGGTGTTGCCAAAATTAATGGCGACTGGATTACCGACGAGGATGTTGCCTTTTATCAGTTGATTAATCAACTTCAGCTTGCGATCAACCGTGAGGCTGCCAAACAAAACTATAGCGGGGCGCAGCTGCAGGAAGAATTAAGCTATCTGGAGTCCCAGGAAAAAGCCAACGCTGATAAAAATCAATTATTAACGCAAATTATCCGCCTCCGCTCAATGGCAATGCTGGCGGACGAAAAAGGGCATCAGGCAACAGAGAGCGAAATTGCGGCAGCGGTTGATAAGGTTCGTGCGCAATATAATCAGTATGCCGGGACAAAGCAATTAATCAGCAGCTACGGTGAAGATCAGTTTTGGGCAACCGAGAAGGAACAGTACAAACTGATCGTCCTGTCGCAAAAGGTGCAACAGGATTTGATTGCACAAGTCAAAAAAGAAAATCCTTCTGTTGGCGAGCAGGAGATCATCTATTTAGCACAGCAGAAATACGAAGAGCTGCTCGTCTCCCAAGTGAACTCGTTAACGATCGAGATCCTCTAGCAAAGGAAAAGTCCTTCATCCGCGTCATGAAGGACTTTTCTTTTTCTAAGGGAATTAGTTGCCCTGACTCGTTACCGTTTTTTCTCTTTTTCGGACTTCACGGGCATTAGTCGCTTCGACTAGTTTCCGTTTTTTCTTTTTTTCAGGCTTCACGGGCATTAGTCGCCTTGACTAGTTACCGTTTTTTCTCTTTTTCAGGCTTCACGGGCATTAGTCGCCCTGACTCGTTACCGTTTTTTC